>NZ_JAGPXY010000020.1 GCF_018070325.1 Micromonospora sp. H61
GCCACCGAACTCGTGCCAATGTGGAGCGAGGACATGCCGCGCGCCGGCGCGCCCCGCCCCACCCCGCGCAGCACGCCGGACGCCCAGGCGGTGTTCTTCGCGGCCTGCGTCGGCAGCCTCTTCGCACCCGAGGACGGCTCGTCCGGCGGTTCGGCGGCGGCGTTCCTGCGCCTCTGCGAACTGGCCGGGGTGCCGCTCGTCGTACCGACCGGCACGGCGGGTCTGTGCTGCGGAACCCCGTGGCAGTCCAAGGGTTACCCCGCCGGTCACCGTGAGATGGCCGAGCGGACGCTGGCCGCGCTCTGGGCGGCCAGCGACGAGGGCCGGCTGCCCGTCGTGTGCGACGCGTCATCGTGCACGCACGGGCTGACACAGCTGACCGCCGCGCTGGCCGAGGAGCACCAGGCGCGGTACGGCGCGCTGCGCTTCGTCGACAGCGTGACCTTCACCGCCGAGCACCTCCTGCCGGCGCTGCCGCAGCCCCGGCGACTGGGCTCGCTGGCCCTGCACCCCACCTGCTCCACAGTGCACCTGGGCGGCATCGACGACCTGCGCGCGGTGGCCGGGGCGGTCGCCGACACCGTCACCGTGCCGGACAGTTGGGGGTGCTGCGCCTTCGCCGGTGACCGGGGGCTGCTGCACCCCGAGGTCACCGCCAGCGCCACCGCGGCGCAGGCCGCCGAGATCAACGAGCGCGACCACGACGCGTACGCCTCCTGCAACCGCACCTGCGAGATGGGCATGAGCCGGGCCACCGGCCAGCCGTACCGGCATGTGCTCGAGGTGCTCGTCGAGGCGGTCGAGCCGCCAGCGTAGCCGGCGGTCCCTGCTCACGAGGTGCGCTGCTGACCCGGCTCGGCGTTTCCCCGGCGGGGCGCTGGCACGGCCAGCGCCCCGCTTCGTCCCGAGTCTTGCGTCACGGGCAGGGTGTCCGTCCGCAGACGTCGACGACCTTGCCGGTGAGCAGGAAGACCGCCTTCTGTTTCTGGGCTCCGGCCTGGGCGCGGGGGAACTCGTGCGGATCGTCGCCGTGCTCCGGTCCGGCCGGGGCGAGGTTGGTCGGGGGCGGCGCGTACGCCGCGCCGCTGTTCCAGATCACGATCGCCGAGCCGGTGTACGGGTAGCGGCGGATCGGCGTGATGCCCCAGTACGGCCGCACGTCCAGCGCCCAGCCGTCGGCGAGAGCGGGAGTGTGCAGGCGCGCGCCGATGGTGCGCGCCTGCACCTCCGCCGCGGCGGGCGAGACCTGCTGGTCGCCGAAGGCCACGTGCATCAGCACCTGGTGCGCCGGGGTGCGCGGGAGTGGCCGGTCGGTCATGTGCTGGGCGTACCCGTTGGCCTCGGACCGGTCCCACAACATCTGCAGCAGCGCGAGGACCAGCTGTTGGTCGGCAGTGTCCGGGTAGTAGCCGTCGAGCACCGTCTGGAACGGCGCGAAGTCCACGCTGCGTTGCAGCAGCGTGGAGTAGTTCATCGCCGGTACGCCGAGCACCGACCGGGTCCAGTCCTGGGCGATGGCGGTGAGGGCACCTCCGTTGATGCCGCCCTGGCTGTTGCCGTCGTAGTGCAGCCCACCGACGCGATTGATCAGCGGCCGGGCGGTGTCGTCCCGAAACGCCGGATGCGCGGCGAACCCAGCCGGGTGGATCATCGCGCGACCCAGGAAGAGGAAGTTCAGGAGACTCTGCTGCAACCGGTCCGCCACCGCGGGAAAGACGCTGAGGTCGGTGAAAGCGTTGGCCACGAAGGGAACGTCGGCGGCGGCCATGCCGATCCAACTGGTCGCGCAGAAGGTGAAGTTGTGGGTGTTCGACATCGTCCTGACGTTGCCGGCGTTGATCTCGGTCGGTCGGCCGAGCAGTCCGTGGCCGTAGAGCGAGAGATGAGCCGGCCGCGCGGCCGAGGCGCTGCGCGGAATGTTGCAGACGAAGTCCGCCGCCACCGTCGCGCCGGACGGCGTGGGCACTGCGTTCGGTGTGGGTGGCGTCCCGGCGCCGCCGGCCGGCCCGTAGTGCAGGCGGGAGCCCGGCCCGCCGTCGCCGGTCAGATAGGACGGTACGCCGATGGTGCCGGTCACCTGCCGGGCGATCAGCGGATCCTGCTCCGGCGAATAGTCGGTGACCATGTTGACGGTGACCGACGGCGCGGCTCGGCCGAGGTCGGCGAACGCGTCGTCCCGGACCGCCAGCATCCGCCCGGTCAACCCGTGCCGGCTGGCCACCGTGAAGTCCCAGGCCAGGTAGAGGCTGTGCCGCTTGACGCCGGTCCGGCTCAGCTCGGCGACGATCCGCCTCAGTTGCGTTCCCCGAGCGTCCCGCTGCCTGAGGCCGGCACTCGTCACGTACGCCGTGAACGCCTTCGGCGCCGGAATCAACGCCCCGTTGCCGTCCCGCAGACCGCGCAACCCGACGACGTAGCGGGTGCCCTCGGTCAGCGCCACCGCAGGCCGGATGATCAGCAGCTGCCGGTCGGGCTGGCCGGCGGCGTGCGCGTCCAGCTCGGCCCAGTACGGCGTGCGCTCACCGGTGCGGGTGTTGAGCAGCACGATCGGCGCGTTCGGCGCCAGCGAGCGGCCGATGTCGGTGACCGGCGCGATCCCGCTCGCCGCGGCGTCGAGACCGGGTACGCGCACCAGGATCGGTGAGCCCGGACTGAACCCGTCCTGCCGGTTCCACTCCGTCGGGTCGATCGGGGTGCCCTGCACGTTGGCGGGCATCGCGGCGGCGGCGAACCGCACCCGCTTGCCGGTGGCGCTGCTCCGGTCCGGCACTGTGAAGTAGTCGTTCGGAAACGGCAGCAGGCAGGCGGTCGGGTCGATCGGGTCGCAGGACGGATGCCCGGCCGGGGCGGGAGTCGTTGGCGGTGCGGCAGGGGCCGCCGTGCCGAGCAGGACGGTGCCTGCTGCCACCAGCACGGACACGGCGAGACGGAGCCCTCTGGAGGTGGTCACACGCATCTCCTTCGACGCTGGACGGCGGATCGACGGGTGGTGTTCTTCCTACGCGTATGAAAGAGACTCAGCAAGCGAACAAACTCGCGGCCGGTGGCCGGGCAGCCCGATCACGCTCTGGCTGCCGGCCACCGGCCGCATCGACGACGACTGACGGAAGATCAGTCGGTGATCACCGGCCAGGCGTAGGCGAGCAGGGCGCAGGCGGCGCCCAGAAGCGCGAGCGAGACACCCCTCGTGGGCAGCGGCAGAGCAGCGAGCACGATCAGGATGACGGCGACAACGTAGAGAAATGCCTGGACCGACATGGTGCTCTCCTCGATCAGGGGAAACGAGCGGCTGACTTCATCCGCCGGGATGCCCCCAGGGGTGATCTCGGAAACCCTCCTTCCGATCACGGTTTGGCCCACAGTGGTACGTGCGGATCGTCCGGTGCGGCGCCTACGTCGGGAGAAGAAGCGCTTCGGCACCCACCGGTCGAAAGCCCGCCGCTTGGAAGGCGCGCACACTTCGCGCGTTGCCGGCGGCCTGCTGGGCCCAGACCGGCTGACCGTGGGGCACCAGATGTCGGGCGGCGGTCGCCAGCGCCCGCCCCAGGCCGCGGTGGCGCCGCTCGTCGTCGACCTCGATCGCCGCCTCCCAACGGCCGGCCACCCCGCGGCCGAGCACGACCACCCCACCCTCGGCGGCCCAGACACGGATGTCGTCACGACGCCGACGCGACCTGACCTCGCGAGGATGATCCGCGTCCGCCAGCTCAGTCAGTTGCAACGGAGGCGGCCCGTCAAGGCAACTCGCGACGGTCAGCAGGTCGATCGTGTCCATCGAGCGCCGGGTGCGGTCGAGCAGCGCACCCAGGAACCGCGGATTCATCGTGGCAGCCAGGGGGTCGCAGTCGACGGTGGCCAGCGTACGACGTACCCACTGGGGATCTTCGTCGGTGAACACCACCGAGTGTCCGGTGAACGCGATGACTCCGGCGTCGCGGCGGCTCGGCTGCGGCACCACTGTGGTCCCGCCGTCCGACGGCGGGAAACGGCCCTGCGCCGCCGCGTCCAGGATGTCGGCCAACGTGCGGTCCATTGTCGCCTCTCCTCGGTCCCCGACCGCACGGCTGTCGAGGGCGGACGTGGGCAATGCGCTCCCGCCCCTTGCCACCGCGCGGACCAAACAGTGTCCAGACATCCTCCCGGGTGAGGTGAGCAACTGGGTGCCCGCCGTGTCGTGAATGAGAACAATGACGACCAAGGGTGTGACCCGGCTTCCGGGTCACACCCTTGGCACATTCACGGATCTGGGGGGCACCGCTGACGGCCCCCGCCCACGACCCCGACGGGTCAGCAGCCGATCCGGCTGGACCCCAGTGCGACGTCGTCGTACCAGAGGGTGTCGGCTCCGCCGCCGTAGCTCTCCCAGCCCAGCTTCAGGTCGGTGAGCTGCGGCCGCCAGGTGCGGTTGTACCACTGGCCGTCGATGTCGTGCGTGGGTGCGCCGTCAGCGGTCAGCCCGGGGATGGCGGTGCCGTCCACCCAGGTACGCAGCTGACCGGCCACACCGTCCACCATGAACTCGACGCAGGTCCACCGGTTGGTGGGCAATGGCAGGCTCTGCGCCACCCCGGCCGGGCTCTGCTCGGGCAGGGTCGCGTCGTCGGAGGCGCGGTTCCACTGCAACGCGCCGTTCTGGCCACCCAACCGCAGGTCCTTGTTGCCGTCGGCGGCGTCGGCCATGGCGATCATCGTGGTGTGTTCGGTGGGTTGGGCGGTGGTGTGCCGGACCCAGATCCGGCCGTACCGGAGGTTGCCCACGCTGCCGAGGTTCTTCGTGGATCTGACGAAGACGTGGTTGCAGTACCCGGCGGCGCCGTTGATCCGGACCGACCGACTGCCGCTGTGCGTGATCGCCGTGTCGATGGTGGCGGCACCGGCGCCGGAACAGTCCGGGCTCACCACGGCCCAGTCACCGGAGGGCGTCGAACCGGTCTGGCCCTCGAAGCCGTCGCAGAGCGCCGCGCCAGCACACGCAGTCGGCGGCTCGGTGGTGGGCGGCGGGGTGGTCGGCGGCGGCGTCGTCGGCGGAGGCGTGGTGGGTGGCGGCGTCGTCGGCGGCGGGGTGGTCGGCGGCGGCGTGGCGCCGTTGCACGCTACGCCGTTCAGGCTGAACCCGGTCGGCGCACCACCACTGGAGCCGTACGTGCCCTGCAACCCGAACTCGGTGGAGCCGCCCGCCGGGATGCTGCCGTTGTACGACGCGTTGCGGGCGGTCACCGTCGATCCGGACTGGCTGACCGTGGCATTCCAGCCACTGGTGACCCGCTCGTCCCCGGCGTACGTCCAGGCGACGGTCCAACTGGAGACGGCCGCGTCCCCCGGGGAGACCTTGACGGTGGCGGTGAATCCGCCGGGCCACTGGTTGGGCGTGTAGTCGACCCGGCAACCCTGGGCGGCTGCGGCCGGGCCGCTGAGCACGGCCGCTCCGGTGGTGGTCGCGGCGGCGGCCAGCGCGGCGGCGACCACCAGGGTCGCGGCGGGGCGGGCACGGAAAATCGTCATGAACGGTCCTTCTGCCATCGAGCTGAGCGGAGACGGCACGGCGGCGCGTCCTGGACGGACGCGGCGCGACAACGTGCCCTGGATGCGGCGCGGCGGTGCGCCACAGCGACCGGTCGCGCGTACGACCGAAATGCCCGGCTCGGGGTGGACCTGTCAGCCGCCGACGGCCCGGTCCCCCGGACCCCGGCGGCGCCCACCCTCAATCTATTGACGATCGCCTATTGAATCAAGCTTCGGAATTCCGGGTTTCGCCCGGACGGCCCCGCGCCTGCGCGCTCTCCCGCAAGCGAGGTCCGGTGTCCCAGGCGCGAGGGAGTGGTTCCCCCCGTGAAGGGGATCACTCCTGCTCCCAGTTGGTCGACCGTAAAGGCATCGCAGGGCCGCGGTGCCGCGGCCAGATTGGGAGGACGACGATGCGCAGAACACTCGGATGGGGCATGGCCGCAGCGGCGATGGCAGTCGCGGCGGCGACGCCGGCCGGGGCGGCGGACCATCGACCGGCGCGGGTGACCGGATCGGCGGAGTTCGTCCTGCCGTACGGGCAGGACGGCGACGTGCAAGCGTTCACCTTCGACGCCCGGTCGGCGCCGTACAGCCGCCCGCTCCCGATTCCGAGAGGGGAGAACGGCACCCCGGCGGACGCGGCGGGGACGGTGCGAGTCTCACACTGGCTGGCCGCAGCCGACATCACCGTACGGTGGGAAGCGTCGGTGGACTGCATGATCACCAGCCCGGGTCACGCGACCCTGACCGGCATCGTCACCCGCGCCGACCAGATGGCCAATGATCTCGTCGGTAAGCGGGTCGGATTCAGCGTGCAGGACGGCGGGCGCGGCGGCGACCGGGTCGGCTTCACCTGGTCAGCCAGCATGGACCAGGACGAGGAAGGCCAGTGGGGCCCAGCCCGAATCGGTACGTGCCTCGCACCGGCGGCGTTCGCCACGGTGACTCGCGGCAGCTTCACAGTGCGGCACGCCGAACTGACTGCGCCGCCGGAGGACGAGCGACCCTGACCACGCCGCGACAAGGGAAAGATGTTCCGGGGCCCGTGTCGATCCGTGGGCCGCTCGTTCGACGTGGGGATGCTGGGGCCGGGAGACGGCCCCGTCGGATCAGTTCTCGGCACCGCTCAGGTCGTCGGTGGTGATCACGCCGCCACGACTCACCACGGCAGGTGCGGTGTCAGGCGGATAATCACAGGTCCCAATCGAGTGAGCTGGAGGCCCACATGCGCGTCATCCGCATTCTGCCCAACCTTCCGGTGGCTGACGTCAGCGCCGCCAAGGGCTTCTACACCGACTTTCTCGGTTTGAGCACGGAGGCGTTCAACCTGGGTTGGGTAGCCCGTTACACCTCGCCCGACCCCGACGTGGCCGTGCAGCTCGTCTCCGGCGACGCGACCGCACCCGAGGACTCGGTCATCAGCGTGCAGGTGGACGACGTGGACGGCGCCTATGCCGAGGCGCAGCGGCTCGGCCATGAGATCGTGCACCCGCTCACCACCGAGCCGTGGGGCGTGCGACGGTTCTTCGTCCGCGACCCGGACGGCAACGTCATCAACGTGGCGGCGCACCGTTCCTGAGGCGATCCGGACAATCCCGAGGGATTGACCCTTACCGGCGGGCCGATGTTAACTGCATATCAACGATGTGGATCGATGTTCATCCGGTTGGCGCCAAGCCGGCCTGGTGGCACCGCTCCGCGTCGTCTCGACATCGCCCTCGTTTCGGCGGACGCGGGCACATCGGGCACTTCCTCACAAGGAGCCCTGCATGCGCAGACGCGCCATCAGCACGCTCGCCGCCGCCGTCGTCGCCGGACTCACGCTCGCCGCCGGGGCGGTGACGGTGGCCTCGAGCCCGGCCGAGGCCGCACCGTTGGCCAAGGTCCTGGTGTTCTCCAAGACCGCCGGCTTCCGCCACTCCTCCATCCCCAACGGCATCGCCGCCATCCAGCAGCTCGGCGCGGCCAACGGCTTCACCGTCACCGCCACCGAGGACGCGGCGACCTTCACCACTGCCAATCTCGCCCAGTACCAGGCGGTGGTCTTCCTCAGCACCACCGGCGACGTGCTCAACGCCGGTCAGCAGGGTGCGTTCGAGGCGTACGTCGCCGCCGGCGGCGGTTTCGTCGGTGTGCACGCCGCCGCCGACACCGAGTACGACTGGCAGTGGTACGGCGGGCTGGTCGGCGGGTACTTCGCCTCGCACCCGGCCACCCAGCAGGCGACCGTGCGGATCGAGGACCGCTCCAACGCCTCGACCGCGCACCTGCCGTCGACCTGGACCCGCACCGACGAGTGGTACAACTACCGGACCAACCCCCGCTCGGCGGTCAAGGTGCTGGCCAGCCTCGACGAGTCGTCGTACACCGGTGGGTCGATGGGTGGTGACCACCCGATCACCTGGTGCCACAGCTATGGCGGCGGACGCTCCTGGTACACCGGCCTCGGCCACACCGAGCAGAGCTACGCCGACCCCAACTTCACCCGGATGCTGCTGGGCGGCATCCAGGTGGCGGCCGGGGCGGTGGCGGCCGACTGCCGGCCGGAGCCCGGCTACACCCCGCTGTTCGACGGCAGCCAGGCCAGCCTCGGGCAGTGGCGGCAGGCGGGGCCGGGCGGCTTCACTGTGGCCGACGGCACCCTCACGTCGAACGGTGGCATGGGGTTGCTCTGGTACCCGGTGCGCACCTTCGCCAACTACTCACTCAAGGTCGACTGGATGATGCCGGGCGACGACAACGGTGGGGTCTTCATCGGGTTCCCCGATCCGCAGGGCGACCCGTGGGGCCCGGTCGCCGCCGGTCACGAGATCCAGATCGACGCCACCGACGGCGACCCGACGCGCACCACCGGCAGCGTCTACAGCTTCCAGGCACCCGACCAGGCCACCCGCGCGGCGGCGCTCAACCCGCCCGGCTCCTGGAACACCTACGAGATCGGCGTGCACGGCCAGCGGGTCGAGATCTGGCTCAACGGCGTCAAGATCAACGATTACGTCAGCAGCCGGGCCATCGCCAACGGCTACATCGGGTTGCAGAACGACGGCGCCGGGATGGACATCAACTACCGCAACGTACGGATCAAGACCGACGGTCCGAGTGAGCCGCCCGCCACCGACCTGGCCCAGGGCCGGCCGGTGGCGGCGTCCAGCGTGGAGCCGGGCAGCGCGCACGCGGCAGCCAACGCGGTGGACGGCAACACGACCACCCGCTGGGGCAGCGCGTACGCCGACCCGCAGTGGATCACCGTCGACCTGGGAGCCCCGTACGCGATCAACCGGGTTCGGCTGGCCTGGGAGACGGCCCACGCGCGGGCATACCAGGTGCAGGTGTCGCCGGACAACGTCACCTGGTCGCCCGTGCACACCACGACCGCCGGAGACGGCGGCGTCGACGACCTCACTGTCAACGGCACCGGCCGTTACCTGCGGGTGTACGGCACCCAACGCGCCACCCAGTGGGGCTACTCGCTGTGGGACCTCAACGTCTACGGCACCGCCGCCGGTGGCACACTGCTCTCCCGGGGCAAGCCGGTCACCGCTTCCAGTGTCGAGCCGGGCAGCGCGCACGCGGCGGCCAACGCCGTGGACGGCAACACGACCACCCGCTGGGGCAGCGCGTACGCCGACCCGCAGTGGATCTCGGTGGACCTCGGCGCGCCCCGCACGCTCGACCGGGTTCGGCTGACCTGGGAGGCGGCGTACGCGCGGGCGTACCAGATCCAGGTCTCCCCGGACAACGTCACCTGGTCGTCGGTGCACACCACGGCCACCGGCGACGGCGGTGTGGACGACATCGCCATCTCGGCCACCGGCCGCTATCTGCGCGTGCAGGGCACCCAGCGGGCCCTGCCCGCGTACGGCTACTCGCTGTGGGAGCTGGAGGTGCACGGCCGCTGACCGCGGGCCGGAACACGCTACCTAGCGCAGTTCCGAGATCCTGGCGCGGGTGTTGGCCGGCGCTTCGGGGTGCCCGCGCTCGACATCGGCCCGGACGTCAGCGACGGTCTTGCCGGCCAACTCCCGCCGCCAGGCCAGGTCGGCGCCCCGCATCGCCTGGGCGAACGCGCAGGACTGTCGATAGTCGACGCCCGCGTGTTCGCCCGGGCCCTTGCGGAGGATCTGGTCGCACTGGAACAGCTCCTCCGGGCCCTCGATCGCGGCCACGATGTCCAGCAGAGAGATCGCCGCCGGGGTCCGGGCCAGCTGGAAGCCGCCGCGTGGCCCCGAGGTCGACGTGAGGATCCCGGCCCGGGCCAGGGCCTGGAGCTGCTTGTTCAGGTACGCCGGCGGCAGCTCGTAGTAGGCGGCGAGGGTGCTGGTCGGCACCGGGGCGTCCAGCCAGCTCAGGTTCAGGCACGTGTGGAGGGCCCATTCGACACCCTGACTCATCCTCATGATCCTGGACTTTACATGTCCAGGATTTGTGACGCAGGACATGATCGCTGGTGTCGACCGATTCTGGACATCTAGTGTCCAGGAATCGACGGACGACGAAGGAGCCGACAATGACTTTGGTACGCGCAGCCCAGGCCGAGGTTCTCGACAGCGATCCGGCCAGCGTGATCACGCTGCTCCTCGACCCCGAGCACACCGGCGGCACCCTGACCAGCAACCGCACCCTGCTCAGGCACGGCACCGACGGTGCGCCGCCGCACCTGCACACCCACTCCGGTGAGCTGTTCTTCATTCTCGACGGCGCCCTCGAGATGCTCGTCGACGACGAATTGCACACCCTGCACAAGGGAGACGCGCTCTTCGTCCCGCCGAACACCCCACACGCCTTCGCCCCCGCCGACGGCCAGGACGCCGACTTCCTCGTCGTGATCACCCCCGGCAAGCCCCGGTTCGACTACTACCGGCTGCTCGACAAGGTGCACCAGGGCGAAGCCACCTGGCAGGACGTCGGCGAAACCCAGGACCGCTACGACAACCACTACGTGGACAGCCCGTTGTGGGCCGACCGACGCAGCTGACCGGCGCGACGACGATCGTGCCGCGATCATCGCGGCCGGGACACAGTGTCAGCCGCGCGGCACGCCAGCTACCGGTTTGCCACCGAGGAAGTCCTCCTCACGTCGACGTACCGGATCGCGACCCTGGCGAACGACTTCTTCGCCAAGAACGCCACCCCGGCTTCACGGCGCTGTTCGACGCGCGCAGGCAGGACCGCAGCCTGTACAACGGCGGTGACGCGCTCTGGCCCTACCTGGAGGAGGCGTCGCCGGTCCGCCCGCCCGCGCTGAACCGGGCGACCCCGGCGCCGTCCCACTAGGCCGAACCGATCGGGTGCGGGCGGGCGGCCGGGCACCGCCCGCACCCGAGCCCGGGCTGAGCGATAGAGCGCACACCCGGGCTCAGCTTCCGGCCCGTCCCCCAGCGGAGGGAGCGCCTCCCCTTTCGTCGGGGAGGAGAATTGATTCGCAGCCGGCGATCGTTGGTCCATGGCTGTCGTTGAAGTACCGACCCGCACCAGACAGTGGGCGCTGGCGTGTGCCGTGTTCGTCGTCACTGCGATGGCTCAGCGGCTCTACTGGATCGCAGGTGGCCGGTGGGGGTACACCGCCTGCGATCGCACCGATCTGGTAGATCCGGCGGGCGGGTGCGGTGCGGACCAGGTCGTGGCGTTGCCGTTCTGGTCAGGGTGGGGAGCGGTGGGAGTCGGCGTCGCCCTCGCGGTGGTGCTCGCGTGCACGGTCCGGATGCCCGGCAGCTGGACGACCACCGGCAGCTGGGCTGCGGCCGCGCTGCTCCTGGTGGTCGCGTTCCCCCTGCACCTGCTTTTCGAGATCCCGGCGGCGCTGGCGGGGCGGCCCTCGGACTGGCGTGACCTCGGAGCCCGGCTGGCGCTGGTGGCCGGTGGCGTCCTGTTCGCCGGGCTCGCGAACACCTCCGGGCCCCGGCGTGGACCGGTCGCCGTCGGCTACCGGCCGGTGCCGCGGTGGACACGCCGCTGGGCGTACGTCGCCGTCGCGCTGCCGGTGGTCGGCTGGGCCGTGCCCCACGCGCTGTGGGTGCTCGGCGTCCCGGTCGGCATTTCCGAGCGGGAACTGAACGACATCGAGCAGAACCTCTCCACGCCGACCGGTGTCGCGATCACGCTCGTCCCGCCGCTCGCCGGCCTGCTCGTGCTCGGGCTGGTGCGGCGGTGGGGGCAGCAGTTTCCGCGCTGGGTGCCGGGACTGCACGGTCGACAGGTCCCCCGACGGCTGGCGGTGATCCCGGCCGGCGTGGTGGCACTCACGCTGGTCACCTACGGCGTGCTGAGCATCGCGGTGCTCGTCGGCGAACTGCTCACAGGTGACACCCGCTGGTCCGACGTGTGGGACGGGTGGGCCGACGCCGCCATGACCGACCTCCCAGGATCGGAGCACCCATGAGCCCCACCGACTCCGCCCGCGTCGAAACCGCCGCCCCGCCGGCCTGGGCGATCTGGGCCGCCTACGCCGTCCCGCTCTGCGTCCTGCCGTCCGCGCTCTGGCGACTGTCGTTGGTGTTCGCCGACGATGGCACCACGCACCGGTACATGGTCTTCCTGTCCGCGTTGTCGATGGGACTGGCCCTGTTGACACTCGGGCTGGTGCACCGGTGGGGACAGCGAGTTCCGCACTGGGTGCCCCGCATCGGAGGCCGTTGCATCCCGGCGCGTCCGGTCGTGCGCATCGCATTGACCGGCGGCTGGTTGCTCGTCGCCATCTGCGTGTACCTCCTCCTGAACCACAGGTTCCATCTCGTGCAGAGCGGCTGGGTGGGCATCGGAGAGGACGAACCGGTGCACCCGACCCCCGGATGGGAGGTGCTCCGCTACTACGCCCCCCTGCTCGCGTGGGGGCCGCTCGTCATCGCCGTGGCCGTCAACCACGGCCGACGCGCAGCCAGGGTTCGAAGAATGGAGAAACCATGAAAATCCGCAGGTTGCTTGTCGCCCTGCTCGCCGGGGTCGTGACAGTAGTCGGTGCCCCGGTGTCGGCGCAGGCCGACGACCAGGACCCACCCGAGGTGCCCGCCACGCCGGGTGCGTGGATCGCCGGCCTCGGCGGGTTCGTCTACAACGAGCCCGGGTTGGTCGATCATCAGATCCGGTTCGGCGTCCTGGGCTGGGTCGACCGCCACGGGACAGGCCACGGCGTGTTCCACTTCCGACACGCGAGGCCCGACGGGAGTGTGGCGAGCGAGGGACAGGCCGAGGTGACGTGCGTCAGCGTGGTGGGCGACACCGCACTGGTAACCGCTGTCGTCCCGGAGGGCGGCAGCCCAATGGTCAACCACGTCTTCGCTATCAAGATCATTGAGGGCGGTCCGGGTCGAGCCGACCAGATCGAGACGCTCCAGGCCGGCGGCGATCCGACCAGACCCGCCAAGCGGTACTGCATCGACACCGCGCCGTTCAACCTTTCCCGCTACCCGGTCCGACCCGGCGGCTACGCGTTCGGGTCGTGACGTTCCACAGCGATATCACGCCTGCGGGAGCGGGGAGTCCGGTCCTATCCTTGCGCGGTGTCGTACGCCGATCTCACTTTCGCGCAGTGGAACAACCTCTCCGATGGTGCCGCGCGCCGCCTCGCCGAGGAGATCGCCGACCGGCACGGTCTGACCGTGCCGGTCGGCCTTCAGGACACGGTGTACCCGGCCTGAGGACGACGGCTGCGGATGCGTGGGTACGCCGACGAGATCCTGACCCGGCCCGTCCTTGAGCTGAGCTGAGCAGCGCCGAACCGGGTCGGTGTCGCCGTCCCAGTGTGTCAGTGTGGAACCACGGTCACAGGGGCGGCCAGGCATTGGCCAGCAACTGACGGAAGTGCGCCGGGAACCACTCTCCGAGCGGCGGGGCGCCGGGCATCGCACCGGTGTCGTACGCGGATCCGCGAGGTGGCAGGTAGTTCGGGTCGCACAACGGCTCGTACGGCTGGCCGGCGTTCGGGCTGCCGCTGGTGCCATCGGACTCGCCGGGCGGCTTGACCCAGACGTAGGCGTCGATGCCTGGTTCCGGCGTGGCGACTGGACGCTGCCCGAGGCCGGCACCCCTCTGATTGCACCAGTTCCCGGTCACCGCCCGCCGGTCGATCCGGCTGCCGTCGACGTAACTGTTCAGATCGACAAAGGGGCCCGGGCCGGTGGGTCTGTTCGGGCCGCCCCAGCCGTTGCGTGAGGTATCGACGATCACGCCCGCGTCCGGGGAGAAGCCCGCCTCCGTCAACAGTCCCCGCAGGTGTCGCGCGTAGGGCACCTCGTCGATGAACGGGTTCCAGTCGACCCACTTCGACTGGTACACCGGTTGGCCGTTGATGACATCGTCGGCGCGGAAGTACTCCTCGTGCAGGACCGAGTAGTTGGCGGTGTTGGCCACGAAGCCATGGACGTCGGCCACCGTGCTGCCTGCGGTGGTCGCGGCCTGCGACAGCAGCGCCGTCAGCGGACCGGAGTCCTCCGGCCAGCCGACTTCGGCGTGGTGACTGATGTCGAGGTACGAGTAGACGTTGGACAGGGAACCGAGCCGGGCCAGGGCGTACCCGACCCCGTGCTGGTAGGTGCCGCGCGCCAGCGCGTCGTCACAGGCCGGTGTGGCCGCGTACCGGTTGCCGGTGTTGACGACAAGGTCGGGCAGCGAATTCGGTTCGACGAAAACGACGATCCGCAGGTCGGCGTAGTCGGGCGCAGCGAGGATCTCGACAATCGGATCAATGAACTGTGCCCGGTACCGGGCAAGGTCCCCGATCGACAGCTCACCCTGCGGGGCCCGCCGGCCGCAGTCGCGGGCCGGCAGGTTGTACAGGGTCAACTGGACGAGGTCGGCGTGCTGTGCCACGGCGGCGTCCAGGTGCTCGCGCAGGCCCATCCTTCCGTCGTCTCCCTCGATCCTGGCGATCCGGTCCAGCCAGACCGCTGTCGGCTGGCCGGCGACCGCGTCGCCGCCGGGCTCCGCGATGGCGCGGTCGACCCACTCGGGATTGACGTAGAGCTGGGCTCCGACGTAGGGGTTGGCCACCCGGTGCGGCGGATCGGCGGCGTTGGCCGGACCGGCGGCGCTGAGCAGCACCATGACGAGGACGGACACGGCGGCGGCGAGGACCGCGCGGACCCGGGCGGGTACGCCTCGCCAACGTGGCATGGTCATGGTGGTAGCCCTCTCGGAACCTGACCCGGTGCCGGCCTGCGGCTACCGGCCCGGCCTGGTTGCTCCGACCGCATCGCACCACGGCGGACACCCCTGCCATAGATTTACGTACTTCGATAACTCATCGCATTATGCCGCACCGCGTCGGACCCGGGGGCCCGTACCGCGGTGCGGTGGCTACCACTGCGAGGCTGGCGCTGGGAGTGCGCCGCGACGGTCAGAAGGTGGCGATCGGGTTGACCGGGCTGCCGGACGTGCCGGCGAAGCGGACCGGTGCGACTGCCAGGTGGAAGTCCCACTGGCCAAGCTCGGCAGCCGTCGTCGCGCACGCCTCCAGGTCGCAGTTGTCGAGCATCCACAGGCCCATCGCGACGAGGCTCACGGCGTGGACCGGCATCAACACGTCGTCGTACCCCGACGGCTGAACGTCCTGTGGTGTGTCGGCGCCGATCAACGCCACCCCCCGTTCATGCAGCCACGGCAGGCAGGACGCGTGCCAGCCGGCCTGCGTGAAGCCGCTGGCCGCACCGTTCTCGTGCCGGAAACGGCCATAGCCGGTCCGCAGGAGTATCGCGTCGCCGGGGCGCACCCGCACCCCCTGGCGACGCTCGGCCTCCTCGAGATCGTCGGGAGACACGCCCTCCCCCGGCTCCAGCCACGGCACACCGCGGGCCGCCGCGACGTCCACCAGGACACCACGCGTGACGATCCCGTTCGCGGCCGCCGTGACGGCCGCCCACGCCGAGCCCGTCGCGGCGTCGACGAACGAGTGCGACCGCCCGTTGTACATCGTGCCGTCCCAGTAGATGTGGCACGGCGAGTCGAGGTGGGTGAGGGTGTTGCCGTGGAAAGAGATGCCCAGCCGCTCGGACGAGAAGCCCCAACGCCGGTCGGCGTGGAACGCGGGCGGCATGTTCTCGGCACCCGGCATGTCGGCGGTGCACGGGCACGTCGTCGTCGACCGCTCCATGTCTCCCGGTGCGACGACCTCCCACGCGCAGGACACGCTCCTGCCGTACCGCACCGCCCGCGCCGCCGCGAGCCGGACGCCGTCGGTGATGTGGTTCAGCGTGCCGAGTTCGTCGTCGTCGCCCCACCGCCCCCAGTTGGACAGCGTGTCGAAGTACCCGAGCACCTCGTCCTGGGTCGGCATCGGTCGCCCTGCCGTCATGTCAGCATCGACTCCTCGTGTCACGCGGTGTCGAGGCACCGCAGGTCAGGGTAGCCGGCCGCTCGATCGACGGACGACCGCAGGCAGCGCACCTGCGCTGCCTGGCGCTGTTCTACTCACTGAAATCGGTCACGGAGAGCGCCTCGTCCAGCCGACCGGCGGCCAGGTCGTCGTGGCGGATGACGAAGCTGCCGTAGTAGAACTCGTCGGCCACGGAAAAACGGGCGAGCGACACCCATTCGCTCGTCAGCCGGTGCTTCTCCTTCTCCACCTGGGAATACCACTGCGCCACCGGGACGACAATCTCGCCGGCCTTCTCCCGTCCGGCGAGGGTCTGCTCCGCGATACTCCTGATCACCTCGTCGTCGGCGTACCCGCCGATATCGGCGCTGGCAAGCCCTCCATCGGGCGACCAGAGGTCGTCGGCCAGCGCACGGAGCTCCTCCAGGTGCGGCAGGTCACGCTCCAGGTCACGGACCAACTGCTGCTGGAAGGGCGACAGGTCGTCCTCGTCGTCCTCGTCGTCGTCGTGCGTCGCGATCCAAGGGGGCAGCTCCGCGACCAGCGTGGCGCGGACGTCGTACTGCTCGCCGACGAAGTTGGGGATGCTCGGTTCTTCCGCCACCTCGGTATCGGTGTCGGCCGGCACGTACACGACCCGCGCGTACCTCCGGTCTCCGGTGCCACCGGCCAGGTGGTCCTCCTGGTGGGCCAGGAAGAAGAGCAGCGAGCCGTCTGCCGGCAGGCCGAAGCCGTCGATTCTCGGCAGCGCCGCACAGTCCACGGAGAAGATGAATGGCAACGGACTGGTTCCGGCGGTCGGCCAGTCGGTGCCCACCGGTAGTCGGGGCAACCCACCGAACTGCCCGACCGGGGCACCGCCGGAACCGCCGCTCAACCGGATCGACAGACGCAGGTGGTCGGTGAACCTGCTGAGCTCGTCATCCGGAATGCCCACCTCGAGCGCTGCACGACGAAACTGCCCCTGATGATCCATGGCCCAGCATGATGCCATGGAGATACGACGGGACGACGACCCCGGCGAACGGGTGGGCCAAGGACCCTGTCCGACCTCGACCAGACATCCGTCCGGGTCGCGCAGGTGGCGCGGGGCGCCGACCCCCACCGGCCACACCAGAGGCACCCCACCTTTGCTCTGCACCCGCCCATTCGCCAGTTACGGACCGTGCGTGGTGCGTGGGCGGGTGCAGAGCAAAGGGCGGATTCCGCACGGACACCGTACGGGCGGATCGCTAACTCGGCTGGGGGACGAGACATCGCTCTGGCGAGGGAGGCTGCGCGCACTCGGCGGTGCGATGGTCAGGCCATGACCGGTGGCAGCTGCGCCGAGCGGTGTGGGATGGGGTGACGATGACGAAACATGCGGTCCGGGTGGCCCGGATGTTCGACGGCGAACGGCTCGTGGACGGCGGGGTGCTGGTCCTGGTCGACGGCGGGCGCATCGCCGACGTGCGCCGGGGTAGCGCCGGGGCGCCGGAAGGCTGGCCGGTGCGCGAGGAGCCGAACGGCACGCTGCTGCCCGGCTTGGTCGACGCGCACGTGCACCTGTGCGCCGACGCCGGGCCCGACGCGCTCGGCCGGCTCGCCGATCGTCCCGAGTCAGACCTCGACACGGTCGTCGAGGCGTCACTACGTAGGCACCTGGCGGCCGGCGTCACGACGGTCCGGGACCTGGGCGACCGGCGTGACGCGGTGCTGCGTTGGCGGGATCGGCGGGTGCGGGACGACCTTCCGACGGTGGTGGGGTCGGGCGCACCGCTCACCAGCGTCGGCGGGCACTGCTGGTCGTTGGGGGGTGAGGCGAGCGGTGTCGACGGGGTCCGCGAGGCCGTACGTCTGCGGGCGGCGGCCGGGGCCGATCTGGTGAAGGTCATGGCCAGCGGCGGGGTGTTCACCCCGGGCACCGACACCACGAGGCCGCAGTTCACCGACGAGGAGCTGACCGCCGCGCTGACGCAGGCCCACGATCTGGGCCTGCCGGTGACCGCTCACGCGCACGCGCTCGGCGCGGTCGAGCAGTCGCTGCGCGTCGGTGTGGACGGTATCGAACACTGCACCTGCGTCACCTCGGCCGGCGCCCGTGTCCCCGCTGAGCTCGCGGACCGACTGGCCGCGTCCGGGGTGGCAGTCTGTGCCACGCTCGGCACCGACCCGGCCGTGGTCACGCCACTCGAGGTGGTGGAGATGGCGGCGCGGGCCGGGCTCAGCGAGGCCGCGCTGCGCGACGGCGTTGCCACGCTGCACCGGGCCGGGGTCCGCCTGGTGGCGGGTTCGGACGCGGGTCTCGGCCCCGCGAAGCCGCACGGGATCCTGCCCGAGACGCTGGTCGAGTACGTGGTCTGCGGCATTCCCGCCACGGTCGCTCTCGCCGCAGCGACCTCGGTCGGTGCCGAGGTGTGTGGTCTGGGGCGACGCAAGGGCCGGGTCCGCCCGGGGTTCAACGCTGATCTGCTGATCGTGGACGGCGACCCGACGAGCGACATCACTGTGCTGCGCCGCCCGCTCGCGGTGTACCTCGCCGGTGACCTCCTGAGATGAGGGTGCCGTCGGGTCAGGACGAGCCGAGCTGCTGGCGGAACCAGGCCCGGTCGGGGTTCACGACGGCTTGGTCGCCGAGCACGACGGTGGGCACTGTCTCATTGCCGCCGGCTACCGCCCGGACGGCGGCGGCAGCGGCCGGGTCACGCCAGATGTCCACCCAGTGCGCCCGCCGCGCGAGCCGGCCGAGGGAGAACCGGAGCCGGAGGCAGTAGTGACAGCCGGGACGCCAGTACACGATCGGCCGGCCGTCGACCGCGCTGGCCCGTTGCGCCTCGGCGGCGCCCATCGAGCGGGGAAAGGCCCACGGTGACAGCAGCAACGCCAACGCCAGGAAGACCACCAACTCGACGCCGCCGACGACGGGCAGACCATCGGCCAGTTGCGTCACCGCCACCAGCACGCCGAACGCCGCCATCAGGATCGCCAGAGCCCACCGTCGCAGCACGCCGAGGACACTACCTCCAGGTGCGCGACGGCGGCTGCTCCGGCCAGGAGGGCGGCCACCATACCTTGACAGCCATCGATGTTAACGCCAACATGAACTCCGCCACCTGATAGCAACGCCACCGTCACATTCCCAGCCCTTCGCGCCTCTCCCCCGGTCCTGCCCGACGTCGCCGCCCGGCGTCGACCGGACCGGCCACGGGATTGTCGCGGTGCCACCGGTGCTGGTCATGGCCGTTCCCAAGCTCGCGGAGGACACATGCCGCTGCCATCCCCTCGAACCGACCCGAACACCCGTCGGGGGCCTGCCGGCCACGGCGTCACTTGGCGTCTGCGGTCGATGCTGGCCGCGGTGTTGGTGGTCCTCGCCGTGTCGGCCGGCCTGCTCGTGGCGGCGCCGGCGCAGGCCGCGCCGGCCGTCAACTACACCAACCCGCTGGTGAACCAGCGGGCCGACCCGCACATCTTCCGGCACACCGACGGCTACTACTACCTGACCGCGACGGTGCCGCAGTACGACCGGATCGTCCTGCGCCGAGCGACCACACTGCAAGGATTGGCGACGGCCGCGGAGACGACGATCTGGAGCCGCCACACCAGCGGAGAGATGGGCGCCCACATCTGGGCGCCAGAGATCCACTTCATAAACAATCGGTGGTACATCTACTTCGCTGCCGGCCGCACCGACGACGTGTGGCGGATCCGGATGTACGTGCTGGAGAACGCCAACGCGAATCCGCTGACCGGTTCGTGGACGGAACGCGGCCGCATCACCACGCCCTGGGACACCTTCAGCCTGGACGCCTCGACCTTCGTCGCCAACGGGGTGCGCTATCTGACCTGGGCCCAGCAGGAACCGGCGATCGGAAACAACTCCAACGTCTACCTCGCCCGGATGGGTGCCAACCCGTGGCAGATCACCGGCACCGTGACTCGGCTCGTCGTGCCGACGTACGACTGGGAGACCCGCGGCTACCGGGTTGCCGAGGGACCGGCGGTGATCCAACGAAATGGCCGGATCTTCCTGACCTACTCCGCCAGCGCCACGGACGCCAACTACTGCCTCGGGATGCTGAGCGCCTCCGCCAGCGCGAACCTGCTCGATGCCGCCTCCTGGAGCAAGAGCCCCAGCCCGGTGTTCGCCAGCAACGCGGCCACCAGCCAGTACGGCCCCGGCCACAACTCGTTCACCGTCTCCGAGGACGGGCAGAGCGACATCCTCGTCTACCACGACCGGAACTACCGCGACATCACCGGCGACCCGCTCAACGACCCGAACCGACGCACCCGGCTGCAGAAGGTGTACTGGAACGCCGACGGCACCCCGAACTTCGGCATCCCGGTGCCCGACGGGGCCACACCGGTGCGGCTGCGGTCACATGATCAGGCCAGCAGCTACATCCGGCACTACGACTATCGGGCCCGGATCGAGCCGAACGTGACCAACCTGGCCGACTCCCAGTTCCGCATCGTCACCGGCCTCGCCGGCGGCGGTTCGGTGTCGCTGGAGTCGACCAACTTCCCCGGTTACTACCTACGTCACCGGGGCTACGCCCTGTACGTGGAGAAGAACGACGGCTCGGCGCTGTTCGGCGGCGACGCGAGCTTCCGTCGTCAAGGCGGCCTCGCCGACAGCGCCGGGATCTCCCTGGAGTCGCAGAACTTCCCGGGCCGCCACGTGCGCCACCGCGACGGACTGCTCTACATCGAGGCGGTCAGTTCGAGCGCCGAACGCGCCTCGGCCACCTTCCACCTGGAGTAGGCGCCCGCGGTCGTCGACACCCGTCCAGTTTCGCCCGGAGCCCATTCCAGCCAGGAGGAGCGATGTCCGCTACCAGCACGAGAAGACCGTCCGGCAGTGGGACGATGCGTCGCGGCCGGCGTACGGGCCTGGTGCTCGCCATGATCACCATGCTGGTCGGCGCGGTTGGTGCCGTTCTGGTCGGCGCACCGCCGGCAGCGGCGGCGAGCATCGACACCAACGCCTACTACGTCCTGGTCAACCGGAACAGCGGCAAGGTCCTCGACGTCCGGGACACCTCGACGGCGGACGGCGCGGTGATCCAGCAGTGGTCCCGTAACGACGGCGCGTGGCAACAGTTCCAGTTCGTCTCCTCCGGCAGCGGCTACTACCGCCTCAAGGCCCGGCACAGCGGCAAGGTCGTCGACCTCTGGGAGTGGAACACCGCTGACGGCGCCGAGTACCGCCAGTGGTCCGATGTCAACGGCATCAACCAGCAGTTCCAGGTCCTCGACTCCGACAGCGGTTACGTCCGGCTGATCAACCGCCACTCGGCCAAGGCACTTGAGGTCTGGGAGCGGTCCACCGCCGACGGGGGCCGGATCAGTCAGTACGCCGACCTCAACGGCCCGAACCAGCAGTGGCAGCTGGTCGCGGTAGGCGGCGGCACGCCACCGACCACCGGCTGTGGCAGCGGGTCGAGCAACGCCGAGGCCGTACTGAGCGGGAGCACCTGGACGGCCCGCAACGGCTCGTCGACGGTCTACTCGGGTTCGGACATGCTGTCGGCGATGCAGGCGGCGGTCAACTCGCTCTCGACGGGTCGTACGTCGAAGCAGCGGGTGGTGGTTCGCGGCTCCGGCTCGATGAGCGCGGGCTCGCGGTTGTCGCTGCCGTCGTACACGACTCTGGCGGTGTGCGGCACGATCAACGTGACCGGGTCGGGCTCGGGTGACCAGGCGCCGGTGTACTCGCGGGGGACCACTGACGTCGAGGTGCAGAACCTCACGCTGACCGGTTCACCGTTGTACGGGATCTTCATGCGCAACGTGAACAACCTGACTCTCGGGCAGATCGACATGCGGCTCTCCGCCGGGCTGGGCGTACGCATCGACAACCACGGTGGAGATCGGGCGGTGAAGGTTCGCAACGTCCGCATCGACAACGTGTACGTGTCGGGGAGCGGCACCCACGGGGTGGAGACGTACGGCGTGGACGGTCTGACGATCGGCACGGTCACGGCCCGGAACACCCGGGACTCCGGCCTGCTGCTCAACGACACGATCAACGCCACGGTGGGCACTGTCGACGCGCAGGGCGCCGGGGCCGGAACCGGGTACGCGGCGTTCCGGATGGCCAACCGCAACGGCCGGGTGGGCAACTCGTACCCGACCAATATCCGGGTGGGAACCGTGCTCGCGTCCGGCGGTGGCCGGGGGATCTTCTGCGTGTCGGAGTCCGGTGGCGCGGTCATCGACCGGGTGACGATCTCGAACACGGGCAACAACGCGATCCTTGTGGAGAACTGCTACAACGTCGTCATCGCCGGGGTGTCCGGGACGGTGACGGGCGGCGGCGAGGTGCGGATCGCGGCCCGGAGCGAGTTCCCGATCTCCTCCGGCATCCGGTTCCAGAATCTGACCGTCAGCGGCACCAACATCACCCAGAGCCCCTGCGGTGGGGCGAACAACACGATCAGCAACGTCACCCGGGTCAACTCGACCCTGACGTGGTGTTGACCCGGTGAAGAGCGGCCGCCCCGGTAGGGGCGGCCGCTCTCAGTCGGATCGAGGTTGGTGTGCTCCGGCCCGGGCCGGTCGCGGGGTTTCGTCGGCTGTCGCTTGCGGGTAGCCGATGGCCCATGAACCGCAATCTCGTCAAGGCTCTACAGGTCGCGTGGGAGCTGCCGGAGTTCCGCACCGGGGTGCGACACGTCGTCGATCTCGATGAGGTCGCGGTGCTGCTGGCCACGCTGTCCGTTCCGGACCATGACCACGAGGTGGAGCGCAGCCTGCTGAGCCTGCTGCGGTCCGCCCTGGACACTGTCGAGATTCGGGAAGCGGTGTTGCTGCTGCTGGAGCAGGACGAGGTGCGCAGACCGCTCGTCGCGGCCGCGGTGGAGCCGCTGGCTGACCGGCCGGGTCGGGCTGCCGCCATCGCGTCGGCGGCCGAGGATCCTGTGGTGCGGCGTGAGGTGAGGGCGGTGTTGGCCAGCGCCAAGGTGCGCGAGCTGATCTGGCAGGCGATCGAGAACCAGTTGAGCGACGACCGGTTCGGCCTGATCCGCCGGGCGGCGGTGCTGTTCGTGCGGCACCCGAGCGTCCGGCGCCTCGCCTGGGCCCTGCGCCGGCACGGGGTGTTGCGCGAGCTACGCCGCAAGTAGGCCGTGCCGGCCGGCCGGTCGGCACTCGTCGGCCTGCCCTCGGAGGGCAGATCACCGACGGCGGCGGGCCATCCACTGCCAGATGTGGGTGCCGTTGAGCCTCGGGTCGTTGCGGGCCACGTAGATCCAGGACCAGTGACCGGGGAACTGGTAGCCGTTCCAGACGACGTGGTCGTACAGGCTGATCAGTGATCCCGGGATGAGGTCGTGGGCGTGGATCGTGTTGGTCTCGGGTGGCACGGTGTCGTCGTCGCGCGAGGTGACCAGCCAGGTCGGGGTCCGAATCTTCGCCAGCTCCGCGTCGGTGATCAGCGGCGGGCCCTCCCCGCTGAGCGGCTCGACGACACCGCAGATCGGCACCGAGGCGGCGAACAGGTCGGGGTAGGTCGAGGTCATCTCCAGGGACATGTAGCCGCCGTTGCTGCAACCGACCACGTAGATCCGGTCCGGGTCGACACGCTTGCGGCGTACGAGGTCCTGAATGATCTCGCGGATCAGCGGGGCGAACCGGGGGCCGTCCTCCATCCAGTAGGAGGTGCTCTGCGGCGCGACGACGTACGCGCCGGAGAAGATCCGCTGGGCCTGCGGGGTGGCGAAGCCGAGCGCTCCCCGGTTGGCGCGCAGCGTGGTCTCGTTGTCGTAGTAGTCGTCCGGCAGCGAGGCGCCCTCGCCGCCACCGTGCAGCCAGACGATCAGTGGTCGCCGGCCATGCCGGGGCGAGTGGTCGGGCGAGTACAGCCGGTACTTCATACCCGAGCCCGAGACGTGGTGGCTGAAGGCGTCCACCTCGGGGTTTGACAGCCCTGCCTGCACGAAGCGGCTGATGGTCACCGGCGAGCCGTGCCGCCGGACGATCGGGGTGTTCTGGGTGATGGTGTAGACGAGGTCCAGCCGGACGTTGCGGCCCCTGCTCAGGATGTAGCCGAGGGTGCCACCGCCGGGTTGGCCCTCGGCGTGGCTCAACTCCAGCACGATGTTGCCGTGCCGGTCGAGTCGGGCCGCGGTCACCGTGCGGTCCAGGTCGTACTCGCTGAAGATCTGGTCGCCGGGAGCGATCGGGATCGGGCTGGTGGCCTTGGCGTGCACTGTGAACGTGCCGGGGGTCAGCGCGGCCGGGTCGATCGATCCGAGCCGGCGGGTGTCGAGGGTGACCGAGGTGACCTGCTCACCGCCGTCGAGCGTTCTCGCGCCGAGGGTGAAGCTCACGTTGGTGGGATGGTGTCCACCGGCGTGGGCGGCGGCGCCGGGCAGGGCCAGGCCGATGGCGGCACCGGCCCCACCGGCCAGGACGGTGCGGCGAGTGACAGACGTGGACATGCGGGCCCCCGTAGCTTGCGATGTAGAAGCTTATCGATGGCACCTCAACGTAACGCCGCGGAGATCCGCTGGCAACCGGTGCCGGCACGAGTGATCAGGGCGCCCCACGTCGTGAAGCTACGCGGAAGACGCCCTGATCAGTCACGGGAGGAAGGCCACCGGCACGGTCAGCTCAGGCGCTCGAACACGGAGAACGGGTAGACCCAGGCGGGGTTGAAGATGAGGCCCAGCCGGTGCAGGTACCGCTGGCAGGTGCTCGGCTGCGCCGGGTCGGGGCAGAACGTCACCCACAGCTCGGAGTAGCCGTCCTTCTCGGTCGGGCTGTAGCTGACGATCTGGTCCCGCACCACGAACTGCAGCGAGGTCAGTCGGGGGTCCTGCACGTCGTTGGGGAAGGCGAGGGACGTGTCCAGGCCGTAGAGCACGATCTCGTTGGCGAACAGGCAGACGCTCGCCTGGAAGTACAACTCGTAGATGGTGGTGTAGGTGGCGGTCTCGTACACCTCCTCGGAGACCTCCTCGCGGTAGCACGGGGTGCCCGGCGGGAACGCGGGTGGCGTGGGCACCGGGATCGCGTTGGTCGTGATGTCACCGGTGGTGCGGGTCGAGCTGCCCGACGACGTCGCGCGCAGGCCGCCGTCGGAGCAGGCCGCCTTCGTCTTGCAGATGGCCGCGTCGGGCGCCGCCGACGCGGCCGCCGCCGGGACGGTGAGCGTTGCCGCGAGCACGGTCAGGGCCAGGACCAGAGGCTTGAGATGTACGGACACGTAACCTCCAATGGTTCGATCAGTGCGCTCTGCACCCGAGCAGAATCGCCGAGCGGGCCGGCCCTCTGGCCGGGATTCCGTACACCGCCGTACACTGACGAACGTCTATTTTGACTGTGGGGGGCAGGACGCTGGATGCTGCGACGGCGCGAACGTCCGACGACCTTGCCGGGTTGTTGCGGGCGTTGCGACGCAGGCACGCACGCCAACAGGGCGACAGCGAGCTGACCTATCGCGAGCTGGCCGCCCGCACCGGCTGGTCGCACACGGCGATCGCGGAGTACCTCACCGGGAAAACGCTGCCACCGACCGACCGGCTCGACGCCCTGGTCCGGCTCCTCGGTGCCACGCCGGCCGAGCAGGGCGCGTTGGCCACCGCCCGGGACCGGATCGAGGAGAGCCGCCGTCGCGCGCCCCGCGCACCCGCCCGGATGGTGCCCCGGCAGTTGCCCGCCGACGTGGCCAGCCTCGCCGGTCGTGAGGACGAGTTGGCCCTTCTCGACAAGCTGGTCGCCGCGCCCACCGCCGTCGTGGTCGCCGCCATCTCGGGCACCGCCGGGGTGGGTAAGACCGCCCTGGCCGTGCACTGGGCGCATCGCGTCGCCGACCGGTTCGACGACGGTCAGCTCTACGTGAACCTGCGCGGCTTCGACCCGCGCGGGCAGGCGCTGAGCGCGGCGAAGGCGCTGCACGGCTTCCTGGACGCGCTCGGAGTGCCGGCCGCCCGGGTGCCCGCCGACCTCGACGCCCAGGCCGCCCTGTACCGCAGCGCGCTGGCCGGCAAACGGGTCCTGATCGTGCTCGACAACGCCCGGGACGCCGAACAGGTCCGTCCGTTGCTGCCCGGCACACCCACCACCGTGGTGCTGGTGACGAGCCGCAACCAGCTCACCTCTCTGGTCAGCCTCGACAGCGCGCACCCACTACCGCTCGGCCTGCTCAGCCGCGCCGCGGCCAGTCACCTGCTCACCAACCGGCTCGGCGCTGAACGGGTGGCCGCCGAGCCGGAGGCCGCCGAGGCGATCATCGCCGCCTGCGCCCGGCTACCGCTCGCGTTGAGCATCGCCGCCGCCAGAGCCCAGCAGTCCGGCTTCCCGCTGGCCGTCCTCGCGACCGAGCTGGGGACGGTCGGTCGGCGGTTCGGCGTACTGGACGCAGGTGACGCGGTCGGTGAGGTACGGGCGGTGTTCTCCTGGTCGTACACCGCGCTCACCCCGCCGGCGGCCGACCTGTTCCGGCTGCTGGGCCTGCACCCCGGCCCGGACACCACTGTGCCCGCGGCGGCGAGCCTGGCCGGTCTTCCGGCGGAAGGCACCCGCCGGTCGCTGACCGAGCTGACCCGAGCGAACCTGCTCGCCGAGTACCGGCCCGGCCGGTTCACGGCGCACGACCTGTTGCGGGCGTACGCCGCTGAACTCAGCGACGGCACCGATCCCGAGCCGGACCGTCGGGCCGCCACCACTCGGCTTCTCGACCACTACACCCACACCGCCCACACCGCCGACGCCCTGCTGCGCCCGTACGGCGACCCGGTCGACCACCTCGTGACGCCGCCCGCTGACGGCGTGCATCCTGAGCGACCCACCACCCACGCGGAGGCGATGGCCTGGTTGACCGCGGAACATCCGGTCCTGCTCGCCGCGCTCCGGCAGGCCGCCGGTGCCGGGTTCGACGCGCACACCTGGCGGTTGGGGCGGGCCCTCGACACGTTCCTTGACCGGCAGGGGCACTGGCACGACCGTGTCGAGACCTGCCGGGCGGCCCTGCTCGCCGCCGAGCGCCTCGGCGACCCGGTCGCACAGGCGGTCGCGCACCGCTTCCTGGCCGGCGCCCACACGGTGGTCAGCCAGTACGCCGACGCGCTGGGCCACCTCGAACAGGCCCTCGACCTGTACGTCCGCGCCGGGGACACCGAGGGCGAGGCGCGTACGCACCAGAACCTCGCCTCGTTGTGGGACCGGCAGGGCGAGCCCCGGAAGGCCCTTGAGCACTCGAAGCGGACCCTTGTGCTGGCCGAGGCCGCCGGCCACCGCAGGGCCCAGGCCGACGCGCTCAACGCGGTCGGCTGGTGCCTCGCCCAGCTCGGCGAGCACCTCGGGGCGTTGGCGTACTGCGAGCAGGCACTCGAACTCCTTCAGCAGCTCGACGACCGGGCCGGTGAGGCCGCCACCTGGGACAGCCTCGGCTTCGCACACCATCACCTCGGCCAGTACGGCCGGGCCGTGGAGTGCTACGAGCGCACGCTCGAGCTGACGCGCGACCTCGGGGACCGCTGGGGCGAGGCGGACACCCTCAGCCGGCTCGGTGACACCCGCCACGCCCTTGGCGACCCCGTTTCCGGTCGGGCCGACTGGCAGCGGGCACTGGACATCTTCACCGCCCTCGACCATCCGGACGCCGCCGCCGTCCGCGCCAAACTTCAGCTCACGTAATCGAGACCATCGCCCAGCGACCGGCCACCCGGGTCGTACTTTGGAACGATCTGGAGTCGCACCACCGTTCGTACGATGAGTCCCATGCATCCTCGCCTGCACGCGGTGTTGACCGAGCCGCGTGTCTCCCCCGCCCCGTCGCGGACGTGGCGCGACTGGGCGATGGTCGCCGCCCTCGCGCCGGCGATCGTGGTGGAAGGAATCTTCCGACCCGATCTGCCCTGGCGGGTGGGCTGCGTCGTCGTCGCGCTCGCGCTGCTGCCCACGCTCCTGTGGCGGCGTACGGCGCCGCTCGCGATGGTGGTGATCGCGTTCGGCTGCACCACGGTCGCCCCGTTCGTGCTACCCGGCGATCCCTGCCAGCTGTTCACGGCGAGCTTCCTGGTCCTCCTGGTCTACGCGCTGTTCCGCTGGGGCTCCGGCCGGGAAGCCGTGCTCGGTTCGTTCTTCGTGGTGACCAAGGTGACCGCCGCCGGCCTGGTCGGCTCGGCCGACGGCGGTGAGCTGGTCGCCGGCTTCGCGGTGATGTTCGCCGCCGCCACGCTGGGTGTCGCCATCCGCTTCCGCGCCGCCGCCCGGCTGCGCGAGCTGGATCGGGTGAAGCTGTTGGAGCGTGAACGGCTCGCCCGCGACCTGCACGACACGGTTGCCCACCACGTGTCGGCGATGGCGATCCGAGCCCAGGCCGGCATCGCCGCGTCGGCGACCCAGCCGGATGCCGCCGTCGAGGCGCTGCGCACCATCGAGGCCGAAGCGTCCCGTGCGCTTGCCGAGATGCGCGCGATGGTCCGCGTCCTGCGCCGCAACGAGCCCGCCGACCTGGCGCCCAACCCGCAGGTCGCCGACATCGGGCGGCTCGCCGGCCAGTTCCGCACCGGTCCGACCGTCGACGTGGAGCTGCGCGGCGACCTCGGCGAGCTTCCGCCAACTGTCGGCTCCGCGCTCTACCGCCTGGCCCAGGAGTCGGTCACCAATGCCCGTCGCCACGCGCGCCACGCCACCCGCATCGAGGTCAGCGTCGCTGCCGACGACACGTCCGTGCGCCTGCGGGTCAGCGACGATGGCGAGGCCGGCGCCGCTCGTCCGACCGGCTCGCCCGGTTTCGGCCTGGTGGGCATGATGGAGCGCGCCGACCTGCTCGGCGGCACCTGCGAGGCCGGCCCCGATCCCGACCGTGGATGGACCGTCACGGCCGTGCTTCCGCGCGAGGGGGTCGGCGCGTGACGGTTCGCGTCCTCGTGGCGGACGACCAGGAGATCGTCCGTACCGGCCTCACCATCATCCTGAACACGCAGCCCGGCATCGAGGTCGTCGGTGGGGCGGGCGACGGCCGCCAGGCGGTCGAACTCGCCCGTCGGCTCCGCCCCGACGTGTGCCTGTTCGACATCCGGATGCCGGGCATGGACGGCATCGAGGCCACCCGGGCGCTCGCCGGGCCAACGGTCCCTGATCCGCTAGCGGTGGTCGTCATCACGACCTTCGACCTCGACGAGTACGTGTACGCGGCGCTGCGGGCGGGCGCCCGCGGCTTCCTGCTCAAGGAGGCCGGCCCCGACCTGCTCAGCCAGGCCGTGCACGCCGCCGCCAACGGGGACGCGCTGATCGCGCCGAGCGTCACCACGCGGCTGCTGAAGGCGTTCGCCGACGCCGATCCGGCCGCACCGCGCAGGCAGCCCATCGAGGCGCTCACCGACCGGGAGGAGCAGGTCCTGGTCGCCGTTGCGCGGGGACGCACCAACCAGGAGATCGCCGACGAGCTCTACATCACGTTGAGCACGGTCAAGTCGCACGTCACCAGCCTGATGACCAAGCTGGGGGTGCGTAACCGGGTCGAGTTGGCGATGTGGGCGTACGAGACCAACCGCCGCCGACGGCAGTGGTGACCGGCGGAAGTACGACGACGGCGTCCGACCATGGGCCGACCCGACTGCGGCCCATGTGCCGATGAGCGAGGGCGGGTGCGGCGTACACCATCGATGGCATGACGATGCGCGAGTGGCGGCTACCGGCCGCGTTGATCCTGCTGGGCCTGATACCGATGCTCGCCGGCGCCGGACGCCTCACCGAGCTGGGCAGCGGACCGGAGGTCACCCCGGCCAACGCGCGCTTCGTCGCCGATCCGCTGCCGGTGGTGCTGCACATCGTCGGCGCGGCGGTCTACACGATCCTCGGCGCGTTCCAGTTCGTGCCCCGTCTGCGCCGCCACTCCTGGCACCGCCGTACCGGCCGCGTGCTCGTCCCCTGCGGGCTGACGGTCGCCTTCACCGGCCTGTGGATGGCCGTCGCGTACGACCTGCCGGCCCATGACAACGACGTGCTCGCCGGCATGCGACTCGTCTTCGGCTCGGCCATGGCCGGCGCGATCCTGCTCGGCCTCGCCGCCGTGTTACGCCGGGACATCGCCCAGCACCGCAGGTGGATGGCGCGCGGTTACGCGATCGGCCTCGGCGCCGGTACCCAGGCGTTCACCCACGCGCCGTATTTCATCGCGACCGGTGAACAGCCCGACGGTAACGTCCGGGCCGGCCTGGTGGTCGCCGGCTGGTTGATCAACCTTGCGGTGGCCGAGTGGTACCTGCGGCGTCCGACTCGGGCCGTCGCCGCGGTGGCCCTGCGCCGAGCTGAGCCCGCGCCGCAGAGAGGCTGAGGGGCTGTTGTCTCCCCTCTCGCACCTGACGGTGTGGCTGCCGCGCCGGCGGTACGGCAGCCACACCCCGGCGTCACCTGTTCTGCTTCTCCTGGCACGGCACACAGAAGCGAGCGTGCGGGAGAATTTCGAGCCGCTCGGTCGGGATGCTCTGGCCGCATCTCTGGCAGGCACCGTAGGTGCCGTCGCTGATCCGGTTCAACGCACCGGTGATCTGCTCGATGTTCTGACGGGTCGCCAGCAGCAGCGCGGCCTGGTTGTGGGCCTCGCCGGGGTCGCCGGTGTCCGCGTTGAGCTCGGTCAGTTCCCGCAGCCGAGCCGTCTGGGTGGCGAAGTCGTCCGCCAGGGACACTCGCAGGTCAGCCAGCCAACTCTGGTCGAGAGTACGACGATGATCGACGCTCATGATCTGCCTTTCAAGGGGAATGGGTGGGAAAAACAAAAAGGGCCGAAGCTTGGATAGCTTCGCCCTGGCGGTCGTTCTGGGTATGCAACGACTCCGCAGGTGGGCCTCGGCCGGTTCGCATCGGGCTCGACGTTGTGCACGTGGGCGCGGTGTGCGGCGGGCGGACAACCGGCACCCGCATGTCGGCCTTGGGGCGTGTCGTCGTCGGCACGCGCACAGCACCGCTCACCGCCACCTCGGTGGCGGCGGGCGAGCGGAACGTCACCGGCGGCATGCCCCCACCATAGAGCGGGGTTGCCCTAATGCCAACGTTCGCGGTGGAGCCTCGTTCGGGCCACGAACTGCCGCTTTTCGCCGCAATAGCGCCGTTGCCCGAACCCGGTTCGCGCCTTTCGATATCGCAGCGAGGTCATCTTCTCGAGTCCTAGACTGCGGTGCGTGGCGGGGTCTTTACCCTGCCAACCGGGGGGAGAGAATGGCATGCAATCTCAGTCGACACCGTCCGGGTCCCCGTCGACAACGCAACAATCCGACAAGGCTCACGGTGGAGCCAACCGGGACATGCCTCCGGAGTTGGGATCGGACGCTGTCGGCATATTCGAAGGCCGCACCTTCATGTTGTCCGATCCGGCCGGGAACGTGCCGAGCGACTCCATCGCTGGCCTGGTACACGACGACACCCGCTACCTCAGCCGCTGGGAGCTGACCCTCGACGGGAATGCTCCACTCGTCCTCAGCGCAAACCCTGTCGATCCCTACTCAGCGGCCTTCTTTCTGGCGAACCCTGAGATCGAGGGCCTGGCGGCGAACCGGGTCGGCGTGCGACGGGAGCGTTTCGTCGGCGACGGCATGCACGAGCGGATCACTGTGCAATATTTCGGTGCCGAGCCGGTCTCCGTGCGTCTGCGGTTGGATGTCGGCGCGGACTTCGCTGATTTGTTCGAGATAAAGGGAACGGGACGGAGCAGGCTGGCCGACATCCGGCGGACCCACCGGTCGGACGGCTCAGCGCTGTCTTTCTCCTACCAGAATTCGCACTGGTCGGCCGTCACCACCATCGAGGCCGAGCCGCGTGCCGATCGGGTCGAGGGCGACGCACTGGTCTGGGACGTGCACCTGGGGCGAGGTCAGACCTGGGGTTGTGAGCTGCGGGTGCTGCTGAACTGTCGGGGCAGGGACTACCAGCCCGTCAGCCGCACCTTCGGCGAAGAGCAGGACCCCGGCGCCGACGACGCAGCCTGGCGGTGGAGGGCGAACAAGCCGCACCTGAGCGCCGAATCAGACCTGTTGCGCGACGTGTACCACAAGTCGGCCAGCGATCTGGTGTCGATGCGGATCGCCAAGGAGATTCGGGGTGAGCAGGTCGTTCTGCTGGCCGCCGGCATGCCCTGGTTCCTGGCGGTCTTCGGACGAGACACTTTGATCACCGCCTACCAGAGCGTCAGCTGCGGACCCGACGTCGCGCGGGGCGCGCTGGTCACTCTCGCCGCGCACCAGGGCGGCGCCATCGACGACTTCAGCGACGAGGAACCGGGAAAGATCCTTCACGAGTTCCGCTCCGGCGAGCTGACGCAGCTCGGCATCATGCCGTACGGCCCATGCTTCGGTGCGGCCGACACCACCCAACTGTGGCTCATCCTGCTCTCCGAGTACTGGCGGTGGACGGGCGACGACGCACTGGTCCAGCGGTTGCGGCCGAACGCCGACGCGGCTCTGCGGTGGATCGACACCTTCGGGGACCGCGACGGCGACGGCTACGTCGAGTACGCCACCCGCTCCCCCGAAGGTATGCGCAACCACTGCTGGCGCGACTCACCGGACGGGGTCCAGTTCGCCGACAGCAGCCTTCCCTCCCTGCCGGTCGCGACCTGTGAGATCCAGGGCTACACCTATGACGCGAAGCTTCGCGCGGCGCAACTCGCCGACGGCCCGTGGGCCGACCGCGCATTGGCGCGACGGTTGCGTACCGAGGCCGCCGAGCTGCGCGAACGCTTCAACCGCGACTACTGGCTGCCCGCGCGCGGCGGCTACTACGCGATCGGCCTCGACGCCGACAAGCGCCCCATCGACTCGATGACCTCCAACATGGGTCACCTGCTGTGGAGCGGCATCGTCCCGCCGGACCGTGCCGCCACGGTGGCCCGGCAGTTGATGTCCGACCAGATGTTCTCCGGCTGGGGTGTCCGGACCCTTTCCACCGAGGACGTGGGTTACAACCCCATCGGCTACCACCTCGGGACCGTGTGGCCACACGACAACTCGATCATCGCCGCCGGGCTCGCTCGGTATGGCCACCGCGACGCCGCGAACCGCATCGCTGTGGCGATGCTGGAGGCCGCCGCCCACTTCGAGCACCGCCTGCCCGAGGCGATCTCCGGGTACGACCGCTCGCTCGGCCGACGACCCGTGCCGTACCCCACCGCCTGCAATCCCCAGGCCTGGGCCAGCGGCGCACCCCTGCTGTTCCTGCGGACGATGCTCGGGCTCGACGTGAACGACGGGATCCTCGCCACCGATCCGCACGTTCCCGAGGCGCTGGGGAACATCCGGCTGACCGGGGTCGCCGTCCACGGTGGGCGACAGACGGTCGAGGCGTCCCCGTCGCCACCCGGTTCCTCGGCCTGAACCGCGGCGCTCAAGCTTGAATCAGCCCGGGGTGAGGAGACAGAACTCGTTGCCCTCCGGGTCGGCGAGCACCCGCCACGGAACGTCTTGCCCCAGGTCGATGGGGCTCGCGCCGAGACTCCGCAGCCTGGCCGCCTCGACCTCCGGGTCGTCACCGGGGTACGGACGGACGTCGAGGTGGACGCGGTTCCACCCGCTCTTCACGTCAGGGGTACGGACGAACTCCAGGTAGGGCCCGACGCCCTTGGCGGAGCGCAATCTCGCACCCTGATCGGTGACCTCGTGCAGGGTCCAATCCGTGGCCTCGCTCCAGAATCGGGCCATGGCTCGCGGATCAGCGCAGTCGACCACTACGGCGGCGATCGGTCCGGTGTCCCGGTAGAGCGCCCTGGGCTCCAGGACGCAGAACTCGTTGCCCTCCGGGTCGGTCATGACCGTCCACGGCACGTCACCCTGGCCCACGTCGGCAACGGTTGCGCCGAGATCCATCAGGCGTGCGACCACCTGCGCCTGGTGGGCCGTCGAGGTGGTGGCGAGGTCCACGTGCACGCGGTTCTTCACCGATTTGGGCTCCGAGGAGACGACGAGGTCGACGCAGACAGCGACGGGGTCAGGGTAGACGAAGCCCTCGGGTTCGAGGTTGGTCACGCCGGGTCCCTCACTGGAGACTCCCCAACCCAGCGCCTGCGCCCAGAAACCGCCCAGCGCGGAGTCGTCGCGAGCCTTCATGTTGATCTGAACAAGCCGTGTCGCCATGCCGTGATGCTAGGACCTATCGAGTCGACGGTGGCACCCGACCTGACGTGACGGGACGGGCTCACACCGACCGCCGGCACAGCCACGCGAGCACCACTGGAGCCTGTGGCCAGCTATCCGTGCTGGTCCGCAGGCTGCTCCCTCGTCAGGTGCAGCAGCCATCCCTCGCCGGTGCGAATGAGCGCGTATCGCCGGCGACCGGTGCGGCCGTGCAACGTGAACAGCATCCGGCGGTCGGTGCGATCATGCTCCTCCCAGGTGCCGATGTCGGCGATCGACTTGTCGACGTCCTCGTAGGTGAGGTGATCGAGATCGTGGTCGGGCACGGCGATCGCGAGCCGGTTGTCGCTGGAGCTGTCCGGCAGACCGCGAGGCACCGCCCATGAGCGCAGCACACCGTCTTCTTCGAGCCGCAGGTCGAAGTGCGGTCGTGGTTTGCGGTGGTGATGCAGGACAAAGGCGGGTGCCACTCCCCCATTGTCGGCGCCGGCCGGCCCTTCCGCCCGTCAACGCGACCAGCTCACGACGCCTGGTAGGCCGTCCAGTCCTCGATCGGAGTGAGCGGAACCGGCACCGGCCGCTCCACCACCGTCGTCAGCTCGATCCGCTGGCCTTCGGTCGCCGACCGGAGCAGGCTGGTCATGGTCTCGAGTACGTGCAGTGCGACGTCACCGTCGGCGCGCGGGGGACGCTGATCGTCGGCCCTGACCAGGTCGATCAGACCGATGCCCCGGGAAGCCCCGGCGTAACCGGCCCGCGGTTCGAGAGCGCGCCATTCGGTGTCGCCGAGCGCGAAGAGGCGGACTTCACCGTCGAAGTAGTTCGGATCGGGTACGGCGAGCGTGCCGGCCTCGCCGTGCACCTCGATCGGTGCGGCCGTCGTCCTGACGCCGTCGAAGCTCGTCGTGATGGTGGAGAGCGCACCGTTGGTGTGCTCGAGTACGCCGGTGAGGTGGGTGTCCACCCCCACCGGGATCCGCTGGCCGGTGCGCGGGCCCGAGCCGATGACGCGCTCGGCGCGCAGGCGGCTGGCGGCTCCGGTCACCGCCCGGACCGGCCCGAGCAGGTGGATGAGCGCCGAGATGTAGTACGGCCCCATGTCCAGCATCGGGCCGCCGCCCGGGGCGTAGTAGAAGTCGGGATTGGGATGCCAGCGCTCGTGTCCCGGAGTGACCATGACAGCCGATGCGGACATCGGGCGGCCGATGAGCCCGCCGTCGATCGCCGCCCGCGCCGTCTGCGTACCCGTACCCAGGACGGTGTCCGGCGCGCACCCGACGCGGACGCCGGCCGACACGGCCCGATCGATGATCGAGCGGCCGTCCGGAAACGTCACGGCGAGCGGCTTTTCCACATACACGTTCTTGCCGGCGTCGATCGTGCCCAGCGAGATGTCGGCATGGGCCGCGGGGATGGTGAGGTTGAGCACGGTCTGCACGTCCGGGCGGGCGAGCAGACGCTCGACACTCATCGCCTCGGCTCCAGGAATCGTGGCAGCGACCTCGGCCGACCGGGAGACGTCGAGGTCGGCCACCGCGACGATGTCGACCTCAGGGTGGCCCGCGAGTGTGTCCAGGTATGCGCGGGAGATGACCCCGAGACCTATGACGCCGACGCGGTGCGGGTCGCCCACACCATCCCCCTCTCGATCACGGTACGGACATCCGCGTGCTCCAGCACGTCGAGGCTGTGTCCCGGGGTCGTCACGACGATGCGCCCGGCACCCCACTCGCGGGTCCAGATCGCCGGTGAGGTGACCGGGCGACGCCACGGATGCCACGCCTGCGTCGGGTGGGTGGTCACGGCCAGCACGTCGATCAGATCATCGTGCAGCACCCAGTACTGTTCGGTGACCAGGTCGAAGCCCTCGATGCCCGCAGTGATCGGGTGCTCCCGGCCGAGGTCGGTGACGCGCACGGTGTGCGGCAGGAAGTTGTCCTCCGGGCCACCGTGACGCTCACACGGCTCCCGGCCCGGATGGGTCGCGAACTGGCCGCCCACCAGGTGCAGGTATTCGGAAGACGCGCGGAACGAGTCAACGATGCCGCCGTGCCAGCCGGTGAAGCCCGTGCCGGCGATGACCGCCGCGCTGAGGCCCGCCACCTGGTCCGCGGTGATCTGCGACATCGTCATGCACTGCACGACGAGGTCGGTCGCGGCCATTTCGGCGGCGTCGGCGTAGATCTCAGTCGACTCCTCGACCCTTACGGCATAGCCGCTACGTTCGAGGAAGGGGAGGAACAACTCCGTCGCCTTGACCGGCTGGTGCCCCTCCCAACCGCCCCGAACCACCAGTGCTCTCCGCTGCGCCACCGTCGCTCCCTCCCACGGTCCGTCACCACCGGGCTGGCCGCTCCGGCCCCGACGACGTGCCGCCGACGCCCGTACGTGCCGAGCACCGAAACCGTACCCGTGGTCGCCGACAAAGCCGACCTACGCCGGCTTGCGGGTGCCACTTTGCCCGGTCGGCATACGCCGCACCACGAACGCACCGGTGCTGGACCGCCGAGAGACTCCGGGCAGGTCGGGTCGCAATCGCGAGCGTCGTGGCGGGACCCGCTGATCAACCGCTACGGCGGTTACCGTACTGGCGAGGGCTCTGGACCGAGCCGCGGCCACCGAGGTGCTGACCCTTTCCATGCGGTTGAGGTGAGGCCACCTTGCCCTTCGCCCGTCGGGCAGCCCGATTCGCGGGAACGGCCGGCTGTTCGGTCTCGGTCTCGGCCGTTGAGGTGTCGGCAGCCACCGCGGGGTCGTCTTGGGCGGGTTCAGGCTCCGGCATCGGGTTCTCCTTGGATTTGGTGGGGTCCTGCGGACCATCGACGGCCGGCGGACGTGGACTGATCGACGCCGAGGTGCGCGCCTTGACGGTAGCGCAACGCCAGGCCCAGCTGAGTGCTCCCCCACTCCGACGGGACAGTCGTTACCTGCTGGCTGCCGGCGCAGGCAGCGTCTTCAGCGCTCAGACGATGGTGGGCTCCTCCGGCAGGTGGACGAGGTCGGCGCGAGGTGCGCCTCCACGAGGACTCATTCCAGGTGGCCAACGCCTACGCCGAAAGACCGGCGTCAGACGGCGTCGCTCCGGCCCGCACATCCCGGGTACCGGGTTGTGCGGGCCGGAGCGTGGATCAGTGACTCGGTCGGGACGACAATTCAGACTGCGGTGCGTGACCACTGCTGGTTGGTGCCGGAGTTGCACGAGTACTGCTTGAGGACCACTCCGTCCGCAGTCGCGGCTGCCGGCACGTCCACGCACTTGTTGCTGTGTCGTGCCCGGAGCTGGAAGTAGCCGCCGTTGGTGACCATCTGGAACTGCTGGTTGGTGCCGGTGCCGCAGGTGTACTGGACGAGCTCGGCGCCGTCGGCGGTCGACGCGCTCACCACGTCGAGGCACTTTCCGCTGTTACGGCTGATGATGCGCCAGTAGCCGCTGCCGGCGTCCTGGAACTGCCACTGCTGCCACGCACCACCACCGTACGTGTACTGGCCGACGCGCGCGCCGTTGTCGGTGTTCGGTGACTGGACGTCCATGGCCTTGCCGCTGTGCCGCACGTTGATCCGGTAGTACGTCCCCGTCGACGGCGGAGGCGTCGTCGGGTCGCCGCCGACGGTGTCGCCCCACGCGTACCGGATCCGGTCCGCGCCCGAGGTGTTGCGGACGGTCAGGTTGAGGTCGGTGCCGGTACCGTTCAGCGCGAACATCGAGTACCAGTCGTAGCCGATGGTGCCGGTCTTGCCACCGAGGGCGGGCCAGTAGGTGCCGCCCATCTGATTGTCGCGCATGACCTGGGCCATGGCGCGGATGTAGCGCACGAAGTTGTCGGTGCTGCCCGCGTCGGCGTAGTTGCGGCCGTCGTTCATGGGCGCGCCGAACTCGGTCGCGACCGCGCGGGAGGCGCAGTTGCCGAGGCGGGCCTGGATGTGGCTGCGGAAGGCGTCGTAGGTCATCGCGCCGTAGAAGAAGGCGTAGTAGTGGAAGGACAGCAGCGTCGAGTTGAATCGGCTGTCGTTGCAGATGTCGCGCAGGTCCTGGCTGAAGCCGGTGCCGCCGATCAGCACCCGGCCGGGCACCGCCGAGTAGTGGTAGCTGAGCCAGTTCGCCGCGACGTTGCGCCACTCCGCCGAGCTGTAGCCGTGCGGCTCGTTCATCGGCTCGAAGTAGACGTTGGTGTTCGTGCCGTACGTGTTGGTCACTGTGGACCACATCGCGTTCCACGCGGCGAGGTTCGTGATCCTGCCGCCGGAGGCGGCGCCGTCCTCCCAGTAGGCGAGGATGACCTTGAAGCCGCGGGCGGTGGCCGCGTCGATGGCGCCTCGATATGCCTCCCACCAGGCCGTCCCCACCGTGTGGGTGTTGATGGGCAGTCGGATGGTGTTGACCCCCATGGTGGACGCCATGTCGTCGTAGAGGGCATTGGCCTTGGCCCGCACGGTCGCGTTGCTGTCGGACATGCTCAGGCCCTGCACGACGAGCGGGCTGGTCTTGAAGTTGTCACCCAGCATGGCCCAGTTCATGCCTCGGAACTGGTTGGTGGCGGCGGTCGCCGGCGACGACGCGACGGCGACGATGCCAACCATCGCCGTCAACGCGGCCACCAGGGCGCAGAGCACCCGTCGATGTAGTGCCACAGTCGGAACTCCTTGGAGAGGGACCAGGTTCAGCTGGTCACGCGGAAGGTGGCGTCGGCACGGCTCTGCGCGTCGGACACCGGGTCGAGCCGGAGCAGGTAGGCGTAGTGCCGGAGGTAGCGGTCCGGGTGGCTGTAGGACTGGAACGACGTCCACGACGAGTTGGCCAGGCCGGCGACCTGCCGGAAGGTGGCGTCGGCGGCGAAGGTGGCGGTGCCGTCGTTGGCTTCCAACCGGAAGTCGTATCCGTAGTGGCGCAGGTAGTGGCCCGGGTAGTTGACCGACTGGATGGAGACGGTGCCGGAGCCGACCAGGCCGGGCACCACCCGCCACTGGCCGTCCTGCGCAGGGCTCACGTTCGGGTCGATGCGGACGTCGTAGTCGTAGTGCCGCACGTACCGGTCCTGGAAGTTGTACGACTGGATCCGGTTGACCGCTGTGGCGGGCCAGCGGGCGAGCACCCGGTTCTGTTCGGCAGCGGTCAGGTTGAGGATCGAACCGTGCCGTTTCTTGGTGCCGCCCATCGCGTACGAGCCGGACGCCGGCAGTCGGTAGCTGCCCGGGCTCGACGGATCGGTGGTCAGGACCGGCAGGTAGCCGCGCCCGCTGGAGTACTGGTCGAGGTAGAGGACCCACTCGTTGCGCGTGTTCATCTTCATCCACATCGGGCCTTCGACCTGCGCACCGGTCAGCCCGATGCCGGAGAGGTTTCCGAGGCTGGTCCAGGTGCCGAGGATGGAGTTGCTGCCCTCGATGGCGATCTGGCCGTCCCGGGAGGCCCGGACGTAGCGGTAGGCGCCGACTCCGGCCGGCACCTCGACGATCTGCGTGTCGATGATTTCCTGGTTTCCCGGCCGGTCGACGTAGACCTGCGGCGTGGTGACGCTGCGGAAGTCCGTCGTGCGCGCGTAGTAGATGCGGTGCTTGGTCGCGCCGTTGAGCGGGACGTTCGTCGCCCAGTAGAGGACGTAGTCGCCGGTGGCCGGGTTCCAGATCGCCTCCGGTGCCCAGGCGTTGCGTCCGTCCGGAATTGCGCCGGCGACGTTCAGCAACCACGGCGCCGACCAGTTGACCAGGTCGGTGGACTCCCACACGACGAGGCTCCGGCTGCCGTTGTTGATCGCGGTCGACCAGTCCTGACCGCAGCCGATGCACAGGTCCGTGGCAATGATCCAGTACCGGTCGCCGGCCGGCGAGCGGACCAGGGCGGGATCGCGGACGCCGCGGGTGCCGACCGTGGACCGCAGCACGAGCCCACCGTTGTTGAGGTCGGTCCAGCGTAGGCCGTCGGTGCTGTGGGCGAGGTAGATCTGCTGGTCGGTCGACGACTCACCGGTGAAGTGCGCCATCAGGTAGCCGACGGTCGGGTCGAGCGCGGCCGCCTCCTTGGGTGTCGCCGCCGACCAGGTGGAGAACAGCAGGCTCGCGGCCACCGCAACCGCGCAGAGCCGGGCGAGGACTCTCGACATGTGTCTCTCTCCTTCGCGCAGGGGGCTTACCGGTCAGCTAGAGCGTCGGTGCGACAGGCCGGATGGTGCCGTCGGTGCTGAACTCCATCCGGTCGATGGCGGTCTCGCGATTGGTGCCGTTGCCGGTCGGCACGGCGAAGCGGTGGTAGGCGATGTACCAGGTGTCGCTGCCGGGGGCGCGGACCACAGAGTGGTGACCGGTGCCCTTGATGCCGACGTCGAGGCGCTTCTGCAGCACCACGCCGCGCCTTGTCCACGGCCCGAGGGGTGAGGGGCCGGTGGCGTAGGCGACCCGGTAGTCCTCGCTGCGCGTGTCGTTCTCCGACCACATGAAGTAGTAGAGACCGTTGCGTTTGAACACGAACGGTGCCTCGTTGTAGCCCGACGGGGTGATGACCCGTGCCTGCGCCGCATCGAAGGAGACCATGTCGGCGTTCAACCGCACCGCCCGCGCGACGCCCTGCCCCCAGTACAGGTAGGACTGCCCGTCGTCGTCGGTGAACACCATGGGGTCGATCGTCTGCCCGCCGGAGAACTGGTCGCTGCGGATCAGCGGCCGGCCCAGCGCGTCACGGAACGGTCCGGTGGGGTGGTCAGCCACGGCCACGCCTAGCTGTTTGGCCGTGTTGCCGCTGGCCGCGCCACCGCTGAAGTACAGGTAGTAGCGGCCGTTGGCGCTGGCCACCGCCGGCGCCCAGGCCGAGTTGTCCGCCCAGGACACGTCCGGACCGTGGTCGAGGATCACGCCGTGGTCGGTCCAGTTGACCAGGTCGGTCGAGGAGAACGCCTTGTAGTAGGTGCCGGCCCATCTCGCGTAACCGTCAGTGGTCGGGTACAGGTAGTAGCGGCCGTTGAACACGGTGAGGTGCGGATCGGCGAAGAGACCCGGAATCACCGGCCCCTTGGTGGTCCTGGGCGCCCAGGGCGCGACGAGGCGGAAGGCGCTGTCCGCCCGGAACGCGGCCGTGTCCTGGTAGGCATCGAGCCAGAGTGCGAAGTCGCGGTGCCGGATCCGCCGGCTCGGGTAGTTATACGAGACCAGCGCCACCGATCCGCTGACCGAGCCCTCCACGGCGCAGAAGGTGGCGTCGGCCCGGAACGCCGCGTCGCCGGTGTTCGCATCGACCCGGAGCCGGTAGTCGCGGTGCCGCAGGAACATGCCCGTCCTGGTCTGGAACGAGTAGCAGGTCGGCGACGCCAAACCGTTGACCACGGTGAAGGTGGCATCGAGCTTGGTCTGGTTGGCGCTGCTGGAGGTGACCGGGTCGAGCTGACCGAGATAGTCGATGTGCCGCACGTACCGTCCGGACTGGTTGATCGCCTCCAGCGAGACCGCGCCGGTCGGCAGGCTGGCGGCTTGCGCCGGCCCGTCGGCCACCACCACGACAGCCGCGGCGGCCACGGCGGAGAGCACGAGGAGGGCACGTGGACGCTTGGTCGATGCTCCCGACAGAATCACCGTCCCGACCCCTCTCGCAAGATCATCTATGTTAGCGTTAACAAGAGCAGGCGGTATCCGGGCTCAGGCTTGAGCGGCCCTGGCGACGGGGTGGAGTGTTCGCATGCGGTGCCTCTGGCGCGTCACACGACCACAGACGCAATGTGTTCGGCTCGTTAAGTTCGCGTTGCGGACAAGTGTTAGCGATCGCATCTACGAGTGTCAAGGGATCGACCGCGGCCACTCCCCCGGGACCCCGGTCACGCCACCCGTCATCCACAGTCCCGGTCAGACCGTGCCGCCACCCTCCTGAAGCCATCGATGGACGACGGCGAAGTCCGCTTCGGTCAGGCCCGTGTACGAGTCAACGCGGCGCAGCAGCGCCCGCGCCGGGTGGTGAGCCCTCACCCATCGGCGGTCGGCTGGCCAACCGGTCGGGCCTTGAAAGTGATCAGCGGTCGGTCCACATCGAGGACGATGACCGGACGTCCGGCGAAGCCGGGAGTCACGCCGGAACCGTCCCCTGCCGACCGTGATCCTCAAGCACCTCACGCACCTGCATGAGCGCGAAGCCCAGCAGGTTGAGGCCTCGCCAACAGGCGGGGTCGACAGCAGCCGGATCGTCGCGGTTCAGGCCGATGCCCCAGATCCGGTCGACCGGGCTGGCCTCCACCAGGACTCGCTGCCCGGTGGCCAGCAGAAACGCCCGGAGCGCGGGGTGTTGATCGAATTTCGCGAGGTTGCCGGCCACCACGATCGCGATGCGGTGTTCACTCCAGGTCTGCTGATCGAAACCCGCGACGCGTCCGCCCAGCACCTTCGCGGCGTGGGGATGCGGCGCGGCGAGGATCTGTTCCGCCATCGCGCGGTCGCCGAACAGGATGGCCTTGCGCCACATCATGTAGTGCTCCGCAGTGGCGAACCGCATGTCGCCGGCGGTGAACGGCGCCGGCCACCACTGACTCAGGCAACCTGCGCCGACACCACCGTCACGTTCGGGCTGGTGCCCCCAGAAGAACAGGAATTTGACCTGACGACCCTGCGCCTGCGCAGCGGCCAGATTCGCGACGCTCCGAACCGATGCCAGCATGATGGGTAAGTGTGCGGCACCAGCGCTCCGCGTACCCCGCAATTTTCGACCGCGACGACTGCTCGCGGCCGCCGCGACGCCAGGCATGCCCACAGCGCTGTGACATATTGCCCACGTCCGGCGGCCATCGAACCCGACGTCCGATACCTACAGTCGGACCATGACCATCGACGACGGCGTGCGGGTCTGGCTCCGCCGGCAGGGAGCTGAACAGATCGCCCATCCCGGAGGCAACCTGTACGTCCACCTGTGTCGAGTCAGCGAACGACTCGCCGTGCTCGGCTGCGCCCGTGACGGGCAAGCAGCGGGCCTCACCCACGCCGCCTACGGGACCGACGGGTTCGACGTCACCCTGGTTGATCGGGCCGATCGTGCGGTGCTGCGGGATCTCGTTGGCGCCGACGCCGAGGAGCTCGTCTATCTGTACGGTGCCTGCGACCGTGGACGCAGCTGGCAGGAGCTGGCGAGGACCGGCGAGGTGTTCGACCGCTTCGCACGTCAGGTGCGGACGCCCGATGAGACTCAACTTCGGTCGCTCGTGGACCTGAGCATCGTCAACGAGCTGGACGTCATCGAGCACGATCCTGCGGTGGCGGACCGGCACGGGGCCTACTTCCGGGAGCTGTTCGCGTCGTGGGCCCCGATCGCCTCGGAGCAGGTCATCAGCGATGCGCAGCGGGTCCTGCGGCAGTGACACCCGAATCGTCGCGTCCGACAGCACGGACCTCCGGCCGCGTACGGGTGCGAGCCGTCTAACCCGGCAGCTTCGATCCCTTTGCTCCGGGGCACGTGAATGTGGTCAGCCGGGCACGCGCTCTCATCGACGTGCGCACGCTACGGGCGTGGCGGGCCCGAGTAGGGCGGCAACCATCGTTTCGGGCTCGATGGTGGTTGGTCGATCGCTGACCTGCCCGTCGCCGAGTTCGATGACCCGCCACACGCCGTCGGCGCGTAGGGCGAGGTCCACGGTGACGAAGGGCAGACCGAGCCCGGCGATCATCGGCGCGAGCGACTCCAGGTCGACCTCGACCGAAGGGCGGTCGTTCGGGCTGTCCGGATGAGGGCCGATCAGGACGCAGTCTCCGTTGACCCACCAGGTGCGTACCTCGGCGGAGGTGAACCGCTCGAAGCGGCGCAGCACGAGCCCGCCCACGAAGTCGTCCTCACGCAATTCCAAAAAGCGGCTCGCCACTCTCCAGACGGCCACCGCGTCGTCGAGCTCGGGGATGAAGGCCGCGTCGTCCCAGTAGTGCTTCATCGACTTGGTGTAGTCACGTAGTACCGCGGGTCCCGCCCCGAGCGCGACGCGCGCCTGGTCAAGATCCGCCTGATCCGAGCCCCGGGTCCACACCGATGCGGGAGTGACCGCCGCCAGCGCCGCGTACCAGCCGGGCAGCTCATGTGCCCGCCGATACTGCTCAGCAGTGGTTCTCAACACCACACCGCGCTCGGCGAGAGCCTCGGCGAACGCCGCGTACCGCTCGCTGCGCAGCATCCAACCGCGGTAGACCGCCGCACCGGTCCCCGAGACTGAGGCCATCGCCGGACGTACGTCACCGCCCCGCGCCAACGCGTCGTGGTCGACCATCGCCACCTCGAATCCCGCAGCACGGGCCGCTTCAGCCTCGGCCACGAAGTGCTCGTCCGGGCGGCGTGGACGCAGCGGGTTCGCGGGAACGATCAGGATCACCCCCGTATCCTGCCCCCGGAAACTGGTTGCCTGTCGCGGGGGTCGCGCCGACGATCACTCGATGCCCAGTGACCAGGAGACCCCCGACTTCTCGATCAAGCCCACCCTCACCGGTGAGCGAGTGATCCTGCGGCCCTTCGTCGACGACGACCTGGACACCTTCCGGGCGGCGGTGGCCGACCCCGAGGTGGCCAGGCTGACCGGCAGCCCGGCCGACGACGCTCCCGACGAGGAGCGGATGCGTTCCTGGTACGGCAGCCGCAACGCGCAGACCGACAGACTCGACCTGGCGGTCGTGGACCGCGCCACCGGGGCCTGCGTCGGCGAGGTCGTTCTCAACGACTGGGACCCCGCCAACCGGAACTGCAACTTCCGCACCCTGCTCACCGCCGCCGGCCGCGACCGCGGCTTGGGCACAGAGGCGGTACGCCTGATCGTCGGCCACGGTTTCGAGAGGCTCGGCCTGCACCGCATCTCCCTGGAGGTGTTCGCCTTCAACCCCCGGGCCCGGCGGGTGTACGAGAAGGTCGGCTTCGTTGCCGAGGGTGCGCTGCGGCAGGTCCTGCGCGACGGCGACGACTGGGTTGACGCCACTGTGATGTCGATCCTCGCGCCCGAGTGGGCGGAGCACCGGGGACATCCCGAGCGCCGATGATGGGCGTCAGCCCGCACACCCTCGATGCGAACCCGCCGCCACTCCACTATCTTGCGATGTCGCGGAACGGCCGCCCGTCCTCGATGGCGGCCGGCCGGCGGTTTCGATGCCGGCCACCGCATGGGCGTTGACGTGGGTCACGTTGCGGCCACTGGCCTTGTGCCGGTACTTGACCCAGTTGTTGTACCGCGCTGGCGGCACCTCGCCCAGACCGTTGGTGTCACAGACGAAAATCGAGCCCTTGTCGAGTACGTCGAACATGCTCTTCTTGGCGATCAACGCCTCGCCGGCCTGGTTGGTGCCGCCCGGCGCGTACAGCCACCAGCCGTTGTCGGCGGCCCAGTTCGCCAGGAAAGCCTTGCGGGCGTCGACCTCGTTGAGTCCGACGAGGTCGGCCTTGGACGCGATCAGGTTCAGGTCGTGCACGAAGTCGGCCTGGCTCAGCCCGTAGTAGATGTTCAGCGTGGCCGCCTTGAAGCCCACGCTCGCGGCAGCGGCCGGCGCCGCCGGCAGCAGGGCCGCCACCAGCGCGACCGCGCCCGCGAGAGCGCCCAGGGCGCGGGCCGACCAGTCCGTTGTCGTGCGCATCGAACTCCCTCCGCATGGGCCGCCGGCGCTGGCCGACCAACGGACACTATCGATTCGAGCCGACGCGACGCCGAACCTCCGGTGACGAAGCATCGACAGACCTGGGTCGACCAGTGCGGGGGTACCCGACTCCCCCGTCGGCAGCGGTGGAGCTACGCGAAGGTGAGGCCGTCGGACCGGGCGCGTTTGAGTTCGGAGAAGGCCGGGCAGCCGGCCAGCAGGCGAGCGCCGTCGAAGACGCGGACGGCCTCCTCGCCACGAGGGATCGAGGTCAGCACGGGGCCGAAGAAGGCCACGTCGTCGACGACGACAGTCGGGGTGCCGAGGTCCTCGCCCACCAGTTGCTGTGCGTGGGCGGTGCTCGCCCGCATCTGCGGGTCGAGGTCGCTGCGGTGGGCGGCGTCGGCCAGGTCGGCGGGGAGGCCGGCCTCGGTCAGGGCCAGCGGGACGACGGTGTCGAAGTCCTTGTCGCCGGCGTCGTGGATCCGGCGGCCGAGCGCCGGGTACAGCCGTGCGAGGGCGGCGGGGCCGTGATGCGTGGCTGCCGCCACACACACCCTGGCCGGCCCCCACGCCCGATCGTTGAATTCGCGGTACCAGGGCTCCAGGTCACGGTGCTCGTTGATCACCGCGAGGCTCATCACCTCGAACCGCAGAGTGAGCGGCCGCATCTTCGCGACCTCCATCAGCCAACGGGAGGTGATCCAGGCGAACGGACAGGACGGATCCACGTACGCCGTGACCACCGGAGTTGACGTTCGAGGCGAGTTGTCTTCCACGGAAGGCAACTTATCTTCCCTGGAAGGTAAGATGCAACGGTGAATGACGACCGGATCGCCGACATCGTTGGGCAGTGGGGTCGCGAGCGACCGGACCTCGACCCCACCCCGTTGCTGATCATCGGTCGCATCCAACAGTTGGCTGCCGTACTCGATGAGGCCCTGCGGCCGCCGTTCGCCGCGGCGGACCTCGGCAACGGTGACTTCGACGTGCTCGCGGCGCTGCGCCGCGAGGGCGAGCCCTACACGCTCACGGCAGGCCAGCTGAGCCAACGGATGCTCGTGACCACCGGAGCCGTGACCAAGCGGGTGGACCGGCTGATCGCCCGCGGCCTCGTGTCGCGCTCGGTCTCCGCAGCCGACGCGCGCGGCAGAGTGGTCGGGCTGACGCCGACCGGCGTGGCGTTGACCGACCGGCTCATCGAGGAACATCTGGCCAACGAGGCGGCAATCCTCCGCGGCCTGACCGACAACGACCGCCGAACCCTCGAGCGCCTACTGACGGCGATGAGTCGGACCCTGACCTCCGGGGACTTCGGACCTGGGGGTGGGGGTCAGGACGGGTGACGCCCTCGATCGTGATCGGCCATTCCTCGGATTACCATTCGGTCATGGACACCACCGCCGGCGTACGCATCAGACGCGGTGGCCCGGCCGACGCGCCCGCCGTACTGACCATGCTCGATTCCGCGGTGGTGTGGATGAACGACCGCGGCAACACCGAGCAGTGGGGCACGACGCCGTTCTCGGAGAAACCCGAAAGGGCCGCACAGGTCGATCGGTACCTGACCGAGAACCTCCCGTTCATCGCGGAGGTGGACGGGACGCCGGCCGCAGCCCTCGTGTTGGATTCCGGGCCCGACCCGCGGGCACCGATCGCGCCTGCGGAAGAACCAGAGCGATTCGTCCGCCTCCTGGTCTCCGATCGACGATTCGCCGGGCGGAAGCTCGGGTCGGCCCTGTTGGCACACGCGGTGGAGGAAACCCGGCGAGCCGGCGTGCGGTTGCTACGGGTCGACTGCTGGGCGGGCGGTGGCGGCGAGTTGGTGGCGTACTACGAGCGCAACGGGTTCACTCCCACCGAGACGTTCCTGGCCGGATCCTGGCCGGGGCAGGTGCTGGCCCAGCGGGTCGATTGAGCCGTGCGCCCCCTCCCACCGAGGACGGGGCAGGGGCCATCGGGCCGATATTCGGGCGTCTCGCCGGGGTGCGTCCACTAGCGTCCCGCCTCATGGAGAACACCACAGTACGCACTGAACGCCTCGAGCTTCGCCCGGTGCGGGACGAGGACGTCGACCGGATGCTGGAGTACCGCAATCTGCCGCAGGTCACGCGCTGGCTACTCCGCACGCAGGTCGACCCCGCGTCCTTCCGCGCGGCGTGGCGACGCGCGGCCGCAGACCCCGACGACCACAGCATGGCGGCCACGCTCGACGGCGTGGTGATCGGAACCGTCTCGCTCGACGTCGTCGACGGCATGGGTCAACCCGGCATGCCACCACGGACCGAGGCCCAGCTTGGCTACATCTTCGATCCCGCCTTCGGCGGACGTGGGTACGCGACCGAGGCGGTGACCGCTGTGGTGGCGCACGCATTCGACCGGCTCGGCGTTCGGAGAATCACCGCCGGCTGCTTCGCGGACAACCTCGCCTCGGTGCGAATCCTCGAGAAGGTCGGCATGCGTCGGGAGCAGCACGGCGTCGGCGATTCCTGGCACGCCGAACTGGGCTGGGTGGACGGCTACACCTACGCCCTCCTCGCCGAGGCATGGCATCGAGAGGCAGCACCGTCGGAGCAGCCGGCCGTGTCCATACCGGTGCCGCGAGCGCGGTGAACCTACGGCGTTCACGGCCGGCAGCGGCGAGGCTAGCCGCTGGTGGACTCCAGCTGATCGAAGGCCGTGCTCCACCAGGACTTCGGGTCGGCGAACGCTGACGAGTCGACGCCCGTCAGTTCCTCGCGGATCGCGGCGGCGCGGGCGGCGCGGGCGGCGCGGGCCCGACCGCCCGGATCCGTGGCGATGAGCCCTCCGAGCCGGTAGAGGAACTCGACGAACGCGGCGAAGGTCGCGTTGACCGTCTCGAAGTTGGGGGTTTCCAGATCCAGCAACACGACGGCACCGGTCAGCGCGTCGAGGCAGAAGAGCAGCTGCGGGTCCTCGGGTGAGCTGCCGAGGACGATGTGGATGCGCGGGCTGGCCTCGCCGATCTCGATCTTCAGCTTGGAGAACAACTCCATGCCGGGAACGTCGACGTCGACAGTGAACAGGATCGGCACGTCGACCGGGATGGCCCCGAACGGCGGGAAGACCTCTGGCGTCAGCGGACCGAGCACGTCGTCGAACCGGTCGAGCGGAAAGTAGATCATCCCATCGGCGCCCCAGAGCGCCGTGAGCTCCTCATGCGTCGCGGTCAATCGTCCGCCTCCTCGTCATCGTCACCGGGCGTCGTCAGACCGTGCTCGTCGAGGAAGCTCCACCACTCGTCGTCGTCGAAGGCGACCTCCCCGTACCCGGCGCCGAAGACGTAGTAGGCGAGGAACGAGTCGAGGTCCGGCGCGACGTCGAGGAACATCTCACGCATGAACCACTCGTCGGTGGTCTCCGCCGGGAAGTACCAGACCGCGCCGGTGTCGCGTCGGATCAGCAGCGGCTCGTCGTTCAGTGTGCCGATGACCAGCCATTCGGCGGGTTCGTCGGCGACACCGGTGAACTCGGGCATCTGCTCGATGTAGTACTGGACGTCGTCGAGGTCCGCGAGCGCGGGCAGGTCGAACGCTCCGGCCAGGATGCCGTTGGCGGTCGCCAGCAGCTCCCGGACCGGCTGCGGCAGCTCGGCGGGAATCTGGTCGGCCGGGGCACCCTCGTTGATCTGGGCCCACGCCAGCGTCGTCGGCTGGCCCGCCTCCAGGTCGGTACGCAGCTCCGCGATGAGCTCCCGCAACTCGAGATTCAATCCACTACCTCTATTCGGATCGGTGTGCCGTCAGGCAGGTTCATGATCTGACGCCAGATTTGCCCGCCGACATCCCAGTTTGTTCTACCGTCCAGGAGCTTCAGATTACTAACGTCGTCGGCGCCGCCGAGTTGCAGCTCCCACACATGGTCGGGCTGCTGCTTGCGGAGCCGGGCGGCGAGGGCGTTCGCCATCTTCTTGTCGTGGGGCCAGTACTTGTCGAAGATCTTCTGCCGGATGCGCTTCTTGTAGTCGGCCGTGATCGTCTTGTCCCGGCCGACCGGGTTCGCCTGCTTGAACAACTTGCCCTCGTCGCTGAGCTTCTTCAGCGCGTTCATCTTGCGGTCGAACTGGCCGCGCGCGTGGAACGGCCTGCGCTGCACCTTGATCGTGACCTCGGGCAGGTCGTTGTTGCGCACCACCGGCTTGGCGGCGGCCTTCTTCACCGCCGCGCGGACGCCCTTGCCAACCTTCGGCTTGCCCGCGCCGCCGCGCTTCTTCGAGCTTTTCGGCGCCCTGCTAGGCATCGAGGAGCTCCTGAATCACCTGGTCGATCAGCAGACCGACGATCTCTCGCGTGATCATCTGGAAGATCGGGACCTCGGCCAGCGACGCGCCGAACGTGACGACGGCGGTGGCGATCGCCTGAGCCACCGCGAAGGCGAGGATCGCCAGCTGCACGATCACTTGGATCTTCAGTGCGAGCACGATCGCGGCGGCGATGATCAGCCCGGTGCCGATCAGCATCGCGGCCTCGGCGTAGTCCGGCAGTGTTCCGGGACCGGTCTCCGGGTTGGACCACCACTTCTGGAACGCCTGCATCGACTCGCCCCGGTGCTGCGACCAGATCGCCGCAGCAGCCGAACCGGCCTCCCCGGAGGCGTCGGCGACCGTGCCGGAGAAGTCCAGCCAGGCCTGGCCCATCTCGAAAAGCTTCTCCTCGTCGGCCTCGGGCCAGCTGTAGCCGATCCAGCCGAGTGCCGTGATCAGTTCACCCGGCAGTTGGAGTCCCACACCGTCACCCCAGCATTCCCTGGATGTCCCGCAGCGCGCCCGCGGCGGCGTCCTCGACCAGCTCGAAGTTGTCGGCCATCTTCGTCAGATCGCTGCCGGCCGAGCCGATCTCCTCGGCGGCAACGCCGATGCAGTCCAGAACCCAGGTGGACGCCTCCGTGTACGCGATACCGATCAGCGAGCCGATGTCGTCGGCGCCCCACGGCTCGCCGTACCCCTGCATCTGCGCCTCGAAGCTCTCCAACTGCCCGATGAAGCGTTCGGCGGCGCCGATGACCTCATCGCCGCCGGAACGCAGCAGCGCGGGCTCGACCTCGAAGCCGTTCATCGGGAACCTCCTCGGGCCATCCGCTCCTGCGCGTCAGTGAGCGCCTGCAGGAACGCACCGAGCCGCGGCACGGCCGTGTCACGAACCTGCTCCAGCTGCTCGGTGAGCTGCGAGAGGTCGCCGGAGGCCACCGCCGGGCCACCGCCGCGCATCGAGTCGATCGCCGCGTTCACGGCCGCGATCACGTGGTCGCAGACCTCGGCCGCGCCGAGCCGCATCATCCGTGGATCCAGCGTCAGCGACTCCAACCGGCCGTCAGCGCCAAACTCGGCGCGGACCTGCCCCTCGGCGGACTCACCGACCCGACGTAGGCGCGCGGCCTCCTCGTCCTCCGGCGCGGTGCCGGCGGCGCGCAGCGCGCCGACCGTCGCGTCCAGCATGCGAGCGAACTCCCCGCTCGCCGGCTCATTCACCGACATGCGCCCTCCATCGATCGCCTCCGAGACAGTGGAAAGCGTAGTCAGATCCGGCAAATCGCGTCGTCCCGGGAGGTGCACGTCCTATCGAGGGTTGTCGAATGGCACGAGCCGTCGACGGACCTGGAGAGGCGACGGGTACGCCCTGCGCGCGCTGTGGGAGACGCTGGCCGGCGGCGCCACCGTTCGTTGCCTCAGGCGGTCGCCAGGCGGACCATGAACTGGCAGCCGTCGGGGGTGTTGCGCACCTCGACCCGACCGCCGTGCGCCTCCACCAGGCCATGCACGATGGCCAGGCCGAGCCCTCCGGACGCCCCGCCGTCGCCGGGGCCGGGCGTGCGGGCCGGTTCACCACGGAAGGCGATGTCGAACAGCCGGGGAAGGTCGGCCGGGGGGATGCCGCCACAGGTGTCGGCTACCGACAGCCAGGCATGGTCGTCCTCCCGGCCGGCTTCGATGCGTACGGTGCCGTCCTCAGGGGTGTAGCGGACCGCGTTGAGCAGCAGGTTGGCCACGACCCGGGCCAGCTCCGGTTCGCTCGCGGCGACCGTCGGCCACCCCGACTCGCTGGCGATCAACTTGATCCGGCGAGCGTCGGCCAACGGGATGGTGCTGGCCAGCGCGTCCGAGACCACCTCTCCGAGCGGCACCGCCGTCAGCGACAACCGCAACGCTCCCGCGTTGATCCGGGACAGCTCGAACAGGTCGTCGACGAGTCGGGTCATCCGGTCCGTCTCCAGTCGGATGCGTCGGTGGTACTCGTCGACAGTGTCCGGATCACGAACCACCCGGTCCTCCAGCGCCTCGGCCATGGCTCTCAGCCCGGCGAGCGGGGTCCGCAGGTCGTGGGAGACCCAGGCGACCAGGTCGCGCCGGCCCTTCTCCAGTTGCCGTTCCCGCTCCCGGGCCTGGTCGCGCCACACCGCGGCGCGGGCCAGTCGCCGACCGAAGTGCCCGCCGACGGCGAGGCTGACCACCGCTGCCGCCGCGACGGTGATCAGGACCACCTCAAGGTCGTGCGCGGAGAGGAACATCGCCTCCGCGACCGCCATCACCCCGACGGCGACGGCGACCACGGTGGTGGTGAGCAGCACGTTGAGGTGCACGGTGATCGAGCTGCGTCGAAGCGCGCGCAGCAGCACCGCGCCGGCGAGCCCGATGCCGAGCGCCGCGCCGAGGGCGAGCGCGAAGATCAGGAGTACGTCACGCATGGGCCGGCTCGTAGCGGTAGCCGACGCCCCAGACGGTCACGATCCGCTGCGGATCGGCCGGGTTTGCCTCGATCTTCTCCCGCAGCCGGCGTACGTGCACTGTCACTGTCGAGTGGTCCCCGAAGTTCCAGCCCCAGACCTGTTCAAGGAGTTCGGCCCGGCCGAACACCCGGGACGGATGCCGCATGAGGTGGACGAGCAGGTCGAATTCGCGCAGTGTCAGGGCCAGATCCGCACCGGCGAGGCGGGCGGTTCGGGAGGCCGTGTGCACCACCAGGTTGCCGTCGGTGAGTGCCTCCGGCCGCTCGGGTGGCGTCGCACCGCCGGCGCGACGGAGCACCGAACGGACCCGCAGCACCAGTTCCCGGGGTGAGAAGGGCTTGGTCAGGTAGTCGTCCGCGCCGAGTTGCAGCCCGAGGATCCGGTCGGCCTCGTCACCGCGGGCGGTGAGCATGACGATCGGTACGCCGTCCGGGCGTACCCGCAGTGCCCGGCACACCTCCAGCCCGTTGAGCAGCGGCAGCATCAGGTCGAGCACGACCAGGTGTGGTGCCTCCCGCTCCACGGCAGCCAGTGCCGCCGCACCGTCCGCCGCGAGGCTGACCTGGAAGCCGTCGTTCTCGAGGTAACGACGGATGACGTCGCTCACTGTCTGATCGTCGTCGACCACCAGCACCCGCTGTGTCACGGACCTTCCCCGTTCCGCCCCGTCAACGTCTCCCCCAGATGTCCATCGGCCCAGCGTAGCCACGTACCAGACTCCGCCCGCACCGGCAAACCTTGCGAGGTTCTTACGGCTGCGCGCGAAAACCCGAGCGGGCGTACGCGAGGTCATACGGTGACCGGAATGCGGATCCTTGTCACCGGTGCGGCCGGGTTCATCGGCTCACACGTCGCCGACCTGCTCACCGACGACGGGCACGAGGTGGTGGCAGTGGACGCGCTCCTGCCCGAGGCGCACGCTGCGACGGCGCCGCCGTGGACCGAGCGGCACGACGTGGTGGTCGGTGACGTACGCGACGGCGAGCTGCTGACCCGGCTACTGGCCGGGGTCGACGCGGTCTGCCATCAGGCGGCCATGGTCGGCCATGGCATCGACCCGGCCGACGCCCCCCGGTACGCCGCGCACAACGACCTCGGCACCGCCACCCTCCTCGCGGCGATGCACGCCACCGGCGTACGCCGGTTGGTGCTGGCCAGCTCGATGGTGGTCTACGGCGAGGGCCGCTACCACTGCCCCACCCACGGGATCGTCCGGCCGGCCAACCGCCGGGTCGTCGACCTGGCCGAGGGCCAGTACGAGCCGACCTGCCCTCGCTGCGACCAGGCGCTCTCCCCCGGTCTCGTGCCCGAGGACGCGCCGCTGGAGCCGCACAGCACGTACGCCGCCACCAAGCTGGCTCAGGAACACCTCGCCGGTGCCTGGGCCCGGCAGACCGGCGGATCGGTCTGGGCCCTGCGCTACCACAACGTCTACGGTCCGCGAATGCCCCGTGACACTCCGTATTCGGGGGTCGCGTCGATCTTCCGGTCGGCCCTGGCCGCCGGACGACCGCCCCGGGTGCTCGAGGACGGCCGGCAACGGCGCGACTTCGTGCACGTGACCGACGTGGCCACTGCCAACCTGCTGGCCCTCACGACACCGGCACCGGATCCCCTGACCCCGATCAACGTCTGCTCGGGCGAACCACACACCGTCGGCGAGTTGGCCCACGAGCTGGCGGCGGCGATGGGCGGGCCACCGCCGGTCACGGTCGGGGGCGGACGGGCGGCGGACGTACGGCACGTCGTGGCGGATCCGGCGCGCGCCGCCCGGGTGCTCGGTTTCACCGCCCGAGTCGGCTTCGCCGCTGGCATCGCCGACTTCACCACGGCGGTGATGCGGGACCCGGCATCGGTCACGACACCGTCCACAGTAGGTGGTTGACGGCGAGAGCCGTGGCGGCCTGGGCGGCCAACCACCACCGTCGGTGAGAGTGGGGCAGGTGCGCGGTGGCGACCAGCAGCCAGACGGCGAACGGTAGCCAGATCCGCTCGACCTCGGCCTTGCTGAGCCCGGACAGGTCCGCCGCGAGCACCGCCGCCGTCGCCGCGATGGGCAGCCACACAGTGGGCCCGGCGCTGGCGATCCGCTGCCGGAGGGCCGTCGCGAGCGGCGGGTGCGGTGCTCGGATCGACACGGCGGCCACCGCCCGCCGCAGCGCCGGCCCGACCACCGGGCCGGCCGAGAGCAGCAGGGCGGCGAGATTCGCCCAGACCCAGTAACCGTACGGACGTTCCGCCGCCCAGCCCTGGTAGTAACGACGTGCCACCAGGTGGTAGCCGTCCAGCCACCAGAAGCCGGCGAGGGTGAAGACGGCGACGACGGCCGCGACCGCCGTCGCCGCGACCAGGAGCACGCCGAGGCGGTCCCGCGCCCGGAGCAACACCACTGTCAACGCGAGCAACCCGACCAGGACGAACCCGTACGACAGGTAGAGCGCGAAGCCGAGTAGCAAGCCGCCCAGTACAGCCCCTGGTCGGCCACCCACCGCCAGCAACGCCAGCCCGGCCGCGACCACCGCTGCGAAGATCCCGTCCGCGGACGCGCCCACCCAGACCGCTCCCGGGAGGAGCACCAGGAACGGCCACACCGCTCTGGCCGCGTCCTCGGCGCCGAGTGCCCGCAACGTCACCGGAACCGACACCGACACCGTGGCGCCGAGCAGCACGCAGGCGAGCCCGGCGGCGGTCCCGCCGCCCAGGCCGATCCGCTCCAGCCAGACGAAGAACAGCAACGCTCCCGGTGGGTGAGCGGCAGCGTGGGTGGACCACGAGTCGGGCTGGAAGTCGAGAATCCGGTCGGCGAAGCCGGACAGCATGATGCCGACGTCAGTCACCCGGGGCACCTCGTGCAGGTACTCGGCCTGCACTGTGAGCCGCTCGGTCAACCCCGCGGACCAGCCGTCCACCAGGGCCAGTGACAGCGTCCAGAGCAGCGAGGCGAGGTAGCCGACCGCCAGCAGTCGCGGCCACGGCGTGTCGGTTCCCCAGCGCACGCCCCGCCAGACGAACAGCGCGGCGACGAGAAGCGCGGCGGGGGTGCCGGGCCCCAGGTGGGGCTGCCAACTCGCGTAGAGCGGCGCCGCGTCGGCGTGCAGCCGTACGCCCTGGTGGTTGAGCAGGGCGCCGACGGCGACGGCGACGGCGAGCAGAGCCACCTCGGCGCCGAGGACGATCAGGTCGGCGGACCGGGTTCGTCCCGGCCGGGTCATCATGGTCATGGTGACGGCCGACGATACGACCTCCCACCAGGCATTCGGCGGCCAGACGGTGAGACGTCAGCGAGTCGTAAGATCCGTTGCCGTGTAAGCGATTCGTAAGGAGAAACCGCGGTCCGGGCGGCCGGTGGCGGGCCTAGCGTCGCCGGTATGCACACAACGATCGACGTGGTGCTGCCGTGTCTGGACGAGGCGGCCGCACTGCCTGCCGTACTGAGCGGGCTACCGCCCGGCTACCGCGCCATCGTGGTCGACAACGGCTCCACCGACGGTTCGCCGGGCGTCGCGGCCGAGCACGGAGCCCGGATCGTCCACGAGCCGCGACGCGGGTACGGCGCTGCCGTGCACGCCGGCCTGCTGGCGGCGGAGGCGGATCTGGTCTGCGTGCTCGACGCGGACGGCTCGTTCGACCCGGCCGAGTTGCCCAGGCTCTCCTCGGCGGTGCTCGACGGGCGAGCCGATCTCGCCGTGGGGCGGCGTCGGCCGGTCTCGGCGGATGCCTGGCCGTGGCATGCCCGCGCCGGGAACGCGCTGGTCGCGGCCCTGCTGCGGCGTCGTGGCGTGCCGGTGTACGACATCAGCCCGATCCGGGTGGCCCGCAGGGCGGCGCTGCTGGGCCTCGGGGTCGACGACCGGGCGTTCGGCTACCCCCTGGAGTTGCTGCTGCGCGCCGCCGGAGCGGGCTGGCGGATCCTCGAACTGGACGTCGCGTACGCGCCCCGGGCCGCCGGCACCCGCTCGAAGGTCTCCGGGTCGGTCCGGGGCACGCTGCGGGCGACCCGGGACTTCGCCGGAGTGCTGCGCGCCGACGCCGGTGGTGGCCGGTGAACGTCCTGCTCCTGGTCGCGAAGGCGCCGGTCCCCGGGCAGGCGAAGACGCGCCTCTGCCCGCCAGCCGATCCCACCCAGGCGGCCCGGATCGCGGCGGCGTCGCTGCTGGACACCCTCGCGGCGGTGCGCGCCACCGCCTCGACCATTCCCGTGCTGGCCCACACCGGTCGGTTCGCCGATGCCGAGTTCGGCGCGGAGTTGACCGCAGCGTTGGCGGGCTGGCACCTGCTTCCGCAGCGCGGCGGCACGTTCGCCGACCGCCTCGCGAACGCCCACGCCGACACCGCTGCGGCATTTCCCGGCCGACCGGTGCTGCAGATCGGCATGGACACCCCGCAGATCGGGCCGGCAGTGCTCACCGCCGCGCTGGACCGGCTCGCCGAACACGAGGCGGTGTTCGGGCCGGCGCTGGACGGTGGCTGGTGGGCACTCGGGTTACGCGATCCGAGGTACGCGAGCGCGTTACGCGACGTACCCATGTCGACCGACGACACCGGGCGCCGCACCCTCGCCGCGCTGCGCGGGCACGGCGTACAGCCGGCGATCCTGCCCGTGCTGCGCGATGTCGACGACTGGTCGACGGCGCTGGCGGTCGCGGCCGGCCTACCCGGCACCCGGTTCGCGGACGCCGTCGCGTCGGTGGGCGGCCATCTGCTGAGCGGACACCCCCGGTGAATCCGACGATCAGTCTCGACGGTTTCGACGTGGTGCTGGGCAGACTCGGCGGTTGGTCCGCCGACCAGGACGCCCATGGCACGCCGGTCGGCCCGAGGCCGGCGACCCAACCCGAGCATTGGCTGGTGCACACCGACGGGCGACGTGACCTGTTGCCGGTACGGCGCTGGCACGGCCCGCCCGAACCGGCAATCGAGTCCGTCGCCGCACGCTGCACCGGGCCCACGATCGATCTCGGCTGCGGCCCCGGCCGGCTGACCAGGGCACTCGCCCAGCGCGGCCTCGTCGCACTGGGTGTGGACATCTCCGCCGAGGCGGTACGTCTGACCCAGGGCCGAGGTGTGGTGGCCCTGCGACGCGACGTCTTCGAACCGCTTCCCGGCGAGGGGAGGTGGGCGCACGCCCTGCTCATCGACGGCAACATCGGCATCGGCGGCGACCCGGTCCGCCTGCTGCGCCGGTGCGGCACCCTGGTCGCGGCCGACGGAACGCTGGTGGTCGAGGTGGAACCCCCGGGGGCCGGGCTGTGGCAGGGGCAGGCGTACGTCCTGTCCGGATCGTCCGGCGATCGGGAACTGCGCGGGCCGGCGTTTCGCTGGGCGCGGGTCGGGGCGGAGGCGGTGGCCCGTGCCGCCGCCGCTGCCGGCCTGCGCGTCGTCGACCGTTTCCGGTTCGGTCCACGCTGGTTCGTCGAGTTGGCACGCTCATGATCCGCCGGCCACGCGTCCCCGCCCCCGAGGACTTCACCGGGCCCTCGCACTCACCGCTGGTCACCGCCCGGCTCGGCCTCTGGCTCGGGGTGGCGTTCGGGCTGTGTTTCGGCACCGGGTTGCTCAGCCACTACATCCAGCACCCGCCGGGCTGGTTCACCTGGCCGACCCGACCGGTCAACCTGTACCGGGTCACCCAGGGCGTTCACGTGCTCTCCGGTGTCGCGGCGATCCCGTTGCTGCTGGCCAAACTGTGGAGCGTCTACCCCCGGCTGTTCGTCCGTCCGCCCCTCCGTCAGCCGATCCGGTTGTCCGCCCACACCCTCGAACGGATCTCCGTCCTGGTGCTGGTCTGCGGCGCGTTCTTCGAACTGGTCACGGGCCTGTTCAACGTCGCCCAGTCGTACCCGTGGGGGTTCTTCTTCCCGACGGCGCACTACGCGGTCGCCTGGCTGGTGGTCGGGGCGATGCTGCTGCACGTCGCGGTGAAGCTCCCGGTGGCCCGCGCGGCGCTGAGCACGCCACTGCGGCGCAGCGGAGCGCTACCGGCCGCGACACCAGGGCCCGACGATCGGGACTCGTCCGAGCGACGCGCGTTCCTGCGTACCTCGGTGGGCGTCGCCGGCGTCGCCGTGCTGGCCACCGCCGGGGTCACAGTGCCGTGGCTACGTCGGGTGTCACCGCTGGCGTGGCGTTCCGCGTCCGGGCCGCAGGGCGTACCGATCAACCGTACGGCGGCTGCCGCGCGCATCGTCGTTCCCCCGGACTGGCGACTGGAGATCGTCTGGCCGGGCGGGCGAGACAGCCTGTCCCTGGCCGACCTGGCGGCCCTGCCGCAACGGACGGCGGAACTGCCGATCGCCTGCGTCGAGGGCTGGAGCGCCTCGGCCCACTGGACCGGCGTGCCCGTCGTTCAGTTGCTCCGCCGGGCCGGCGCACCGGCCGGCCGACCGGTTCGGGTCACCTCGCTGGAGACCGACGGCCTGTACGCGGCCAGCACGCTCCCTGCGGCCCATGCCCGCGACCCGCTGACCCTGCTCGCGCTGCGAATCAATGGCGAGCAACTCTCGCCCGACCACGGTTACCCGTGTCGACTCATCGCGCCGAGTCGGCCCGGCGTCCTGCAGACCAAGTGGGTGGCCCGGCTGGAGGTGTTGCGGTGAGAACCGTCCGGCTGCTCCTGTTCGTGGTCGGTGCCGCGGCCACCGCGTACGGCGGTTGGTTGCTGCTTCCCCAGTTCGGCACCGCCCTGCCATGGCTGATCGGCGGCCCGGTGCTGCACGACGTCCTGGTGGCACCGCTGGTCGGACTGGCCGGGTTGGCGCTGGGTCGACTGGTGACGAATCGGTTGCGCCGGGCCTGGATCGCCGCGGGTCTGCTGGCCAGCGCCACATTGCTGCTGATCGCGGTGCCCCTGCTGTGGCGACCACCCTCGGCGCCTCCGAACCCGGGCCTACCGGACCGCGACTACCCGCTGGGGCTCGCTGTCGGGCTGGCTGTCGTGTGGGCCGTGATCGTGGTCGTCCTGGTCGTCGCCACCACCGTCGACCGACGCGTCGCGCACCGACGGGCAGACCGTCGCTGAGTCGACCCCCACCCGTTTTCACTGTTCGCCCAGGAGGGGCACACATGTCAGCAGGAGACACCAGCACGACCGATCGCCCGCCGGTCGCCGTGATCGGCGGATCGGGGTTCTACGAGTTCCTCGACGACGTCGCAGAGGTCACCGTCGACACACCGTACGGACCGCCGAGCGACGCGCTGTCCGTCGGGAGTGTCGCCGGGCGGCCGGTGGTGTTCCTGCCCCGCCACGGACGCCGGCACACCCTCCCCCCACACCGCATCAACTACCGGGCCAACCTGTGGGCGCTGCGCGCACTCGGCGTCCGCCAGGTGCTCGCACCGGGCGCCGTGGGCGGCCTGCGACCGGATCTGGGCCCGGGGACGCTCGTCGTACCGGACCAACTGGTCGACCGGACCAGCGGCCGGGAGCAGACCTACTACGACGGGCAGCCCCGCGCGGACGGGAAGCCCTCCCAGGTCGTTCACGTGCCCTTCGCCGACCCCTACTGTCCGGTCGGACGGGCCACTGTCCTCGACGCCGCCCGATCCGCCGGTTGGCAGCCGGTCGACGGCGGGACGATGGTCGTCATCGAAGGGCCCCGATTCTCCACCCGCGCCGAATCGCGCTGGTACGGCCGGGAGGGCTGGTCGGTCGTCGGCATGACCGGCCATCCGGAAGCGGTGTTGGCCCGCGAACTGGCACTGTGTTACACAGCGCTGTCAGTGGTGACCGACCTCGACTCGGGCGTCGAGGTTGGCCAGGGCGTGACCCAGCAGGAGGTGTTCACTGTCTTCGCCCGGAACATCGATCGCCTGCGCCTCCTGCTCGGTGACGCGGTGAAGACGTTGCCGGAGGACCAGGGAGCCTGCCCGTGCGGACTGGCCCTGGCAGATACGGAGCGGTGAGCGTCGTAAGAGTTCCGAAAGGGTTCGCGAACAGTTCGACGGCGGCTGCGGCCGTACGCTGCGGGGGTGAGAAAACGGATGTTCCGGTCGCCGGTGGTCCGAGCCGGTCTCGCAGTCGCTGTCGTCGTGGCGATGCTGGGCCTCTACTGGTTCCAGCCGTGGAAGCTGTTCACCGACACCTACGTCGACGAGGCGATTCCCCGCGTAGCGACGACATCGGCCGCCCCAGTCCCGGCGTCCGCGACCCCGGAGTCCTCGACGCCGGCCCCCGCGACCTCGGCGGCCACCCCAGCGGCGAACGAGATCCTGACCACCGGCGAGTTCGTCACCCATGAGCACCGGACGACCGGCAGTGCCGAGATCCACCGGCTCGCCGACGGGCGCCACCAGCTCATCATCCGAGACCTGAACACGTCGAACGGTCCGGACCTTCGGGTGTGGCTGACCGACCAACCGGTCATCCGGGGCACGGCCGGCTGGCGGGTGTTCGACGACGGCGAATGGGTCGAGCTCGCCAAGCTCAAGGGCAACAAGGGCAACCAGGTGTACGAGCTGCCGGCGTCGGTGGACCCGGCCGACTTCCGCAGCGTCTCCATCTGGTGCAAGCGGTTCGCGGTCTCCTTCGGCGCGGCAGATCTCACGAGCGCCTGACCGGTCCAGCCGGGTCGCAACCTGCCGGACACGGCATTGACATCTTTCACTACGCGATCTAGCGTCGGAGCGAATCGATTCGACGCCGAGCCGGGTCTTCCGACACCGTCGGGCGAACGGTCGCGTGGTGTTCGGGCGCACGGTGTGGCCACAGTCGATTCGACGACCGACTGGTCCTGCGTGGGCAGCGAGACCAGTGGCGGAAACCTGCGTCGACGAGCCGGCCGGGCGCCGCCGGCACATCGCGTCCTCTGGGGTTCGTCCGCGGCGAACGTGGTCGATGGGGTGACCCGCAGCGGCGCGTCGTGGCGGCGTGCGGGTTGCCGTGGACCTCTTTCAACCAGTTCGTGCCGAGTGGCGGGAGCCCTTTCATGACAAGACGTAGACCCATCCTTGGACTGCTTGCGACGGCGGCGGCCGTCGTCATGACAGTGAGCGCGGGGGCACTGGCCGGTGGTTTGAGCACCACCGCGTCGGCCGCGAACATCGGAGCGGCCGCAGCGACCGCCGGGTGCGGCAAGGCGCCCACGTTGACCAGCGGCCAACGGTCCATCCAGAGCAGCGGCCAGAACCGTAGTTTCATCCTGAGGATTCCTGACAACTACGACAGGAACCATCCCTACCGATTGATCTTCGGATTCCACTGGAACGGCGGCACCGCGAACGACGTCGACGGCGGTGGGTCCGACGGGGCCGCCTGGTCCTACTACGGGCTGCGGCAGCAGGCGAACAACAGCACCATTTTCGTCGCCCCCCAGGGCAACGGCAACGGCTGGGCCAACCCCGGCGGCCAGGACGTCACCTTCGTCGACGACATGATCAGGGTGATCGAGGCAGACCTCTGCGTCGAGACCACGCAACGCTTCGCGCTCGGCTTCAGCTACGGCGGCGGCATGAGCTACTCACTGGCCTGTTCCCGGGCAGGGGTATTCCGCGCTGTCGCGGTCTACGCCGGCGGGCAGCTCAGCGGGTGCAGCGGCGGCACCCAGCCGATCGCATACATGGGGATCCACGGCATCGGAGACTCAGTGCTCAACATCTCCGCCGGACGGTCCCTGCGTGACAGGTTCGTGCGGAACAACGGGTGCACCGCGCAGAACCCGCCGGAGCCGAGGGCGGGCAGCCTGACCCACATCACCACCACCTACTCGGGATGCCAGTCCGGCTATCCGGTGGTCTGGGCCGCCTTCGACGGCGGGCACACCCCCGGCCCGGTGGACGGCGGCGGGGACAGCGGCGCCCGGACCTGGACCAAGGGCGAGGTGTGGAGGTTCTTCACCCAGTTCGGTAGCACCGACCCCACGACACCGCCACCGACCACCACCCCGCCACCGAGCGGCACGTCGCCCCTGCGCAGCACGTCCTCCGGACGGTGCCTCGACGTCAACGGCGCCTCGCAGACCAACGGCGCGGCGGCGATCATCTGGGACTGCCACGGCCAGAGCAACCAGAGCTGGACCTCGACCGCCGCCCAGGAGCTGCGCGTCTTCGGCGGCAAGTGCCTCGACGTCAACGGCGCCGGCACCGCGAACGGCAGCACGGTGATCATCTGGGACTGCAACGGCCAGTCCAACCAGAAGTGGCGGCTCAACACCGACGGCTCGATCACCGGAGTTGGTTCGGGCCGGTGCCTGGACATGGTCGGCAACGGCACTGCCAACGGCACGCGCGTCCAGATCTGGGACTGCACCGGCGCGGCCAACCAACGCTGGAGCCGGAGCTGAGCCCGGCGAGGTTCCCGGGACGGGGACCGGCCCAACGGATGTTCAACCACCCACAAGGAGGATCGGCCGTGCCAATTCGCAAACTCTCCGCCCCCTGGCTGGGGGCAGCCATGGCGGTGATGGTCCTGATCGCCGTAGGAATGTACGTCCTCACGACAGTCTCACCGGCGGCAGCGGCCACCACCGCCGGCTGCGGCAAGGCGCCCGGACTGAACAGCGGCACCCACACCATCCAGAGCAGCGGAAAGAGCCGCAGCTTCATCCTTCGGCTGCCGGACAACTACAACAACACCTACGCCCACCGGTTGGCCTTCGGGTTCCACTGGTTGGGCGGCACCGCCAGCCAGGTCGCGGGCGGCGGCTCCGACGGGGCCGCGTGGGCCTACTACGGCATGCTCTCCCAGTCGAACAACACCACCATCTTCGTCGCCCCGCAGGGCCTCAACAACGGCTGGGGCAACTCCAACGGTGAGGACGTCACCTTCACCGACGACATGATCCGCATGATCGACAACGCTCTCTGCGTCGACACCACACAACGCTTCTCGGTCGGGTTCAGCTACGGCGGCGCGATGAGCTACTCGTTGGCGTGTTCCCGGCCGACGGTGTTCCGGGCGGTCGCGGCGATCGCGGCCCCGGGGGCGATCAGCGGATGCAGCGGCGGCACCCAGCCAGTGGCGTACCTGGGGATTCACGGCATCAACGACAACATCCCCAGCGGACGGTCGCTGCGCGACAGGTTCGTCCGCAACAACGGATGCGCCGCACAGAGCCCGCCCGAGCCGAGGGCTGGCAGCCTGACCCACATCACCACCGCGTACTCCTGCCAGCCCGGATACCCGGTGCTCTGGGCCGCGTTCGACGGCGGCCACCAGCAGGGCCCGGTGGACGGGTGCGCCGGCTGTGAGAGCGGCGCGCGGAGCTGGGTCAAGCAGGAAGTGTGGCGGTTCTTCACCCAGTTCGGGTCGGACGTGCCGCCCACCACTCCCCCGCCGACCACCCCGCCGCCCGGCCAGCAGAACGTGCTGATCGCGGGGAGCCAGTCCGGCCGGTGCATCGACATCCCCAACTCCAGTACCGCCAACGGCGCCCGCCCGCAGCTGTGGGACTGTCACGGTGGCACCAACCAGCGCTGGACCCACACCGCCAACCGCACCCTGACCGTCTACGGCAACAAGTGCCTCGACGCCAGCGGCGCGGGCACCAGCAACGGCACCGCGGTCCTCATCTGGGACTGCAACGGCCAAGCCAACCAACAGTGGAACCTGAACTCCAACGGCACCATCACCAGCGCCCAATCGGGGCTGTGCCTCGACGCCGTCGCATCCGGCACGGCCAATGGGACGCAACTTCACCTCTGGGCCTGCCACGGCGGCGCCAACCAGCAGTGGGCCAGGCGCGCCTAGTACCGCACCAGGCAACGCCCCTCATGTCGTAGATGCGCCGCTCGGTTCCTTTCCCGGGCGGCGCGTTGCCGTCAGGCGGTGGGAGCGGCGGAGACTGAGACGTGCGCGGTGACGATCCGCCAGCCGACGGGCAGGCGTACCCAGGTCTGGGTCTGCCGCCCGGTGGCGGCGGTGCCGTCGTACCCGAATCGGGTTGTCACGACCGCCAGGTCCGGGCCGAACGTGGTGACGATCGGGTCGACCAGCCGGCGACCGGCCGGCAGCGGTGGCTGCGCGGCACGCCACTTGCGCTGCTCGTCAAGCCCGTACTGATGGTCGGCGAGGCCGAACCGCACTGTCCGCTCGGAATCCCAGAAGTACCCGCAGATCCGGTCGGCGTCCCCGTCGGCCAGCGCCCGTTCGTAGTCGGCGAAGGCCGCCGCCACCTCGGCGACCACGTCCGTCCGGTCGATCTCCATGCGGTACGTCCCTTCGGTCCGTTCGGTCCGGGAACTTGCCGGCCCGGTCGGGAGCCGTGACGCCCCCGACCGGGCCCGCCGGGTCAGCCTCTCAGCGCCGAGGTCCGCTGCTCGCCGGCTGACCGATCGGTGGCAGGGTCGGCCCGGTCGGGCTCTCCGTCCAGTTCGACCTCCTCCGGTCCGGGTTCGCGGGGCGTGGGGCGGCCCAGCGCGAAGACCACACAGATCACCGCGACGAAAAGGTAGCCGAGGGCCACCTGACCGTTGGCGTTCCACTCGATCCGCTCGCCGTGGATCAACCCGATGAATGACAGCAGCGCACCGGAGCCGGCGAAGATCGCGGCCCGACCGAACCGCTTGTCGATGATGAAGACCACCACCGCGCCGAGCACCAGGCCGGCGAGGATCGCGCCCTGACCCAGCACCATCAGCCCGTCGTAGATCACTCCGGCGCCGTTGAGCGCATCGTCACCGACCGCCGCGGCGGTGGTGCCGGCCGCCGCCAGGGTGTTGTCGATCTGCCCGGTGGCCCAGGCCGCGATGTTCGGGATCAGCGCGGCGACCACTGCCGCGGCGTGCGCCCTGGGGGTCGCCTGGAACGCCTGTGCACCGATCAGCAATCCGATGTAGAGCAGAATCGGCACGATCGCCGCCGTCGGGAAGATCGCGCCGAGCAGCCCGAACATGCCGAGGAAGCAGAGCAGCGCGATCACCACACCGGTCGCCATCGAGTAACCGCTGCGTCCACCGGCGGCCTTCCAGCCCGGGTGCCCGACGTAGACGGCCGGTGGGAACGGCGAGCCGAGCGCTGCCCCGATCACCGCGCCCGCACCGTCGGCGAGCAGCACGCTGCGCAGGTTGTAGTTGTCCCCGGCGGTGGCCGCGCTCTCCACGTTCGTCATGCCCTCGGTGAAGTTGTAGACGCCGAGCGGGATCGCCGTCGCCAGCAGGGGCGCCATGTCGGCGAGCCCGGTGAAGAGCAGGTCCAGCTTGAACGAGGGGACGGCGACCGCGATGTCCCGGGCCGCGGCCGTCACGTCCGGCACCGACATCGCCCCACCGACCCAACCGATAGCGGTGCCGAGCAGCAGCGCGGCGAGCCCGATCGGGAAGTTGAACGGCAACTTCACATCGGTCAGCAGACCGATCAGCAGCAACGCGAAGACCGGTAGTGCGACCCAGGCCATCCGCCACATCTGCCCGGCCGGGTTCATCGAGATGAACGTGATGGAGATTCCGGCGAGGGTGCCGAGCAGCGCGGCCCGGGGCGCGTACCGGCGGATGTACGGCCCGACGAACGCGCCGATCAACACGATCACGCCGATGATGAAGGCCCACGCCAGACCGGCTTCCCAGGCCCGTACGGGATCCTGGGTGCGCAGGTAGATGGGGAGCATGATGACGAAGATGACGATGAACATGTGCGGCACGCTCGGCCCGTACGGCAGTGCCGTCACGTCGGTGCGGTTCTCCCGTCGAGCCAGCCGGCGGGCCAGGTAGGTGTAGTAGATGTTCCCGGCGACCAGGGCGATGCCGAGCGCCGGCAGGATGGTGCCGAACACCTCCCCCTCGGGAAGGTTCACCACGGCGAGGCAGAGCCCGGTCAGGGTGAGCACGTTGACCAGGACGTTGACGCCGAAACCGAAGAACGCGTTGGTGTCGCCGCGGACCCAGTACGGGAGCGGGACGACTGTGGGTTTGGTCGAGGTCATGGCTGCTCCCGGTCAGGAGGAGGGCTGCAACACTCCGGTGGTGGGTAGCGCGGCGCGTACCTGCGCCGAGTCGGCGACCCAGCCGAAGATGCCGCCCTGGGCGGCGATCATGGCGAGTCCGACCCGGTGGAACTCGGGGAAGTAGGACCCGACGCAGTCGGCGAGCACGAGGCACTCGTACCCGCGGTCGTTGGCCTCCCGGACGGTGGTGTGCACGCACACTTCGGTGGTGACCCCGGCGACCAGGAGGCTGCGGATGCCCCGCTCGGTGAGCAGGACGTCCAGGTTGGTGGCGTGGAAGGCGCCCTTGCCGGGCTTGTCGATGACCGGCTCGTCGGGCAGCGGCGTCAGCTCGTCGACGATGTCGTGGCCGTACTCGCCACGGACCAGGATGCGGCCCTTGGGTCCGGGGTCACCGATCCGTTTGCTCGGCGCGCCGCGGCTGAGCTTGGCCGGCGGGCAGTCGGACAGGTCGGGCAGGTGCCCCTCGCGGGTGTGCAGGATGCTCAGGCCGACGGCTCGGGCGTCGGCCAGCAGCGCCGCGAGCGGCGCGATGGTCCGGCGCAACTGACCGACGTCGTTGCCCAGGCTCTCACCGAAACCGCCAGGTTCCAGGAAGTCGCGCTGCATGTCGATGACGAGCAGCGCCGTGGTCGAGAGGTCGAAGGAGTACGGTCCGGGCCGTGCGGCGGCGATGGTCAACATGGGCGCACCTCACCTGGCCGTGGCGGCGATGACGTCGTCGGAGGTGGTGACGCAGCCGAAGACACCGCCCTGCATGGTGACCATGTGCAGTGCCGCGTCGTGGTTGGCCTTGTCGGTGGCGCCGGTGCAGTCGGAGAGGATCAGGCACTCGTACCCACGGTCGTTCGCCTCGCGCATTGTGGTGTGCACGCAGACGTCGGTGGTGATGCCGGTGAGGATCAGGTGGGTGATGCCCCGGGTGCGGAGCACCAGGTCGAGGTTGGTGGCGTAGAAGGCGCCCTTGCCCGGCTTGTCGATGATCACCTCACCGGACACCGGGGCCACCTCGGGCACGATCTCCCAGCCCGGCTCACCTCTGACCAGGATCCGGCCGGCCGGTCCGGCGGCGCCGATCTCGGCGCCGATACGCGCCGAACGCCACCGCTTGTTCGCCGGCAGATCCGACAGCTGCGGGTCGTGTCCCTCCCGGGTGTGTACGACAAGCATCCCGAGCGATCGTGCGTGCTCCAGTAGCCGGGCAGTGGCCGGCAGGCCGGCCCGGGTGAGGCCGATGTCGTAACCCATCGCGTCGACGTAGCCGCCCGGTCCACAGAAGTCGGTCTGCCAGTCGATGCAGAGCAGTGCGGTACGCGCGGTGTCCGCCGCGCCGTCGTAGGGCCACGGGTAGGGGTTGGCCGTTACCGGCCCGATGCTGCCCATCCTCTCGCCTCCTGTCGTGATCGCTGGTGCTGCCGCGTCAGCGCCGGGCCGCGGAACGCCGGTACGCCCGCCACCCACCGCTGGAGCTGATGTCCTCGGCCGGTGGGCCCGCCGCATACGCTTCGCAGAGAAAACCGAGCACGTCCCGCCCGTCGTGCAGCCGGACCCAACCGAGCGAGAGGGGTGCCGGCACGCCGGCCAGCAGGCCACCGACCGCGGCGCTGGGCAGCCGCCACAGCTCGACCTCGATCGGATGGCCCGTCGAGCTGTCCGGGCCGATCCGGACGAGGCCGGGCAGTCCCTCGCCGTCGGGGGTGTCCATCCGGTACAGCCGGTAGAGCGGTGCGGTGCGGGCGGTGCCGGCGAGGACCGCGCCGTGCCCGAGCAACTCGCCGTTGCGGGACTCACCGGTGAGGTGCCGGCCGACCACGGCGACCAGCAGTTCCGCCGAGCGCTGCGACGGCGGTGAGACGGCCTCGACCGCGCCGGGCGGCGCACCGCCCTCGGTCAGGGTGGCGGCCAGCCGGGCCAGTGTGGTGTCGCTGAACGCCGGGCCGACGAGGGTCAGGCTCGCCGGGCGGCCGGAGCTGGTGAACCCGTTGGGTACGGTCACCGCGGCCAGGTCGAGCAGGTTCGCGAACTGGGTGTAGCGGCCGAGCATGGCGTTGCGCCCGATCGGGTCCTCGGCGATCTCGTCGAGTGTGAAGGTGGTGCCGACGGTGGGCACCACCAGCACGTCGATGTCCTGCCAGAGCTGGTCGACCTGCGCTCGCAGTTCGCGCAGGCGGTGCTGACCCCGGAAGGCGGCGATCGCGTCGTAGCGCCGCCCGGTCTCCAGTACGGCCCGGGTGACAGCGAGGACCGACTCGGGGTGCGAGCGCAGGAAGCCGTCCAGGGCGACGAGTCGCTCGGCCACCCAGGGTCCCCGGTAGAGCAGGTCGCCCGCCTCGAAGAAGGCGCCGAGCGGCACCGACCGGGGGGACCCGACGAAGGTGCGCAGCCGCTCCACGCCCGCAGCGAAGCGGGTCTCCTGCCCGGTGTCGCCGAAGAACTCCAGGTCTTCTGTCCGGGGCACCCCGAGGCGGAGCGTCCCCGGCGGGCGGGGCACGACCCGCTCGGCCGGGAACGGACGCCCCCAGGGGTCGGCGGGGGTGACGGCACGGGCGGCGTGCAGCACGTCGAGGGCGCCGGCCACGTCGGGGGCGAAGACCGACACGCAGTCCAGTGAGCGGCAGGCGGGCACCACGCCGGCCGTGCTGAGTAGACCTCGGGTGGGCTTGAGGCCGACTATCCCGTTGAGTGCCGCCGGCACCCGGCCGGAGCCGGCGGTGTCCGTACCCAGGGCGAAGCTGACCTGGCCCGCGGCCACCGCGACCGCCGAGCCGGAGCTGGAGCCCCCGGAGATGAGGCCGCCGCCGAACACGCTCTGGCAACTGCCGTACGGCGAGCGGGCGCCGGTCAGGCCGGTGGCGAACTGGTCGAGGTTGGTCTTGCCGACCAGCAGCGCCCCGGCGTCGAGGAGCCGGCGCACCACCGGAGCGTCCTCAGCGGCCAGGTAACCGAAGTCGGGGCAGCCCGCGGTGGTGACCATGCCGGCCACGTCGATGTTGTCCTTGACCGCGAACGGGATCCCGTACAGCGGCAGCGCGGGATCACCGTGGCGGGTCAGCGATCCGGCGCGCTCACGTAGGAGTTCGGCCGGGACCGCGCTGATCCAGACCGGCCCGGCGTCGCGCCCGGCAAGCCCGTCCAGGACGCGTTCGGCGTGGTCCGCCGGGGTCAGGCCGCCCTCGCGGTACGCCGACCGAAGCTCCGCAATGGACCTCGTTCGCTCTGGCATACAGTCGATTGTCGACTGTTCTGTTTCAGGAAACCGCGCGGCACGTAACGACGACATGACGGCGCGTGGCCGCAGCCCGCCGGCCCTGGCTGACGTCAGCTAGCCGAGGTACGAACGCGCGCCGTGCCCGGAGAGCACGGCGAGCACCTCCTCCGGGTCTCCTCCGGCGACCGCCTCGAACAAACGCTCGTGCCGGTGGACCCCGTCCAGCGGCTGCGCCAGCTCCGCCTCCCGGCGCAGGTTGATCGCCATGTAGAGCTGGAGCTTCACCAGGATCGAGCCGTACACGGCGGAGAGTTGCCGGTTGCCGGCGAGCGCCACCAGCGCGACGTGGAACTCCCGGTGCGACTCGGCGACCGCCATCCGGTCACCGGCCCGGGTCGCCTCCCTCAACTGATCGAGCGTCGCACGCAATCCGGCGAGGTCACCCTCCCGAGCGACCGGGATCCCCGCCCGCACCGAGAAGCGTTCCAGCATGTCACGCAGCTCGTACAGCTCCTGCACGTCGCGGTCCGACAGGGTGGCTACCCGGACTCCACGCCGGGGCACGTGCTCGACCAGCCCCTGCTGGGCCAGCAACCGCAGCGCCTCCCGCAACGGAGCCCGGCTGATCCCCAGCCGCCGGGTCAACTGCTCCTCCACCAGGCGCTCGCCCGGGTCGCTCTTGCCGCTGAGGATTTCCCGGGTCAGCCGAGAGACGGCGAGGTCCACCAGGCTGACGCTCTCCAGCTCACCATCCACCGTCGATGCAGCCACGTCGTCCACGCCGATGAGTCTGCCACCTGCCCCCGGACGACCGGCCTGAGCGCACCCCCTCGGCAGGCCGCGTCGGTGCGTCGCAAGGGCGTCGGAGCGTGGGCCGGCCGGCCAGAACATTGCCGATTCGCCGGCTGCACAGCCGGGTGTCGGAGTCCGGCCGGTCAGGCTCGGTGCGGTGGGGCACCGATGGCCAGGACAGCGGTGTCGTCGGTGAGTCCGGCGCCGAACGTATCGAGTAGAGCGGTGACGGCGGTGACGGCTGCGGCGGCGGTGGTGGGCGCGAGAGAGCGGGCAAATCGGGCGAGGGCCGGCGCTCCGTAGCGGCCGTCGGCGGTCTCACTGCCGACGGGACGAGCCTCGGTGAGTCCGTCGCTGTAGAGGAGGAACGTGTCGCCAGGGTTCACCACCACCGTGGTGTTGGTGTATCGGGAGTCCGGGAAGGCCCCCACGATGCGGCCCTTCGTGGGGTGGTAGTGGATCGAGCCATCGGCCCGCAGTAGCAGGGGCTCCGGGTGCCCACCGCTGGCGATGATCGCGGTGAAGCCGCCGACGGCCGTCGTGGGTGTGAGGATGCCGAACACGACGGTGCAGTAGCGGGCGTCCTCCCGGTATTCCTGCCAGAGCACCGTGTTGAGGTTGTGCAGCGCGGCGGCGGGGTCGGGGTCGTAGACGGTTGCGGCCCGCAACGTGTAGCGGGCCAGGGCGGTGACGGCAGCCGCTTCGACCCCCTTGCCGCTGACATCGCCCAGGAAGAACCCCCAGCGGCCGTCGACGAGGGGGAACAGGTCATAGAAGTCGCCGCCGACATGGTCGGTGGAGGCCGCCCGGTAGTACGCGGCGCTGTCCAGTCCGGGCGGAGTCTGCAGCACGGCGGGGAGGAGACTGCGTTGGAGCTTGCCGACGAGGTGCCGCAGCCGTTCGTCCTCGCGTTCGGCGGCCTTACGGGCATCGAGGAGCTCTCGTTCGTAGGCACGGCGCATCTTGGCGTCGAAAATCGCCGTCCGGATGAGTTGGGGTTGACCCTCGCTGCCGGCCTTGACGATCGACGTGACGAGGACCGGCATCCGGGTGCCGTCCTTGGTACGGAGTTCGAGGGACACACCGCCGATCTCGCCCTGCATGGCCAGAATCGGCGCGAAGTGGGTCTCGTGGTAGATCCTGCCGCCACCGGTGAGGAGATCGCTGAAGCGGCGCTGACCGACGAGTTCCTCGCGGCGGTAGCCGAGCCACGTCAGCAGGGTGCCGTTGATTTTGGCGATGGTGCCGTCCAGGAGGGTGGACAGGTGCCCGCAGGGCGCGTTCTCGTACAGGTCTTCGAGGTCGTCCTCCAGCAGGGCCGGGAACCCGGCTTCACTCGGCTGGGCACTCCTGTCGTCGCCGGAACCTTGGCCGCGAGGGTCGTGCCCCGAAGTTGCGGTCATCGGTAGGCGGCCCTGCAAAACGACGTGATCGCTGCGGCGGTGGCCTCCGGCGCGCTCAACTGGGGGCAATGCCCTGTCGCATCCAAGGTCACGAGCCGACTTCCGGCTATCTGCGCATGCACGAACGCGCCGACTTCGGGCGGCGCGATGGCGTCCTGAGCACATTGCAGGATCAACGTGGGAACGCTCACCGCGGCGAGATCCGCGCGGTTGTCAGACAGGAACGTCGCACGGGCGAACACCTGCGCCATCGCGGGATCCGTCCGGCAGAAGCTCGCCGTCAGCTCTTCACCCAGCTCCGGCCGCTCCGGGTTGCCCATGATCAAAGGTGCCATGCTCGACGACCAGCCGAGGTAGTTGCTCTCGAGTGAACCGAGCAGGTCGTCGATGTCGTCGCGGGTGAAACCGCCCCGGTAGTTTTCGTCGTCGATGTAACACGGTGAGGGGGTGACCAGGACAAGCGCGGAGAAGCGGTCCGGTTCGCGGTTCGCCGCGAGGACCCCGATGCTCGAACTGACCGAATGCCCCACGAAGACCGGCTGCTGGAGGTCGAGGTCCTGGCAGATGCTCAGCACGTCGTCGGCGTAGCCGTCCAGGGAGGCGTACCGGTCAGCGTCCCAGGCCGCCGGATCGGCTTTGCCCGATCCGACGTGATCAAACAACACCAGCTGGGCCCATTGTCCGATTTCGGCTACCACATGACGCCACATCTGCTGATCGCAGCCGAAGCCGTGCGCGAGCACAACGGTAGGGCCGCCCTGACGACCGGTCACCACCACGTTGTTGCGGTTGCGTACGCGCATTCGCCTATTTTCCACCACCCGCATCTTTGGACCAAGCGCCGGCTCACCTGGGCGAACGTCGCCGCACGAACGACCCTGGCAGACCCGATGGGCGATGATCACCAGGATCGGCAGGTGAACCGCTCCCTGGTGGCGATGGCCGTCACCGCGGCGGACAATTCGTGTCCGATCCGTTCGGCCTCCTCCCAGTGCACGATCGTCACCCCGATCGGCAGCTTCTGCGCCGGTGGTCGGCGCAGCGCGAGGTCGTCCGGGTCGGCCACGATGCCGTACCAGGCCAGTAGCCGGCACCACCGGCGGACCTCGTGCTCGTCTTGCCGCCACTCCGGTGCAGTGTGGTGTCCCGCCTCCGGCCAGGCGAAGGCCATCAGTCGCCGGGGTTGGGCGATGTGCAGCAATCGGCGCGACTGCGGCCCCCGCCCATGCAGGTTCACCGCCCAGTCCGGCGACAGCGGTGGCCACCGGTACGGCCCCAGCCCGTCGACATCGATGAGCTGGTGGACTGCGCCGATCAGGTCGAGCATCGGGGCGAGCCAGCGCGGTGCGGCCAGCGCCAGTCGATGGTCCGCAAAGGCGGCGCGCAGCCGATCGCCCAGAGCGCGGTTTTCCTGTTCAGCCCTCGACCCCGGTCGCGGAGTGGGCCGCGCCGACCGGTACCGAGCTGCAACCCGCCCCGGTCACCAGAACCAGAGCCGCGCCCACCGCAGCGCCTGCACCCCTCATGTAGGGCTACTCCCCCCGATCGACGCTCCCCAATCGAGAATGGGATAACCGACTCGCGTTGGCCGCCGGGATATCCAGGTTTATCCCGGCGCTGGTCACTGCCAGCAGGTAGCTGACGCATGAGGCGGCGGCGCGCAGAGCCAACGTGACCTCGGCAGACTCCGCCGCGCGCTGTATACGCAGCAGGGCGCTGATGCCGTGGGCGCTGAAGAACGTCACCTCGGAGAGGTCGAGCACCAGACGTGCGGGTCGCCTGGTGATCACGTGTTCGGCCAGCTCACTGATGAGATGAGCGGTGCTCATGTCGACCTCGCCGGAAACGGCGATCAGTGGCGCATGCCGATCATTGCGCAGGTCGAGCGTCATGATCGGTTTGGTGGGCTGAGCGTGCTGCCGGGTGGGTTGTTCGAGGATGGACATGACGCCTCCCGATCTGCTGCATCGGTGAGTCGGACCCTGCCGCGGCGACGAGGCGCGGGAGGCGGACCTGGGCGCATGTCTTGACCCGCGGACCACCCTACCCACGATTTCGCCGCCCACACCATTCGAGCCGTGGGCAAGCATCGATCCGGCAGTGCTGGCGAGAATCCCCGAAGAGGTGCCCCTCGTCCGGTTCGGTCTGCCGGGCTGAGGGTAGGGCCACATGCTGGAGGGCGGTCCAGGCGAGGAGGCGACGGTGGCGGACGCGACGGTGGCGGACCTGGTGGTGGCCCGGTTGGCCGACTGGGGCGTGGACCGGGTCTTCGGCTACTCCGGGGACGGTATCGATGGGGTGATGGGGGCGCTGCGTCGGGCCGGTCGGCCGGAGTTCGTGCAGGCCCGGCACGAGGAGACGGCGGCGTTCATGGCCTGCGGGCACGCCAAGTACACCCGCGGGCTGGGGGTGTGCCTGTCGACCCAGGGACCGGGCGCGGTACATCTGCTCAACGGCCTCTACGACGCCCGGCTGGACTCCCAGCCGGTGCTCGCCCTGGTCGGCCAGCAGGTGACGTCCGTTCTCGGTAGCGGCTACCAGCAGGAGATCGACCTGGTACGCCTCTACGGCGATGTGTGCGCACAGTTCGTGCAGACCGCGTACACCCCGGAGCAGCTGCCCATGCTGCTCGACCGGGCGATCCGCGCCGCCCTGGCGACCCGCAGCCCGACCTGTGTGATCCTGCCGCACGACGTGCAGACCGCCCCGGCCCCGGACCTCGGCGCGCACGAGCACGGGATCATGGTGACCAACCCCGGGTTGCCGGTGCCCGAGCTGCGACCCCGCGCCGGTGATCTGCGGGCAGCCGCGGACGTGCTCGACGCCGGCGAGCGGGTGGCGATCCTGGTGGGGCAGGGTGCCCGAGCCGCCGCCGGCGAGGTGGTCGAGCTGGCCGAGGCCCTCGGCGCCGGCGTGACGGCGTCGCTGCTGGGCAAGCCGGTGCTGGACGAGGCGCTGCCCTTTCACACCGGCGTGATGGGCCACCTGGGCAGCACCGCCAGCAGCATGCTGATGAACGGGTGCGACACCCTGCTGATCGTCGGCAGCAACGATCCCTGGTCGGAGTTCTACCCGACACCGGGGCAGGCGCGGGCGGTGCAGATCGACATCGACGGTCGACGCCTGGGGATGCGCTACCCAGTGGAGGTGCCGCTGCTCGGCGACGCCGCCGAGACCATCCGGGCGCTGCTGCCGCTGCTCACCGCCCGGCCAGATCGGAGTTGGCGTCAGCGCGTCGAGGGCGAGGTGACCCGCTGGCGGGACATCGCCCGGCAACGGGCGACCGCCACCGCCGAGCCGGTGAACCCGCAGTACGTCCTGCACGCCCTCACCGACCGGCTACCCGCAGACGCACAGGTGGCGGTGGATGTCGGGTCGGTGACCTACTGGTACGCCCGGCACCTGCGGCTGCCCGTCGGTGTGGACGCGCACCTGTCCAGCACCCTGGCGTCGATGGGCTCGGCGCTGCCGTACGGGCTGGCCGCGAAACTCGCCACCCCGCACCGACCCGTGGTGGCACTCGCCGGGGACGGGGCGATGCAGATGAACGGGCTGGCCGAGTTGCTGACCGTCGCGCACCGCTGGCGCGACTGGGCGGACCCCCGGTTCGTGGTGCTGGTGCTGCACAACCGCGACCTGGCCGAGGTGAGCTGGGAACAGCGGGAGATGGAGGGCGATCCCCGCTTCGTCGACTCCCAGCGCCTGCCCGACGCGCCGTACGCCCGGTGGGCCGAGTTGTTGGGCCTGCGCGGCGTCCGGGTCACCAGCCCGACCGAGGTCGACAAGGCCTGGGACGAGGCCCTGTCGGCGGACCGGCCCACGCTGATCGAGGCGATCGTGGACCCGGCGATCCCGCTGCTTCCGCCCGCGCAGCCCTACGAGAAGGTCGCCACCATGTACGAGGCGCTCGGTCGGGAGGACACCGACCTGGGCCGGCGGGCGCTGGCGCACCTGCGCCGCGAACGGGCCACCGAAGGCTTCGACGATCCGCTGTGACGCCGGGCAGCCATGACGAACAAGGTTCGGGAGAAGTGTTCCCGAGCAAGCGCGGAGCGGCACGAGCGACAGGGGGAAGGTGATGGGCCGAGCGGGGCGCTCCGCGCACGCCTTCGCCGGCGGCGCACTGGCGGTGTTGCTCGCCGGGCTGGTCGCCCTCGTCACCCACCAGCCGTGGCTGTTCCCCAGTCTGGGACCGGCGGTGATGTTGCACGTGGAGAAGCCGGCGTCGCCGGAGTCCTCGCCGCGCAACACGTTCATCGGGCACGGGGTGGCCCTGTTGGCCGGGTACCTGTTCCTGGTGGTCTGCGGGCTTGCCGACGAACCCTCGGCGCTCCAGGAGGGGGTGACCTGGTTGAGGATCGTGGCGGTGGCCGGGTCGCTGGCGGTCACCGCGTCGGTGCTGGTGTTGTTGAAGGCGTCGCACGCCCCGGCGGGCGCGACGACACTGATCGTGAGCCTGGGCCTGCTCCGTACCCCGACCCAGTTACTCGTCGCGGCCGGCGCTGTGGTGCTGGTCACGGTCGTCGACTGGCTGTACGGACGGGTGTCGGGCCGGCCGATGCCGCTGTGGGCGGCGTCCGCGCCGTCACCGGAAGGAGGACATCGTGGTGGACCGGATCGCCGACCCGTGGGGTGAGCGGACCCCGTACGGGCCGGGACAGCAGTGGCCGGTGCGGGTGGACCGGTACCTGGCCGACGGCCGGACCGATGCCGACGTGGACCGGTGGGTGCAGTCGGCGTCGGTGCTGCACTCCAACGGCGACGCGCTGGACATCGCGGTCGCCGACGGGCGGATCGTCGGGGTGCGCGGGCGGGTTGTGGACCGGATCAACCGGGGTCGGGTCGACCCGAAGGACCTGTACGGCTGGCAGGCCAACCACAGCCCGGACCGGTTGACCCGACCGCTGGTCCGCGACGGCGGCCGCCTGGTGGAGACGGACTGGGACACGGCGATGGGCCGGATCGTGGCCCGGTCGAAGGACCTCCTCGACGGGCCCGGTGGGTGGGGGCACTTCGGCTTCTACACCAGCGGGCAACTGTTCCTGGAGGAGTACTACACGCTCGGTGTGATCGGTAAGGCCGGTCTGGGCACGCCGCACATGGACGGCAACACCCGGCTCTGCACGGCCACCGCGGCGGCGTCGATGAAGGCGAGCTTCGGCACCGACGGGCAGCCCGGCTCGTACACCGACGTCGACCACTGCGACGCCATCGCGCTGTGGGGTCACAACGTCGCCGAGACGCAGACGGTGCTGTGGATGCGGATGCTGGACCGACGCCGTGGCCCCAACCCCCCGGCGATGCTGGCGGTGGACCCGCGCGCCACCCCGGTCGCCCGGGAGGCCGATCTGCACCTGGCGGTGCGTAACGGCACGAACGTTGCCCTGATGAACGGCCTGCTCCGGGAGATCATCCGGCAGGGCTGGTACGACAACGACTACGTCGACGCACACACACTGGGTTTCGAGGAGTTGTGCCGGATTGTCGACGGCTACCCGCCGTCGCGGGTAGCCGACATCTGCGACGTGCCGGCCGCCGACGTGGAGCGCGCCGCCGAACTGCTCGGCACCTCGCAGCGGTTGCTGTCGACCGTGTTGCAGGGCTTCTACCAGTCGAACCAGGCCACCGCCGCCGCCTGCGCCGTCAACAACCTGCACCTGATCCGCGCCATGATCGGCCGGCCCGGCGCCGGGATCTACCAGATGAATGGCCAGCCCACCGCCCAGAACAACCGGGAGACCGGCGCCGACGGCGACCTGCCCGGCCTGCGCAACTGGGACAACGAGCGGCACGTCGAGGAGTTGGCCCGGCTGTGGAACGTGGAGGTGGACACCATTCCGCACTGGGCGCCGCCGACGCACGCCATGCAGATCTTCCGGTACGCCGAGCAGGGCTCGATCAAACTGCTCTGGATCTCCGCCACCAACCCGGCCGTCTCACTGCCGGAGCTGCACCGGATCCGGCAGATCCTGACCCGGCCGGAGCTGTTCGTGGTGGTCCAGGACCTCTTCCTCACCGAGACCGCTGAGCTGGCCGATGTCGTGCTGCCCGCCGCCACCTGGGGCGAGAAGACCGGCACGTTCACCAGCGTCGACCGGACCGTGCACATCTCCGACAAGGCCGTCGACCCGCCCGGGGAGGCCCGCCCGGACCTGGACATCTTCCTCGACTACGCCCGCCGGATGGACTTCCGCGACCGCGACGGCCAGCCGCTGATCGACTGGAGCGGGCCGGAGGAGGTGTTCGAGGCGTGGAAGGAGTGTTCGCGCGGCCGGCCGTGCGACTACACCGGCATCACCTACGAGAAGCTGCGCGGCGGCTCGGGCATCCAGTGGCCCTGCACCGACGAGCATCCCGACGGCACGGAGCGCCTCTACACCGACGGACATTTCCACACCGACCCCGACTACTGCGAGACGTACGGTCATGACCTGGCCACCGGCGCGGAGTTCACCGAGGCGGAATACCGGGCCAAGGAACCGCACGGGCGGGCGTTCCTGCACACCGTCGACTACCAACCCTCACCTGAGGTGCCCGACGACGAGCATCCGCTGCTCCTGACCACCGGTCGCACCGTCTACCAGTTCCACACCCGCACCAAGACCGGCCGGGCCCCGCAACTCAACCAGGCGGCACCGGACGTGTGGGTCGAGCTCAACCCCGCCGACGCGGCCCGGTTCGGCATCGCCGAGGGCGACCTGGTCGGCGTCTCCTCGACGCGCGGCGCCATCCAGGCCCGCGCCCGGCTCTGCGGCATCCGCCCCGGCGTGGTCTTCCTGCCGTTCCACTACGGCTACTTCGACCAGGACCCCGCCGCCCGCACCCCGCGGGCGGCGAACGAGCTGACCATCACGGCCTGGGACCCGGTGTCCAAGCAGCCCCTGTTCAAGGTCGCCGCCGTCGCGGTGACGAAACTCGCCGACGGGCGGGGCGTACCCTCGCCGGCGCCGACCGTCGGCGGCAGCGCACCACCAGCGGGCGCTGACGTGCCGCCCACCGTTGGTGGGCCGGCGGCCGAGGCCACCAGCGGGAAGGAGTGAGCCGTGCACCTCGCCCACTACCTCGGTCTCCTGCACCGCGCGCAGGTCAACCTCGCCGACGCGTTCCGGCAGGTCGCCGAGGCGCACGCCGAGGAACCCGACGTCGAGCACCTCTGCCAGCAGCAGGCGAAGCGCTGCGACGCGCACGCCGAGCAGTTGCACCCGTTCGTGGTCCGCTACTCCGAGGACGCCCCCGACGAACCCGACCGGCTGCACTCGCAACTGTTCACCGGCACCCGCACCGGCGGCATCGGCGTCCTGCGGGACCTCCAGGACCTCTACCTGATGGCCGCCGAGTGCGACATCACCTGGACGGTCGTCGGCCAGGCCGCCTACGGTGCCCGCGACGAAGAACTGCTCGCTGTTGTACGACGCTGCGAGGGAGAAACGGCGATCCAGCTCAAGTGGCTGCGTACCCGGATGAAGGCCGCCGCGCCCCAGGCGCTCGTCGTCGCCGACTGACGGCGCCGACCGGGGCAGGCGGCCGCTTCGGTCCGCTGGTCCTCCGGTCGGCCGCCGACGTCCACCCGGTGTGTCCCGGGGCTTTTGGGGTAGGGCATCAGGAACCGAGAGAGAGGAATTCCTGATGCCGAGCACCACAATGAAGATGCTGGAGACGTACCCCAAATCGATCAACCTGGACCGCGCGAAGCTGGCGGCGGCGATCGACACGCTCAACGACTGCGCCCAGGCCTGCACCGCGTGCGCGGACGCCTGCCTGAGCGAGGACATGGTCGCCGAGCTGACCAAGTGCATCCGCACGGACCTGGACTGCGCCGACATCTGCACCACGACCGCTCGGGTGCTGTCCCGACACACCGGCTACGACGCCAACATCAGCCGCAGCCTGCTGGAGGCGTGCGCCACCGCCTGCAAGTCGTGTGGGGACGAGTGTGCCGCTCACGCCGACAAGCACGAACACTGCCGGGTCTGCGCCGAGGCGTGCCGGGCGTGCGAGCGGGCCTGCCGGGACCTGTTGGCCACCATGAGCTGAGCGACAGGCAAGGGGGTGCCGGCAAGCGAGAGCCGCCTTCCCGACGACGGGAGGCGCAAACGGCGCCAGCCGGCACCCGGTTCCAGGATTCGGACGTTTCCGCCTCCAGCGTGGGGTTACCACCTGAACGAGACGAGGAACGACAGTCGACCGTTGAGGGGAACCGCCATGGCCCGACCCAGGATCGTCATCGTCGGCGCGGGATTCGCCGGCTTCCACGCCGCGCGTCGGCTGGCCCGCGTCTCGCGCGGCGCCGCCGACGTGGTGCTTGTCAACCCGACCGACTACTTCCTGTATCTGCCGCTACTGCCGGAGGTCTCCGGCGGCGTGCTCGACCCGCGCCGGGTCACCGTTTCGCTGGCCGACACCCTGCCCGGGGTACGAGTGGTCCTCGGCGAGGTCGACGGCATCGACGTCGACGGGCGGACCCTCTCCTACGTGGACCCGGAAGGACGCACCAGCCGGTTGTCGTACCACCGCCTCGTCCTGGCCGCCGGCAGCGTCAACAAACTGCTACCGATCCCCGGAGTCGCCGACCACGCGCACGGCTTCCGCGGCATCCCCGAAGCGGTGTACCTGCGGGAGCGGCTGATCCAGCAGATCGAACTGGCCGACGCCACCGACGACCCGACCGAACGGGCGGCACGCTGCACCTTCGTCGTGGTCGGCGCCGGCTACACCGGCACCGAGGTCGCCGCTCAGGGGCAACTGTTCACCGACGAGATCGTCCGCCACCACCCGCGGCTGGACGGGATCCGTCCACGCTGGTTACTGCTGGACACCGCCGACCGGGTCCTACCCGGCCTCGCCGCCCGGATGTCGCGGGCAGCCGAGCGGGTGCTGCGCGAGCGCGGGATCGAGGTGTGCCTGGGCACATCGGTCACCGAGGCCACCGCCGACGGGGTTCAACTCTCCGACGGCCGTTTCCTGCCGTCCCGGACCCTCGTGTGGTGCGTCGGGGTACGGCCCGACCCACTCGTCGAGGCCACCGGGCTGCCGACGACCCGCGGACGGGTCACCGTCGACGAGTACCTGACGGTGCCCGGCCACCCGGAGATCCTGGCCTGTGGCGACGCCGCCGCCGTACCCGACCCGGCCCGACCCGGTGAGATCACCCCGATGACCGCCCAGCACGCCGTGCGGCAGGGCCGGCTGGCCGCCGACAACATCGCCGCCTCCTACGGCGTCGGCCGACGCCGCCCGTACCGGCATCGCGACCTGGGTTTCGTGGTGGACCTCGGCGGGTGGCAGGCCACCGCGAACCCGCTGCACGTACCCCTGTCCGGGCTGCCGGCCCGCGCCGTGGCGCGCGGCTACCACCTGCTGTCCCTGCCCGCCAACCGCGCCCGCACCGCCGCCGACTGGCTCTTCGCCGCGATCGGATCTCGGCCGAGCGTGCAACTCGGCCTGGTGCCCGACGCCGCCGTTCCCCTGGACACCGCCGCCCCGGAACTCGCCCGCCGCTGACCTGTCGCCGGGGGCCGGTGCGGGCCGGTTGACAGGTCTGGAACGCGAGCCGCCCCGCCGCCGAGAGGCGGCGGGGCGGGCCAACTGGCGCCTCGTCGGGTCACTCGCCGCCGGCGGCTCTGTCACGGTCGGCTTCGGCGTCCGCCGCGCCGGTCGGGGTGCCGTCGCCGTCGCGGGCCGCGTGGGACAGGTCCACGTCGGCACCCGTCCGGGCGGCGTCCGCCTTCGCGTCGTCCGCGCCGACGATCTCCCCGGCGGGACCGGCGCCCGCGCCCTCGTCGTCGATCAGCCGTCCGGCGTCGGCCAGTCCGACCGGTACGTACCTGGGATCGGTCATCTCGTCCTCCTCGGGGGTTTCGCTCTCCCCCTACCGCTACCCCGAGGTGGTTCCCACACACCCCGGCCCGCTACTCCTCCGGGATGCGCGGCCCGACCTCTCCCCGCCTCAGGTGCTCCGCGTTGCGGTCGGCCTCGCTGTCGGCGTGCGCAGCCCCGGACCCGGGATCCGTCGTCCGGCGCCCCTCGGCGTCCTGGTACACCGCGCCGGTCTCGAGGGCTCTCTCCTGCTGACTCTGCTCGGGCGTAGTCATGGATTCCCCCTACCCTCCGGGTCCACCAGCAAACGATCTCGCCGGTGCTACCGCTGTGGGCGGCGTGCGTTCTCGACCACCGCCGAGGCGACGTCGCGCACCTTGCGGTTGCTGTCCTGCGACAGCTTGCTCAGGATGGCGAAGGCCTGCTCGGGGGTGCAACGACGCTCGCCCATGATGATGCCTTTGGCCTGCTCGATGACGGCGCGGTTCTCCATCGCCTTCTGCATGTGCCCGGCCAGGGTGGCCTGGGTTTCGTACAGGTGGGCGTTGGCCAGGCCGACTGCGGCGAACCCGGCGAACGTCTGAGCGATAGCGATCGCGTCGTCGTCGAAGGCGTTCGGTGTGGTGGCGTAGATGTTCAGCGCGCCGGTGACGTGCTCGTGCACCGGCAGCCCGACCGACAGGGAGCTGTGCGCGCCGGCCTGGGCGGCGGTCTCGGCCCAGCCGGGCCACCGCTGCTCGCTGCCGGTGTCCGGCACGATCAGGCTGGAGGTGCTTTCAGCGGCCTGCAGGCATGGGCCGTAGCCACGTTCGTACTGCTTCTCGTCGAGGGCGAGGGCGAGGGCGAGGGCGCCGGTGAACGCGGCGGTCTGCGGCTTGTTGTCGTGCAGCAGGGTGACACTGACCTCGCTGGCCCCGGGGATCGTGCGCTTGGCCAGCTGCGCGATCTTGTCCAGCAGGGTGTCGATGTCAACGTCGGCGAGTCGGATGCGGCCGAGCTCGGCGAACGCCTCGTGCGGGTCCATGGGTTCGACGTGCGTCATCAAAGCGTCCTTAACGAGGGCGCGTACCACCAGCAGGTGCCTGGGGTGGGGGCGCGGATCGCTGCAGGACTCCGCGGGCGGAGTCCGGGATCCGCGCCGCTTCTTGACGCTGGTCTCGACGACGCCCATCGAAGGCGCCGTGCCACAGATCTCCAGCCTACCCGTAGCGGAGCGTCGGCCGTCATCCACGTCCCGCAGTAATGGCGTGGCGCCCCTCGCGACGATCGGCGGCGGCTGCCGAGGGCGCGTACGCTCGGGGTCTGTGGTCGACGCCTTCAACGTCGACCGAACCATCGTCAAGAAGCGGCGTAGGTCTAGGACTCCCCTGAGCGGGGGCCTGCAGCGACCTACGCACGCCGGCCCTGTCGAGGACGCCGGTGAAGTGCCCTTTCTAAGGTGCGGGGGCACTCTCGCCATGGCCAACGACCACCTCAACGACGCCCAGGCGACCCTCTCGCAACACGTGAGCGCCGCCATGGACAGCGAAGCCAGCATCGAACAGGCCAAGGGGATCGTCATGGGCGACCGGCGCTGCACCCCCGAGCGAGCCTTCGCCGACCTGACGAGGATGGCGCACGACACCAACCGCACCGTCCGCGAGGTCGCCCAAGCATCGGTGGAGCGCACCGCTGAAACCGCCGGTCAGTAGTCGACGGCGGCTCGCCCGCGCTTAATTCGCCCGGCCCGGGGAAAAATGGCGACGATGCCACAGCCGCTGCAGCGGCGGGCATCCCGCGGCCGCCGGTCGAGAAGCCGGCCGGCGGCCACATGCGGGTTCGGCCCTGATCCTGGCCTCAAGCGACGCAGAACTCGTTTCCCTCGGGGTCGAGCATGACGACGTGGCCGAGGACATCGCCGTACCACTCCTCGCGGACCACAGTCGCGCCGGCGGCAACCAGATCGGGCACCTTCTGCCGGATCAACCGGGCGCGCTCGGCCATGTCCCCGGAGCCTGGACCGGCCACCCGGATGTCGATGTGCATACGGTTCTTGGCGGATTTGCCCTCGGGGACCTTGAGGAAACTGATGGCAGGACCCCTGCCGTCCGGATCGACGATGGACGCGTTGTCGGGCTCGTCGAAACCGGGCTCCTTGACATAGCCGAGGGCCAACGCCCAGAAGGCAGCGATCCGCTGGGGATCGTCGGCATCGCATCCCAAGGTCCAAAGAGTGGCCACCGCGCCAACGTACGTCAGCTATGACACCCTGTCACCGACCTGACCGGGCGTTGCCCCGGCTGACGCCCGGGAGCGCCGGGTCTGGCCTGGCCTTGGGCACGGCGGCGTTGGCTCAGTGACCACGGAACGCCTCCTCCAACCACCACGAGCCGCGCGCGGCGCAGACCTTGGCGTCGATCACCAACGGCCGGGTACGGGGACCAGCGAGCCAGCGGCGTACCGGTCCAAGATCGTCGACGGTCCGGACGGTCAATCCGTCGCAGCCGTAACCACTGGCGATCGCGGCCAGGTCGGTCTCGGGGAAGGTGACGGTCTCCAACGGATGCCCGTCCGGGCCGAAGTGGTGCACCTCGGCCCCGTACGCCGCGTCGTCGTAGATCACCACGAGCAGGGGTTGCGCCAGCCGGACGGCGGTGACCAGTTCGGTCGCGGACATGACGAAGCCACCGTCGCCGACCGCGGCGACGGTGAGCCGGTCCGGCCGGGCGACCGCCGCGCCGAGCGCACTGGCCAGACCGAGCCCGACCGACTGGAACGCCTGGGTGAAGCAGAATCCAGCCACGTCCGGAACGTCGAGCCACATCGACGGGTAGCCCATGAAGTTGCCGGAGTCGACCACCACCGTCCGGTCGGCCGGCAGCAGGTCGTCCAGGGCGGCCGAGAGCGTCCTCGGGTCGATCGTCGCCGGGGCGCCGCCGCCCTCATCCTGGTAGGGAACGGTCCGCCACCGACCGTGGTCGCGAATGTGTCGGGCCAGTTCCGGCGTACGCCACCCGCCGGTGGTGGCGTCCCCGGCCCCGGTGGAGCCGACGCCCAGCCGCGCGAGCACCGCCTCGGCGACCGCCGTCACCTCGCCGGCCACGGTCAGGTCGACCGGGCGGTTCACCCCGAACGCGGCCGGGTCGCTGTCGACCTGGACGACGACGGCGGAGGGCGGGATCAGTTCGCCGTGCCGGGTGGTCCACATGTTCAGCGTGCTGCCCCACGCCACGACCAGGTCCGCCCTGCCGATCAGCTCGGCGGCGAGCGGGGTGGCGAAGCCACCGGCCACGTCGAGGTTCCACGGGTTGCCGGCGAACAGCCCCTTCGCCGCGGCCGAGACCGCGAGCAGCGCGCCGCACGCGTCGGCGAGCCGGGTCAGCGGTTCCCGGGCCGACCGGGCGCCCCGACCGCCGATGAAGACCGGTCGACGGGCGGCCTGGAGCGCGGCCAGCAACGGCACGACCTGCGGGGCGGTGACGGGGGTCGGCTCGGCCGCAGGGACCGGGCCGGACCACGGTTCGGTCACGGCTTGCTGCACGTCCAACGGCAGGCCCAGCACCACAGTCGCGCCCCGGGCGGCGGCCCGGTACGCCGCGCCGGTGTCCTCAGCCGCGTGCGTCGCGCGTACCCGGTGGAAGTCGGCCCCGACCGCGGCGGCGAGCGCCGGCAGGTCGATGAAGAAGTTCGACACCGGCGCGGTCGCCTCCGGGGCCAGTACCACCATCGGGGTACGGCTCTTCGCCGCCTCGGTGAGCCCGGTCAACGCGTTGGTGACACCTGGGCCCTGGTGCACCGAGAGCAGCCCCACCGTCCCGGCGGTACGGGCGTACCCGTCGGCCATGCTCGCCGCGCCGCCCTCGTGGGCTGCCGCCACGAACCGGGCGCCGGCCGCGACGAGCGCGTTCGTGACATGGAAGTTGCCACTGCCGACCACCCCGAAGACGTGCCGCGCGCCGTGTCCGTACAGGACCCGCCCGACCACCTCGGCTACCCGCATCGGTGGCTCGGCCTACCGTTCGACCAGGGCGAGGACCCGACACGGGCTGCCGGACCCGGAGACGATAGGCAGCGGCCCGGCGATCACCACCGCGCCGGTCGCCGGCAACTGCGCCAGGTTACGGAGCTGGGTCAGGCCGTACTTGTCCTGGCCGAGCAGGTACGAGTGGCACGGGAACGGCGGGTCGAACGAGTGCGCGGCACCAGCGTCGGTCCCGACCGTCTCCACTCCGACGCCCTGGATCGGCGACTCCTCCGCCAGCCAGCGGGCGCACTCCGCCGAGATGCCCGGGGTGCGGCCGGCGTTGGCGTACCGCTCCGGGTCGTCGCCGTACGCGTCCCAGCCGGTGCGGTAGAGCAGCCAGCCACCGCTGGGCAGGGCGCCGTGTTCCGCCTCCCACGCCTTGACGTGCTCGACCTCGAGCAGGAAGTCACTGTTGTCGGCGGCGTCGGCAGCGTGGTCGATCACCACCGCCGGCGCGATCAACTGACTCACCGGAACCTGCGACACGTCGGCACCCTGCTGACCGGTGACCCAGTGCACCGGGGCGTCGAAGTGGGTGCCGGTGTGCTCGCCGGTGGAGAAGTTGTTCCAGTACCAGGCCGGGCCACGGTCGTCGTACCGGCTGATCTCGCTGAGCTGAAACGGCCAGGTCTGGCCGAACTGCTCGGGCAGACCGAGGATCGGGGTCTGGTCCGAGAGCGGAGCGGTGAGGTCGACAACCTGGATCCGGCCGCTGGAGAGCGCGGCGACAAACTCCTGCAGCACCGTCATGCGGCGACGCTACACCCGCTCAACCTCCACGATGGACCTGGGACGAGCCACTTGCCGCGATGGACACCGCTGCCCCGAACCTCGCCCGCCGCCGACGTCGCGGGTTCCTGCTCACACTGTCGTTCGGGTCGGCCAGGCGGGTTTCGCGCCGGGCGTTGTGGGCACTGCCCGCTCATGACCGACCAGCGCGGACCACATCTGGACGACACCCTCGGGGCGATCCTCAACGGCTACGCCTGGCTGCCCGGGTTGTTGAGACGTGAAGGCGCATCCAGCGCGCGGATCCGGGTGCTGGGTCAGCGCGCACTGGCGCTCCGCGGACCCGAGGCGGTGCGGTTCTTCTACGACGAACGGCACGTGTGCCGGCACGCAGCCATCCCGGAGCCGGTACAGGGGACGTTGTTCGGTCACCGGGCTGTGCACACCCTCGACGGTGCGGACCATCGTCACCGCAAGGCGATGTTCCTGTCCCTGCTCACCGATCCGAGTGGCGTTGCCGCCCTGGTCGACCAGGTGGGCGCGGCCTGGAACGAGGCGATCGCGACGAGCGGTGACGGGCGACCGGTGGTGCTCTTCGACGAGGCGAGCCACGCGATCACCAAGGGCGTCTGCCGCTGGGCCGGAATCCCACTCGGCGACGCCGCTGTCGGACCCGTGGCCCGCGACCTGACCGCCCTGGTCGACGGCTTCGCCACGCTCGGCCCGCGACACTGGCGGGCACGGCGCGCCCGTGGGCGGCGGGAGAACTGGCTGGCCGGGCTCGTCCAGCAGGTCCGCGTTAACGCGATCACCGCACCTGCCGGATCGGCACTGGAAGCGGTCGCCGGGCACCGCCACCGAGACGGTCAACTGGCGGACGCCAAGCTCGCCGCTGTCGAGTTGCTCAACATCATCCGTCCCACCGTCGCGGTGTCCTGGTTCGTGGCGTTCACGGCACACGCGCTGCACCGCTGGCCCGAACACCGCGACCAGTTGCGCGCCGACGACACCGGCTATGCGGTCGCCTTCGCCCACGAGGTGCGCCGCTTCTATCCGTTCGCCCCGTTCGTCGGTGGCCGAGCGGTGACCGACCTGACCTGGCAGGGCCAGCACGTTCCCGTCGGGTCGCTCGTCCTGCTCGACATATACGGTCAGAACCACGACCCGGGGCTGTGGCCCGACCCGTACCGCTTCGACCCCCAGCGATTCGTCGGGCGCACTCCCGATCCGTACGAACTCATCCCCCAGGGCGGGGCCGATCCGAGCACCGGGCACCGCTGCCCGGGTGAGGACGTCACGGTGGCCCTGCTCGCGGCCTTCGCCGGCTGGTTGGCACGGCTGGACTACACGGTGCCCGAGCAGGACCTGACGATCTCGCTGCGCCGAATCCCCACGCTGCCCCGCAGCCGGTTCGCCGTGACCGACGTGCGCGTCTCGTACGGCAGGGAGGCGGTCGGTGGACAGCGGGAGCACCATGTCAGCAAGCGGGATGTCGGTTAGGTCCACAGGCCGTCGGTGATGATCTGTGGGTGTTCACGGCGATTGACCCGTCGGGCGGCGTGGATCGCCGTACCGTCGGAGCAGGCCAACTCGCGCATCCCAGGCCGGATCGAGGCTGAGGGACCGGTCGCCCGCCGGGGGTCACGAGGGGAGATTTTTCGGTGCCGAGCCAGATGACCCCGGCCAGCCCGGGAGTACGTCAGTACCCCGTGGCCGGGGCCCCGCTGCTCTGCAACGCTCAGGATCACGGCCTGACCGGCAACGGTACGACCAACGACCAGCCCGCGCTCGCCGCGCTCGTCGATCAACTGGGCGACGCGTTCGCCGCGGACGGGCGAGCGCGGGTGATCTACTGCCCGCCCGGGGTGTACGCCATCCGCGACGCCGCCACCGTTTGGCGCAGCGGCGTGTCGCTGATGGGCGCCGGGCCCGGCGCCACCCGGTTCGTCCTGAGCAACGAGGGCAACCGGTCCCAGGCGGTACCCCTGGCGTTCTACACCGCGCAGTTGCACGGGGCGAGTCCGGACCGTCACCTTGCCTACTGCACCTTCGCGGACTTCGAGATCGACGGGTCGGGGGTGGCGCAGCCGGCGTACGACCCCCTTTCCAAGGGGCTCGGGTTGCAGTACGTGACCGGCGGCCTGTTCCGAAACCTGTTCATCCACCACACGGCAGCCACCGGCTTCGGCTGCGACTTCCTCCAGGACACCCTGATCCAGGCGGTCCGGGTGCTCGAATGCGGCCGGATCGACAACGGCATGGAGATGGGCGGCGCGGGCATCGGTGTCGGCATCGGCGGATGGGGGGCGATGGAGCGGCTGACCATCGCCAACTGCGTCACGGTCGGCAACGCGACCAACGGCATCTTCCTGGAGATGCAGCACCCCGATCGACCCCAGCCCCGGGGGATCAGGATCGTCGCCTGCCACGCCGAGGCCAACCGGTTCGGCATCTCCGACTGGGGCGCCGACGGTCTCATCATCACCGGATGCACGATGACCGGAAATCTCGAGGCTGGCTTCCAGGTCTCGGCGAAGGGCACCACCGGCATCCCGGGCAAGGGCGGCCTGCTCACCGACTGCGTCCTGGACGGTAACCTTCGCGACGGTGTCAGCATCGGTAACACCGCCGGCCCCTACACGGTGCGGGGCAACCGGATCACTGGAAACGGCCGCTACGGCTACCACCACCAGGACCTCGGCGACGGCGACCAGGCCGCCGCCGAGGAGATCGTCATCGAGAGCAACGACATCTGGGGCAACAGTCTCGACGGTATCCGCTTCGACCGCCCACTGACCGACGCCGTCATCATCAACAACCGGATCCGTAACAACGGCCGCCAGTGTGCCGACGCCGCCGAGGGGGGCGGCGAATCGGTTCGCTACAGCCAGAACACAATGGTTGACCAGCATGCGAGCTGGCCTGCCGACGGCCACCGCGGCAAGGTGCTCCGTGTCAGCCACCGGTACGCCGTCGTGGCCGCCAACGACGCCACCACCCTCACCCTCACCCCGATCCGCCCCGGCAGCGCCAACAGTTGGAGCGCCGACACACCGCCGCCCGGCACACCGTACGAACTGCCGGCCGCTCCCACCAGACGAGCCGGCATCATGATCAATGCCGCCGCCGACTCGGTCACCATCCGGGGCAACCTGATCCGCGACACCAAGTCCCACACGCAGACCCACGGAATCCTGATCACCGATCGGGGTAACTGCGTCAACTGCCGCGTCGTGGAGAACGACCTCGACGGCAACCGGTTCGCCATCCAGACCGACACTCCGCCCGGAGGTGGCCACTGGGAGGGCAACCACGGGAACCAGTGATCTGACGATCCGGCCGAGCGACCCCGGCTATCCGAGAGTGCCGCGGGTGCGTGCCGCGATGCGGATGGTGGTGCCTGCGGGTCCGCTGTCGACAAGGAGGTAGACGGCCATGCGCCCGACCACCCACAGGCCCATTCCTCCTGTATCGGACAGGGGCGGTCGCTCGGTGCGCGGAACGTAGCGAGCGGTGTTGAACCCGCGCCCCTGGTCAGTGACTTCACAGACGAGCTGGCCGTCCAGAAGCAGACGTAGCCCGCCGGCGCCGCCCCCGTGCCGAATCACGTTGATCATCAGTTCGTTGACTGCGATGACCCATTTTTCGATCTCGTCGTGGTCGAGGCCGCACCGGCGACTGACGGCCTCGACCTCGTGTCGGACGCGGTTGAGGTCGGCGAGGGTGAACGACGTCGAGAGCAGGGGCTTCCTGACGGTGGGAGCGTGGTGATCGAGCGGCGGGTTCACCACTGCTTCCCCTCCCTGTCGGACGTGGAGCCGGTGACCTTACCGGTGGCACGAGGGAGGATAGCTCTCCGGAACGGGTTCACCAGTCGGGCAGTGCATCGATGTGACGTCGGAAGGTACCCCGCGTCGACGGCGCGACACTGTTGATCTTGCTCCTGACGTGCCACCGGCCGGGTGCCCGCGTCTAGGCTGCCTGGGTGGCTGATGCCGAGGTGGTGACGAATGAGGAGCGCCTGCGACGTATCGAGGCGATCACCGATGCCGCTCTGTCGGGGCTGAACATCGCCGACCTGCTCGACGAGCTCCTTGAACGGGTCCGGGATCTGCTCAAGGTCGATACCGCCACCATCCTCCTGCTGGACGACCACACCGGCGAGCTCGTCGCGACCGCGGCCAAGGGCCTGGAGGAGGAGGTACGCCGCGGATTCCGCATCCGGGTCGGACGCGGCTTCGCCGGGCGGGTGGCGGCGACACGCGCGCCGGTCACGATCCATGACGTTACTCCCGACGACGTGGTCAATCCGGTCCTGCTCGCCACGGGCATACGTGCCCTGCTGGGTGTGCCCATGCTCGCCAACGGCATCCTCGTCGGCGTGCTGCACGTCGGCTCCCTCGCCCTGCGGCGGTTCGGCCCCGAAGACGTGAAGCTGTTGCAGCTTGTAGCCGATCGTGCCAGCCTCGCAGGTCAGGCCCGAGCACAGGTCCTCGACCGGCAGGCAGCGCTGGCCCTGCAACACAGCCTGCTGCCCGGCCGGCTACCCGACATTCCCGGCCTGGACCTGGCCGCCCGGTACGTGCCCGGCCACGACCTGGGCATCGGCGGCGACTGGTACGACGTGTTCACGTTGCCCTCGGGCTGGCTGGGCGCCGTCATCGGTGATGTCTCCGGCCACGGGCTGCCATCCGCCGTCGTCATGGGACGCATCCGCAGCGCGCTACGCGCCTACGCCCTCGATTCCGACGATCCCGCCGTGGCGCTGACCTCCCTCGATCGCAAGATCCACCACTTTGAGGCGGGCACCCTCACCACCGCCGTCTACGCCCTGATCGCGCCCGACCGCACAACGGTCCACCTCTCCTCCGCAGGCCATCTGCCACCACTGCTGGCTGTCCCCGGCCATCCCACCCAGCTCGTCAACCTGACGGTGGACCGGCCACTCGGCGTGGGCCGACCATCAACCAGTCGCCGCACCACCGTTCTGGACCTACCGCCAGGCGCGGCGCTCGTCTTCTACACCGACGGACTGGTCGAACGCCGCAGCGAACTGATCGACACCGGCATCGAGCGCCTCGCTGACGCCGTGCGGTCCGGGCCCGCCGAAGCGTTGTGCGACCACATCATGGCCACCACGGCGGAGGAGCATCCCACCGACGACATCGCCCTGCTCGTCATCCGCCGCCAACCACCATCGGATTAGGCCGCCGAGGCAGGCATGTGGCGAAGCTGGATCTAGCCGCTATGCTGGCTCATCTGTGGCCGATGCCTCTCCGGGTGTCGGCGATCCGGCGTCATGAAGCGGCGCGGTTCCTGGGTTTCTCTTTGGGTGCCCTGCAGTGATCCGCATGCCCGGGCGCCCGCTGGAGCGTCTGTGACGTGCCCTTCAGAGGGACACAGACATGAGTGACGTAGACCCACTGCTGCCTGCCGTTGCCTTCGCGGAGTTGGGTCGGATCAAGTTCACCGAAACCGATTTCAGCGGTGTCCTGTCCCGGGTAGCCGGCTTGGCCACCCGGACCGTTCCTGGCGCCGACCAGGTCTCGGTCACCCTGGTCGGGGCCGGCGGCGCGCACACCGCGGCCTTCACCGGCGAACTTGCCCTCGCGCTGGACGAAGCGCAGTACGAACAGGGCCAGGGTCCATGTCTCGTGGCGGCGGCGGCCAACGTCACCGTCCACGTGGTCGACATGACGGCTGAGAGCCGCTGGCCGGACTGGGCCGGCCAGGCCGTCGCCGCCGGCGCGCACAGTTCCCTGTCGATCGGCCTGCCGATGCACGAGTCCGTCACCGGTGCGCTCAACCTCTACGCCACCCGACCCGACGCCTTCCGCGCCGAGGCGGTGACCCTCGCGGAGACCTTCGGCGACTACGCCGCCGTGGCCATGACCAACGCCCACCTGTACGACACCCAGGTGACCCTGGCGCAGCACATGCAGGCCGCGATGAAGAGCCGCGCGGTGATCGAGCAGGCCAAGGGAATCATCATGGGCGAGCGACGCTGCACCGCCGACGAAGCCTTCACGATCCTCGCGAAGATCTCCCAAAACTCCAACCGCAAACTTCGCGACGTCGCCGCGGCGCTCGTCGCCCGCGCCGCGACGATCCGGAGGCCCTGAGCCGGCACGTCATCGCCCCGGAGACGTCCGCATCGATGGTGGACGGCAGAGCGACAACGGTTATAGTTGCCATCGAACAAGTTCCACCTTCAGCAGCGAGAGACCATGACCGCCGCTCTTGCGGGAGGTACCTCGTGCACCCTTACTCACCCGGTCAATGTCCGACCGAGCAAGGCCTCCTGCGGGTCGACGTACACGTCGAAACCTCGACGCGGGCGCGAGTCGCTGCCGTCGGTGAGCTGGACGGGTGCGTCACCGATCATTTCGAACAGGTTGTGCAGGGCATTCTGCGCGAGCGCGACTTCCGAGACATAGAGGTAGACCTCGCCGGCGTGACGTTCATCGACTCTGCCGGCATCAGGTGCCTACTCACCTGCCGAGAACACGCCTACGGGACAGGGTGCCGGCTGCGTCTGAGCAACCTGACTCCGACCGTGCACAGGGTTTTGGCCATCACCGGGCTACTGGGTGTTTTCGGCGTGCCCGACCGCCTGTCCCCGCCTTCTCGATCCGAAGCATGAGGGACACGGAGGCGCCGTTCACCGGGGTGTGCGTGGGTCAGTTGGCCCGTCGCCGTCAGGTACCTTGCGACGTCGACGAGTTTCCGGTTGGTGTTCTGACTGGCCCGTGCCAGGACAGCGAATGCCTGATCGGCGGTCAGCTTGTGACGCTCCATCAGGATGCCCTTCGCCTGCCCGATGACGTCCCGCACCGAGATCGCCTGATTGAGCTGTTCGAGGTGCTGCGCGCCGGACATCGCCACTGCGGCGTGCGCGGCGAACAGCAGCCCCACGTGCGCCGAGTCGTCATCGAAGGCGTGCGTGCGCGACGAGTACAGGTTGAGCGCGCCGAGGTTGTCGTCCTGCACGTACAGCTGAAACGACAACATGCTCGACACGCCCAACTCGGCGGCGCGCTGGGTGAACCGGGGCCACCGCCCCTCGACCCTCATGTCCGGCACGTGCACGGTCTGCTGCTCATACACCGCGCTCAGGCACGGGCCCTCACCGACCTCGTACTGCACCCGATCCACCGCGTACACCAGGTCGGAGGTACCGGCCCGAGTGTGGATCTCCCGGCGGTGTTCTACCACGGACAGGGCGGCCTGCTCCGCGCCCGGAACCGTCCCCACCGCTGCGCCGGCAATCGCCTGCAGGGTCGCCTCCACGCTGTCCTCGTGCTGCAACCTCCGAGCCAGGTCACTCAGCTTCGCCGCGAGATCGTCCACCGCTGCGGGCCGTGGCTCGTCGGTGCCCGCACCGCTGTCACTGCCAGCCATCCCGCTGCTCCCTCACCTAGGCGGGCGGCCCCGGACGGAACCTTCTTACCGGCCGGGGCCTGACCGGGGCACTTGTCGCGAACCGCGCCCCAGGTTGCCCGAGGTTATGACGTCAAGACCACCGTCACAGAGCTGGCAACGCCGCTAGCGATAGCCCACGCTAGCTGGTCACCCGCACCTTGCTGCGCCGATTGCAGCGAAAACCGGCTCGCTAGTGGCTGTCTGACGAAGATGTCAGGAATCCCATCCGGCGACTCCTGCCCGTCGGCCCGGCGGCGGCCGGATCCACCGATCGCCGCAGGTCACCGGCCCGCCCTCAAGGGGTGGCAGTGAGCTGCACCCTCAGCTTGGCCAGCGCGCGGGTCAGCAGCCGGGAGACGTGCATCTGTGACACCCCGATCTGCTCGGCGATGCCCTGCTGGGTCAGGTTGCCGTGAAAGCGCAGTGCGATGACCCTCCGTTCCCGGTCGTCAAGGACCGCCGCCGCCGACGTGAGAGCCACCCTCAGCTCGGCGAGGGCGAGTTCGTTGTCGTCGCCGCCGAGAGTGTCGCCCAGTTCCCTGGAGGTGGTGCCATCGCCGAACGGGGTGGACAGTGAGACCGCGTTGTACGCGCGGGCGCCTTCCAACCCTTCGAGGATCTCCTCCTCCGTGAGGTCGAGATGTCGGGCGATGTCGGCGACGGTCGGCGAGCGGCCCAGCAACTGGGTGAGGCTGTTGTTGGCCTCGCCGATGGCCATCCGCCGCTCCTGCAACCGCCGGGGAACCCGCACGTCCCAGGTGCGGTCACGGAAGTGACGCTTGATCTCTCCCACGATTGTGGGGACCGCGTAGCTGACGAATTCGATCCCACGCGAAGCGTCGAACCTGTCGATCGCGTTGATCAGGCCCAGTGCTGCCGTCTGGGTCAGGTCCTCGTTCGGCTCGCCGCGGCCGCTGTAGCGCCGGGCGAGGTGATGGGCCAACGGGAGCCATGCCTCGATGGCCTGGGCGCGGGCGGCGGGCCTGGACGGATGGCCAGCCGGCAGCGCGACCATCACGGCGAGGAGTTGGCTGGCCGGCGACTCAGGCGTGGTGCCGCGGTCGGCCGGGCTGTTCGTCTGTGCGGGCCGACCCGTCGAAGTGGTGGTCATGGGTTCCTCCGCTGTCCGGTCTGGGCGTCGTCGCGACCCCGCGTGGGGAGGCCGCGTCGTGCTCAGACCGGGCGGGTCGCCAGCCGCCCGCAAACCTGCATCAATGGATATCAGGTGGGCCTTCACGGCCGATGCGGTTGCTGGCTCGTCGGTCACGTGCGGACCTCCCGAGACTCGGGATCGTGTCGGGCACGTGGCTTGACCCAGAGAAGAGCCTAGAACGGTCGGCAGGGTTCTGCCACTCAGCAGCCGTGCCGGCCCGAGCCCGGCCAACAGAGCTGACAAGGAGCCGGCGGTGATCTCACGCGGGCCATGGAAGACCTGTTCAGCGCACCCTGCGACAAACCGGGGCCGGCGCTGTCGCACCGGTTGCGTCGTCGTACCGGATGGCCCTTGGCGAATGGGTCTTCTTCGACCTCGACCCATTGTCGAACGTCCTCGGTCGCCGGCGGCCGACATGGCACGATGGCCGTGTCCTGCGCCGCCGGTGGCCGGGCACGACACTGATGGAGTCGGGATGTCAGAGCTGGCCGGCCCGCCGGTGCCGGGGTTGGCGAAACTGTGGACGCACGACCCGGTCACCGCCGGCCCGTATCGCCTGGTCGGGCGATTGGGTGCGGGTGGGCAGGGGGTCGTCTATCTCGGCGAGGACGACGCCGGTGACCGGGTCGCGGTCAAGATGGTCAACGTCGACCTGAGTGATCCACGGGCGCGGTCGCAGTTCGTCAAGGAGATCGCCGCAGCCCGCCGGGTCGCGCCGTTCTGCACCGCGCAGGTGCTCTTCGCGGAGGTGGACGGCGAGCGGCCCTACGTGGTCAGTGAGTTCATCGAGGGCCTGACCCTGCACCGGCACGTCCGCGAGCGTGGTCCGGTGACCGGTAACGCCCTGCACCGGCTCGCGGTCGGCACCGTCACGGCGCTCGCGGCGATCCACAGTGCCGGGGTGGTGCACTGCGATCTGAAGCCGGACAACGTGGTGCTGGGCGTGGACGGTCCTCGGGTGATCGACTTCGGTATCGCCCGGGCGTTGGGCAACACCGAGACCGCCTCCAGCCGGGTCATGGGGACCACCGCCTACATGGCACCGGAGCGGTTCCGCAACGACGTGATCGGTCCACAGTGCGACGTCTTCGCCTGGGCGGCCACTATCGCCTTCGCCGCCGGTGGTCGGCCGCCGTTCGGCAACGACTCGCTCTTCGCCGTGATGCACCGGGTGCTGAACGATCCGCCCGACCTGCCGGCGATGCCTCCCGTACTGGACGAGCTGATCCGGGAGTGCCTGGCCAAGGACCCGGCGGACCGGCCGGCTGCCGAGCGCGTGTTGGTGCGGCTGCTTCGGCAGGACGGCAGGGTCACCGAGCCGCTACGTCGGGAGAGCCTGCTCGAAGCCGGCAACGAGACCGCGGGCGCGCCGACGCCGAACCAACCGCTCCCCCAGCTCACGCCGACGGCGTCGCAACCGGGCGCGACGCAGCCGCAGGTACCGGCCCGGCCGACGGTGCCGACCCAGGCCCGACCGGCCCAGCCGGCACACCCGCCGGTGCAGACCCAGCCGGCACACCTGCCGGCGACGGGGCCCGGCATGGGTGCTGGAGGCGGTGGCACGTTGCGGCGGCTGCGTCGTGAGGCCCTCGACGCCTGGGGCATCTCGACAGCGCTCTTCCTCGGTTCGGTTGGGGCCGCCGCCGGCTACGTCGCGTCGAGCGCTGTCGGCCCGGCCGCCGCGGTCGGGGCGGTCGCCTTCGTCGTGGTCTACCTGGTTCGACTGCTGGTCGCGACGGCCCTCGGGAGACGGCCCGACCGCAGGTGACCGGCGCGCTGGGGTCGGGTTCGCCGACTGGCGCCGCATCGATAGGTTGACTGCCACCAGCCGCCCGCCGAGGAGGACGTCCCGATGGCCCCACCCGCTACGCGTACGCGGCAGTGGTTGCCGTACACCGCCGCCGTCACCGCCGGGCTGGTGGTCATCGCCGGGGCGTTCGTGTTCGTCCGACAGCGCGAAGCGGGCACCGACTGCGCCACGATCCTCCAGGTCAACTCCTCGACGGAGAAGGCGGCTCTGCTGGTTGACCTGGCCGAGCGTTACAACCGCAGCGACCGGTCGATCAAGGACGGTGGCTGCGCCCAGGTGCACGTCAGCGCGTTGAACTCGGGCAAGGCCACCGAGGCGCTGGCTTCCGGCTGGACCCACACCGGCCTGCCGCAACCACAGGTCTGGCTGCCGACGTCGAGCCTCTGGACCGGCCAACTCCGGCTGCTCGACAAAGCCGCCGGGCGGGAGTTGCAGACTCCGGACCGCTACCCGTCGATCGCCAACAGCCCGCTGGTGATCGCGATGCCGCAGCCCAAGGCCGAACTGGTACGCAAGCGCGGATCGTTGGGCTGGGGAGAGATCCTGGGCCTGTCCGGGCGGGACGGGTGGGCGGACTTCGGCAAGCCGGAGTGGGGCCGTTTCACCTTCGGCAAGGACAACCCGAACCTGTCCACATCCGGGCTGGCGGCGACCATCGCCACCTAC
>NZ_JAGPXY010000194.1 GCF_018070325.1 Micromonospora sp. H61
TCCTGACCGTAGTATCGCCCTCAATTCACTCCTGCCCGACCCCACCGTGTTACCAGACGAACATGGCACCCGACTCGACGCGACATGGTCGATGTCCCTCGACGCCGTCGACCGCATGGAGCCGGCTGGGCTGGCCGCGCCGATCCTCCACATGGCCGGGCTCCTCGATCCCAACGCTGTCCCCTCCGGCCTATTCACCACCTCTGCAGCCCTCACCCATCTGTCCCGAGCCGCCGGTTTCACACAAGTCGTAACGCCGTACCAGGTCCGGCAGGCGCTACATCACCTGCACCGCTACCACCTCATCACCCTCGACATCGATGCCGACTTATTCCAGATGCACGCCCTCGTTCAACGCGCCATCCGCGACCTCTCAGATTCAGACTGCATCTGGCCCACCGGGCGCGCCACAGCAAACGCGCTACTGCAGACATGGCCCCACACTGAACGCGAGACCGCTACCACCGCCCTGCTGCGCGCCAACGCAACCGCCCTGTGGCAACACCTGGGCAGTCTTCTTCACACTCCCCGCATCCACCCCGTCCTGTCCCGGGCGGGCGTCAGTCTGGGCGGCACCGGGCTTGTTGTCGCCGCCGCCGATCATTTCCGCAGCCTGCACCAGATAGCTGAGCGTCACCTCGGCCCGAATCATCCCGATACTCTGGCAGCGCGGCACGAACTCGCCCGCTGGCGTGGCCGAGCCGGAGATCCGGTCGGTGCTGCCTGGGCCTACGCGGAACTACTGATTGACCGACTTCAACTGCTTGGAGGCGACCATCCCCAAACCCTCGCCACCCGAAACAGCCTAGCCGCGTGGCGGGGCGCTGCCGGAGACGCGACCGGTGCCGCTGCTGCCTTCGCCGCCCTGCTCACCGACCAGGCGAGGATCCTCGGCCTAGAACACCGGCAAACTCTGACTACTCGCAATAACCTCGCCTACCAACGGGGTCAAGCGGGAGATGCCGCCGGCGCTGCCCGCGCCTTCGCCGAGCTACTCACCGACCAGGCGCGAATCCTCGGACCGGACGACCCCGAAACCCTAGTCACCCGCAGCAATCTCGCCCGCTTTCATCGAATGACAGGGGACATCAGCGGCGCTCTCGACCAGTTCACCGCGCTGCTGCCGGACATGCGACGGGTCCTGGGCCCCGATCACCCCGACACGATGGTTATCCGTCACCGTATCGCCGACATCCGCGGGAGTACCGGAGACCCCACCGGCGCAGCGACCACATACACCGAACTACTTAACGACCGAATCCGAATTCTCGGACCGGACCACCCGCACACCCTCGCCAACCGGCACAACCTCGCCCGCTGCCGAGGCATAGCCGGGAACCCCGTCGGCGCTGCCGCCGCCCTCGCCGAACTGCTCGACGACCAAAGCCGCATACTCGGACCCACCCACCCCGACACCCTGACCACCCGCCGCGAACTTGCCTGCTGGAACGCACGAACCGGGGACACAACCGAAGCCCTCCGCAACCTCGACACACTGCTCCACGACATGCTGCGCGTCCTTGGCCCCGAGCACCCCGAAACCCTGGCCACGCGCCACGAACTACTCGACATCCGAGGAACAGGTGGCGACCCAGCCGGCGCGGCAACAGCCCTCGCCGAACTACTCACCGACCAGATGCGAATCCTCGGCCCTAACCACACGCAGACCCTTACCACCCGTCATCGCCTCACCTACTGGCGCACGCAGGCCGCCACCATCTCTTAGACGACAGAGCGCATTGGTCGACGTGCTGGCTGTTCTGCTCGAACGCGAGTGGCGAAGCGATGGCCGACTTCGGAGGCGTCGATGGGTTGCCCGGCAAGGTGGGCAAGGAACATGTCGAGGGGGTAGCGGGCCAGCACGTGGTAGCGGGCGAGGTACATGACGACTGCGGTAACCGGATGGCCGGATCCTGCTGCGAGGAGGGCATAGGCCAGCACCTGCTCGACGAGAGCATCAAGGTCACGGGCATCGTCGAAATGACCCGTCTTGTATTCGACGATGGTGGTGCCGGCGAGGAAATCGACGA
>NZ_JAGPXY010000195.1 GCF_018070325.1 Micromonospora sp. H61
TGGCGCGAGCTACTCGCTCCGTTTAGCCAGGCAGCCCGAGAATGGTCCGTGAGCCTTCGTGGTTACCGCCTCGCCCTCGACTCTGACGGCGTCACCCCGACTGCGGCGCAGGAGTTACGCCCACTTGAGGAGGCACTGCTAGTCGCGCCAACCCCGATACAAGTGCTCATCCAAACCCGCAATGGGGACGTGGATGCTGCCTGGCGATGGGCTGCTGGGCGCCTTGCGGCCGTCGGCGTGGAACACCTGGTCGGTTTCGACGTTCGGCACCGTACCTACGACCCTGGCGTGTACCTCGTTCTGGGTCGAATGAATCCAGAACGCCCTCAGGCAGCCGCACTGTCGCGTCTGGCGGAAGAGCACGGCTACGACCTGTCCGACGCCCGCGAGGGTTATGAACTCGAGTACACCGCCCTCTACCACCTATGCCAGGAGTACGCGGGATTCACGCTCGAAGATGTCGCGCCGCACAGCCTCGCGACGATCCAGCAAGATCCGGCATGGCAGATCACCGCCGTAAGGCGGACGGGCGCCTTCACCGACGAACTGGTCTTTACCAACGAAGACCTGATCGGCGACAGCTCCACGACTGGAGGGCTGTCCGACGCGCACTTCCACGGCGCAGCGCGAACCAGCCACCACCAGCGCTGGGACCGCTTCATTAGTCGAATCCAACTCGCCCTCGCCGGGAACGAGTCTTGGTCGATCATCGTCACAGGCTGGCTGGAGGAAATCGCGTCGGACGGCCACGAGGTGGAAGTGTCCATCGACATCTTCAACCCCTGCGACCTCGTCTCGGCCTTCGCCTTCGGCTGGCCCGATCAGTTGGACGCTTACCTGCCAGGCCTTCGGGTGGTCGCCAGGGCCGAAGGCAAGCGGCGGACGCTTGAAGGTTGTCTCGTCTCCGCCCGAATCTTTCGGAGTGTCTTCCTCGCATTCGATCTTGCCTACGGCGACCCGCAGAACTGGTGGATACAACGCGCCTACGGCAACGCATGGCGATCTGATCTTGACTTTATCGGCGAATTGGGCCTCCGCTACGCAGTCTTTGAATGGAGCGAGGAGGACGAGAGTGGCGCCGTACTGGAATATGAGGACAATCAGCTCCTACGTCGACCGGCGGAGAAAATGATCGACAGCGCGCCGTTCTGGCACGACTGCGAGCCGGTATCCGAACTTCTAACGAAGAACCGACATGAGATCGGACAGTTCGCGCTCATGCTTCAGCAACGCATCCACATAGGAGGCTAGTCCCCCCTTCGGGTAGCCTTGAACGGGGTATTCCGGAGGCCGGATCTTGGAGCCGGCGGCGAATGCGGATTTCGATTTGGCGCGCTGATTGCGCCAGCGGACGGAGTCGCCGATGGCGGCGTCCCTGCTCTGCGCGGCTGCGATGGTCCGTGCCGTTTAGGGCGAAGTACCGCACCAGAGCGAACTCGGCTTCGATCCAGCTCAGGCAAGACGCGTTGGTCGGCAGGGAACACCAGGTCGATGCGGCTGGTGGGCGAGAACCTGCGGGTGGCTCCCCGCTGCGGATCGCCGAACTCGCGGCGCTGGTCGACAACCGGCTGGCACGCGATGGCTTGAAACTCCGCGAGGCGGCAGCGCAGGCCGGGGTCAGCGCAGCCACCTTGTCCCGGGTGCTCAACAGCAAGGTGCGAGACACGGCCACCTTCGCCGTGTTGGTGCGGTGGTTGGGGGTGTCGGCGGACCTGTTCATCGACCGGGACAGGGAGGTGAGCGGCGCGGAGGCGATCGAGGCGCACTTGCGGTCGGACCGCACGCTACCCGCCAGCGACCGCGAAGGCCCTGGCCGCCCTCGTCCAGGCCGCCTACGCCGACTTCGGCAACGTCGCCGACAACAAGGAGTGAGCACGTGGCGACAGCAACAACGGCGCTGGTGCGCGGCTTCAAGACCAAGTCGCAGCGCATTTTGGCCGAGCAGCGTGC
>NZ_JAGPXY010000196.1 GCF_018070325.1 Micromonospora sp. H61
GCGTAGGTTGCGCTCCCGGGCGGCCGAGTGCAGCCAAAACAGCACCGGCCACGCCCGCCCGAGCGTGCCGAACAGCTCCTGATAGCCGTCCACCTTGCCGGTCAGGATCGACAACTGCTCGGCACCGGTGTCGTACTCGACGAAGAACGGCACCTCGCCACCGTTCTCGACCCACCGGCCGTAGCCGTCCGGGCGGACGCGGGGCTGATACGCCCGCACCAGCCCCGGATCCTTTCGGCCGGTGAACGTCCCGGCGCGCTGGCACACCGCCTCCGGCAACCACTCCACCAAGCCGGTGCCCGGACGAGTGCGGGCGTGCCCGGCCAGGTCGGTGAAGAACCCGTTCACCCCGAGGCGGTGGGTGAGGCTGCGGGTCGAGGTCCAGCGCCGCCGCTCCACCCGGGCGTGGTCGCGCCGCGGTGGGCGTTCGTCCCGGCTGGCCGCGACGACCTCAGCGCCGAGCTGATCTATCACGTAGTGGTACGGATACGAGCCGCCGTCGGCCCGCTGCGGCCGGAACCGGGCCACCAACCGCAACCGGTACAGGGTCCGCAGCCGCCGCTGACAGAAATCGAGGGACGGGAACAGGGCGTTCGCGATTTGGAACGACGTCAACACTCCGTGGTCGTACAACCAGCCCAGCAGCACACGGTCACGGCCGGTCAGCTGAGACTGGACCCGAAGGACCGGATCATCCACCGGCCACCACCTCCTTCCCGGGTAGGGAATGCCGGCCCCAGGGGGAGAGACCCGAGACCAGGCAGGGTCTGTCGCAGGACAAGCCGACGGCGCTGACAGCCGGGCTGACCTGCGGTGTGAGAGGAAACAGGGGGTCGGTTCGGGGGTCCGGCTGAAGACTGACGTCAACGCTGACGCCAATCCCGACCCTCGACCGGGGGCAAAGCCGGCAACTGTCACCGCCGCCGGGGCGAAGCCCGAGGCGATGCGGAAAGTAGTGGAAAGACACGTCCGGTCCTCCTTGTCGTAAGTTCTCATCGGCGCCGTGGACCACGGCGCTTGTGGCAAAACGTGCGCGGCCAGGTGCATCGCGATCGCACTGGAGCGAGGTCGGCTGGCGATGGTCGCCTGCCGGGTCGCGGCTGGCCCGGCAAGGTGGAGCGCGCGAGGGAAGTCGCGCTGTTAATCGCTATTGAGGTGCTGACGAACATTCCGTGCAGTGCGCGGAAGGGGCCCGAGACGGGTCAGGGCAGCAGTCATCACCACGACCGTGACCGGCACGATCGTGGACACGAAGACGGACAGTGACGGCGACGCGAACCGGCGGGCTCACATTTGCTTCCGCCAAGCGGAGCAACCGTTTCGGACAGGGACACTCCCGCCGGTCACGCAGCACGGTGTGCTGCGGCCGGACCGGCGTCGGCTCAGCCCGCCGGGAGAACATCCTTCATGGCGGTCCTCCTGTCACTCGGTCGGCACCCCAACGACCGGACCAGCGCGCCAGGCCACAACGACGAGGAAGGGCCCTAAGGGCGCCCATTCCTCGACCAGTCGGTCCGGCGAACAAGCTCGCCGCAAGGGGAACGCTCCTCCAGTACCTCTCGACCAGACCGACGCTGTCAAGCAAGTCAACCCCGACGATCGACCGCCTCGGCACGCCCTCGAAAAGGCATAGTGCAAAACCGTCCTCGCCGGCCCGCTACCTGCCATAACGGTTCCCAGTGTCCCCACGACCCGACCGTCCCGGTCGAACACACCTACCGGAGAGCCGGCCGATATAGGCGCCCTCGACCGAAAGCAGGGCATTCTTCGGAGCGCCTTGTGATGACGGACATAAGGCCTCATGCTCGCCGACGCCGTCAGCCTCAGCCGGCTGAGGTTCTGACAGATCAGAGATCGTCCGATCAGTGCCAGGGCGATCCTGCGACGCCGGTGGTTGGGGGTCTGTCATCACGTCCTGC
>NZ_JAGPXY010000197.1 GCF_018070325.1 Micromonospora sp. H61
GATCAGCCGCCGGACAGCGCGCGCCGTCAACGACGCGCTGCGTCGTGCCCATCCGGACGACGGAGAGGCCGAAGCCTTACGCACCAATGTCGGCAACCCGATGCTGATGGCGTGGCGACGGCATCCCCGTGGTTCGCGCCATGCATGGATTGCTGTGGACGTTCGTAGCCAAGGGCGTGGTGTGCCGGCCCGGCCCTGGCTCATACGGCCGTGTGTCGATGCGTATGCATCGGACCGGTCCGAGCGGGAGGTGCTGCTCGAGGCGCACGATCTTGCCGTCGGGCTGTGGACGGCGATGGTGCTGCCCTCGGTTCGGGACGCGCTCACCCGGTCCGGCCGTTCCGACTTGGCCGACGCGCTCAGGGCCGGGCGCCATGATGGTCTCCGACATCGTGCCGAGTCCACGACACTGGCGCAATGGCGAGCTCAGCTCGAATCGGATACTTCGCCGTCAGGAAACCATCCGGTCTTCCGCCAGGATCGCGGGCGGCGCCTAGCCACCCAGCTCGAACTCATGGTCACCGGCATCAACCGTACGGATCTAGCCGATCTCATTTTGGTTGTGCTCGACCACCTAGCTGAACACGCACGTCGATCGTAGGCGCTGAGGAGGCCGATCGAACTCATCGGCAGTCCGGGACTCTGCGGCCAAAGCCCGGTGAGCCGTGATGATCCGGCCTTGCCCCGTTGATACTGCTGGCGGGTACTGCCTCGCAACTGCCCGCCGGTTCGTGCTGGTGACGCCTCGTACCCATCGCAATGGTCGTCGGCCGGAGCAAACATTATCGGCGGCATGAGCGGGCGCCAGGCCGCCCCTCACCGTGTATGTCGGGTCACATGACGACGCGGCACTCGGGGCAGTTCACGCTACTCTCGTCCGTGCTTGCCCCGTCGCTACTGTTGTCCGTGTCTTCGCCGCAGCCGGTCCTGTCCCGTCGCGATCCAAGGATTAGCAGGTGAACGACCACGGCCTCGTCGAGGTCGCCATTGTCATCCCCGGCGAAGTGGCCGTGCGGGTCGATTTCGTCGGCGTCGGCCTCTTCGCCGCAGATGGAGCAGGACTCGCTTGCCATAGGTGTCGCCCGATCTCGTTCGGAACTTGCTGATGTCCGGGGTCGCAATGGTCCCACCTTTGAGCCAAACGACGGTTACCGCCCTGGGCGGTGCACCGACGGCGAGGCGTTCGGCACGCTACCCGAGGCCGCGACCTCCCTACATAGGAACGCCTAAATCGATGACCCGCGAACCTCTGGCATCCTAGGCAAAGTACGCGCTTACTCATCGGCAGAGTCGCTCGCTGCTATGTACCGGAGCCATGTAGACGGCGAGGATGTAGTTGGGGTGCCGGTCGAGCTTCTTGCGTGACCGGTCGTAGCCCATGGTGGTCTTGGAATCGGCGTGGCGAGCGGCGATCTAGACGTCGCAAAGACTGGCGCCGGCACCCGGCATGGCGCGGCGCGTCAGGGCGGTCAACTGTCTCGACGATCGAGGAGCGCTTCCAGTTCCTCAATCGTGATCAAGCCATCTTTGATCGCGCGGACGGTCAGCTCGGACTTCGTGGAGGCACGCCGGCCGACGTAGTCGTATTTGACCCGGACGCGGGTGATGAATTCGTCGACGGTGCTCTCTGTAACGAACATCTTGCGGGCGACCTCGGCTTTCGAGTCCAGCTGCAACCAGAGCAACAAGGCCTCCTTTTCCCGCTCGGACAAGCGGGGCTGTTTGGGGTCGACCAGAATCGCGCCGCCTAGCTTCGGCGTGGTGTAGGTCTCGCCGATCGCGGCCGCCCGCACGGCCCGAATCAGGTGGTCCTTCTCCTCGCTCTTGGCGATGTATGCCAGGGCGCCTCGGTCGATGCACTGCACCGCTGTCTCCTCGCCCTCGTACAT
>NZ_JAGPXY010000021.1 GCF_018070325.1 Micromonospora sp. H61
GGTACCCCGGGGCTGCCGCGTCCGTCGGTGGCCGGATGGCCAGTTACCTCTCCTTCGCCGGCAGCGCGGGGCTCGTTGCACGCCGGTTCCTGGGCGACGTGGACGCGCTCTACGTCTTTCAACTGCCCGCCACGACGTTCGCCGCCGCCGCGGTGCTCCGGTTGCTCGGGCGGGTGCCGGCGGTACTGCACGTGCAGGACGTCTGGACCAGCGACGGCGCGGACGAGGGGGGCGAGGGGCGCTGGGCGGCGCGGATGGGCAGCACGATGACCCGGATCTACCGGACCGCGGCGCGAATCGCGGTCGCGGCGCCGTCGATGCGGGACCTGGTGGTCGCCGCCGGCGCCGACCCGGCCCGGGTCCGGCTGGTGCTGAACTGGACCGACGAGCGGATCTTCTACCCGGCGACACCCGGCGCGGCGGCCCGCCAGTTGGTCCGTCGCGACGGTCGGTGCGTGGTGATGCACGCCGGGACCATCGGGGCGCGGCAGGGACTGGAGACAGCGGTCCGTGCGGCCGCGGCACTGGACCGGACGATGGATCTGGTCCTGGTCGGTTCGGGCGCGGCGGAGCGGCGGGTGCGGGGGCTCGCCGCCGAGTTGGGCGCGGAGAACGTCCGTTTCCTGGAGCGGCGGTCACCGGTCGACATGCCCGAGCTGTACGCCGCCGCCGACTACCAGCTGGTCATGTTGCGCGACCTTCCGGAGCTGCGCGGCACGGTACCCGGCAAACTCCAGGCCGCGCTCTCCTGCGCCGCGCCGGTGATCGCGTCAGCGGGTGGGGACACGGCCGAGCTTGTCGAACGGGTTCGGGCTGGGTTGTCCTGCCCGCCCGAGGACTGGGCGGCATTGGCCGACAGGTTCTGGTTGGCAGCCACCATTGCGCCGCCGACCCGCACCGAGATGGGTCGCCGGGGGCGGGCCGCGTACCTGCGCGAGATGTCGCTGCCGGCCGGCGTGGACCAGATCGAACGGCTGTTGCACGAGGCGGCCGGACGGGTCACTGAGCCCGCCACGGCACCACGAAGAAAGCTCGCCTAAAGGACGAGAAATGCAATAACGGTACGAACTTCCCTCAGGCGTGCTAAGAACGTCAGGGAATCGACCTTCTGTCCGGTTCCGCGAATGGGAGTTAGGTGTGACGGTGAGCGAACGTCCGATCCGGCGGCGGAGCCGGTCCCGGCGTCGTCGGCGGGCCCGACTGCGACGGGCCCTCCTTGGCGCCCTGGTGGTGGGCTCGCTGCTACTGGCGACGGCCGGGTGGATCGGCTTCCGCGGCTGGCAGGCGCGCACTCACCTGCTCAACGCCGCTGGCCTGGCCCGAGAGTTGAGCGCCCAGATCGTCGGTGGGGACACCGACCGCGCCCTGCGGACGCTCGCCGCCCTCCAGGAGCAGGCCGGCGCGGCCCGCTCGGCAACGGCCGACCCGGGTTGGCAGCTCGGACGGCGTACGCCGATCGCCGGCGACGACCTCGACGCCGTCGCGCAGATCGCCGTCGCCATCGACGAACTGGCCCGGCACGCGTTCCCGACCCTGCTCCGGACGGACCTGGCCAGCCTGGTGCCGACCGGCGGCGGGGTGGACCTCGCCCGGCTCGCCGCCGTCTCCACGGAGCTGACCGGGGTGCACGAGTCGGTGCAACGTACCCGCCAGAACCTGGCGGCGGTGCCAGCCGACAGCCTGGTCAGCCAGATCCGGCAGGCGCTGAGCGATCTGCGCGACGAGATCGACCGGTTGGCCAGCCTCACCACGGCTGCCGACCAGGGTGCCCGCCTCCTCCCGCCGCTGCTCGGCGCGAACGGCCCACGCCGCTACCTGCTCGTCTCGCAGAACCTCGCCGAGTTGCGCGCCACCGGCGGCATGTTCGGCGCGTACGCGATGATCGAGGCGGAGAACGGCAAGGTCAAGATGGGCAAGCAGGGCAGCACGTCCTCGCTCGGTCAGTTCACCCCGGCGTTGAAGGTGCCCGCCGAGACCAGGGCCCTCTGGACGGACCTGCCCGGCATCTACCCCGCCGACGTCAACCTGTCCCCGCACTTCCCGACCGCCGCCACGCTGTACCGCGAGATGTTCCGGCGCAAGACCGGCACCACTGTCGACGGCGTGCTCGCCGTCGATCCGGTGGTGCTGTCCTACCTGCTCAAGGCGACCGGTCCGGTGCTGGTGCCCGGCGGCGTCCCGCTCGCCAGCGAGAAGGTCGTACAGACCCTGCTGAACGACAGCTACCAGCGCCTCGACGTCAAACAGCAGGACGAGTTCTTCGCGGCGTCGGCGTCGGCGGTGTTCGACGCCTTCTTCAAGAAGAATGTCAACCCACGGGTGTTGTTGTCCGCATTTGACCGTGCTATCACTGAACGCCGGATATTGTTCTGGAGTGCCCGACCTGAGGAACAGCGGACATTCGGCGAAAGCCGGATGGCCGGGACGCTTCCGGAACAGGACACCGTGCCGACCGTCGGCGTGTTCCTCAACGACGGCAGCGGCGCGAAGCTCGGCTACTACCTGCGGCCGACGGCGAACCTGACGGTCGGCGAATGCCGATCGGACGGTCGCCGTGAGCTCCGGCTGCGGGTGACCCTGCGCTCAACGGCGCCGAAGTCCGGACTTAGCAAATCCGTGCTCGGCCTCGGCCTGGCTGGCGATCCGTACACCGCCCGAACGTTGGTGTCGATCTTCAGTCCGGCTGGTGGAGCGGTGCTGGAGGCCCGACTGGACGGGGCCGAGACGGCGCTTGGCAGCGGCACCGAACGCCGCCGCCAGGTAGCCACGGCCAGCGTCGACGTCGGCCCCGGCGCCGAGAGAGCGCTGGAGGTCACCGTGCTGACGGCCAAGACCGGCGTCGGGCAGGCCGAGCTGTGGCTGACCCCCACCGCCAGCCCCTGGACCACCCAAGTTCATTCCGCACCAAGCTGTGATCAGTAGGAGGGAACCAATCATGCGGCTATCCCGCATCATCATGGCGCTCACGGTCGGCCTGGCCGTGGTGGCCGTGCCGACGGCAGCGGGGGCGGCACAGCCGCAGCCGACGCCCAGCGCCACCACCGACCCGCCGCAACCGCCGCCGTACCCGCCGACCGCCGCGTCGCTGACCGTCAACCGCCCGACGATCTTCCTGGGCGAGACGGTGGTGCTGACCGGCACCAACTTCGGCCCGAACGAGACCGTCGACATCACCGTGACTGTCACTCCGCAGGCCGCTCCGGCCGGCGGTGCGGCTCCGGCTCGCCGCAGCGACGGCAGCACCGTGGCCATGGCCCCGGTGGCCTACCAGGCGAGCGCGCCTCTGCACTTCACGGCGTACACCGACGGTCAGGGTCGCTTCACCAAGAGCTACAAGCCGTCGGTGACGGGTCTGCTGACCTTCACCGCCACGGGCCGGGAGTCCGGCCGTACCGCCACCACCGAGCTGCGGGTGCTGCACAAGAAGCAGCCGCTGCCCGTCACGGGTGACAGCCTCGGCACGCCCATGAAGCTCGGTGGCGGCCTGGTCGGCGCCGGAGCGGTGATGCTGCTGCTGACCCTGGCCTGGCGTCGCCGCCAGCGCTTCGGTGGTGCGGCGCACTAATCCACACCACCGGGCTGCGCCCGGTTAGCACTCAAGCTGGCGCCCGTCGGAACACTCCGACGGGCGCCAGCCTGTTCAGACGTCCAGCGCCGTCGCGTCGAGCCTCAGCCCGGCCCGAACCTTTTCGCCGGCGACAGTCTCTTCCCAGGCGGGGTGGGTCACATCCGCGAATGGCCGTCACCGCGATCACCGTGCGGGCGCCGCCCGGTCTGTGCGCCCGCCATGTTCCGATGGGCACGATGTCCGCCTTGCCGCCTTTGCGCAGGTCGCTTCATTCGTGATGGACTCGGGTTTCGTGAAGTCGGGGTGTCCGGTTTCCCGGAATGCCCCGACTTCCGGGAAACCGAGTGGATCAAGCGGGCGGCGGCCGGTTCGACGCCGTGGGCCCGGCGCCGGATGGGTGGTTTGCCCGTTGGTGGGTGTTTGTGGGGTGTGGTCGGGCGCACTCGTGGGCCGGAATCATGGCCGGGCCGGGGTCGTTACACACCCTGACGATCGCAGCACCACCGACCCGCCGCCGGACCCCTGAGGGCTGGTCGCGCAGGTTGGAATGCCAGCCTCCACCCGGTCGTTACAGTCCCCACGAACGACCACCGGGCACCGCCTCGATGAGGGTGCTGATGGGTGGGCCGACCCCGGAATGACCCCGGCCCGCCGGTCGTTACACAGGGACCCGGCGCCACGAGCCCCGCTCGCCAGGTCGCCGACCTAGACGCCCGACCGGGCGTCACCCCCAAGACTTTCCCCCTTGTTAGTGCAGCGCCGGACGAGGTGCTCACACCCATCACCGCCGTCCCCCTCTTTGGCGGTGTGGGTGTTCTACCCCCGAAGGAGCTACCCCCATGAACACGATCATGCGTAAGAGCATGCTGTCTGTTGCTGGTCTCGCGTTCGCCGGTGGTGTGTTCGCCGGCCCGGTCGCCCACGTGGCCAACCCGGTCGACGCCAAGCCCGTGGCGGTTGCGGTGCAGGCCGACAAGCCCGACATCAGCAAGCTGATCCCGCACGGCACGCAGGGCGAGCAGTCCCGGATCCCCCTCAACGATGAGCAGACGGCGAATGTGAAGGCGATCATCGCGGCCACGAAGAAGGCCGGTCTGCCGGAGCGGGCCGCGGTCATCTCGATCGCGACGAGCCTGCAGGAGTCGAAGCTGGAGAACCTGGGTCACCTGGGTGACCGGAACGACCATGACTCGCTGGGCCTGTTCCAGCAGCGCCCGAGCTCGGGTTGGGGCACCCCGGAGCAGATCACCGACCCCGAGTACTCGACGACCGCGTTCCTCAAGGGCCTCAAGCAGGTCGACGGCTGGCAGGACATGCCGCTGACCGACGCCGCCCAGACCGTACAGGTGTCGGCCTACCCGGACGCCTACGCCCAGTGGGAGCAGCAGGCCGCCGACCTCGTCGGCCAGCACTGGAACAGCTGACCCACGGCACCTGCGGAAACCCGCGCACCTGAGCACCACCGCACGACACCGACCGCTGGCCGGCACCCGCAACCCGGGTGCCGGCCAGCGGCGTACCCCGGTCAGTTCTTGTGGTTGTGGCTCCGCCAGATGTCGAGCAGCGCGGTGATCAGCGCGAGCGCGATGATGCCGGTGGCGAGCATGAGGGACTGTTCGAAGGCGTTGGTCCAGTCGCCGCGGCTGTCGGCCAACGTGGAGAAGAACAAGGAGCCGACGGCGGCGATGCCGGCGGCGGCGCCGATCCGCTGGCCGGTCTGGAGCATGCCAGCGCCGCTGCCGGCCTGCCCGACCGGCACCTCGGAGAGGGTGATCGTCTGGTTGGGGGCGATCACCAGCCCACTGCCGATGCCGGCGACGAGCAGTGGGCCGGCGGTGACCCAGGGCGCGGGGGCGCCCGGGAAGAGGTGCAGTGCGATCACCGTGGCGGCCAGTCCGACCACCACGGTGAGCAGTCCGATGGCGACCAGTGGTCGGCCGAAACGGTTGACGATGCGGCCACCGAGCACGGCGGCGGCCGCCGAGCCGAGGGCGAAGGGGGTGATGGCCAGGCCGGCGACGAGGGCGCTGTAGCCGAGCCCCATCTGCAGGAACAGGGTGAAGATGAAGAAGATCGCGGTGAAGCCGCCGAAGTAGACGAGCGCCAGGATCGAGCCCAGCGTGTACGACTGGAAGCTGAACAGTCGGAGGTCGAACAGGGGTTGGTGGTGGCGTGCGTACCGTCGTTCCCAGAGCCCGAAGGCGACCAGCACCGCCAGGCCGACCGGGATGAGCGCCCACTTCCACGGCGTCCGCCACTGCTGCTCCTGCACCAGTGGCAGCAGGACCAGGACCACACCGACGCCGAGCAGTAGGACGCCGACGGGGTCGAGTCGATGCCAGCCGGGTTGGCCGCCGGCTCGGCCGGGCAGCAGCCGCCAGCCGAGGATCACCGCGAGGACACCGACCGGCACGTTGACGAAGAAGACCCAGCGCCAGCCGTGTTCGTCGCCGCCGATGGCGATGAGCAGTCCGCCGAGCAACGGCCCGACGGCGGTGGAGATACCGATGGTGGCGCCGAGCAACCCGAACGGCCGGGCACGTTCGGGCCCCCGGAACAGTTGCTGGATCAGCCCGATGACCTGCGGGTTGACGACGCCGGCGGCGGCGCCCTGCAGCAGTCGGGCGATGACCAGCCAGGTCGGGGAGGTGGCGAGGCCGGCGAGCGCGCTGGTGATGGTGAACAGCGCGATGCCGAAGACGAACGCGTTGCGCCGACCGCGGGCGTCGCCGAACCGGCCGGCGGGCACCAGCGCCAGGCCGAAGGTGAGCGCGTACCCGGAGAGAATCCACTGCAGGTCGCTCGACGACGCGTGCAGCGCCCGGTCGATGGAGGGCACGGCCACGTTGACGATGCTCACGTCGAGCAGCGTCATGAACGCGGCGACGAGTCCGACGCCGACCGCCTGCCAGCGTCGGCGATTCTCGGCCGCTGTCACCGGCTGCGGCGTCTGCGCCGCGCTCATCGCGCCCCCCGTCGACCCTCGGTCGTCAATGGTTGACCGCTACCCGGGTCTTCGGGGGGCGAACCGTGTCGGGTGGTTCCGTCGGTCACGCCATCTGGCGGGCGCAGAACCGGGGACCGAAGTCGAGGCCTGCCATCGGTGAGTCCTCGCGGTGCAGCAGGCCCTTCTCGGTGAGCAGGTGCAGGGGGCTGCCCACCTGCTCCTGGGTGAGCCCGGATTCCTCGGCGATCAGGTCCGGGTACGGCACCTGCCCGCGTGCCTCGAGGGTGGTGACCGCCTGGTACACCCGTTGCTCGGCCTCCGACAGTTGCACCTGCTGCATGGTTCCTCCTTGTGCTCGTCCGCCACCGCGGTGGCGGTTGCCGTGCGCCGGTTACCCCCTCGGTGCCCGAAGATGCACACCCGATCGGGCGGTCGCGACGGCGGGCGGGTCCGGCGGTGCGGCCGGGGAGGTGCCCTAGGCTGCTTCCGTGATCGTTTGGGATCTCGTCGTTGTCGGCGCCGGCCCCGCGGGGCTGTCCGCGGCGCACGCCGCTGCCTGTGCGGGCGTCTCCACTCTTGTCGTCGAGCGAGCAGTTCACCCGCGGTACAAGACCTGCGGCGGCGGCCTGATCGGCACCTCGCTGGCGGCCGTTCAGGATCGGATCGAGGTGCCCGCGCACGACCGGGTGGACCGGGTGACGTTCACCCGCGACGGCCGTCGGGAGTTCACCCGCCGCAACGGCAGTCCGGTGGTGACGATGGTGCGCCGTGAGGAGTTCGACGACCGGCTGCGCGCGGCGGCGGTCGCCGCCGGCGCGCAGCTGCGGGAGCGGGTCGCGGTCCGCGCGATCGAGCAGGACCCCGAGGGGGTACGCCTGCGGCTGGCCGACGGTACGACGATCGCGGCTCGTGCCGTGATCGGGGCGGACGGCTCGTCGGGGGTGACCGGTCGGCACGTGGGGGTGCGGTACCGGCAGGTGGATCTGGGTCTGGAGTTGGAGATTCCGGTGCCGCCCGCGGAGCAGGAGCGCTGGCGGGGCCGGCTGCTGTTGGACTGGGGCGACATGCCGGGCTCGTACGCCTGGGTCTTTCCCAAGGGTGACCGGCTGACCGTCGGTGTGATCGCCGCGCGGGGGGCGGGGGAGGGGACCCGCGAGTACCTGCGGCGGTTCGTCGACCGGTTGGGTTTGACCGGGTTGCCGGCGGAGCACGACTCCGGTCACCTGACCCGTTGCCGCGCGGAGGATTCACCGTTGCGCAACGGCCGGGTGCTGGTGGTGGGGGATGCGGCGGGGCTGCTGGAGCCGTGGAGCCGGGAGGGCATCAGCTTCGCGTTGCGCTCCGGGGAGTTGGCCGGAGCGGCGGTCGCGGACGGTGACCTGGCCGGGTACGAGCGGGCGGTGGCCGAGCGTCTGCTGCCGGAGATGCGGGCGGGGTTCCGGCTGCTCGACGTGTTCACCCGACGCCCGGACGTGTTCCACGCCCTGTTGGCGACCCCGCCGGGCTGGCGGATGTTCGTGCAGTTCTGCCAGGGGCGGGCGAGCTTCGACGAGATGCTGCGCCGCCGCCCGATCCGGGCGGCCCTCGCGGTGCTGGACCGGTTGTCCCATCCATCGCGCCAGGCCATCACGGCTCACCCAGGATCCTAGGACGCCTTACGGGGTGTGCCCGCGCCTACTGGTGTCGACCGGCCCGGCCGCCGGACAATCACACTGGAGCAAGAGGAGGCGCTGATGACCGAGCAGCCGTTCACCGACGACGAGTACGCGTTTCTGCGCCACGCGCGGTTCGGGGAGTTGCCGCCCGCCGTCCGTCCCGACGAGCGGGTGGCCCTGACCGAGACCGATCCCGGGCGCGACCGGCCGGAGGAGTCCGAGGACCCGATCCGCTGGAACGTGCAGGGCTGAGAAACGCGCGACGGGCCGCAGGTGTCGCCACCCACGGCCCGTTGGTGATGCGCTGCGGTCAGAAGACCGGCACGCCCTCGCGTACCAGACGCCAGTTGGGCTGGAAGAAGTCGGCCGGGTCGATCGTCCCCTTGGCCTGCGCCCAGTCGATGAGCAACTGACGGATCTCCTGCTGCGCGTTGTAGACCTGGGTCTTCACGATGCCGGGGAAGTTGCCGCCGCCGCTGCGCCGGTAGTTGTTCACCGCCACCACGAACTGCGCGTTGTCCGCCACAGGGGTGTCGGTGCCGGCCAGCACCAGCCGGGTGATCCGCTGCCCGACCGGCTTGGAGATGTCGATGTCGTAGTCCAGGCCGGAGAAGACGTCGTAGTTGTAGTCCGGCACCGCCGGGTCGCTGATCTGCTCCGGGTCGACCGGGGCGCCCGGCGCGAACGTACGGAAGTACTTCGCCGAGTACTCCAGATAGGCGCGCACCTCGGCACCGCTGAGCACGACCGCCTCGAGGGTGTTGTCGTACACGTACAGGCCGGCCACGTCGCGGATCTTAACGTCGCCGGCCGGGAAGACGGCGGTCCGGCTGAACGGCGCCGCGATCGACAGCACCGGCAGCTCCGCGTACGCCGTGCCGGCCAGCGCCGCGCCGACCACCTCGGTCTGCACGTGGTTGATGAAGTCCAGGATCGGCGTGTCCTTGTACCGCGACTCCGCCGCCGACAACTCCACTGTGGAGGTGGCGACGACCTGGTTGACGTACGCCACGGTCTTCTGGTGCTGGGCCCGCACGGCGGCGAGCACCTTCGGGTCCTCGACCACGGTGTTGGTGTTCAGCATGGTGGCGGCCTTCTTGGTGATCGCCCACCGGCCACGCTCACGGGTGAGGGTGAAGTCCATCCGGGTGAGCCGCTGGCCCCACTTCGACGGCTCGGAGAGCAGCACCTGCGTGCCGGTGCGCTCGTTGGTGACGAACCGCTCGACCACCTCGTTGTGCGCGTGACCGAAGAGGATCGCGTCGATCCCCGGCACCTGCTGGGCGATCAGCGCCACCGGGTTCTCGTTCGGCAGCTCGGGGCCGTAGCTGGACGTGCCGCTGTCACCGCCGTGCGCCGAGATCAGCACGAGGTCCGCGCCGCGGGCCCGCATGATCGGCACCCACTTCGCGGCGGTCGCGACCATGTCGTCGAAGCGCAGCTTGCCCTCGACGTTGCCCTTGTCCCAGATGGCCACACCGGGGTTGGTCAACCCCAGGATGCCGACCCGCAGGGTCGGCGCGGCGAAACCGAGGGAGACCTTCTTGATGACGTACGGCAGGAAGGCCGGCTTGCCGGTCTTCGCGTTGACGGCGTTCGCGGCGAGGGCCGGGAAGCCGAGCTGACGGATCCACAGGTCCAGCAACGGCAGCCCGTAGTTGAACTCGTGGTTGCCCAGCGTCACCGCGTCGTAGTCGATGACGTTCATGGCCCGTGCCATCGGGTGCTTCTCCCCGGTGGCGGTGATCGGCTCCTGCTTGGCGTAGTACGTGGCCAGCGGCGTGCCCTGGATCGTGTCGCCGGCGTCGAGCACGAGCGTGGCCTTGCCGCGCCGCTCCCGACGGATCTGGTTGATCAGGGTCGCCAGCTTCGCCACGCCGATGTCGTTCTGCTTGCTGTCATCGTACTCGGCGTCGCGGTAGTAGTCCCAGTTGTAGACGTTGCCGTGCGTGTCCGACGTGCCCAGGAGGGTGAGGTCCCAGGTGCGCGGCCGGGCCGCGCCGGCCGCCTGCGCGGGCGCGGCGGCGATCAGCGGGGTGGTCGCCGCGGCCGCCGCGGCGACGAGCACCTGGCGGCGCGACGGGCCGGAGGGAGAGGTCATGACGTGCCTTTCCATGGGGGTGGACGCGCCTCGTGAGCGCCTTGCGCACCATAACCAGCACCCGGCACTCACGCCACGGCAGCCCAGATCAGCGCAGGGGTTTCCGCAGGCCGACGCAGGGTAGGGCCGTCAGGGACGGCATTCGCGGGAGAGCCCCGCTTCCCGCGCGCAGCGAGGAGATTTCAGTGAGCGAGGACCAGCACACCCAGCAGGACCCGACCAGCCAGTACGGCCAGCAGTCCGGTCAGCCCGCACAGCAGCAGTCAGCGCCCGGCTCGACCGGGGAGATGACCCCGAAGCCGGACCACGGGGAGGAGTCGTACCGGGGCAGCGGCAAGCTCGACGGCAAGCGGGCACTGATTACCGGCGGTGACTCGGGGATCGGCCGGGCGGTCGCGATCGCCTTCGCCCGGGAGGGCGCGGACGTGCTCATCTCCTACCTCGGCGAGGAGGAGGACGCCGACGCCCGGGAGACCATCCGGCTGGTCGAGGCCGCCGGCCGGCGGGGCGTCGCGGTACGCGGTGACATCACCGACGAGGCGCACTGCCAGGAACTGGTCGACCGGGCGGTGCGCGACCTGGGCGGCCTCGACATCCTGGTGAACAACGCGGCGTACCAGATGTCGCAGGACAAGGGGATCCTCGGCATCAGCACCGAGCAGTTCGACCGGGTGTTCAAGACCAATCTGTACGCGATGTTCTGGCTCTGCAAGGCCGCCATTCCGCACCTGGCCGAGGGGTCGGCGATCATCAACACGTCGTCGATCCAGGCGTTCGACCCGTCGCCGCAGCTGCTGGACTACGCCACCACGAAGGCGGGGATCGCCAACTTCACCAAGGCCCTCGCCGCCGACCTTGCCGAGCAGGGCATCCGCGTCAACGCTGTCGCACCGGGGCCGGTGTGGACGCCGCTGATCCCGTCCACCATGCCGGAGGAGAAGGTGAAGCAGTTCGGCACCGACACCCCGGAAGGGCGTCCCGGGCAGCCGGCTGAGCTGGCACCCGCGTACGTCTTCTTCGCCTCGCAGGAGTCCAGCTACGTGACGGGCGAGATCCTGGGGGTCACGGGCGGTCGACCGACCAAGTGACCCGCCGTCGGGTGGGCGCCCGCTCAGGATGCCCACCCGACGCTGCGGCCCGCTGGTCAGCGTGGCCAGGCGGCGAAGCGTTGCCGGATCTCGGCGACGTCGGCGGCGCCCAGGCCGTACCGGCCGAAACGCTGGTCGGCGAGCCGGTCCAGGTAACGGCCGGCGGCGCGTACGTCGTCCGGGTCCAGCGCGGGGTCGACCTGCCGTGCCAGCATCAACAGCTCGGTCACGTCGTAGTGGTCGAGAGCTGCGGCCACGTCGATGAAGTCGCGAACCTCCCGCCGGTTGACCAACGCCGCGATCTTGTTCGCCACCAGGTCACGAACGTCCATCACCGGGCCCAGGTCCATCACCACCGGGCTCTGCTGGCGGTCCAACCGGGCGAGGCTGAGCCGGATCTGCCGACCGTCGCGGCTCACCACGAAATCCTTCATGTCCTGCTCGTACCCGTCGAACAGCTCGGCCAGCTCACTGTCCGGGTCGGCGTCGCTGACGATGAACCCGGCCCGCTCCAGGGCCACCCGGACCCCGGCGGACGCCGCCGCTGCGGCACCCTCCACGTCCGCGAAGAGGTCCACGTCCTCCGTCGGTCGGGCGACCAGCCCGTGCGCCGCCCACGCCACCCCACCACCCAGAACGAACCGGTACGGCCCGGCGGCGGCAAGCGCCACCCGGGCCACCTCCCGGTAGAACTCGTGCAGATGAGGCTCGATCACGCCGCGCGCAGGCCGCGGTGCCGGCTCTCCCACGCCTGGCGTACGCCCCGAGGCAGGTTGAGCAGTCGCCACACCCGACGCAGCGTCCGCCCGTTGATCAGGGCGCGCAGATCCTCGGCCCGAGTGGTCTCGCGAAGCACGTTCTCGTACATCCAGAGCAGTTGGTCGGGGTCGCCGAGGTCAAAGGTGCGCTCGGCGTTCCACATCAGCCGTACCGGCAGCTCCACCACACCTCGGGTGGGGCCGGCAAGCTCGGCGAGCGTCCGCGCCACCACAGCGGGGCGACCCGGGCGGGCCAGAAAGGCCACGCCGGTCGCGGTGGGGGAGACGGCCTGCATGGTGTCAGGGTAACGCCCACCAGAGCCGGTGTCGCTCAGGTCGATCCCAGCGCGCTGCGCGCCGACATGCCCCGGTCAGGCCGTCTGTCCGGTTTGTTGGCCTTTGCGATCGGCCCAATCGTGGTCGGCTCGGGTTTCATGAAGTCGCGGTGTCCGGGATGCCCCGACTTCCGTGAAACCGAGTGGATCACGCCCGGCCAGGGGGTGGTTTGGGGTCGCACGAGCCACGCCGCATGGGTGGTTTGCCCGTTGGTGGATGGTTGTGGGGTGTGGCCGGGCGCACCCGTGGGCCGGAATCATGGCGGGCTCAGGGTCGTTACACACCCTGACGATCGCAGTACCACCGACCGGCCGCCGGACCCCTGAGGGCTGGTCGCGCAGGGTGGAATGCCAGCCTCCACCCGGTCGTTACAGTCCCCACGAACGACCGCAGGCACCGCCTCGATGAGGGTGCCGATGGATGGGCCGACCCCGGAATGACCCCGGCCCGCCGGTCGTTACAGATGGACCCGGCGCCACGAGCCCTCCGCTCGTCAGGTCGCCGACCCTGACGCCCGACCGGGTGTCACCCCCCAAGACTTTTCCCCTTAGTGCAGCGCCGGACGAGGTGCTCACACCCATCACCGCCGTCCCCCTCTTTGGCGGTGTGGGTGTTCTACCCCCGAAGGAGCTACCCCCATGAACACGATCTTCCGTAAGAGCATGCTGTCTGTTGCTGGTCTCGCGTTCGCCGGTGGTGTGTTCGCCGGCCCGATCGCCGCCCACGCCGCTACCCCGGCCGTGGATGCCAAGGCGGTTGCGGTGGCCGTGCAGTCGGCGGCGCCGAAGCCGCAGGGCGAGCAGTCCCACATCACCCTCAACGACGAGCAGACCACCAACGTGAAGGCCATCATCGCGGCCACCAAGAAGGCCGGCCTCCCCGAGCGGGCCGCGGTCATCTCGATCGCGACGAGCCTGCAGGAGTCCAAGCTGGAGAACCTGGGTCACCTGGGCGACCGGAACGACCACGACTCGCTGGGCCTGTTCCAGCAGCGCCCGAGCTCGGGTTGGGGCACCCCGGAGCAGATCACCGACCCCGCCTACTCCACCACCGCGTTCCTCAAGGGCCTCAAGCAGGTCGACGGGTGGCAGGACATGCCGCTGACCGACGCCGCGCAGACCGTACAGGTGTCGGCCTACCCGGACGCCTACGCCCAGTGGGAGCAGCAGGCCACCGACCTCGTCGCCCAGCACTGGAACAGCTGACCCCACACCACAAGCACCCAGCACCACCGCACCACCGCACCGACCACTGGCCGGCACCCGCACTCGGGGTGCCGGCCAGCGGCGTCCCCCGCGAAGTCGGAGTGTCCGTGGACTGACAGATGCTTGTAATCACCCTCAGGATTGTGATGATCTCAAGTCGCTAACGTGAATGAATAGGCGGTGAGGTTCACAGTGGATGCGACTGGTGCTTTCGACGGTTTCGTTCAGCCGCCTATCGGCGTTTGCTAACTCGATGGCGTTCGACGCCGAGCGTTACGACCGCGAGGTCATCAAGCCGCTGCGTGGTCGACACGGGCGACTTCCCGTCGGCGACCTCATTCTGCGTTACGCGGTGGAGCCAGACTGGACAGTCGACCAACTTGCCGTCCATCTCAAGCAGCTACGACAGTTTTGGCAGGACCGCGCCGTGGGGCCGGACAGTCGGGCGGAGATCTGTCGGCTGCTGATTCGGGCCGACGAGGAACTCAGCCGTAACGTCGGTGACCTGATGAGCGACCCTGCGTGGTGGCAGGACCAGGCGACGGCGACGCAGGGCGGCGGGGGGCGGACGACGCGGATACGCCCACCGAATCTGGTGCGGGCGGAGCCGACCCGGCATGCCGAACCACCCACTGAGGTCCCGGACGACGCCCCTGGGTGGCGGGCTGAGGCACGTGAGTTCATCCGTGCCCGCCTCGATGACTCCGGCGCCGTTGACGCGCGTGAATCGACTCGACCTGTCGCTCGACGCAGCCGGGTCGCCAAGAGCGGCGGCTCCGCGGAGGATGTGCCGCAGGTACCGAACGAGACGTCAGATGCGGCGGCCGCGAGGCGGCAGGCAGATCAACGTCCGAACTCGGACGACTTGGCGCGCCTGGTCCAACCAGCCGAACTCACGATCGAGGCGCTCGGTGCCCGCGACGACAGTTGTCAGGTACGGGTGTCCTGGCCGGCGACGGATGCCGAGCGGTTGAGGATCCGCTGGGCCGAGACGCCACCACCATGGGCATCCGGGAGCGTGCTTCCCGTGCCGACGCTGATGGCCTTCGGCACCGAGCTGGCCGGTACCAGGCAGGTGCACGACGGCGAGGCGGCGCTCCTCGCCGAGGTGCCAGTGGGCTACCACCTCTACGTGCCGTACGTGGTGGAGCGGGACCAGGCTGTGGTGGGTCGATTCGTTGCGCTCGGTCTGGCTGAGCCAGTCCGGAGGCTGAGGGCCGAGCGCCGCGGGGACGACGTCATCGTTACCTGGGTCTGGCCGGAGGGATCGCGGCTGGCAATTGTCGAGTGGACAGCGCCGGGCGGCGTACGACAGGACCAGATCACCCGCGCCGGGTACGCGGGGTCCAACGGTTTCCGAATACCCGCTGCCCTGGATCCCGGGGTGGTCCGGGTCTCGGTGCTCACCGCCGTCGCCGCCGACGAGGCATGTTCACGAGGCCGTGAGGTCGAGCTACCGCCCCGGTCGATACCGGTCTCGTACACCCTGACCCGGCACCGACTGTGGAGGTTCGGCCGGCGGGATCTCGCTGTCCGGCTGCGGACGGAGACGGATCTCGCCGACCTCGTCGTCACAGTTGTGCTCGGCACGGATCTCGCGATGCCGCCGTCCGCGGCTCACGGGACCGTGCTCGTCGAGCACGAGGGTGTCGACCTAGTCGCCCACCAGGCCCGAGAGCTGACCATCCCCGTTCCGGTGCTGCCCCGGCGTCAGGATCCGTACTGGGTTCGGTGTTTCCTGCGTGGTCCGGTACCGACAGTGCTCACCGGCCCTCCCGTCGAATCGATGAGGTTGACATAGTGGCCAACGTCGCCTGTCCGTTCTGTTATCAGCGCATCGACGGCTCAGCGCTGTGGTTCCAGTGCTTGGGCAAGGGTGACGCCGATCGGAAGGGTTGCCCGCCCGGCACCGACACGGTCCGCCACAACATGACCGGTTTCACCGAGACGATGCGTCCGGTCTTCCCACCCCCACGCAACCAACGGCTCCGGCTGGCACGGATCGCCTGGTGCCCGGACTGCGGTGGCCGTACGGGGATTCGCGCCTGCCCCTCCTGCCACACCCCGGTGCCGGCCAACTTCGGGGAGGCGTCCAGCCCGATGATCGCCATGTTCGGTGGGAAGGGCACCGGCAAGACGGTCTATCTGACCGTTCTCGCCCACGAGATGCGCTATTCCGACCTGCGTCGCCGGTTCGCCGCGGATATCAGGATGACCGGCGACGGGCAGGGTGGCTTCAAGTCCCCGCTGGCGTGGCTGGAGCAGAACGTCGACAGGATGTTCACCGAGCACAAACTGTTCGAGGCCACCCCGCCCGCCGTCGGTGGCCGGCAGAATCCGCTGGTGTTCGAGTGGCGGGGTGAGCGCCGTCGGTGGCGGCGCAAGCCGGTCTACCGCACCAGTTACCTGTCGTTCCACGACACCGCAGGCGAGGATGTCGGCACCCTCAGCGGCGCCAACGACCTGGCCTACATCGGTGCCGCCGACGGTCTGATCCTGCTGCTCGACCCCTTCATGCTGCCCGAGGCGCGGGAGCGGCTTCGATTACCGTCTTCGGCGATCCGCTCGACCGAGGACACCATTGCGGTAGTCGACCGGCTCACCCAGAGTCTGCGTTCCAGCAACGGGGTGGGCGGCAGTCAGCGGATCACCAAGCCGGTCGCCGTCGCGTTCGCCAAGATGGACGCCTTCTTCGACGTGTTGGGCCGGGATCACCCGCTGTGCAATGAGCCGCGGCGCGGGCCGGCGTACGACGAACAGGTGGGTCGGGCCACCCACGAGCAGGTCGCTGCCCTGCTCCGGGACTGGCGGGGCGACGACATCGAGCAGCACCTGCGGATGAACTACACGACCTTCCGCTACTTCTTCGTCTCCGCGCTGGGAGCCCCACCGGATTACGACAACGCCATGGTCGAGCCCGGTGGCGTTCGCCCGTACCGAGTCGACGAGCCGTTGCTCTGGTTGCTCAGCCTACGCCGTTTCGGCGTCGTACCGAGGCAGCGCTGAATGACAGGGCGGTTCGAGGCGCTGATCTGGACGGACTGTCGCGAGGGCCAAGGGCTCCGCGGGACACCCGGCCTCCAGTTTCAGTCGCGATCGGCGGGCGCGGACCGGAACGCCGAGGCCGTGGTGCAGCGGAACCTGCTCTACGAACCACCGCCGCGGTTGATGGGGCAGCGCCGTCCGGTCAGCGACTACCCCGCTTCGTTCGCACATGTCTGGGACGGGCTGTTCGCTACCGCCGCCGGGGTCTACCTGGGGCGGGAGAGCGTGGGCGGCAGGGAGGGCAACCAGCTGACCCATGCCATCGTCACCGACGACCCTGCCGCGTACGGCCTCGTGCGCCCGGCCCAGATGTTCGGTGCGCCGTTCTGGACCGCTGAGCCGGCACTGACCACGCGATGCCCGGAACTCCAACCAGGCTGGCATCCGGGTTCCTTCGGCGCGGTGGAGGCGCAGGCTTTCGTTCGCAGCGCGCCCGACGGTGACGAGTTGCTCGCGGCGCTGTTGTCGACCCTGCGCCCGCCAGCCGATCAGCGTGGCCGGCGCGTCCTCTTCGTCGCCCGCGAGCCGGCCGAGGTAATCCGATGGATAACAGCGGTCACGCTGTTGATACCGCAGCGGGAAGCCCTGCGGATCGGATTCAAGGTGTTCACGCTCAATCCCGCGTACGCGCCGCATCGAATCCTCGCCGTGCACCCCGACTGGGGTGGGGCCGAGGCCGCCCTCGACAACGATCAGGGCTACGCCGTATTCGACCTGGTCCGGCACGACTGGAGTCGGGTCACGCACACACAGGCGGCGCGGCAGTGGACGGAGCTGTTCCTCGCCGAGGACCCGATGGACGTGGTGGACGCTGTGGAGGTCGCAGCGGCGGCCGGGATGGACGGTGACAACGGCACCGCGGTCGCTCTCGCCGCCATCCTCGGCCGCCGCCCACCTCCTGAGAAGGTTGCCGGGCTGGTCAGTTGGCTGCGGCACGGACCGCCACAGTTGGTCAGGCGTTACGGCGGCGGCATTGTCGACCTGCTGGTGGCCGCGGCGTCGCAGTGGCCGGTGGAGGTGCTGCGCAGCCTCGACGAGGTCAGCCGTGCCGCCACATTCCCGCACCGGGCGGCGGAGGTGCGGCTCTCGCTGATCGACGCCGAGGTACGCGAGGCGACGGTGGCCGGCGTCGTCCGTCCGGAGCCGGTCGCCCCGGTCAACGGTGCATGGACTCCAGCCGAGCACGAGCGGTCATTCGTCGCGATCACCAGGGAGATGCGCCTCGCCGAGCCGCCCCTGTTCGAGACCCTGCTCCGACTGTGCGGGCGCTTCGGGCTCCGTCCGGCACTTGCCGATCTGCAACCCGGCCTGGACCGGTTCGTCCTGGACTGGGCCAACAACCCGGATCACGCGTACAGGGTCGCGTTGTGGGCCTGCGGGGACGAGATTCAGCGGCTCCTGCGACACGAGCTCGGCGAGCGCTTGGCGGACGAGCCGGACCGGGCCTACGAACTCGGCGACAAGTGGTGGGACGTGCTGCTGCGTGAACCCATGCGACTCGACGAGCCGTTGGACGCGGCGGTGGTGGAGGCCGCCCTGCGCCATCTACCAACGCGGCAGCAGATCGACCTGATCGAACAGTGCCTGCGCACCGCGATGGCCGCCACACGTCCGGCGGCGATGGTGAATCGCACCGCCTCGGTCATTTGGACACACCGTGCGGTCAGCCGTGCCGAAGCGCACCTGTTGACGCATCTTCTGCCCCGCGACACACCACTGGACCCGCGGGTGTTCGCGCCGCTGCACCGGAAGGTTACCGACTACCGATCGGAGCGGGAGTACGTCGACGCGGCGCTCGTCGTGATAGCGCACGGCCTGTGGGCGCCTCAGGTGGACACGCTCCGCGCCATCGCCGCGCAACGCGCACTGGTCTTCGTGCTCGACAGACTGGCGGACACGACGTTCGACCCGGTGGCGCTCGTCAAGGCTCTAAACGACGTGCCACCACACCTGGTGCGGGCACAGATGCCGGACCTGTGTGAGGCGATAACGCAGGCGCCGGTGGTCGCGGTGGCTTTCACCGTGCTCACCCACATGCACGTCCAGCAGCTCACCGAACCGTGTTCCCGCAAGCTGCGCGGTGAGTTGATGAACAACTCCAACCCCGCACACGTCGCCCTGGCATTCGTGCTGCTGAACATCGAGTCGCAGTCGGCCGCGATGGCCTCGATGATCCACGCGGGCACACACGCCGACCTTGATCGGTTGGTGCGCACTGTGGTTTCCCGCTGTTCGGAGAAGCGGTTCCGGGAGATGACGATGCACATCGACGGCTTGGGCCCGATGTGGTCAGCACTGTGGAAGACCTTCTCGCGCTCGCACCGACGTGGGCTGGTCCGGCGTCTCCGGCCGGGCGGACGGGGGTGACTGATGTCTGGCCTGATCGCCGTCCCGCTCCTCCTGCTGGCGCTGCTTATCGTCGTGACCGCGTACAGCCTGGTCGTGATCATTCTGACGCCGTACGTCCTTTATGCCCTGTCAGCTGGTTACCTCGCAGGGCTGGTCCTCGCCCTGGTCGAGACCGCCCGGATGTACGGCGGGCTGCTCGACCCGCCGCGGGTGCGCAGCCCACGGGACCAGTTCACTGCGGTGCGACGTCGCGGGTCATTGTCGTATCACCGTGACTTCGCCTGGTCGCACTATGCCGTCTGGCAGGCGGGGTACGACCTGTGGGCCGTCGTCGAGCGCTGCCACCGGCACGTGACCCGGTCGTGGATCTCCACGTGGCGATCGCTGCCCCGACTGCCCCGGTACCACAAGCGTTTCCTGGACAGTTCCCCGGACGGCGTTGGCCCGGACGGGTCGACCCGGACCCGAACCTGGACGGTGCTGCTGACCTGGCCGGTGCTCGCCCTGCCTGCCGCGGGGCTCGTCGGCCTCACCGTGGGTGTCGTCACCAGCATCGCCGTGCTGAGTGTCGTCGTTGTGGTGGTCGTCGTGCCGACCTGGGTCCTCGGGGCCGCGGCGACCGCAGGGTTGCGCGCTGCCGACCGGCGATGGCGGGCCTCCTGGCACACCGAGACCTGCTGCCCGTACTGCTACTACCTGGTCGACCTCCCGGTTTTTGCCTGCCCGACGGAGCACCCGTCGACCGCGCCGTCTGGGTCTGATCGACACCGGGCTCTGCGGCCCGGCGCCCAGGGACTGTGGCGGCGGCGGTGTGGCTGCGGAACGTCGATGCCGGTCCGCCAGGCGTCGGCGGGCGCACGGCTCACGGCGCTGTGTCCCAAGTGTGACACCGCGCTCGCCACCGGCACCGGACGAGCCACTGAGATCAGAGTCGCCCTCTTCGGTGCGCCCGACGCGGGGAAGTCGACACTTGTCGACGCCATGGTGGCCGCACTTGTCGCCCGTTTCCCCCCGGAGCGCTGCGCGATCGTGCGACGGCGGGACGGACGCGGTGGGCCGGAAGCCGTCGGCGTGACACTGCAGGCCCACCGCGCTCCGCAACGGGTGCAGGTGTTCGACGCGCCCGGACCGGCACTCGTCGACAGGGAAACCTGTGCGACCTACGGTTACCTGGACGGGACACGGAACTTCGTCTTCGTCCTCGACCCCCTGTCACTGCCGGCGCTGCGCGAACAACTGGCGGGGCTGCCGCCGCACCTGGTGCCGGTCGTGCGGGTCGCCCGGCACGATCTGGTGGACTCGTACGAGGCAGTTGTCATCGGCATGCGGCATCGAGGGGTCGACACGAGCCGGTGCCGACTCGCGATCGTGGTGTCCAAGGGTGATCTGCTCGGCCTGCTGCCGGTCGGCGCACCGCTTCGGGCGGGTTCGACGGACGTCCGGCGATTTCTGGTCGAGCACGGCCTCGACAGTCTCCTGACGTCAGCCGGCCGAGACTTCGGCGAGGTTCGCTACTTCCTGCACGGCCAGACCGGCCCGCCGTCGCCCGACCCGCTGATGTGGCTGTTGCGCGGGGAGCGCGCCCTGCGCCCGGAGGTGACGAATGCGCTCCGCTGACCTGCCCACCTCCTACAAGGCGACCCGATTGTCCATTCTGGTCTTGATGTTCGCCGTCATGATGGCGTTGGCGGCATGGTCTGTGTGGGTCGGCCTGCCGCAGGCGGTAGCCCACACCACGGCAGGCGTACTCCGGGCCTCCTGGTGGGTGTGGAGCCCGTTCAGCTAACCGCGGGAGCGTCGTCCTTCGTCCAGCAGGCGAGCCTGCAACCGGTGGCGGTTGGCGTTCGGCTCGTCGCCGACCCGCTCCCACAGGCCGGCGAGTTGGCGGTGCTCCCGTGCCAAGCGCGTGCTCAGCGTGGCGTTCGCCGCGTCGTCGCGGAACAGCCGACCCCGTATCTCGCAGCTCTCGGTGAGCGCCTCGATGGCCGCTCCGACGTCGCCGGCCTCCAGGAGCAGCCCGGCCTGCTGCCTCAGCACCGTCGCCAGGTCCTCCCTGTAGCGGGCCGGGTCGGCGGTGGCCAGTCGGCGGTGGATGACCACCACGTCGCGGAATGCCAGAGCGGCCTCGTCGTGCCGTTCGAGGTCGTGCATCAGGACGGCTCGACAGTGCTGGGCCGTCGCCAGTGCCGCCAGGACATCGCTGCTCCCCTCCGCAGCGAGGGTGCGGTAGATCGCGACGGCCTCGTCCGCAGCCGTCAGCGCCACCTGCGGCGAGCCGACCTCTCCGAGGTCCATGGCCTGTCTCAGCAGGGCCTTCGCCAGGGCCGGGGCGCGGCGGATCTGGTCGCCGGTGACGAGTTGGCGGTGCAGGTCCACCCGCTCGTCCTCCGCCGCGAGAGCGGACGCGGCATCGTGGCGAAGCCGATGCATCGCGGCCAGTGCGCCGAGCGCGTCACTGAGGTGAACGAGGACGGCTGCCGGGGCGTGCGCCGATTCTTTGCGCGTATCGGTCGTCCGGTCACTGCGGCGTCGTTCCGCGTCGAAGAGCGCGCGCGCGTGCCGTACGGCCGACTCCGCCGCAGCAAGGCCCTCCTCGATGCGGGTCAGCTCACCGAGGAGCCAGGCCTGCCGGATCTCACTGGCGCACACCGGGGTGAGATGGCTGTCCGGCTCGTCGAGGTGAACGTGGTGATGGTGCGCCACTGCCCGGTTCGTGGCGCTGAGCGCCTGCACTGTCAGACCGGCACGGTGCAGGTGGTCGGCCTGGGCGTCCAGGGCCGAGGTCAGCCGCTGCACCAACCGCGCGGAACTCGACTGCCCGGCGATGTCGACGATCCGTTGCCACAGGTCGACCTCGTCGGTCAGCACGTCGAGCACGTCCGCGTCCGATCCGTGGGCCAGCAGTACTCGACGATGATGGCCGAGAGCTTCCGCCAGCCAGGGCAGGTAACGGTCGATCTCGCCCAGCCGACGGGCACCCTGAACGAGCTTGGCGGACTCGGCCGCTGGCTGGTCGGCGAAGAGGAACCCGGGGTCGGGCATGCCCTCGGCCACGGCCCGCACCATCGGGTGCGGGGTGCGGGGATCCTGCACCAACGTGCGGAGCCGGGCCGCCAGGGCCGGCGGTGGGGTCGCGGCGGTGGCCTTGAGCGCCTGCAGCAATGTCACCAAGAGGGCCGGCTGGTCGCGTACCACCTGCCAGAGCGGTTCGGCGAGGTGTGGGTGCCGGTGACACGCCGAGCCGAGCACCGTCATCGCTCGACCCGACTGCGCCGGCGTACAGAACGGGATGATGCCCGTGACCAAGGCGGGGTTGCGCGATGCGGCGGTCACCGCGAGGTCGTGCCGCACCGCGTCGGGCTCGACCGGCCCCCAGTATTCGCCGTCGGCGCCCGGATAGAGCTCATGCAGCCAGGTCGCCAGGCGGTGCACGGTGGCCCGGTCGGTGGCGTCCTCCGGGCGGACCCGCCGCACGACTTCGTGGGCGTCGGTGATCCGCTCCGCGCCGTAGAGGGCGGCCGCCCCCACGTACTCGTCGAGTTGGCCCGGTCGGGCATAGGAGATCCGGGCGGCCACGGCGGTGCCCTCGCCGTACCGGCGCTCCTGGGCGACCAACGCGGCCACCACCTCCGGTACGGAGACGGGGGGCCGCTCCGCCCCGGTGCGAACGAGGAGTCGCAGCGCGGCCAGGTGAAGCGTGACGGGGGCGGAGTAGTGGTCATCGTCGGCGCTGGGCAGGCTCATCGAGGCGGCGTGACGCTGCCAGTAGTCGGTGCCGGAGTTGGTGTCCAACCGTGTCGCGAGGTCGGTCAGAGCGTCCCGGAGGGCGGCCTGCCGGGCGTTCCCCGCCGCCCAGGGCGCCTGCAACTGCTGGACCGTCCCCTCCCCGAACAGGACATTGGTACGGCGCAATTCCTGCCACCAGTCGCCGGCGGAACGGGCTAGCAGGAGCAGACGCAGCGGTCTCACGCCGTGGGCCGCACGGGTCAGCTCTCTACGCACCATGTCCAGTCGCGTCTCGGCGTGGTCCACCACGACCAGCCCGCCGTCCTCGATGTCGGCGCCGGACACCGACGCCTCCCGCCAGCGTCCCGAACGGCTGTCGAGAAGTTCGAGCACCAGCCTGGTCTTGCCCTGACCAGCGCCGCCAGCTATTACCCGCACCGCCGAGCCGGGGCTGTCACACCATCGCCGCAGATCGGCCAGGTCGGCCGTACGACCGCTGAAGCGCACCACCCGGTGGTGTGGAGCGAGCAGGTCCGCCGGTGCGCCCGTCGCCGTGGCCGCGTCGCGCGTCGCGGGACCATCGGGGCCCGCATCACCCGGTTCCGGGTCGAGGTCTGGGGCGGCAGGGCCGGTGTCAGCCAATTCTGCAGGGCTGGTGGGCGGAGCTGCGGCGGGCGCGCTCGGCCGGGCCGCGATACGGTCCAGCCGGGCCCTCCCGATATTGTTGATCACCGCGAACGGGCGGCTGTCGGTCGTGATCCCGGCCTGACCGGGGCCCGGGGTGAGCGCGGTGAAATGCTCGCGAGCCACCCCCACCCGGGCCTGCACCGCCTGGGACAGCTCGTCCAGCAGCTCCCCGGCCCGGAACAGATCGGGACGCTGCAGCGTGTCCAAAAGCAGAGGTTGGACTCCGTCGACGAACCGGTAGCGTCCAGCCTGCCCGTCCACCACCCGCAGCAGGCCGCTGAGCAGCACCTCGGCCAGTTGCGACGGCGGGGCGGAGCGGAACATGGCGTGTTGGATGTAGCGGATCACCGGCAGCACCGGCTCGCTCATCGCGACGTACCCGGCGAGGCGGAACGCCTCGGGTGATGCCGACGAGCGGAAGTGCCGTACACGGTCGGTCGGGCTGGGCGTCGCCCGTTCCCGGACCGGGATGTTGGGTACTCGTTCGCCGGTGACCACGGTCACCGCTGCGGTCACCGCCGTCACGCCCGAGAGGAGCCGCGTCCAGCGGCCGACCCAGCGCGGCGAGACCTCCAGCACCGGCACCACGGTGCCGTCGGGGGCGGGCAGGCCGTCGAAGGCGGCGAATCGCAGGTCGGTGTTGGGTGCACCCGGGCGTGGAGCGCTGAGCGCCCCCACCATGGTCCGTCCGCCGGTACGGGACCACATGCGTTCCGGCAACGGTTGAAGGATCGACACCGGACCGTGCCGGGCCCAGCGATGCAGGAACGCGCCCGCCGCGCCAGTGTGCCAGATCCGGTCGACGCAGTCGCTGATGACGATGACAATGCGCCGTCCGGTGGGGTCGATCAGTTCGGCGGGGCGACGCGTCTCACCACGCCAGGTCGACAGCGCAGCGTCGACGCCGGCGTCATCGCCGTGCAGCCGCCACCTGCTGACCTGGCGAAAGACCCCCGAGGAGGCCAGGGTGTCGGCCACGCTGGTGGACAGGTCACGCCACAGCGTCATGGAAGCGGTGCTGTCCACCACCACCGCGGCATCCAGCCACCGCTCCGTCGACGGTGTCAGCACCGCACGCCAGGGTTGGTCGGCCAGCATGTGTTCGGCGACGGCGCGTACCGTCGCATCCTCGTCGAGGACGTCGAGCCGCCGGTTTGGCACCCGCCGCATCAACGGGCGCAACGTCCGCTGAAATCTCAGTCGGTCGGCGAGCGCGATCGAGCGGGGTACCGCGACTTCGGCGGCCGTCGCTGTTCCGGTCCGGGTCGGGGGTATGTGCAGGCTGGTGGGTGTCGGCGCACGGGGCGGAACCGGCGCGGGTGCCGGTTCCGCCCCGCTGAGCGGTGCCGACACGTCGGCGACCGCGTCGTCAGCCGGCCCGGGCCCGGCCGCGGTGTCCGCTTCCGGCCCGGGCTGTACGGCGGGGGCGCGTGGTCGCAGATGGTGGCCCAGCCAGAGCGCCTCCGCGAGTTCCCGTGCGGTCGGATCACCACCCGCCGCGACAATGGCGTCGCGGAGCAGGTCAATCGTCATCGGACCGGCGGGACAGGTGAGTCATCACCTTCTCGGCCAGAAGCACCCGGTCGACACCGCCGGAGCGGCCTGCCTGGTCAGTCAGGTAGATCGCGTTGAGCAGTTGGTCCGTGGCTAGGTCGCCCGGCTCCCGACGGGTGAGGAAGGTGTCGATTAGGTCGGTGCTGCCCTGGGCGAGACCGTCGAGGTGCGCGTCGACGATGCTTGTCAGCTTGTCCCCATCGGGCTGCGGAAGGGTGACCTGAATGCACCGCCGGAGGAACGCGGGTGGGAACTCCCGTTCGTCGTTGCTGGTCATGACGATGACCGGAAAGGCGCGACAACTGACCTGCCCTTGATGGACGGGCACTCGTTCGGTGCTGTCCGCGGTCATCACCTGGGCGTCGGCGGTCCGGTCCGCGTGCCGCACCAGCTCGGCGATCTCGTACGCGCCGTCCTCGACGATGGTGAGCAGATCGTTGGGGAGGTCGAGGTCGCCTTTGTCGATCTCGTCGATCAGCAACACCCGGGGCTTCGCCGAGGGCAGCAGGGCGGTGCCCAGCGGGCCCAGCCGGATGAAACGGCCCAGGTCCTCACCGTGGTCATGTCCAGCGGTGTCGTCGGCATGCCGTTTGGTCTGGTAGAGCCGTGCCAACGGGTCGTACTGGTAGAGGCCGTCCTTCAGGGTCACCCGGCTGGTGATGTTCCAGCGCAATGGTCGGCCGAGCTTCAGCTCATGGGCGACCGCCGTCGCAAGCGTCGATTTTCCGGTGCCCGGGTGGCCCGTCACCAGCAGTGGACGACGCAGGTACAGGGCGGCGTTCACCAATTCTACGGTATCCGGATCCGGCCGATAGTTCGCGCCTCGACGGATGTCCGCCTCGGTTTCCTCGACACGTGGCGCGGTGGGGGTGGCGGATTCGTCGAAGACCCGCCATGGCGGTGGAGCGGGCAGCCGATCGATACCGTCGTGGGGGACTCCGGTGCCTTCATAGATCCACCAGCCCGGTTTCTCGGACACGCTCACTCCTAACTCTTCACTCCGCGAAACTCAGGCGGGTCGGGCGACGCCGAGGTTCGTCCCACAGCAGGGTCACGTCGCGGCCACAGTGTTCGTCCTCGTCGTCGAGTTCGGCGGCCTCCACCCGTAGGTCGCGGACCCGCGCGGGCAACTCCTCGCTGCGGATGTCGCCCAACCGGGTAGCCATGGTGTCACTGAAACGCCTGCTGGCGCAGATGGTCTCGGTTTCGGGGCAGGCACAGGCGGCTCGTTGCCACAGCAGGACCGGCAGGCCACTCGCCACCGCGGAGCCGATCCGGTCCGGCTCTGTCCAGCGGCCCGCCAGCCCCAGCGCGAGCGGGCGTTTCGCGGAGCGCAGCCATGCCTTGAACTTCCGCAGTTCCCCGGTGCGGTTGGAGCAGTCGAGCCAGCTCATCGTGGCGTTCAGGTGGCCGGGGCGATCGCGAAGCTGTCGGGTCCGTTCCTCGATCATGCGCGGATCGGTGGTGTCGAACCATTCCAGGGCGCGGACCACGACCGGCCGGCTCCAACCGAGCGGCACTTGGTCGTGGTCGTCGAGGGCACGCCAGGAGTCGACGGGCCAGCCCAGGTGACCACGGGGCAGCACGAACTCGACGGCGATCGTCTCGTACGTGGCGTGCATCATCTTCCTGTACGCCTCGGGCAGGTGCTGCTCGATGGTCTCCTGGATCTTGTCTTCGGTGACCGTCTCCTCCAGGGTCCGTTCGTCCAGTCCACCGTCGGGGTTGGTGGCGGTCCAGATGGTGACGTGGTGTGCCTTGCGTCCTTCCGCCGACGGCGCGATCCGGACTACCACCCACCCTGGCCGGGTACCGGCGTCTTCGGTTGCCGGCTCGACCGATGTCGCGTCGCCCGCGCTCCAACCGTGTCGTCCCACCCATTCGTGCAGAGCCGCACTGTGGTCGGGGGATTTCAACCCGATCCGTCGCAGCAGGGTGACCACGAGGTCGACAACCTCATCCTCGGGGAAGGTGGTGTTCACCGCCAGCCACTCGACCATGGCGAGCACGCTGCTCAACGGCTGCTGCGGCGGGTCGGGGGAGAGCCGGGTGGGGTGCCCCAGCACCTCCATCGGTAGCCGGCGCATGTCGGGAAGCTTCAGGTCGTCCAGGATGGCCCGCAGCTCCCGGTACGCGATCGAGTCGAATGGGCCGAGGCGCATACGATCGATGATGAACGGCCAGTGGCGGCCGATCTCGTCGAGCGGCAGTACCACGCCGGTCCGCATGTCCGGGTCCCGGTCGGCGGAGATCACCATGCCGACCACCTCGTAGGTCCCCTGCACGTAGGCGGCCGAACCGCTGTAACCGCGCTCCAGGCGGGTGCCCCTGGTCTCGCTCGCGGTGGTCTGGCACGCCTGCCCCGCCAGCCGGGGGTACGCGTCAGCGTGGAAGTGGGCGATCTGGCCGGTCTTCCGGTAGCCGTCGGGGAAGCCAAACGCACCGAGCTCCTGTCGCGCGAAGATCTCCACCCCGTTCAGTGGCGCGAGCCGCGCAGGTTCTACCTCGACGGGCTCGGTCAGGCGGATCACCGCGACGTCACCCTCGTCGACCTCGCCAGGTGACCAGGGCCCCCGGAACACCACGGCACCGTCGAGTCCGCCCGGGCTGGGCTGCAGAAACGACACCCTGGCGGCCATTGCGTCACCCACCACGTGCGCGCAGGTCAGAATGTGTTGGGCGTCAATCAGGAAGCCGCTGCCAGATCCGCCAGCAGTGTCGACTCTCACCTGCCACCGCGGCGCGGCACTCACAGTGCGGCGACCTCGCTGCGCGGGGCACCGCCTGACCAGGTGAGCTTGACCGTGAGATGGGCGTCGACGCCTGTCTTGGCGAAGACGGCGCCGGCCTGAGCATTGAAGTTGACCCCGAACTCGATCTCGATGTCATCCGGGCGATGGACGGCTTCGCGGAAGGTCGCGAGCGCCTTCTGCGCCGCTATGTTGATCTCTCGCAGGCCCGCCTCAAATCGCTTCCGAGCCTCGACGATCTGGTCCGCACCGAGCCCCGCCTCGCCGAAACCGGCCTCTCGCCGGTCGATCTCGAAGACGACCTCGTCGCCGTCCTCGGTGCAGACACGCATCAACTCGGTTGGCATCAAACCTCCCGTGATAGCCAGGTTCGGTTGAGCATCAACCACTGTGTACTCCGCCGCTGTCGGGTCGCTGACTTAATCTGGTTCCCCCTTGATCCGGCCTCGAGCGATCCTCCCGCTCGCGAACCTGTCTCAGTTGACCTATCTTCAGAGGGTCGCTCGCGTGGGAGGGGGTGTCGGGGTTGGGGTTACGGACCTTTATCGAGGGTTGGCCGGTCTATCGCCAGCTCACCGGCACGGACCCGCTGGGCCGGGGTGCCGCGGCGAAGTCCGACGTGTCCCGCGCGCTCACCGCCCGCACCGATACCGCCGATTCGGTGGCCCGGTCGGTCTGCCCGTACTGCGCTGTGGGTTGTGGTCAGCGGGTGTTCGTGAAGGACGGGCGGGTCAGTCAGATCGAGGGTGATCCGGACAGTCCGATCTCGCGGGGTCGGCTCTGCCCGAAGGGTTCGGCGAGCAAGAGCCTGGTCACCAGCCCGCTGCGGCAGACCACGGTCCGCTACCGCCGGCCGTACTCGACGCAGTGGGAGGATCTGGAGCTCGACACCGCGCTCGACATGATCGCCGACCGGATCCTCGCCGCCCGCGAGCAGACCTGGGAGGACGTCGACACGCAGGGTCGACCGCTCAACCGGACGTTGGGTATTTCCAGTCTGGGTGGGGCGACGCTGGACAACGAGGAGAACTACCTCATCAAGAAGTTGTTCACCGCGATGGGGGCGCTCCAGATCGAGAACCAGGCCCGTATTTGACACTCCGCCACCGTCCCCGGTCTGGGGGCCAGCTTCGGTCGTGGCGGTGCGACGGATTTCCAGCAGGACATCGCCAACGCTGACGTGATCGTCATCCAGGGTTCGAACATGGCTGAGGCGCACCCGGTGGGTTTCCAGTGGGTGATGGAGGCCAAGCGCAAGGGTGCGAAGGTCTTCCACGTCGATCCACGGTTCACCCGGACGAGTGCGGTCGCGGATGAGTACGTGCCGATCCGGGCGGGCACCGACATCGCGCTGCTCGGCGGGGTGGTGCGCTACATCCTGGACAACGAGTTGGACTTCCGGGAGTACGTGCTCGCGTACACCAATGCGGCGACGATCGTCAGCGAGGAGTTCAGCGACACCGAGGACGGCGACGGCTTCTTCTCCGGCTTCGACCCGGAGACCGGCACCTACGTGCAGGACAGCTGGCAGTACGAGGGGCACGAGGGTTCGTCGGGCAGTGGGCACACCGCCCAGGAGCGGGACAGCGCCGCGGGGTTGACGCACGAGTCGCACGGCGCGCCGGTGGGCGGGCAGACCCGGCGCGACGAGACGTTGCAGCATCCGCGCTGCGTCTATCAGATCCTCAAGCGACACTTCTCCCGTTACACCCCGGAGATGGTGGAGCGGGTCTGTGGCATTTCGCAGGCGCAGTTCCTGGAGTTGGCGCGGGCGTGGACGGCGAACTCCGGCCGGAACCGCACCGGCATGCTGATCTACTCGGTGGGCTGGACGCAGCACAGCGTCGGCGTGCAGTACATCCGCACCGGCGCGATCATCCAGCTCCTGCTGGGCAACATGGGTCGCCCGGGTGGCGGGGTGATGGCGCTTCGTGGCCACGCCAGCATCCAGGGCTCGACCGACATCCCGACGTTGTTCAACCTGTTGCCCGGTTATCTGCCGATGCCGCACCACGCCGAGCACCCGAGCTTCGACGAGTGGGTGGACAGCATTCGCCACCCGGGGCAGAAGGGGTTCTGGGGTAACGCGCGGTCGTTCGCCGCCAGCCTGCTCAAGGCGTACTGGGGTGACGCGGCGACGCCGGAGAACGACTTCTGCTACGGCTATCTGCCCCGGCTGACCGGTGATCACGGCACGTACCAACAGGTGCTCAACATGATCGACGGGAAGATCAAGGGGTACTTCCTGCTCGGGCAGAACCCGGCGGTCGGCTCCGCACACGGTCGCGCGCAGCGGCTCGGGATGGCCAACCTCGACTGGTTGGTGGTCCGGGACCTTTTCATGATCGAAAGCGCGACGTTCTGGCAGAACGGCCCCGAGGTCACCACCGGGGAGATCGTGCCGGAGGAGTGCCGCACGGAGGTGTTCTTCCTGCCCGCCGCGTCGCATGTGGAGAAGGAGGGCACGTTCACCCAGACGCAGCGGTTGTTGCAGTGGCGGGAGAAGGCCGTCGAGCCGCCGGGCGACGCCCGCTCCGAGCTGTGGTTCTTCTATCACCTGGGCCACAAACTGCGGGAGAAGCTGGCCGACTCGCCGCTGCCGCGCGACCGCGCGCTGCTCGACCTCACCTGGGACTACCCCACGCACGGTCCGCACGCGGAGCCGAGCGCCGAGGCGGTGCTGCGCGAGATCAACGGGTACGACGTGGCGACCGGCCGCCCGCTGTCCGGTTTCGCCGAGGCCCGTGCGGACGGCTCCACCGCCATCGGTTGTTGGATCTACAGCGGGGTGTACGCGGACGGGGTGAACCAGGCGGCCCGGCGCAGGTCCCGGCACGAACAGGACTGGGTGGCCGCCGAGTGGGGTTGGGCGTGGCCGGCGAACCGGCGCATCCTCTACAACCGTGCCTCCGCCGACCCGGACGGCAACCCGTGGTCTGAGCGCAAGCGGTACGTGTGGTGGGACGCGGAGAAGTCCGAGTGGACCGGCTACGACGTGCCGGACTTCGAGAAGACCAAGCCACCGTCGTACCGGCCGCCGGCCGGCGCGTCCGGGCCGGAGGGCATCGCGGGCGACGACCCGTTCGTCATGCAGGGCGACGGCAAGGGCTGGCTGTACGCGCCCAGCGGTGTCCTGGACGGGCCGCTGCCGACGCACTACGAGCCGGTGGAGTCGCCGGTGCGTAACCCGCTCTACGGTCAGCAGGCCAATCCGACCCGCAAGATGTACGCGCATCCGGTGAACTCGGTGAACCCGAGCCCGCCGCAGGAGCACGCTCAGGTGTTCCCGTACGTGTTCACTGTCAGCCGGCTCACCGAGCACCACACCGCCGGTGCGATGAGCCGGACCGTGTCACCGTTGGCCGAGCTGCAACCGGAGATGTTCGTCGAGGTGTCCCCGGCCCTGGCCGGCGAGGTCGGGTTGACGCATCTGGGCTGGGCGCACCTGGTCAGCGGCCGTGCGGTGATCGAGGCGAAGGTGCTGGTGACCGACCGGCTCACCCCGCTGCGGGTGGACGGTCGGATCATCCACCAGGTGTGGTTGCCGTACCACTTCGGTTTCGAGGGTCTGGTCACCGGTGACTCGGCCAACGACCTGTTCGGTATCAGCCTGGACCCGAACGTGCTGATCCAGGAGAGCAAGGTCGGCACCTGTGACGTGCGGCCGGGCCGTCGTCCCATCGGCCCGGCGTTGCTCGAGCTGGTGGCCGACTACCAGCGGCGCGCCGGGATCGTCCCCGGCCAGCACGCGCCGGCCGTGACCACCGACGATGAGGGGAAGGAGCACGGTGCTTCCTGACCCGAACAGCCTGTACGGTCCGCTGGACCCGGCACCCGATGCGGGCTATGAGAACGCGCCGCCCCGGATGGGGTTCTTCACCGACACCAGCGTCTGCATCGGCTGCAAGGCCTGTGAGGTCGCCTGCAAGGAGTGGAACGGCGTCCCGGAGAGCGGCCTGGACCTGCTCGGCATGTCGTACGACAACACCGGCGCGTTGACCGCGAACTCGTGGCGGCACGTCGCGTTCATCGAGCAGCCCCGCCCGGCCGGGCACGGCGCCGCACCGGCGGATGTCCTCGGCGCGCCGGTCGACGCCGACGCGGCCCGGCCGGTCGACGGGGGGCCGCAGTTCCTGGGGATGCCGGGGGCCCAGCCACCGGGCCGGGGCACGGGCGTCGAGGAACGCACGGATTTCCGGTGGTTGATGATGTCGGACGTCTGCAAGCACTGCACGCATGCGGCGTGTCTGGACGTGTGTCCGACGGGTTCGTTGTTCCGCACGGAGTTCGGCACCGTGGTGGTGCAGGAGGACATCTGCAACGGGTGTGGGTACTGCATCTCGGCGTGCCCGTACGGGGTGATCGATCAGCGTAAGGACGACGGTCGGGCGTGGAAGTGCACGCTGTGCTACGACCGGTTGGGCGCGGGGATGACTCCGGCGTGTGCGCAGGCGTGCCCGACCGAGTCGATCCAGTACGGGCCCCTGGACGAGCTGCGTGAACGTGCCGCCGCCCGGGTGGCGACGCTGCACGAGCGGGGGGTCCCCGAGGCCCGCCTGTACGGGCACGACCCGAACGACGGCGTGGGCGGTGACGGGGCGTTCTTCCTGCTCCTGGACGAACCCGAGGTGTACGGGCTGCCGCCCGACCCGGTCGTGACCACCCGTGACCTGCCGAAGATGTGGAAGCGCGCCGGCCTCGCCGCTCTCGCCATGGCGGCGGCGACTGTCGCCGCGTTCGTCGGAGGTTCCTCATGACCCCACCGGGCCCTGTGGGCGACCGGTTCCGTCGCTTCCGGGAGCGCCTCGCCGCCGAGGGCGGCGACCGACCACCGGTGAGCGACGACCGCCCCAGTACCGCCAGCGGCAGCACCGAAGCCGGGGGCCGGACGGGCCGGCGGGGCGGGCGGCGTGGCGGCGGTGAGGAACTGCGGGTGCCGGAGGCCGAGTTCACCTCCTATTACGGTCGGCCCGTTCTGAAGGGACCGGTCTGGAAGTGGGACATCGCCGCGTACCTGTTCACCGGCGGGTTGGCAGCCGGCTCGTCGCTGCTGGCTGCGGGCGGGCAGCTCACCGGGCGGCCCGCGCTGCGTCGCGCCGGTCGGGTGACAGCCCTGGCCGCCGTCAGCGCCAGCGCCGTCTTCCTGATCAGGGACCTGGGCCGGCCGGCGCGGTTCCACCACATGCTGCGGGTGGCCAAGCCGACCTCGCCGATGTCGATGGGTACCTGGATTCTCACCGCGTACGGGCCAGCGGCGGGCGTCGCCGCGATCGCCGAGGCGGCCGGTCTGCTGCCCCGGCACGGTCTGCTCGGGCTGGCCGGCCGGGCGTTGCCGCCGATCGGGCACGCCGCCGGGCTGCTCGCCGCCGGCACCGCGCCGGCGCTGGCCACGTACACCGGGGTGTTGCTGGCCGACACGGCGGTGCCGTCCTGGCATGAGGCGTACCCCGAGTTGCCGGTGATCTTCGCGGGCAGCGCGTTGGCCAGCGGCGCCGGCGTGGGTCTGCTCGCCGCGCCGCCGGCCCAGGCCGGGCCGGCCCGCCGGATGGCGGTGGCCGGCGCGGCCCTGGAGCTGTACGGCGCGCATCGGGTGGAGACCCGCCTCGGCCTGCTCAGCGAGCCCTACCGGTTGGGTCGGCCGGGCCGGTTGCTGCGTGCCGGGCGGCTGCTGACCGCCGGCGGGGTGGCGGGTGCTCTGCTGGGCCGGCGCAGCCGGGTGGTCGGTGCGCTCTCGGGGACCGCGCTGCTGGCCGCGTCGGTGCTGACCCGGTTCGGCATCTTCTACGGTGGCGTCGCCTCGGCCCGCGACCCCCGCTACACGGTGGTGCCGCAGCGCGAACGGGTCGAGGCGCGGCGAGCCGGCATGGATCTTCCAGCTGATCGGGCGGTCCCGCCCGCGGTGTGATCGAATGTCCGGTGGAGGCGTTCAGGCGGCTGGTGCCCCTCCCGGTCTTCAAAACCGGAGTGGTCCGGGACCCGGGCCAGGCGGGTTCGATTCCCGTCCGTCTCCGCCACACCGCTTGCAGGAGATGACGTGATGGGCGACGGCCCGGTGGACCCGCGACGTCGGGTGCCCCGTACGGACACGCTGCTCGCCGACCCGGTGCTGGCCGCCGCCACCGTGACCCTCGGCCGGGAGCGGGTCAAGGCGATCGTCTCCCACGCGCAGGGCCGCGCCCGCCGCGGTGAGCTCAAACCCGACGAGGTACGCGACGCGGCGGTCGCCGCGTTGCCCACGCCCGGCCCCCGGGTGGTGCTCAACGCCACCGGTGTCGTGCTGCACACCAACCTGGGCCGGGCGCCGTTGTCGTCCGCCGCGGTCGCCGCGGTGGTGGCCGCCGCCGGGCACACCGACGTCGAGTTGGACCTGGCCACCGGCCGGCGGGCCCGCCGCGGCCGGGGCGCGCTCGACGCGCTGGCCGCCGCGGTGCCCGACGCGGGCGCCGTGCACGTGGTCAACAACGGTGCCGCCGCGCTGGTGCTGGCCGCCACCGCGTTGGCCGCCGGCCGGGAGATCGTGGTCAGCCGGGGCGAGCTGGTCGAGATCGGCGACGGTTTCCGCCTGCCCGACCTGCTGGAGAGCACCGGCGCGCGGCTGCGCGAGGTGGGCACCACCAACCGCACCACCCTCGCGGACTACGCCGCCGCGCTCGGCCCGCAGACCGGCTTCGTGCTCAAGGTGCACCCGTCGAACTTCCGGGTCACCGGCTTCACCTCCGCCGTCGGGGTACGGCAACTGGCCACGCTCGGGATGCCGGTGGTCGCGGACATCGGCTCCGGGCTGCTCGGCGCGGACGCGCTGCTGCCCGACGAACCGGACGCGGCCAGCACCCTGCGCGCGGGCGCCGCGCTGGTCACCGCCAGCGGCGACAAGCTGCTCGGTGGGCCGCAGGCGGGGCTGTTGCTGGGTGACGTCGAGGTGATCGAGCGGTTGCGTCGGCATCCACTGGCGCGGGCGCTGCGGGTGGACAAACTCACCCTGGCCGCGCTGGCCGCCACCCTGAACCAACCGGACACTCCGACCCGGGTGGCGCTGCACACCGACCCGGGTGCCCTGCGGGAACGGGTGGAGCGGCTGCGGGACCGGCTCGGCGCGGACGGCCGCAAGGCGGAGGTGGTGCCGGCCGTCGCGGTGGTCGGTGGGGGCGGCGCCCCCGGGGTGGAGTTGGACTCGTGGGCGTTGAGCCTGCCCGAGCGGTACGCGGCGCCGCTGCGCACCGGTGACCCGCCGGTCCTCGGCCGGGTGGTGCGCGGCCGGCTCCTGCTCGACCTGCGCTGTGTGCCCGCCGACGCGGACGAGGCCGTCCGCGAGGCAGTGCTGCGCGTACCCGGCGAGGACTGAGCGTGTTCGTCGTCGCGACCGCCGGGCACGTCGACCACGGCAAGTCGACACTGGTCCGGGCGTTGACCGGGATGGAGCCCGACCGGTGGGCCGAGGAACGCCGCCGGGGGATGACGATCGACCTGGGTTTCGCCTGGACGACGCTGCCGTCCGGCGGCACCGTCGCCTTCGTCGACGTACCCGGGCACGAGCGGTTCGTGCCGAACATGCTCGCCGGGGTCGGCCCGGTCCCGGCGGCGCTGATCGTGGTGGCCGCCGACGAGGGCTGGATGCCGCAGTCCGCCGAGCACCTGGCCGCGCTCGACGCGCTCGGCGTCGCGTACGGCCTGCTGGCGGTGACCCGCGCGGATCTCGCCGATCCGGGGCCGGCGACGGCCCGCGCCCGCGCCGAGATCGCCGAGACCAGCCTCGGCGCGGTGCCGGCGGTGGCGGTCAGCGGCCTGACCGGTGCCGGCCTGCCGCAGCTGCGGGCCGCCCTGGGCCGGCTCGCCGCCCAACTGCCCGCGCCGGTGGTGGACGACCCGGTCCGGCTGTGGGTGGACCGCAGCTTCACAGTGCGGGGCAGCGGCACCGTCGTCACCGGCACCCTCGGCGCCGGGCGGCTGCGGGTGGGCGACGAACTGGAGTTGGCCGGCGCCGACGAACCGGTCCGGGTCCGTGGCCTGCACTCTCTCGGCGAGGCCCGACCGGAGGCGGCGGCGGTCGCCCGGGTGGCGGTCAACCTGCGCGGTACGCCCCGCGACCGGCTCGGCCGGGGCGACGCGTTGCTCACCCCGGGCCGGTTTCACCACACCGACCTGGTCGACGTCCGGCTCGCCGGCGACCCGGCAGCCGACCTGCCGGCCACCCTCACCCTGCACGTCGGCTCGGCGGCGGTGCCGGTACGGGTGCGTCCGCTCGGTCCGGACACCGTCCGGCTGCGGTTGGCCCGCCCGCTGCCGTTGCTGGTGGGTGACCGGGCGCTGTTGCGCGACCCCGGCCGCCACCACGTCAGCGGCGGGGTGCGGGTGCTGGATGTGGCACCTCCACCGCTGGGCCGACGGGGTGCTGCCGCCGCCCGCGCCCAGGTCCTGGCCGAGCTTGACGGTCGACCCGACCTGGTGGGGGAGCTGCGCCGTCGCCGGTTGATCCGGGCCGGCGCGTTGATCCGGATGGGTGTGCCGGTGCACGCCGAGGCGGTGCAAGACGGGCCGGCGTACGCCGAGGCGGTGGCCGGTGACTGGCTGGCCGACCCCGCACACTGGCGGCGGCTCGGTGAGCAGCTGACCGAGGAGGTCGCCCGGCACGCGCGGGAACACCCGTTGGAGCCCGGGATGCCGGTGGACGCGCTGCGTCAGCGCCTCGCCCTGCCCGACCGGGTGCTGGTCGAGGCGCTGGTCCGGCCGCCGCTGCGGATCCACGCCGGTCGGGTCGGGGCGGCGGGCGCCGACGCGCTGCCCGAACCGGTGGCCCTGGCCGTGCAACGGGTCCGCGCCGAGTACGGCGACCGGCCGTTCCGCGCCCCTGAGGCGGACCGCCTCGTCGACCTGGGTCTGGGCCCCCGGGAGATCGGCGCCGCGGTGCGGGCCGGCGCCCTGCTGCGGCTGGCCGACAACGTGGTGCTGCTGCCCGATGCGCTCGACGACGCGGTCCGCGTGTTGGCCGGGTTGCCGCAGCCGTTCACCCTGTCGGCGGCCCGGCAGGCGTTGGACACCACCCGCCGGGTGGCGGTGCCCCTGCTGGAGTTGCTGGACCGGCGGGGCGCTACCCGCCGACTGCCCGACGACGCCCGGATCGTCGTCAGCTGAGCGCCGCGACCTGGCCAACCACTTTCAGTCCAGGTCGGACATGTCCAGCACGAAGCGGTAGCGGACGTCGTTTCGCCGGAGGCGGTCGAGTGCCGTGCCCACCTGCGCCGAGGTGAGTACCTCGATGTCGGCGGTGACGCCGTTGTCGGCGCAGAACTGGAGCATCTCAGCTGTCGAGCGGCGGCCGCCGCTTCCGGCGGAGCTGAGCTTCTTGCGGCCGACAAGCAGGTCGGTGGTGTCGACGGTCACCGGACCCAGGAATCCGAGCAGGCTGAGGGTGCCGTCCATCGCCACCAGCTTCAGATACGGGGCGAGGTCGTGCGGTGCGGAGATGGTGTCGATGAGGAGGTCGAAGGTGTCGCGGGCCGCAGCCATCCCCCGGGGATCGGTGGAGTCGACGAAGTTGTCTGCGCCGAGCCGGTGGGCGTCGTCCCGCTTGTCCTGGGTACGGCTGATCACGGTCGTGGTAGCGCCGAGTGCCACGGCCATCTTGACCGCGAGGTGGCCCAGGCCGCCGAGTCCGGCCACGGCGACCCGAGTGCCTGGGCCGACGCGATGGGAGCGCAAGGGCTCCCAGACGGTGACGCCGGCGCACAGCAGCGGGGCGGTTGCGGCCGGGTCGAGGCCGGCGGGGAGCGGGTAGGCGAAGGTGTTCCGCACGACGTATTCGCGGGAGAAGCCACCCAGGGTCGTCGACCCGTCCTGCCGGTCTCTGCCGCCGTAGGTCAGAGTCGGGAAGGAGTGGCAGAAGTTCTCCTGTCCGGCTACGCACATGGCGCAGGTGCCGCAGGAGTCGACGATGTTGCCCACCGCGACGCTCTCGCCGATCGAGAAGTTGGTCACCTCGGGGCCGGTGCCGGTCACCACGCCGGTGAATTCGTGACCCGGCACCAGGGGTGCGTTGGTGTGCTGGTCGTAGTCGTGCAGGGCGTGCAGGTCGCTGTGGCAGACGCCGCAGTAGTCGATCCGCACCGCGATGTCGTCTGGGCGTAGGTCACGGCGCTCGATCGGGGTACGCCGCAGCGCCGTCGGGCCGGTAGCTCGCCATCCAATGGTCCTTCGCATGATCGACTCCTTTAAACAGACTGTTCGGTCTGTCTTAGCCTAGGTCGGACGGCGAGCCCTAGCAAACCAACCGTTCTGTTTGCTAGGGTGGGAGCATGCCGGAGCAGCCCCTGACCTCGCGAGGCGCCGCGACCTACCAGCGCATCCTGGACGCCGCCACCGAGGAGTTCGCCCAACACGGCATCGCCGGGGCACGCGTCGAACGCATCGTGACGGCGGCCCGCACCAACAAGGCGCAGCTCTACGCCTACTTCGGGGACAAGGAACGACTCTTCGACGCGATCTTCCTCAGCTCGCTGGAGCGCATCACCAACGTCGTGCCCATCGACGCCGACGATCTCGCCGACTGGGCCGTTCGCCTCTACGACGAATACCTGCGCCGCCCCGACCTCATCCGCCTCGCGACCTGGACGCGGCTGGAACGCCGGCCCGCCGGACACCTCGTCGAGGCCCACCAGCACTACGACGATCGCAAGCTCACGGCCATCGCCGAGGCCCAGGCCGCCGGGCGGATCCGCGGCGGTGACCCGTTCGACGTCATGGCCCTGGTCATCGCGATGTCCATGGCCTGGTCGCCGGTGAGCAACGTCTATGCGGCCAGCAGCCAGGAACCCGACGACGTGCATTCCCGGCGTCGTGCTCTGCTTCGCGATTGCGTCCGACGAGCCACGGTGCCGACGGACCAGGATCAACCTGACCGCTGACCGCTGACCGCTGACCGCTGACCGCTGACCGCCGCGACCGATCCGGTGCTGACACGCTTGCGCCGCGATGCGACGCTGGGCTGATGGTCGAGGTGTCCCCGTCTCGGTCGCAACCCTCGCGCGGCCAGTGGCGTGTCGTCGTCCCGGCGGCGCTGCGTTGGGGGCTGCCGGTGTTGTGGGTGCTGTGGGCCGGTCTGGCGTGGTGGGTGGAGCCCCACGAGTCGACCAGAGCCCAGCTCGATCGGGATCTCGCGGCTGGCCGGGTGGTGACCTATCAACGGGCGAATGGCTGGGCCGGCGACGACGCCTACTGGGGAAGTCGACCTGAGCTACGGCCCGCCGAGCAGGGTTGGATGATCGCGTGGACGCTGCCGAGCGGTCAGACCCGGTACGCCCCCGTCCAACCGCCCGAACCGCAGTCGTACCCCGCTGAGCCGGGCCGGTCGGCGCACATCGGCCTGGATGCGCGGCTCGCCGCCGTAGCCGACCCGTGGCACGCCGGCGACGACACCGCGCACCGGATCGCGAACACCGCGGGCCTGCTCGCCGGTGTGTTGACTCTGCTCTGGCTGGGCCGGTTGATCGGCGGCGCGCCACCGCTGGCCGGTACCCGATGGTTCTGGTTCTGGATCGGGCTGCTGCCTTTCGGCACGGGTGTGCTCGCCTGGACGTACCGGGAGCTCTGGCGGCCCCCGCCAGCACCGGTCCCCGACCGGGGCTCGGGCTGGCGTGGCTTCGGTTGGTTGGTCCTCGCCGGAATCGGGATCGGCCTGCTTGTGTCGGTGGCCCGTTGGCTGCTCGGCAGCACGGCGGTGCCCGGCTAACCGGCCCCCGAGGCGGCGATGGTCACCTACGGTGACGCCATGGACCCTTCGGCGGTCTGGCGGGACCGGCAGCACCGGTGGCGGATCGAGGCGTACCGCGCGCCGGACCTGCGCTTCGCCATCTACGCCACCAACGGCCCCACCGAGTCGGTGCCGCTGTGGCTGTTCGGGATGTCGGCGCTGGCCCGGTGGCTGATGACCCACGCCATCTCTCTGGACGACCTGGAGGTCGACTGAGCGGGGGCGCGGTCGCGAACCGGGCCCGCGCCGCGCCCCGCTGCGGTTGAGTGACCTCAGACGGCGGACGGGGGTACGCGATGGGCGGTCAGCTCGGGCAGTTGGCGTTGGTGGCCGTGCTGGTGCTGGTCAACGCCGCGCTCTCCGGCAGCGAGATGGCGCTGGTGACCCTGCGGGAGGGGCAGTTGCGGCGGCTGGGTCGGCGCAGCCGTGCCGGCGACCGGTTGGTGCAGCTGTCTCGCGACCCGAACCGTTACCTGGCCACGATTCAGCTCGGCATCACCCTGGCCGGGTTCCTGGCCTCGGCGGCGGCAGCGGTGTCGTTGGCCTCTCCGTTGGTCGGGCCGTTGGGTTTCCTCGGCGGGGCGGCGCGTCCCGCCGCGGTGCTGCTGGTGACGGTGCTGCTGACGTTCGTCACGCTGGTGCTCGGGGAGTTGGCCCCGAAGCGGCTGGCCATGCAGCGGGCCGAGCGTTGGGCGCTGCTGAGCGCCGGCCCGTTGGATCTGCTGGCTCGGCTGTCCCGGCCGGCGGTGTGGCTGCTCAGCCGGGCCACCGACGCGGTCGTGCGGCTCGCCGGTGGGGACCCGCGGGCGAACCGGGAGGAGACGACCGAGGAGGAGCTGCGGGAGATGCTGGCCAGCCAGCGCGGCCTGTCGGCCCAGCAGCGGGAGATCCTGACCGGCGCGTTCGACATCGCCGGCCGGACGCTGCGGGAGATCCTGGTGGCCCGGCGGGAGGTGACCACGCTGCCGGCCGGTCTGGCCGCCGACGAGGGGGTCCGACAGTTGGCCGCCGCCGGCCGGTCCCGCGCTCCCGTCACCGGCCCCGGCGGCCTGGACGAGGTGCTCGGGGTGGTGCACATCCGCGACCTGGTGCGGGCCGGCACCGCCCCGGTGGGCGAGCGGGTCCGGGCGCCGCTGCTGTTGCCGGTGACCCTGCCGGTCGCCGACGCGATGCGTCAGCTGCGCCAGGAGCATCAGCAACTGGCCCTGGTGGTCGACGAGCACGGGGGCATCGACGGCATGGTCACCATGGAGGATCTGCTGGCCGAGGTGGTTGGCGAGTTGTACGACGAGACCGACCGGGACGTGCGCGGGGTCGTCCGGGAACCGGACGGGTCGCTGCTGGTGCCCGGTGACTTTCCGCTGCACGACCTGCCCGACCTGGGGGTGCGGCTGAGCTTTCCGTTGTCCCGGGACTACACGACGGTGGCTGGTCTGGTGCTGGCCCGACTGCGGCACCTGCCGGACTCCCCGGGTGAGACGGTGCGGCTGCCCGGGCTGACCCTGCAGGTGGTGGAGGTCGCCGACCGGGCGGTGCGCAGGGTGCGGCTCTGCGGGTTCGTCACCGAGCGCTGAGCCGTCACCCAGAAGACTGACAAAATGCCCAAATCGACAAAACGGGGAACGCGGTACGCCTACGGTGCCAGACGTGAAGGACCGAGGGTTGCGTACGTTCGTCACGGTGCTGGCCGGCCTCGCGGTGATCTACTTCGGCAGCGCCGGCCGCAGCCCCGAGGAGGGCCGTGGCATCTCCGGCGGGGTGGTGGTCCTGGCGTTGCTCGCCGCGCTGCTGGTGTGGCACCTGACCCGCCCGGGGGACAAGACGGTCAAGTGAGCGCCTCAGCGGGCGGCGACGCGGGTGACCTCACCGGCGGACTCCTCACCCAGCGCCACCCGCACCAGCGCTGACGCGAGCCGGCCGAAGTCCGGTTCGTCGACCAGACCGGCGAGCCGGTCCGGGGACCCCGGCAGACCCAGCCGCTTCGCCCCGGCCAGGGCCCGACGGTCGGCGTACGGGCGCACGTCCGACCAGACCGTCTGCGCCTCGCGCAGGTAGATGTCCGCGCCGGTGGGGCCGATGCCGGGGAACTCGGTGAGCCGCCGCCGCAACCCGGTCGGGTCGCCCTGGGCCTCCCGGTGCAGGCGTCGCAGGTCACCGTGCCAACGGTCCAGGCACAGCCGGGCGCCGGTGCCGAGCATGGTGGCGGTCCGCTCGTCGTAGCGGCGGTAGTGGCCCCGGCCCAGCGCGTCGACGCGCTCCTGCCAACTGGCCGCCTCCATGGCCTGTGGAGTGCGGTAGCCGGCGGCGAACAGCTCCCGCGCGGCGTCCACCGCCACGCACGCGCGGATCCGGGTGCTCAGCAACGTGGTCAGCACCAGCAGCTGATACAGCGGCCCCGGCCGGTCGGAGAGCCGGATGCCGGCCTCCTCCGCGTACGTGCGGCCACGCCGGTCGAGCAGCACCCGCACCACAGTTCGATCATTGCCCACCCCGTCGGGTTACCCACTTGGGGACTCGGTAGCCGTCGCACCGCTGACAGTGGCCGGAATGCCACCGGGGCGGGCGGGTATGCCGAGGCGTGGAGGCGGTCGATGCCGCCTGCCGTACCCGGAAGGGAGACACCCGTGGTCAATCCGCAGCAGGAAGAGTTCCGGCGCAACGCCAAGGGCGCCACCAGCCAGGACAGCAAGGGGCCCAAGCCGACCGGGCACCCGCTCAACAGTGGGACGTCGCGCGGGGACGCCGGTCGACCGGTGCCCAAGGGGCAGGTGTCGCCGTACGGCCCGGCCGGCGAGCCGGTGGCCGAGGACGACAGCGACACCCGCTGACCGATGGGCTAGCGACCGCGGGCTGGCGGCCGCCGCAACCTGTTCCAGGTGGCGGCGGCCGCCAGTCCGTACGCGAGGTGCGGGATGATGTCGGAGATCCAGTCGGAGCGCCGCCACGTACGCGGGTCGCTGATCCCGAGCACGGTGATCGACCCGTCGGTCATGGTCATCACGCCCGCGCCGAGCAGACCGGTGGCCACCGGCAACGGCTGACGTCGACCACCGGCGTAGAGCGCGAACCCGACGCCCGCGGCGACGCCGAGCCCGTAACCGATCAGCGGCCCGAGGCCCGAGCGGCGGTTGGCCGCCCGGGCCCCGTTCCCCAGGTCCACGTGCGCGATCCCGGCCAGCCGGTCGACGGTCTCCTGGGGGACGTCGCTCTCCGGCCGTCCCCGTAGCGCCATGTCGAGGTAGCTGACCACGTTCAGCGCGGTGCTGCCGACGGCGCCCGCGATCGCGCCGTCGGCAACGTCGACAGTCCTCACTTCGGGTCGCCCGGTTCGCGCTCGCTCTTCGGGCCGTACGTCCGCTCACCGCGCACCACGCCCCGTTGACCGCGATCCTCCTGGAGGATCCGGTTCGCGACCTGGTTGGCCTTGCCGTCGGGTACTCGACGCCCGGAGTCGTCGATCGCGTTGCGCAACCGCGCGCGCTGCTTGTCGTACGCGTTACTGCCCGGCCGTGGTCCTGGCATCTGTGCCTCCTTCGTCGGTCTGGGCACCTGGTGCTGCCCACCGTCCGCTGGGCGTACCGCGGCCGTCTACCCGTCTGGCGGCGGACCAACCCCGGCGCCGCTACTGGGGCGCGCGGACCACTACCACCGGGCACTGCGCGTGGTGCAGCATCGACTGGCTCACCGACCCCAGCAGCAACCCGGTCACCTCGCCGCGCCCGCGCCCACCGACGACGGCGAGTTGGGCGGAGCGGGACGCCTCGGCGAGCACGGTGCCGGGTCGGCCGTGCACCACCTGGCAGGTCAACCGCAGACCCCTGTGGTCCTCGGTGAGCCCGGTCAGCCACCCGGCGAGCATCCGCTCCTGCTCGCCGCGCAGCTTCGCCTCGTCGTACACCAGGGGTTGCATGTCGCCCGGGCCGCTGCTGCCGGGGTGTCGGTAGGCGTGCACGGCCACCAGCGGCACGCCGAGCGACACGGCGGTCTCGGCGGCGAAGTCCGCCGCCCGCCGGGAGGCGTCCGAGCCGTCCACCGCGACCAGGACCGGCTCGTCGGGTCGTTGCGTGCCGCGCGCGACCAGCACCGGGCAGTCGGCGTACGCGGCGACCTGCACCGCGACCGAGCCGACCAGCAGGGCGGAGAACCCACCCAGCCCGCGGTCGCCGAGCACTATGAGCGCGGCGGTGGGGGATTCGCCCACCAGCACCGCTGCGGCCTCACCGTCGATGATCTCGCCGGAGATCGACATCCCGGGCACTGTCGCCTCGGCCTCGCGCACGGCGGCCTCGACGAGTTCCTCGGCCTGGTGGCGCAGCCCACCGCCGGGCGGCGCGTCCGGGGCGGGGGAGACCGGTACGTGCAGCAGCGGCCAAATGAAGCCGTGCACGACCCGCAGCGGTCGGTGCCGGCGCGCCGCCTCGGTCGCGGCGAGACGCACGGCGCGCAGCGCCGACTCCGAGCCGTCGACGCCGACCACCACCGCCGCGTTGTTCGCTGAGTTCACCGCCCACCTCCCGCTCGCGGCCAGTATCGCGGGCCCGGACGCCCTCGCGCCGCGATACCGCTGAGCACGTCCCGGTCGGTACGCTGGCGACGACCGGGGAGGGAGCGCCGCCGATGGGTGAACCAGACCAGCCGAGCACCGCTCGCATGATCGACTTTTGGCTCGGCGGGCAGCATCACTTTCCCGTGGACGTGGCCGCCGCGAACGCGTTCGAGCAGGCGTACGGCCCGTGCGCTCCGGTGTTCGGCGAGCTGCGGGCGTTCCTGGGCCGGGCGGTGCGGGAGATGGCCGAGCAGGGCGTTGACGGGTTCCTGGTGTTCGGCGCCGGGGTGCCGACGATGGGCAACGTGCACGAGGTCGCCACCGAGGCGACAGTGCTCTACACCGACGTCGACCCGGTCACCATCCGACTGGGGCAGAGCATCCTCGCCGGCAGCGACCGGGCCGGCTACGGCTTCGGCGACGCGACCGACATCGGCACCATCGACCCGGCCCAACTGCACCGTTTCGTGCCGGGCTGGGGTCGGCGGCCGGTCGGGGTGGTCTTCCTCGGCCTGGCCGCGTTCCTCGACGACGCCACGCTGACCCGCACCCTCGACGAGTTGTACGCTGCCGCGGCGCCGGGCAGCCTGCTCGCTGTGGACTTCGACACCGAAGAGTTGGCCTGTCATCCGCAGGCGCTGGCCATGATGGGGCCGCAGTTCCGGATGCGTCCACCGGCGGCGTTCGCGCCCCTGCTGGGTCGGTGGGCGCCGACGGCGGACGGGATCGTCCCGGTCGCCGAGTGGCGGCCGGACGGCCCGCCGGCGCGGGTGCCCGACGCGTTTCACGGTGTGCTCGCGACCCGCGCGGAGGACTGACCGCGCCGATCGTCTGTCCGGGGGCGTCCGTATGATGCTTGCCCTATGGCAAGCTTCTGGGGAGGGCGACGATGGTAGACGCGCCGGACGTGGTGTCGCGCGCGTTGCGCGAGGCGCCGCCCGACCAGCTGGCGGAGGCGGCGGACCGGGCGATCCGGTCCACGATGGGCGCGCTGCGCACCGACGTCTTCGTCGCCGACTACCGGATCAGCGGCCTGTGGCCGGTGCTGGACCCGGACCTGCCGGCGGGCGGCTTCCTGGCCTGCCACACCATGGCGCAGCGCTGCTTCAGCAGCCAGCAGCCGGTACGCGACGGTGATGGCCCCTGCCGGCTCTACCTGCCCTTGACGGTGTGGGGGGAGCGGCTTGGTGTGCTGCTGATCGAGCTTCCGACCGTACCCAACGCGACGGTCACCGGTCGGGCGACGGACATCGCCGGCGCTCTGGCGGTGGCGATGCGCGCGGCGGACCGGGAGACCGACCGTTACCGGCGGGCCCGCCGTCGGGAGCGACTGACGATGGCCGCCGAGATGCAGTGGGACCTGCTGCCCGGTCGTGGTGTGTCGCACCACGCGTTCGATCTGGCCGGCCAGCTGGAACCGGCGTACACAGTCGGCGGCGACCACTTCGACTGGTCGTTGGACGGCGACCGTCTCACCGTGACGGTGCTCAACGGCGAGGGCAGTGGGCTGGCGGCGTCCCTGTTGACCGCCGTCACTGTCAACGCGATGCGCAACGCGCGGCGCTCCGGTGGCGGCCTGGTGGAACAGGCCGAGCTGGCCTCGGACACGGTCTTCTACCAACACCGGGGCGCCCGGTACGTGGCCACCCTGCTGTTGGAGCTGGACACTCGCCTCGGCCGGGTGCGTGCCGTCGACGCGGGCTCCCCCCATCTGTTGCGGATGCGGGGGTCCACTGTCGAGCCGATGAAGCTCGATCAGCAACTGCCGCTGGGCATGTTCGCCGAGACCCGCTACGAGCTTCAGGAGGTGCAACTCGCCCCGGGTGACCGGCTCTTCGTGGTCAGTGACGGGGTGTGGGCCGCCGAGCCGCCGGGTCAGGAGCCGTACGGGCAGCGGGTGATGGCTCGGTCCCTGCGCGCCACGCGGCTGCAGCCGCCGGCCGAGGCGGTTGGTACGGTGATGCGCGAACTGCACGCCTATCACGCGGATTCCGATCTGCGCGACGACGCCGTCGTGGTCTGTCTGGACTGGCACGGTCCGCGCGAACGGGGCACGGGGTGAGATTCGCCGCCGCGTTGCCGGGCGGGCACCAGCGCGACGACGGCAGGGGACATCAGGTGGAGCGACCTGCGGATCTCGCCGCGGCGATCGACGCGGCCGCCGGGACGCTGATCGCCGTGCTGGAGTCTGCCGCGTCGCGGCATCAGGTGCCGCCCACCCAGCTGAGAGTGCTCACGCTGATCAGCGGTCGGCCGGAGACCAACGTCAACGGTTTGGCGGAGTTGCTGGACGTGGTGCCCTCCTCGGCGAGCCGCCTGTGCGACCGGCTGGAGGCGACCGGGCTGTTGCGTCGGGTGGCCGATCCCCGTGACCGGCGTGAGGTGCGGTTGGTGCCGACCGCTGCGGCGCTGACCCTGTTGGGGGAGTTGGCCGAGCGGCGGCAGCGCGCGGTGCAGGCGGTGTTGGACCGGATGCCGGTGCGGATGCAGCACGAGCTGTTGCTGGCGCTCGCCGGGTTCGCTCGGGCGGCGACCTCGGTTCCCGAGCAGCAGACCGAGCCCGCCGTCCAGACGGCCTGAGCGCCGTCCCCCCTTCCACTAGTATCCTAGGACGCTTTAGGCGTGGTGATCCACGCCACAGTGCGGCACAGCCGCACCGACAGCCCGCGGCGGCGCCCTGCCAGCGAGAGGAAGCCCGATATAGTGGCAGCGCACCTACCCGGCCCGCGATCATCGAGATCGCGGGCCGCATCAGGGGAAGGGGCCCCGCCCGGGGCCGCAGGGGAGAGCCGGCGCTGGTCGGCCCGACAGCGCGTACGACCCTCAGCCGCGCCCGGCGCCGGCCGGGGGCCCGCGTGCCGTGGAGGAGGATCGGTGTCGCGTCGGCCGGCTCGGGCGGAGCAACCGCGGGACACCGGTGACGAGACTCCCGGCAACCAGGTCCTCACCCTGCCCAACCTGATCAGCTTCGGGCGGCTGCTGGGCGTGCCGCTCTTCCTCTATCTGTTCCTGGTGGTGCGGGCCGACGTGGCCGCGGTCGTGGTGCTGGCCATCGGCGGCACCACCGACTGGGTCGACGGCTGGATCGCCCGCCGCCTGCACCAGGTCAGCCGCCTGGGCGAGCTGCTCGACCCGCTCGCCGACCGGCTCTACATCCTCGCCACCCTGGTCGCCTTCACCGTGCGGGAGGTGGTGCCGTGGCAGTTCACCGCGGCGCTGCTGGCCCGTGAGGTGCTCCTGCTGGCCTCGCTGGCGGTGCTGCGTCGCTACGGGTACGGGCCGCCGCCGGTGCACTACGTGGGCAAGACCGCCACGTTCCTGCTGCTCGCGGCGTTCCCGGTGCTGCTGTTGGCCAGCGCGGCGACCGACGTGGCGACGGCGGCGAGCGCCATCGGTTGGGCGTTGGCCTGGTGGGGGCTGGTGCTGTACTGGGTGGCCGGCGGGATGTACGTGGTGCAGGCGGCCCGGCTGGTGCGCGCGGCGCGCGGTCCGGGAGCGGCGGCGTGAGCGCGCCTCGGCTGGGCAAACCCGGCCAGGACCGGGTGTACGCGCCGGATTTCCTCACCGAGCTGTTCCGCAACCCGCTGGATCCGGGGTACGCGGACGCGGCTGCGGCGCGTCGGCGCTCGGCGGAGTCGGCTCCGGCGCGGGGGTGGCGGGCCCTGCCGGCGCGGTCGGTGAGCCTGGTCGTGGTGGTGATGCTCGGTTTCCTGTTCGCGGTCGCGTACCGGCAGACGATGGCGGACGAGCCGGGGCGCAGCCAGGCCCGTTCGGGTCTGGTGGCGCAGATCAAGGAGCGGGAGAGCCAGACCGATCGGTTGTCCACGCAGGCGGACCAGCTGCGCGAGGAGGTCAGTCGGCAGCGGGACGCGGCGTTGAGCGGGTCGGCTGCCGCCCGGTTGCGCAACCTGGAGGCGAGCACCGGGCTGGGTCGGGTGCGCGGTGATGGTGTGGTGGTGCGGTTGGCGGACGCGCCGGACAAGGCGGACGCGGTCACCGGTGCCGGCGCTGGGCCCCCGCGGGTGCTCTACAGCGACCTTCAGGGTGTGGCGAACGCGTTGTGGAGTGCTGGCGCGGAGGCGATCGCCATCAACGGGCAGCGGTTGACGTCGACGTCGACGATCCGGTCGGCGGGTGAGGCGATGCTGGTGGATTTCCGGCCGGTGACCGGGCCGTTCGAGGTGTCGGCGATCGGGCCGGGTTCGATGCGGCGCAAGTTCGAGGACAGCCGGAACGCGGCGCTGATGCGGAAGGTCGCGCAGGGGACGGGGTTGTCGTTCGGTGTGCGGGAGGCGGATGACCTCACCCTGCCGGCGGCGCCGGAGCCGCAGCTACGCTACGCCAAGCCGTCGGTCAGTCCGAGCCCTTCCGCGTCGGGTGTCCGTTCCGGCAGTCCCGGGTCGTCCGGTCCGGCGACGACTGTTAGCCCCTCCGGAGGTGGCCGATGATCGCGGTGTTGGCGTTGCTCGCCGGTGTGGTGTTGGGCGTGTGGCTTGATCCCACGGTGCCGGCGGCGTTGCAGCCGTACCTGCCGATCGCGGTGGTGGCCGCGTTGGACGCGGTGTTCGGTGGGGTGCGGGCCCGGTTGGACCGCATCTTCGACGACAAGCAGTTCGTGGTGTCGTTCATTTCGAACGTGCTGGTGGCTGGTCTGATCGTGTATCTGGGTGACCAGTTGGGGGTGGGTGGGCAGTTGTCCACCGGTGTGGTGGTTGTGTTGGGTGTGCGTATCTTCGGCAACGTGGCGGCGATCCGTCGGCACCTGTTCCGGGCGTAGGTTGGGTTGCGATGAGTGACGAGCAGACCGACACGGGGACCGGGTGGCCGCAGCCGGCGGGTCCGGTGCGGCCGGCTGGGCCGGCGGGTGAGCCGGATCCGCGGCCGGATGCGCCGGATCCGGATGAGTTGAGCCCGTTGGCGCCGCAGGGGCCGGCGCAGCCGTCGGATGACGAGCCTGCGGCGGAGCCGGGCGTGGAGCCGGTCGACGATGGTGCGACGGTGGACCTGAGCGCGGTGTCGCGGTCGGGGGAGCCGGTCGCGGATTCCGACGGGTTGGCGGAGCCGGTGGGGGAGTCGGTGGCGCCGGTGGTGGCTGGTCGGTCCCGGGTGAGTACGGCCGGGGTGATGATCGCCGCGTTGTTGGCGTTGCTGGGGTTCACGTTGGTCGTGCAGTTGAAGACGACGTCGACGGACCCGACGCTGGGTGCCACCCGGCAGGAGGACCTGGTCCGGATCCTGTCGGATCTGGATGCGCGGGAGAACCGCCTGCAGCAGGACATCCGGGCTCTGGAGGACAGTCAGCGGCAGTTGCGCTCGGGTGAGCAGGGTCGTCAGGCGGCGTTGGATGAGGCGACGCGGCGGGCGGACGAGTTGGGCATCCTGGCGGGGACGTTGCCGGCGGTGGGTCCGGGGTTGACTGTGCAGTTCGACGCCGGGGTGAAGCCGATCTCGGCGAACCGGGTGTTGGACGCGGTGCAGGAGCTGCGCGGTGCGGGTGCCGAGGCGATGCAGATCTCCGGTGGGGATCGGGCGACGGTGCGGATCATCGCGTCGACGTACTTCCTCGACGATAGGGACAACGGGTCGTTGATGGTGGAGGGGCGTCGGTTGTCGGGGCCGTACACGATCACGGTGATCGGTGATCCGGCGACGATGCGTACGGCGTTGAACATTCCTGGTGGGGTGGTGGCGTCGGTCCGGGGTGACGGCGGTAACGTGACGTTTGGGGAGCGTGAGGTTGCCGAGGTTTCGGCGCTGCACGTGCCGATCAAGTTGGAACACGCCCGTCCGGTCTCCTGACCGGCGCGGCCGCGCCGGACCCGGGTGGTCCGGGGCACCGATGGATGAAGGACGCGTCTGGTGATTCCCGAGGATCTGCGATACACCGCCGAGCATGAGTGGGTGGCGGGTGACGGCACGGCTTCGGTCCGGGTCGGCATCACCCACTTCGCGCAGGACGCGCTCGGTGACATCGTGTACGTGCAGTTGCCCGAGGCGGGTGCGGTGGTCGCGGCCGGTGACTCGTTGGGTGAGATCGAGTCGACCAAGAGTGTGTCGGAGATCTACGCGCCGGTGGCCGGTACGGTGGCGGCGCGCAACGACGCGTTGGCTGACACGCCTGAGCTGATCAACACTGATCCGTACGGTGAGGGTTGGTTGGTGGAGATCACGCCGAATGATCCGACTGCGACGGATGGGTTGCTGACGGCGGCCGCGTATCAGAAGATCACCGAAGGCTGAGTGTGCTTGATCCGGTGCGTGGGATGTCTGCGCGCGTCCGGTTGCCCTGCATTTCGGCGCTGGCTAGGCTCGCCCAGTCGACCGAGAACCCAATAGTTGAGCGTTGCGGAATTGCCTTCCCGGGCACGGGGAGCCAGCCGCCGGGTGTTCAAGTGCCCGGCGGCCAGACCCGCCATTACCCGACGCCGACCGAACAGATCCGTGAGGTGGTCCCATGACGCGGCCAGACGACGAGTTCCCCCCACTCGACGTCACTTCGACGCTCAATCTCGGTTCGCTCGACGAAGTGCTGGAGGGGCCGGATACCGATGTGGTGCCGAGCCGGATGTCCGGTTCGTTGCCGCCGGGTATGGCGCTGCTGGTGGTTCGTCGAGGTCCGAATGCGGGTGCCCGGTTCTTGTTGGACCACGATGTGACGACCAGTGGCCGGCACCCGGACAGTGACATCTTCCTGGACGACGTGACGGTGTCGCGTCGGCATGCGGAGTTCCACCGTGATGGTGGGACGTTCACGGTGCGGGACGTGGGCAGCCTGAATGGCACGTACGTCAATCGTGAGCGGGTTGAGGCGGCCACGTTGAGCAATGGTGACGAGGTCCAGATCGGTAAGTTCCGGGTGGTGTTCATCGCCGGTCCGCGCCCGGAGGAGGAGGCCGGCCGGGGGTGAACGAGCCTGCGGCCTCCATGTCACCCGGGGCGGCTCGGTCTGAGCCGCTGATGAGCATCGGTGAGGTGCTTGGGCAGTTGCGGGTGGATTTTCCGGATACCACGATTTCGAAGCTGCGGTTTCTTGAGGCCGAGGGTTTGGTCGAGCCGCAGCGGACGGCGGCGGGTTACCGGAAGTACAGCTGGGACGATGTGGCGCGGTTGCGGTTCGTGTTGACCGCGCAGCGGGACAAGTACCTGCCGTTGCGGGTGATCCGGGAGCAGTTGGCCCAGTGGGATTCGTCCGGTGAGCAGCCGGGGCGGTCGCGGCCGGCGTTGGTGGCGGTTGGTCCCGATGGTGCGGTGCCGGGTCGTGAGTTGGCGGAGCCGGCCGAGTCGTCGCAGGTGCGGCTCGGCCGGGTGGATCTGGTGGCGCGTAGTGGGATCGACGAGTCGACGTTGGTGGAGTTGGAGCGGCTCGGTGTGCTGGTGTCGGATCCGCCGGGGTGGTATGACGCGGATGCTCTGATCATCGCGTCGGCGGTGGCGGGGTTGGCGGCGTACGGGTTGGAGCCGCGGCACCTGCGGGGTTATCGGACGGCGGCGGACCGGGAGGTCGGTTTGTTCGCGCAGTTGGTGGCGCCGTTGGCGCGGCAGAGTGATCCGGCGGCGCGGGCGCGGGCTGCGGAGACGGCGCGGGAGTTGGTGGCGTTGTCGGAGCAGTTGCACGCGGCGTTGGTGCGGGTGGGGCTGCGGTCGACGTTGGGTCGGTGAGGGTGCCCGGTGGGTGGCGGCTGAGCGGAAAGATCTCTTCCGGGAAGCGTGCCGTAGGCTTGCCGGGGTAACCCCTTTTCGGCGCGGGCGTGGTGCTGTAGCGCATGGGACGGCCGTGTTGCGGTCCGTGTACCGTGCAGGGAAGGGCGCGGTGCGGCGTAGGTGACAACGACACGGAGGCGGCGGTGCGCGAGCTGAGCGTGGTCGGAGTTCGGGTGGAGCTGCCCAGCAACCAGCCGATCGTCCTGCTCAGGGAGGTCGAGGGGGACCGCTATCTGCCGATCTGGATCGGCGCGGTCGAGGCGACGGCTATCGCTTATGAGCAGCAGGGGGTCAAGCCGGCCCGGCCGTTGACGCATGATCTTCTGCGGGATGTGTTGGCGGCGTTGAAGGCGCCCTTGCAGGCGGTGGAGATCACCGAGCTGAAGGAGAACGTCTTCTACGCGGATCTGTTGATCGGCGATGGGGTGCGGGTGTCGGCGCGGCCGAGCGATTCGATCGCGTTGGCGTTGCGGGTTGGTGCGCCGATTCGTTGTGCGGAGCAGGTCCTCAGCGAGGCGGGGATCGTTATCCCTGATGAGCAGGAGGACGAGGTGGAGAAGTTCCGCGAGTTCCTGGAGCAGGTGCGTCCGGAGGATTTCGCGGGCTGAGGTGTGCCTGGGCTCGGTTGGTGATCTTTCTCGGTGGCTGCGCGGCGTGTCGCGTCGGTTCCTCCGTGGTAACCCCTGACGGTGGCGATAGGGTTTCCATGTCGAGGGGTGCGCGTCGGAGGAAACGATGCGTCGCCACACTGACGGGGAGGTTGTCCGGATGCACGAGCCGCGGGATTCCGATCCGGGTGCAGGGTTCGACGAGTCGGGTGCCTCGTCGCCAGGTGTGGCGGCTGAGGGTGACGGTTCGGTTGGCTACCGGGGTGTGACGGCCTGCCATGCGGTGGGCATCAGTTACCGGCAGTTGGATTACTGGGCGCGGACGACGCTTGTGGTGCCGAGCGTTCGTGACGCCTCGGGTTCGGGGACGCAGCGGTTGTATTCGTTCCGGGACCTGGTGGTGTTGAAGGTCGTGAAGCGGTTGTTGGATGCGGGGGTGTCCCTGCAGAACATCCGTAAGGCGATCGAGGCGTTGCGGTCGCGTGGTGTGGAGGATCTGGCGGGGATCACGCTTATCTCTGATGGGACGACGGTGTACGAGTGCCGGTCTCCGGAGGAGGTGGTCGATCTGTTGCAGGGTGGCCAGGGGGTCTTCGGCATCGCGATCGGTGGGGCTTTCAAGGAGATCCAGGGGTCGTTGTCGCATCTGCCGGCGGAGCCGGCGACGAGCGGCCCGGTGGAGCCGGCGGTGGCGTCGGGGCCGGATCCGGTGGGTGACGAGTTGGCGGCGCGGCGGGCGCGGCGGCGCGCCGGCTGACCGTTCGGTCTTTCGATTTTTTTTCGGTTGTTTTCTCGCGACAGTCGGTGACGGTGGCAGGCATCTATCGGCCGTGCCAGTCCACTGTGGATACCGTGGGTGTTGTGCTGGTGGCCCATTGTGGAGATACCGATCGGTAGTGGTGACGCACCGTGTCGGCGTGTTGTCGGGAATCCGATAAGGGGGCGCTGACCGGGGGCGGTTGACACGCTATGGTCCCTCACGGTTCTGGACCCTTCACCCCCGGAAGGAACGACCGTGACGGTTACGGAAGAGACTGCTCCCGCCTCGCACTACGACCGCATTGGTGGCGCCAGTTCGGTCAAGGCGGCGGTTGAGCTGTTCTACGACAAGGTGCTCGCGGACCCGGAGTTGGCGGGCTATTTCGTTGGCGTGGACATGGCGGGTCAGCGGCGGCATCTGGCGTTGATGTTGACTGTGGTGCTGGGTGGCCCGAACGAGTACACGGGTCGCGGGTTGGCCGAGGCGCACCAGCCGTTGAACATCACGGTGGGGCACTACGCGAAGGTGGGCGAGCACCTGACGGTGACGCTGACCGAGCTGGGGGTGCCGGCGGACGTCCTCGCCCACGTGCAGACAGTGCTGGGGCAGGTGCAGGGCCAGGTGGTGGCTGCCGGGAACAGGTCGGGCGTCTGAGCGTGGACGCCGCTCGCCTCAAGCAGAGCTGGTCGGTGGTCGCCGGTCACGGCGACCAGGTGCCGCTCTACTTCTACTCGACGTTGTTCCTCGCTCATCCCGAGACGCGGCAGATGTTCCCCACGAACATGGCCGGTCAGCGGGACCGCCTCGTGACCGCGTTGGGTCACATCGTGTCCAACGTGGACCAGGTGGATCGGCTGGTGGGTTTCCTGCAGGATCTCGGCGCGGATCACCGCAAGTTCGCGGTCCGCGCGGAGCACTATCCGGCGGTCGGTGAGGCGTTGGTGGCGACGTTGCAGCATTTCCTCGCCGAGCAGTGGACCGACGAGTTGGCTGCGGACTGGACGGCCGCGTACGGGTTGGTCGCCCAGGTGATGATGGAGGCCGCGCAGGCCGCTGAGGCGGTCAATCCGCCGTGGTGGGTGGCGGAGATCGTGGCGCATGAGCGGCGGGCGTTCGACGTGGCGGTGTTGACGGTGCGTCCGCAGTATCTGTTGCCGTTCACGCCGGGTCAGTCGGTCGGGGTGTCGCACCCGTCGGTGCGGTCGTGGCGGTACTACTCGCCGGCGAACGCGCCGCGGGCGGACGGCACGTTGGAGTTGCATGTGCGGGCCGCGCCGGGGGGCGCGGTGTCGTCGCGGCTGGTGTACGGGTCGGCGGTGGGGGATCGGATCCACCTGGCGGCGCCGGTGGGGGACCGGTTGGGATTGTGGTCGGCGGGCTCCAGTGACCTGTTGCTGTTGGTCTCGGGTACCGGCTGGGCGCCGGTGAAGGCGTTGGTGGAGCAGGTGGCCGCGGAGGGTTCCCGTCGGCGGGTGGACCTGTACGTGGGGGCCCGGTCCCGTAGCGAGTTCTACGACAGCGACGCGATCGACAAGTTGGCGTCGTCGTATCCGTGGTTGACGGTGACGTACGTGGTCGGTGCCGACGTGCACCGGCCGGGGGAGTTCGTGCAGGCGGTGGACCGGGCGTTGGCCGACGGTGACTGGCGGTCCCGGCACGTGTTCGTGTGTGGGTCGGACGAGATGGTGTCGCACGCGGTGCGGACGTTGGTGCAGGCGGGTTTCCACGCGGGTCAGGTGCACCACGAGGGCCTGGGCGCGCAGTGGTACGGCCCGGCGTGGCGGACGGCGGTGCAGCAGTCGGCTGCGGGTGACACTTCGGGAGGTGGGCACAGGTGAGCGCGATCAGTGAGCTTGCGAGCCCGGCGGTCGCGAACGGAGGTCTGCACAGGTGAGTGCGACGCCGATCAGTCGGTATGACGGGGTGCAGGTTTCCGGCGGTGTGCAGGTGCGGATCACCGCCGACCGGGTTCGGCGGTGGGAGTTCGGTGCGGCGTCGTTCGCTCGGCGTGGTTACGACAACGCTGACGTGGACCGGTTCCGGGTGCAGGTCGCTGACGAGTTGGACCTGTTGGCGACGCAGATCGCGACGTTGCGGGCGGAGAACGAGCGGCTGACCGACCGGGTGGAGTTGCACCGGCACGGGGTGATTCCGAGTACGGGGGCGGCGGCGAAGGTCCCGGCGGCGCGGGAGGTGAATCTGCTGTCGGCGGCGCAGCGGGAGGCCGAGCAGATCATCGCGCAGGCGCATGACTACGCGCGTCGGGTCGCCGAGTACGCCCGGGTGCAGTACGAGAGTTACCTGCACGCGGCGGAGGCGGAGGCGAAGCAGGAGGCGGAGCGGGCGGTGGCGGAGTACCGCAGCGCGGCGGGGTCGAGCTTCGACGACACGGTGGCGACCCGGGAGGCGTTGCGGATCTTCGGTGAGATGATGGTGTCGCACATGCAGGCGGCGGCGCGGCATCTCGACGACGGCAGTGAGCAGTTGGCGCGCACGATGGATCGGATCGCGGCGGAGACGCCGGGGGCGCCGTTCGTGGGTGGCGTGGTGGGCCAGTCGGCGTTGCCGCGGCACCAGCAGCGCTGAGTCGCCGGGTGGGGTGCGCTGACGTGGACCCCGCCCGGCGTGTTGGCGGCGGTGGCACAGTCGGAGGGGTCAGGCGGGGCTGACGGGTGGCCCGCCCCTGGGAGAGGCGCCGTCGTGTCGGTATCACCGTCCCCGTCCGGCGGGTCAGCGGACCCGCTGGCCGCGTTGGAGGCGTCGGCGTGGGCGCTGGCGGCCGCGGTCGGCACCATGAGTGACGCCCTGTCGGCCCCGCTCGCGGAGGTCCTCGCGGCGTCGCCGCACCGCAGCGCGGTGCTGGAGGCCGCGGGTCTGCTGTCCTCAGACGGCGGGACGCCGGTCGCGCACCCGTCGCTGGTGCCTGCCGACGGGCCGACCGGGCGCAGCGCGGTGCAGGCGCGGTTGAGTTCGCTGCGGCAGGCGGTCGCCGCGGCGGCGCAGGAGCCTTCCGGCGGGGGTGGGGCCGGCTGGGCGCAGGTGGACGACGAGGTGTTGCTGCATCAGGGTCGGGCGTCGGCGGCGACCGGCCGGGCGTTGGCGACCCGGGTGGTGCCCGAGTTGCCGGGGCTGGCGCAGCGCTTGGACTCGGCGGACGCCCGGGTGTTGGATGTGGGCACCGGTGTGGCGGCGTTGGCCGTCGCCCTGGCCCGCGCGTTGCCCCGGGTGTCGGTGGTGGGTATCGACGTGCTGCAACGGGCGTTGGACCTGGCCGGCGGGGAGTTGGCCGAGGCGCGCGATGTCGCGGATCGGATCAGTTTGCGCCGGCAGGACGTCGCGGAGGTGGCCGAGCCCGGCGGGTACGACCTGGTCTGGGTGCCGGCGCCGTTTCTTCCCCAGCAGACGTTGGCGCTCGCGCTGCCCCGGCTGGTGCGGGCGCTGCGACCCGGTGGCTGGCTGGTGGCGGGCACCAATGCGCCGGCCGGGGACCCGTTGCGGGCGGCCGTCGACCGGTGGAACGCCGTGCGTAACGGCGGCAACGCCTTCGACGCCGACCGGATGGCGGAGGTGCTGGCGGGGGCCGGGTTGGGTGAGGTTCGGCGTTTTCCGACCGTCCCGGGCGGGCCGGTGTTGGTCGCCGCGCACCGCCCGGGCGGCTGAGGGCGACAGTCGGTGCTGCGGGTGGTCAGCTGAGCCGTTGTTCGAGGTGGAAGGTGACCTCGGTGCCGGCGGCGCTCTTGCCGATGGTCTTGCACAGGGCGGCGCGGATGGGCAGCCAGTGGGGGCCGGCGCCGGAGGGCATCAGGGTGGCGTTGAACGGGTGCCCGTCGATGGTGCCGGTGACCTTGACGGCGCGTCGGGTGCCGAGCAGGTCCGCGGAGTCGGGAACTGTCACGTAGGTGGCGAACGCGCCGTCTTTCTCGATGGGCGCGGTGAAGCGGTAGTCGAGTGGTTGCGGGTCCATGGGTTCTCCTGGGCGCGACGGGTCGGTCAGCTGGCGGCGGCGCGGATGGCCTCGACGATCGGGGTGGGCCCGTCGACGAGTTCCAGTGTCGCGCCGGTGGTGCGTGGTTCGTCGAGCAGTGCGGCGAGGACGTGGGCGACGTCGGTGCGGCTGATCGCGCCACGTCCGGCGTGTGGGGTGAGGGTGACCCGCCCGGTGGGTGGGTCGTCGGTGAGCCGGCCGGGTCGTAGCACCGTCCAGGCCAGGTCGCGGCGGCGCAGGTCGTCCTCGGCGGCGCGTTTGGCGCGCAGGTACGCCGTCCACACGTCGTCGGTGCCGGGGGCGGGTGGTGTGTCCACTCCCATGGAGGAGACGAGTAGGTAGCGGTGGACGCCGGCGCGGGCGGCGGCGTCGGCGAGCAGCGCGGCGGCGGCCCGGTCGACGCTGTCCTTGCGGGCGGCGCCGCTGCCGGGGCCGGCGCCGGCGGCGAAGATCACCGCGTCGGCGCCGTGCAGGTGCTCGGCCACCTGCGCGACCTCGGTGTGTTCCAGGTCGCAGACGACGGGGGTGGCGCCGGCGGCGCGCAGCGTCGCGGTCTGCTCGGGGTTGCGGATGAGGCCGACGGCGGTGTCGCCGCGCCCGACGAGGTGGCGTTGCAACAGGAGGGCGATCTTGCCGTGGCCTCCGGCGATGACGACGCGCATGGGCCCAACCTACCGGCGCCGCGGGTGCCGGCGGCGTCACCGGCTTGACCTTGACCTTCGGGGAACCCTGAGCCTGGTGGGTGCCGGTCGCCGTGACCGGCTGCGAGGAGGATGTCGACGTGGGGCTGATGACCATCGGGGCGTTCGCCCGGGCGGCGAGGCTGACACCGAAGGCGTTGCGCCTGTACGACCAGGTGGGGCTGCTGGTGCCGGCCGCTGTCGATCCGGAGTCCGGTTACCGGCTCTACGACCCGGCTCAGCTGCCGGTGGCTCGGCTGGTCGCCCAGTTGCGTCGCCTCGGTATGCCGCTGGCGACGATCCGGGTGGTGTGCGGCCTGGAGCCCGCGGCGGCGGCTGAGGCGGTCACCGCGTACTGGCGGCAGGTCAGCGCCGACACCGCGGCCCGCGCCCGGCTCGCCACCCTCCTCGTGGACCACCTGTCTGAAGGGGGCGCCACCATGTCTGACCCGAATCCCACAGTTGCCGTCCGCTGCGCCGCCGGTTGTGACACCGGGCTGGTGCGCGACAGCAACGAGGACACCGCGTACGCCGGCGAGCGGTTGCTCGCCGTGGCCGACGGTATGCGGGGGCCCGGCGGCGCGGCCGCCAGCGCCGCCGCCGTCGACGCCCTGAGGCCGTTGGCGCTCACCGACGTGCCGGCGGCCGACCTGCTGACGATGCTGGCCGGCGCGGTGAGCGACGCCGACCGCGCCGTGCACGCGTTGGCCACCGACACCGACCAGCCGGTCACCACGCTGACCGCGCTGCTGCTCAGCGGTTCCCGGCTGGCGCTGGTGCACGTCGGTGACACCCGGGCCTACCTGCTGCGCGGCGGTGAGCTGTCGCTGCTCACGCAGGATCACACCTGGGTGCAGGCTCAGGTTGAGCAGGGCCGGCTCGACCGGGATCAGGCCGCGACGCATCCGCAGCGCGCGGTGCTGGTGCGTGCCCTCGGTGGCGGCCGGCAGGTCGAGGCGGATCTGGCGGTGCGTACCGCGTTGCCGGGTGACCGGTACCTGTTGTGCTCCGACGGGCTGTCCGCGGTCGTCGACCGGGCCGAGTTGGGGTCGGCGTTGGCAGCGACGGACGATCCCGGGGACACGGTGCGGGCGCTGATCGGTCTGGCGTGGGCCGAGGGTGCGCCGGACAACGTCGCCTGCGTCGTCGCCGACGTCGTCGCGGTATAGCCGAGGTCACCCGCGCCGGGTGGGACCGCCTGCCCGGCGCGGGGCTCGGCGTTGGTGAACCGGTTGAGGCAGCATGGAGAGGTGATGGAGAGCTTCGACGCGTTGACCTCGCTGGTGGCCGGTGGTGGGGTGGTGGTGCTCAGCGGCGCCGGCCTGTCCACCGAGTCGGGAATTCCGGACTACCGGGGGCCCAGCGGGGTGGCGCGGCGGCACACGCCGATGACCTTCCAGGCGTTCACCCGCGATCCCCTGGCCCGGCGGCGCTACTGGGCGCGCAGCCACCTGGGCTGGCGGCTGATCGCGGGCGCGGCGCCCAACGCCGGGCACCGGGCGGTGGCCGGGCTGCAACACGCCGGGCTGGTCGACACGGTGATCACCCAGAACGTCGACGGTCTGCACGGTGCGGCCGGCAGCCCGTCGGTGATCGAGCTGCACGGCCGCCTCGACGAGGTGACCTGCCTGGACTGCGGCAACCTGACCTCCCGGGAGGAGCTGCACCGGCGGCTGCGCGAGGCCAACCCGGAGTTCGTGGCCCGCGTCGCCGCGGTCAACCCGGACGGTGATGTTGATCTCCCTGATGAGCAGGTGGCGGCGTTTCGGCCGGTGGACTGCGGGATCTGCGGCACCGGGATGCTGAAACCGGACGTGGTGTTCTTCGGTGAGACGGTGCCGCCGCAGCGGGTGGCGCGGTGTTTCGCGGCCGTGGAGCAGGCCCGCGCGTTGCTGGTGCTCGGGTCGTCGTTGACGGTGATGTCGGGGCGCCGGTTCGTGATTCGGGCCGCGAAACGGGGCATCCCGGTCGCGATCGTCAACCAGGGGCCGACCCGGGGTGACGGCCACGCCACAGTGTGCGTCGACGCGCCGCTGGGCGTGGTGCTGCCGCAGCTGGCCGCGCGGGTCGGCGCCGGGGCACCGCTGGGGGTGTGACGGACCTACCCGCGCGGGTGAGCACGAGGCCCGGGGGTAGGACATCCGCCGGAAACACCAACGCTGGTAGCGTTGACCACGCCGGTAACACCCACGTGGGAGAGACCGCCCGACAGCGCGCAGGGCGGCGCCGAAGGGGCAAATCCTCCCCGGAACCTCTCAGGCAAAAGGACCTCGTGGGCAGGCACTGTGGAGTGCCCCTGTGGGTGCGACAGAGGGGGAGGCCGACACGTCGACCTCGCCCCGGGAGTGCCCCCTATGACCGTAGAGCAGTTCGCCACCCGTCACATCGGTCCCGGCCCCGACGATGAGCGTCGGATGCTGGAGGTCGTCGGGCACGACTCCATCGACGAGCTGATGGACGCCGCGATCCCCGAGGTGATCCGCTGGCACGGCACCCTCGACCTGCCCGACCCGGCCACCGAGGCCGAGACGATCGCCGAGCTGCGGGCCCTCGCGGCGCGTAACACCGTCGCCGTCTCCATGATCGGGCTGGGGTACCACGGCACGCACACCCCGGCGGTGATCCGCCGCAACGTGCTCGAGGACCCGGCCTGGTACACGGCGTACACGCCGTACCAGCCGGAGATCAGCCAGGGCCGCCTGGAGGCGCTGCTGAACTTCCAGACCATGGTCACCGACCTGACCGGCCTGACCACCGCGAACGCCTCCATGCTCGACGAGGGCACCGCGGCTGCGGAGGCGATGACCCTGGCGCGGCGGGCCTCCAAGAGCAAGAGCGGCGTGTACGTCGTCGACGCCGACGCGTTGCCGCAGACCATCGCGGTGATCACCAGCCGGGCCGAGCCGCTCGGCATCGACGTGCGGGTCCTCGACGTGCAGCGCGACGAGTTGCCGGCGGAGTTCTTCGGCCTGCACCTGCAGTACCCGGGGGCGTCCGGGGCGGTGCGCGACCACGCCAGCCTCGTGGCGGCGGCGCACGCCGTCGGCGCCCTGGTGACCGTCGCGGCGGACCTGCTGGCGTTGACGCTGCTGCGCGCACCGGGGCAGATCGGCGCGGACATCGCCGCCGGCACCACCCAGCGTTTCGGCGTACCGATGGGCTTCGGTGGGCCGCACGCCGGTTACCTGGCGGTGCGCTCGGGCCTGGAGCGGATGCTGCCCGGGCGCCTGGTCGGGGTGTCACGCGACGCGGACGGCAACCCGGCCTACCGGTTGGCGTTGCAGACCCGTGAGCAGCACATCCGGCGGGAGAAGGCGACCAGCAACATCTGCACCGCGCAGGTGCTGCTCGCGGTGATGGCCGGCATGTACGCCGTCTACCACGGCCCGGACGGGCTGCGCGACATCGCGACGCGTACCCATGCGATGGCGGCGCGGCTCGCGGCCGGGTTGCGCGCCGGTGGGGTGGACGTCGCCGACGTCGCGTTCTTCGACACCGTCACCGCGACCGTGCCGGGGCGGGCCGCCGAGGTGGTGGCCGCCGCCGCCGACCGTGGTGTCAACCTGCGGCTGGTCGACGCCGACCGGGTGGGGGTGTCCTGCGACGAGACCACTACCGACGCGCACCTGGCGCAGGTGTGGGAGGCGTTCGGGGTGCCCGCCTTCGACGCCGACGTGGACGCCGCCCTGCCGGTCGACCTGACGCGCGGCAGCGACTTCCTCACCCACCCGGTGTTCCGCAGCCACCACTCCGAGACGGCGATGCTGCGCTACCTGCGGCGGCTGTCGGACTTCGACTACGCCCTGGACCGGGGCATGATCCCGCTCGGGTCGTGCACGATGAAGCTGAACGCGACCACCGAGATGGAGCCGGTCAGCTGGGCGGAGTTCGCGAACATCCACCCGTTCGCGCCCGACGCGCAGACCGTCGGGTACCGGGAGATGATCGGTCAGCTGGAGTCGTGGCTGGCCGAGGTGACCGGCTACGACGCGGTGAGCGTGCAGCCCAACGCCGGTTCGCAGGGTGAGCTGGCCGGGTTGCTGGCGATCCGCTCGTACCACGCGTCGCGGGGTGAGACGCACCGCGACGTGTGCCTGATCCCGTCGTCGGCGCACGGCACGAACGCGGCGTCGGCGGTGATGGCCGGCATGCGGGTCGTGGTGGTGGCCTGCGACGACGACGGCAACGTCGACCTCGTCGACCTGGACGCGAAGATCGACAAGCACCGCGACGCGCTCGCCGCGATCATGGTGACGTACCCGTCCACGCACGGTGTGTACGAGACGGGCATCGCGTCGCTGTGCGCGAAGGTCCACGACGCCGGCGGGCAGGTGTACGTCGACGGGGCGAACCTCAACGCCCTGGTCGGGTTCGCCAAGCCCGGCAAGTTCGGCGCGGACGTGTCGCACCTGAACCTGCACAAGACGTTCTGCATCCCGCACGGCGGCGGTGGCCCCGGGGTGGGTCCGGTGGCGGTCCGCGCGCACCTGACGCCGTTCCTGCCCGGTGACCCGCTGGGCGCGCACGTGGACGCCACGCCGGCGATCTCGGCGGCGAAGTACGGGTCGGCGGGGATCCTGCCGATCCCGTGGGCGTACCTGCGGATGATGGGCGCCGAGGGGCTGACCCGGGCCACCGGTGTGGCGGTGCTCGCGGCGAACTACGTGGCGGCGCGGCTGCGGGGGCACTTCCCGGTGCTGTACGCCGGCAACAAGGGCCTGGTGGCCCACGAGTGCATCCTCGACCTGCGGCCGTTGACGAAGGCGACCGGGGTGAGCGTCGACGACGTGGCGAAGCGGCTGATCGACTACGGCTTCCACGCGCCCACGATGTCGTTCCCGGTGGCGGGGACGCTGATGGTGGAGCCGACCGAGAGCGAGGACCTGGCCGAGCTGGACCGGTTCTGCGACGCGATGATCGCGATCCGCGCGGAGATCGAGCAGGTGGGTTCCGGGGCGTGGCCGGTAGGGGACAACCCCCTGGCCAACGCGCCGCACACCGCGGCGATGGTCAGCGGTGACGAGTGGTCGCACGCGTACCCGCGGTCGGTGGGCGCGTACCCGGCCGGGGTGGACCGGGCCGGCAAGTACTGGCCGCCGGTGCGGCGCATCGACGGCGCGTACGGCGACCGGAACCTGGTCTGCTCGTGCCCGTCGCCGGAGGCGTTCGAAGACTGACAACGCCGCAGCCGGTCGAGCACTGACGACGGCGCGCCGGGGCGGGCGGTACGGCCTGCCCCGGCAGCCGCTGCGACCTGGGCGGGGACGTCCCTTACCGGGGGACTAGCCTGGGTCGACGGCGGCTAAACGGTGACGCTGAGTGGTCGGTCAGGCCACGAGGGCGTGGCGGGCGGGGCCGCGGTGCGGTGCGATGCTGCTGCCGTCGGGAAGCAGTTCGCCGGTGTCCTCGAAGACGATGACACCGTTGCAGAGCAGGCTCCAGCCCTGCTCACGGAAGCAGGCGAGGACCCGCGCGGCTTCCCGGTCGGTGGCTTCAGCGGAGGGGCAGGTCGGTTGGTGCTGGCACATCGGGTTCTCCGGACTGTGGGGGCACTGTGTCATGGTTCACATGACCAGTGACGCACAGTACCAAGCGAAAGTGTCCAGCATCGAGCAGGTGCCCGCCTGGTGCACGGGAAATCCACTGAACGGATGAGGAAGGTTGGACCGTACGGCGTGGAAACGCTCCCATACGTGGACGCCGCGGACAGCGGCCCGGCTGCGTCAGCCGCGGACAGCGGCCCGGCTGCGTCAGCCGCGGACAGCGGCCCGGCTGCGTCGGCCGCCTACCGCAGCGCCGCGTCGATCGAGGTACCCGCCGCGCCGGCCGCGTGCCGGGATGCGCTGACCGAACGCGCCCGCCTGCACTGGTCTCGCGGCGACGGCGGTGACCCCGCGGCCCTCGCCGAGGAGTTCCTCGCCGCGCACGGCCTACCCCTGCACGACCTGACCCGACCGGCCACCGGCCAGCACGGCACCGGGGTCTGCGGCGCGGCGCTGTACCTGTCCGCCGCCGCCGGGGCGCTGCTGGCCGGCGCCCCCACCGGGGCACCCGAACCCGCGCCGGCCCTGCCCGACCTCGCCGTCGTCGTCTACCAGCACGGCCCCACCCGGGTCACCCGGCCCGGCCCACCGTCGTCGTGGCGGCTCGGCGAGTGGGCCGAGAGCTGGACCCCCGGCCAGCACGCCGCCGCCGTCGACGCGGTCCGCGCCGCCATCGGCCGCGGCGACGTCTACCAGAGCAACCTCGTCGGCCACGCCGCCGCCCCCTACGCCGGCGACCCGTTGCCCGCCCTGAGCCGCCTCGGCGCGCTCCCCGGCGCCCGCTACGGCGGCGTCCTCACCGGCGACGGCTGGGCCATCGGCTGCGCCTCCCCGGAAACCCTCGTCGAGGTCACCGACGGGCAGGTGATCACCCGACCGATCAAGGGCACCCGCCCGGCCACCGCCACCGGCCGCGCCGAACTGCTCGCCAGCGCGAAGGAACGCGCCGAACACATCATGATCGTCGACCTGGCCCGCAACGACCTCGCCCGCATCGCCCGCACCGGCACCGTCACCGTCGACGAACTGTTCGCCGTGCGACGCTGGTGCGACCTGTGGCAGGCCGAGTCGACAGTGCGCGCCGCCGCCGCCGACGGCCTCGGCCTCGCCGACCTGCTGCGCGCCACCTGCCCGGGCGCCTCGGTCACCGGCGCCCCGGGCCACGTCGACCTGGGCCTGACCATCCGCACCGCCGCCGCCGACGGCCAGCGGCTGCACACCTGGGCCGGCGGCGGCATCACCTGGGACAGCGACGCACGCGCCGAGGTCGCCGAGGCCGCCGCGAAGACCACCCCGATCCGCGCCACCCTGGCCGGGCGCTGACCGCGGCACCGCACGGCGATACGCTGAACCCCATGACCATGCGGCCCATCCGGATCATCGGCGACCCTGTCCTGCGCACCGGATGCGAACCGGTCACCACCTTCGACGCCGAGTTGCGCGCCCTCGTCACCGACCTGATGGACACCCTGCTCGGTGCCCCCGGCCGCGCCGGTGTCGCCGCACCGCAGATCGGCGTCAGCGCGCAGGTGTTCGTCTACGACGCCGACGGGCACCGTGGCCACCTCATCAACCCCACCCTGGAGCTGTCCGACGAACTCCAGGACGACGAGGAGGGCTGCCTGTCCATCCCCGGGCTGTACTTTCCGACCGTGCGGGCCCTGCACGCCACCGCCCACGGCGTCGACCAGCACGGCGAGCCGCTGACCATCGCCGGCAGCGGGTTCCTGGCCCGCGCCCTGCAACACGAGACCGACCACCTGGGCGGGCGGCTCTACGTCGACACCCTGCGCGGCGACACCCGCCGCCGGGCCCTGCGCGAAATCCGAGCCGGGCGCTTCGACTCACCCAGCCGCCGCGGCTAGCTCACCCACTGGTCGTGGCCCAGTTTCGCGACCAACGCCACCACGACCACCAGCAACACCACCCGCACGAACCCGGAGCCGCGGCGCAACGCCATCCGCGCCCCCAGCACCGCGCCGGCGATGTTGCACACCGCCATGCCCGCGCCCAGCAGCCACCACACGTGCCCGGTCACCCCGAACACCACCAGCGCGCCCAGGTTCGTCCCCGCGTTGACGACCTTCGCCATCGCCGAGCCGTGCACGAAGTCCGCGCCCACCAGGGCGGTGAACGCCAACACCAGGAACGTGCCGGTGCCCGGGCCGATCAACCCGTCGTACAGGGCGATCCCCACCCCGGCCACCGCGATCACCACCGCCACCCGCAGCGGAGTGCGCTTCGCCGGCACCGCCACCACCCCCATCCGGGGACGCAGCAGCACGAACACCGCCACCGACACCAGCACCACCAGCACGACCGGCCGGTACGCCGACGCCGGCACCGCCCCGGCCAACGCCGCGCCCACACCCGCGCTGAGCACCGCGAACCCCGCCGCCGGGCCCGCCACCCGCCAGTCGACTTTCGTCCTGCGGGCGTACGTCGCCGCCGCCGTGGCCGTACCGAAGATCGCGGCCAACTTGTTCGTGCCCAACGCGGTGGCCACCGGCAACCCCGGGGCAGCCACCAACAACGCCGGCAGCAGCAACAACCCGCCACCACCGACCACGGCATCGACCCACCCGGCCATCGCGGCGGCGGCCAGCAGGGTACTCAGCGTCACGGCGTCCACGGGCGGCAATTCTTGCCCACCCGACGCGCCGCGGCGGCACCCGAGTGGCCAGCCTCACCCGGTCACCGACCCCGCGTACGCCGCAACCACACCCCCAACGCTCCGACCGCCACGAACACCAGCACCGAACACAGCAACACCTTCACCACCCGGCAACCATGCCACGGGCACGTAAGGTGCAGGAGTGCGCCTGGCCACCTTCAACCTGCTGCACGGGCGGTCCCTCACCGACGGGCTCGTCGACTCCGACCGACTCGCCGCCGCCATCGGCGCCCTCGACGCCGACGTGCTCGCCCTGCAGGAGGTCGACCGCGACCAACGCCGCAGCGGCAACCTCGACCTCACCGCCATCGCCGCCCGCGCCCTCGGCGCACCGCATCACCGCTTCGCCGCCGCCGTCGTCGGCACCCCCGGCGAACAGTTCCGGCCACTGCGCCACGACGACGACGGCCACGGCGAGCCCTGCTACGGCATCGGGCTGATCAGCCGACACCCCGTACGCAGCTGGCAGGTCACCCGACTCAAACCGGCGCCGGTGCGCTCACCGGTCTACGTGCCCGGCCCCTGCGGCGGCCTCATCCTGCTGCACGACGAACCCCGCGTGGTCCTCGCCGCCGTCCTGGACACCCCGCACGGCCCCCTCACCGTCGCCGCGACCCACCTGTCCTTCGTGCCCGGCTGGAACGCCCGCCAACTACGCCAGACCGTCCGCGCCCTGCGCGCGCTACCGGGGCCCCGCGTCCTGCTCGGCGACCTCAACCTGCCCGCCGGCGCGGCCCGGCTCATCTCCGGTTGGCACCCCCTGGGCCGACGCCCCACCTACCCGTCCGGGCAGCCCCGCGTCCAACTCGACCACATCCTCGCCGACCGGCACGCCCTCGCCGACCTCCCGCCGGTACGCGCCGTCACCGCGCCGGCGTCCACCATCTCCGACCACCGCCCGCTGCTGGTCGACCTCGGCTGAGCATCATCGCCCAACCGGCCACATCGCGGCTCACCAATGTCTAGGGTGGGCTCACCGACACCACCGCCGTTGCGCCATCGCCACCCCCGACGATCACGGAGCTGACCATGAGCGACACGCCGGACACGATCGTGCTCATCCACGGATTCTGGGTGACCCCCCGCAGCTGGGAAAACTGGGTCACCCACTACCAGGACAAGGGCTTGCGGGTGCTCACCCCCACCTACCCCGGTCTGGAAGGCGAGGTCGAGGCGATCAACGCCGACCCCAGCCCGCTGGAGACACTGACCGCGCCGCAGGTCATCGCGCACCTGTCCGAGGTGGTCGCCGCGCTGCCCACGCCGCCGATCCTGATGGGCCACTCCGCCGGCGGGGCGTTCACCCAGGTGCTGCTCGACCGGGGGTACGGCGCCAGCGCCGTCGTGCTCAACTCGGCACCCACCGAAGGGGTCCGCAACATCCCCTTCTCGCAACTGCGCTCCACCTTCCCGGTGCTGCGCAACCCCGCCAACCGGCACCGCGCCGTCGGGTTCACCTTCGAGCAGTGGAACTACGCGTTCACCAACACCTTCGACGAGCAGACCGCCCGCGCCCTGTACGAGCGCTACGCCATCCCCGCCGCCGGCGGCATTCTCTGGGACAGCGTCCTGGCCAATCTGCTGCCCGGCCCCCAGGACATCGCCGTCGACTACCACAACGACCAGCGCGCGCCGCTGCTGTTCATCTCCGGCTCGGAAGACCACATCATGCCGCCCAGCGTGCAGCGCGCGAACGCCGCGCTCTACCGGGGCGACACCATCACCGAGGTCGAGCTCTTCGAGGGGTACGCGCACCTGCTGCCCGCGCAGCAGGGCTGGCAGCGCATCGCCGACGCCGCCCTCGACTGGGCCCTGCGGCACGCTCGGTGAGCACCGCACACCAGGTGCGGATCACCCATATCGGCGGCCCCACCACGCTGATCGAGGTCGGCGGGTGGCGGCTGCTCACCGACCCCACGTTCGACCCACCCGGGCGGCGCTACACCTTCGGCTGGGGCACCTCCTCGCGCAAGCTCACCGGCCCGGCGATCCCCGCCGCCGACCTCGGGCCGGTCCACGCGGTCCTGCTCAGCCACGACCACCACGGCGACAACCTCGACGACAACGGTCGAGCACTCCTCAGCGGTGCGGGCGCAGTCCTCACCACCGTGCCCGGGGCACGCCGGCTCGGCCCCCACACCCGGGGCCTGCGCGCCGGGCAGAGCACCCGCCTCACGCACCCCCGACGACCCACGATCGAGGTGACCGCCACGCCGTGCCGGCACGGCCCGCCGCTGAGCGGCCCGATCGTCGGCACCGTCATCGGCTTCGCCCTGCGCTGGGCCGGGCAACAACACGGCGCGCTCTGGGTCACCGGCGACACCGTTCTGACCCGCCGGGTACGCCGAGTCGCCACCCGCATCGGGGTCGGCACGGTGCTGCTGCACCTAGGTGGGGTGCGATTCCCCAACACCGGGCCGTTGCGCTACTCGATGACGGCCCGGCGAGCCGCGAAACTGTGCGCCGAGCTTCGGCCCCACACCGTGATCCCGGTGCACTACGAGGGCTGGCACCACTTCCAGGAACCCCGCGAGGCCATCGAGCGGGTGTTCACCGCCGCACCGCCTCCGGTGCGCGACAGCGTCCACTGGCTCCCACCGGGCGAACCCACCACCATCGACGCCTGACAACGGCGGGGGAGCAGACCGCCAAGTCGCAAGATTCCCTCAAGATCATTGCATCGACGAACTTCGACAACCATGCTGGTCGACACGCGCCACGATCAACTCGTCGGAGGCCACATGAGACGCCAGCGACCCACCCTCATCGCCGTGTCCACCCTCATCGCCATCACCCTCACCACCGCAGCACCCACCCCCGCCACCGCCGCACCACCCGACCAGGTCACCGCCCTCACCGCCCACCAGGCCGACGGATACACCACCCTCGCCTGGCAGCCCGTCGACGGCGCCACCGACTACCAGATCGAACGCACCCCCGTCGACGCCAACGGCACCCCCACCGCCGCACCCACCATCGTCGGCATCTGGCGACCCAACCGCCAGATCAACCAACAGGCGCCCACCTTCGCCGACGCCGGCTACAACCCCGGCGACACCTTCCAATGGCGCGTACGCGCCCGCACCGGCACCACCGAACAGCCCTACTCCGACCCGGTCACCGCCACCACCACCGCACCCTGGGGCAACCCCACCACCCCCGGCGAGCAACTGCGCACCGGCTGGGAAACCACCCACGCCGCGCAATACACGAACGACACCGACGAGTACGCCTACACCGCCGCCATCGACGCCCTCAGCGACCGCGTACGCGTCGTCGAACTCGGCCGCACCGTCCAGAACCGACCCGTCAACATGCTCGTCATCGGCCACCCCACCCCAGCGGCCACCCCGCAAGCCGTCGCCGCCACCGCACCCGTGGCCATCAACTGCAACGTGCACGGCAACGAACCCGGCGACCGCGAAGCCTGCCTCATCATGGCCCGCCAACTCGCCTTCAGCACCGACCCCCGCATCACCGACCTGCTCAGCCACACCACCGTCCTGATCGTCCCCACCATCAACGGAGACGGCCGCGCCAACAACACCCGCGGCAACTCCACCGGCCAGGACCTCAACCGCGACTACTCCCTGATCCGCCAACCCGAGACCACCGCGTACATCAAAATGGTCCGCGACTACCGACCCGTCGCCGGCTACGACGGCCACGAGTTCGGCAACTCCCGCGCCGGCGACCTGCCGATGCTGCCCCCACGGCACCAGAACGTCGCCCAACCCATCTTCGACCAGTCCCAGGACATGATCGAAGGCCACATGTACGCCAAAGGCGCCGAAGCCGGCTGGTGGGCCTGCCCCTACGGCTGCGACGGCGGCGGCAACGTCGGCCTCAGCGAGGAAACCATCCTGCGCAACACCCTCGGACTCAAGAACGTCACCAACTCCCTGCTGGAACTACGCAGCTCCGGCGGCCAGACCCGCCCCGACGAAGGCAACACCGCCAACAACCGACGCCGCAAGACCTACTCCGCCCTGTGGACCTTCCACCAGTTCCTCGACTACCACCGCGCCGACCGCGCCGACATCCTGAAGGCCCGCAGCGAAGCCATCGAAACCCAAGCCGCCAACACCGGCCGGCTGGTCTTCCGCGGCTCCCGCCCCATCCCCGCCCACCCGGCACCGCACCCCGGCGACAGCCCACCACCACTCGACGCGCCCACCGCCGACCTGATCCTCGACAACCCGCCCTGCGCCTACAAACTCACCGACGCGCAGTACAACGGCGCCCGCACCGACGGACCCGGCGGCATCGGCACCACAGTCGCCCAGCGCATCGCCGCCCACGGCTGGAAAGTCATCACCATCGGCGACGACCACTACGTCCCCCTCAACCAACCCGAACGCGGCCTCATCCCCCTGCTCCTCGACGGCAAGGGCGTGGAGAAACTGACCGACGGCGAACGCGTCCACCCCACAGTCACCGGACGCCGCAACGGACCCCTGACCGTCACCGGCTTCACCTGCGCCGACGACGCCACCATCAACGGCCCGGTCACCGTCCGGGCCGGCGCGGCACTCGTCACCACCGCAACGACCATCAGCGGCCCACTCACCGCCACCGGCGCCGCCGGCATCCTCCTCGCCGACAGCACCATCAACGGCCCGGTCCGCATCGCCACCACCGACACCATCTCCATCATCGACGCCACCATCGCCGGCCCCGTCGACCTCTCCGGCAACACCACCGGCACCGACGCACCAGTGCTGGCCGGCAGCACCATCCGCGGCCCACTCAACTGCACCGGCAACAATCCCACCCCGACCAACCTCGGCATCGCCAACACCGTCCACGGCCCCCGCACCACCCAGTGCGCGGCACTGTGACCGACACCTAGCGAGCCAACACGCCGGCGGCGCGGGCCCAACCCCGCGCCGCCGGCACCTCACCAGCAACCCCCGCACCCGTGGAGGCCGCCGTGTCGCACCCCGCCACCCCACAGCGACAACCCCGACGATCCCGCGGACGGCACGGCGCTCGGCGCGTCCGACGGGCACTCGGCCTGCTCCTGCCGACCCTGCTGCTCGCCGCCTGCACCGGCAACCCCGCAGCTCCCCGCACGAACGCCGCGCCCGCGAGCACCGCACCCCAGCCCACCGGGCCACTCTGCGCCGCCCTGCCCACCGGCACCGACCCCGGCAACCCGAGCTTCCTCGCCGGGCAACCCGTCGACCAGGCGCTGCGCTGGATCCCCACCCTCACCACGTTAGAAGCGGCCCTGCGCACCAGCGGCGTCCTCACCGACCTGCCCTCCGGCGACGGCGTCACCGTCCTGGCGCCCTCCGACGACGCCTTCGCCGCCACGTTCTCCGAGGACAACTGGGACGACCTCATGACCCACCACACCGACCAGCTCCGCACCCTGCTGAAAGCCCACCTCATCACCGGAAGCCACCCGATCGCCGACCTCACCACCGCCGGCACCGCCACCACCATCGACGGCGTCACCGTCACCGTCACCCGCACCGGGCCCACCGCCCGCCTCGGCGACCGCGCCGACACCGTCTGCGCCGACTACCAGGCCACCAACGCCCGCATCCACATCATCAACGCCGTCCTCGGCCCACTGCCCGTCACCGCCGACGGCACCGGCCACCGCGCACACTGACCACGCTCACCCCGGCCGCACCAGACCCGCCAGCGCGCGGTTGGTCCGGTTGGCGCGAACCGCGTCACGCTGCTGCCCGGCCGTCACCTCGATGTACGTCTGCGACGACGCCAACGACGCGTGCCCCAACAACCGCATGATCTCCGCCGCGCTCGCACCGTCCTCCGCCAACCGGGTCGCGAAGGTGTGCCGCAGCGCGTGCAGCCGCGCACCACGCGGCACCCGGTCACCGATGCCGGCCCGCCGGTAACACGACTCGACGAGATACTGCAGGCCACCACGGCGCAACGGCTCACCACGCCGGTCCACCAGAAACGGCGAGTCGGGGCGTACCGACCGCGAACCGAAGCGCCGCACCCGACTGTCCAGGTAGTCCCGCAACACCCGGTCCAGATCCGCCTCGATCGGCACCACCCGAGGCCGCCCACCCTTGCCCGCCACCTCGACCCGCCGCTCACCCGACCGACCGCCGAGCGAGTCGACGCGCAACGCCAGCAGCTCCGACAGGCGCAGCCCGGCGCAGAGCGCCACCGCCAACACCGCCACGTCCCGCTCCGGCCACGGGTCGCGTTGCCGACCGTCGTCGCGCGCGGCGGACGCGAGCAGCACCTCGGGGGTGTCCGCGCCGCGCAGCGGCTTCGGCTGGGGGAGTAGCGCCCGGGGCCGCCCGACCGCCGGCATCGGGTTGCCCGCCACGAACCCGTCAGCGACGAGGAACGTGAAGAAGGTGTTCCAGGTGGACCAGGCCCGGTGCACCGACGCGGGCGCCCGGGGGGCGGCGAACCGGGCGAAGGCCGCGCGCATCACCCTGGGGGAGAGGTCGGTGATCGACAGCGCGTCCAGCGGTAGGGGAGAGGTGGCATCGTCCGCGACCAGAGCCGCGACCGTGCGCAGATCCCTGCGGTACGCGGCCAGGGTGTGCGGGGAGGGCTTGCGGGTGGCCCGCGCGGTCAGGAACTCCTCGATCAGCACGGCGAGCGATTCGTCCTGTTTGTCATGCATAAGGGATATTATGCAGCATTTTCGCGTATCCGGGAAGCGGTGAGCGAGGGGGAGAGGGCCTCAGCCCGGACCGCCACGAGTACGGCCGGAGCCGATCGAGAAGCACGTATCGTGCGCGGCATGACGTCGCCCGCCACCACCTGTCCCACCTGTGGTCGACCGGGCACGCCCATCGTGTACCGGGACCTCGACGGTCCGACAGATCTGGTCTGCTCCGAGGGGCACCAGTGGCGAGCCGCTGGCCGAGCCGGGTGGGCTCCCCATGCGTCGCCCGCCGCCGTCGACAGCGACCGGCAAGGCCCCACCACCCGGACGGAGCCCATGGACGTCAGCAGGGACGGGCGGACCTGGCGGATCGGCACGGCCGGCGACGTCGGTTGGCTCGCCGGGCGGACCACGCAGGGTCTGTCGGTCACCACGGCGATCCCGCCCGTGTTCGAGGTGTACGGCACCTTCCACCCGCCCGCAGGGGTCGGTGTCAACGCCCATGAACGCGCGGTGGTCGACGAGTTGGCGGCGTGCACGCCGGATCAGCCCTGGTGGCTGGGCTTCCTCGACACCGGCACCCACGACGTGGTCTTTCCGCACGTCCCGAGGGTGTCCCTCTACTGGGACTGGTCGTACGTGCTGGTCGAGGCCGGGCCGGAACAGGCCCTCAGCTGGCGGACCGGTCACATGCGCGGCGACGGGGCGCTGCCCGACCTGTTCTTTCCGGCGGATCGCTCCTGGCTCGTCTCCGCCCTGTGGGACGACACCTGGACCGACATCGGCGCCAGCGGTGCGGTACTCGCGGCCCTGCGACGCAACCCGCTGGTCAACGCGCGCCTCGTCGGGCCGGACGAGGATGCGTGTCCGCCCGGCCTGACGCGCGACTGACCCCTGTCGGGCGACGGCGAGGGGACCCCCAGAACCCGCTACTTTACATAATGTGCATTATCGAATCAGTATTCGGGTCGCGGGTGAAGGGGACAGCCGTCAGAACTCTTCGACGGCGGTGTCGGCCCACCGGGCCCAGGCGTCGCGCCAGCGCCGGTCGACAACCTCCCGCTCGCTGATGGGGGCACCCTGTCGGGGCATGAGGTGTTGCCGTTCGCGCCAGGCGCGTTGAGCCGGGTGGCTGGACACACCTTCGCCCAGCCCGGTGCCGTACAGCAGGATCTCGTTGAGGGCGCGGTCACGCAGCGTCGGGTGATCATCGAACCAGGTGGTGTCGTCGGCGAGGCTGGTGACGTGGGCGACGATGTCGCTCACCGCACGCTCGGCGTCGGGTTTGTCCTGATCGGTGAGTTGCCTCTGTCGGCGTACGGCGGCCTGCCAGAGCGTTGACCAGTACGGGGGCAGCTGCGGTGGTGCTCCCCCGTCGGCCATCCAGGCGTTGTGATCCCGACGGGTACGCAGGGCGGCGTCGATGAGCGCCCGGTGTGGTTCCCGGGCCAGGCCGGGCGGCAGGGTGACCGGTTCCGTGGGCGGTGTCTCCGCCGCGGGTCGGGTGCCCAGTGCGTCGAGCAGTGGCGTGAGGTCCGTGACCGAGCGTAGGTGGACGGTGGCGGGGTGCCAGTCGCGGGCCGTCACGGTGATCTCGACACCGTCGCGTTCGCAGCGGGTCGCCCACCACCGGTTGCCGGCTCGTACCGTGCGGCCGGGAACTGGCTGCTCGTCGACCAGGACAGTCGTGTCGTTCTCGGTCCATTCGACGTCGGAGAATCGGTCTCCGGCGAGTCGCATGTCGTGTTCGAGGTGCGTGCGTAACGGGCCGGCGTTGACCGGGAGATCGGCCCAGCGGGCGGTGTCGACGCTCGCCCACGGTCCGGCGGTGGAGTCGCCGTGCACGATCCGGACGACGGTGATCGTGCCGTTGACGGTTTCGGTGCCGGCGAAGCATTCGGCGGCCGGGCGGTCGGGGCCGGTGAGCGCAACGACCGGTGTCGCGCTGTCCAGCAGTTCCCGGCGGACGCGTTCGGTCTGTTGTACGAAGCGTTCGTCCGGGCCGGGCGACGGGTCGCGTTTCATCCCGGCCTCCTCGTCGGTACGGGCTGTCCCCTGCTGCCGTTCACCATGGTGCCAGTGCCGGTGCCAGTGGGCGCGATCGCGAAGGTGCTGGCCGGGCTGGGTGTGGCCCGGCCAGTAGTAGCCGTCGTACTCGTCGTAGTTCTGGGTGGAGTAACCGCCGTTGTCAGCGATCTCGACGTGCCAGTGAATGTCCCACGGGCCGCCGGAGTCGTGCACGAGGGTCATGCCGGTGGTCAGTACGGCACCCCGTATTGATTGGCGCCGCCGCGAACATTAATAGTTGTGAATGCGCTTGGACAAGGCTCGCTCCCCCAGTTCGGGCTGTCAGCCTCGCGTACGGCGTAGCCAGTCCTGGGTGAGCGATCGCAGCAGGGTGGGTTGTTCGTACGGCAGGTAGTGTCCGGCCGCGTCGATCACGGTGTAGGTGCCGCGCGGGTAGCGGCGCATGGCGCGGAACTGGTCGGCGTACCCGACGATCCGGTCCTGTCGGCCGGTGATCACGCTGACCGGGCCGTCGAAGACGACCTCGGTGTTTTCGTCGGGTAGCGCGTAGCCGGGGCCGCTCTGCAACTGCTGTTGGAAGGTCGGGTCGCCGGGGCCGCCGGAGGTCAGTGCCGCGAGCACCGTCGCGACGACGGTTGGGGTGCGGTGGCCCAGGGCGGCGTCGAGGTGTGCGTGCAGTTCGGTGGGAGCGGTGTCGAGCCAGCCTGTGGGTGCGTCGAGTGGTGGTTGGTCGGGCAGGTCCCGGCTGGGGCGGGCGATGGTGACACCGGGACAGAGCAGGAGCAGGCCGGCGACGAGGTCGGGTCGTTGGCGGGCGATGCCGGCGGCCAGGTACGCGCCGTAGGAGCCGCCGGCGAGCAGGACCGGTGCGTCGACGTGGTGGTCGAGCCAGGCGCAGACGGTGTCCAGCATCGACTGGGAGGTGGGTGGGCAGTTCGCGGGGTTGTCTCCGTGGCCGGGTAGGTCCAGGTAGATCTCTCGTAGGCCGGCGTCCGCGAGGGCGGGGCTGAGGGCGGCGGCTGTGGCGGCGCGGCTCATGCTGAACATGGGTAGGCACACCACGGCTGGTCCGGTGTCCGCTGACTGGTCGTACGCCAGGTTCATGGAGGCGTCCTCGCTGGGGATGGCTGTGTGCTCCAACATCTCATGCCCGGTGAGGTCGGGGCGGGTTGCCGGACGTGAAAGCGGTGTGCGACATCGGCGTGGGCTGTCTACAGTGGTGCGCTCTGGCCGCCGCCGTTCGCCGCGAACGGCGGGGTCGCACATCATCACGGGGGAACACCTTGACGAGTAAGCCTGTCCGTATCGTGGTTGGCCTGGTCGCGACCGTTGGCCTCGTTGTGGGCTGCCAGCCTGCCGAGAAGGAGAGCGCGGGGGCCGCCGCGCCGTCGCCGACAGTGGCGCCCAGCCCGACCGTCGACGTGGCGGCGAACAGCAAGCAGGTCTGCGACGCCAGTCTCAATTTTGTCAAGAAGCACTACATCGCGATGGCCGACGACGCGATCGCCGCCATCGACAAGCCGGTCAGCGCGAAGGAGGCGGGCGTGAAGGTTCGCGGCCACTACACCGCGCTGTTGCAGGACCTCAAGGCGGCGGCGCCGAGCGCTGCCGATCCGCAGGTGCGGACCGCGTTGGAGACCCTGGCTGCCGGGGTGGAGAAGCACCTGGCCGGTCCGAAGGCCGCCGAGATCGAGGCGCCGGATCTCGACCCGCCGCTGAAGGCGTTGGACACCGCCTGCGGTCGCTGACCGTTGTGGGCACCGGCCGGGTCGGCCGGTGCCCACGAACGTCGTGCGCCGGGGGTAGGGCTCAGATCCAGGGCACCTGTGGGGACGGGTAGAAGTCGACCTGTTGCAGTCGCCAGCGGGGTGCCTGCTTCCCCAGTCGGGTTCGGAACGATTCCCAGTCGTGGCTGGCGGTGGTGGACCAGCCGAGTTCGGCGATCGCGGGTAGGCGGGGGAAGGCCATGTATTCGATGTCGTCCAGGGTGCGCAGCGTCTCGGACCACAGTGGGGCCTCGACGCCGAGGATGGCGTTCTCGCCGACGCCGGTGACCCGGGTGGCCGGGTCCCAGCCGTAGGCGTCGGACACCTCGATCAGGCCGGCCCAGCGCAGGCCGAGGCGGGTGTTGGCGTCGTACTTCATGTCCAGGTATGCCTTGTTCGCCGGCGACATGATGATCTTGTTGCCGCGGGCGGCGGCCGCGGCGAGGCTGGCGTTGGTGGTGCCGGTGCCCCAGAACTGGGCGACGACGTCGGTGGACAGGTCGGCCTGGGTGATCTCGTTCCATCCGGAGGCGCGCTTGCCGTACTTCGCGACCAGGGGCAGGACGCGGTTCATGAAGGTGCGGTAGTCCTCGTCGGTGGTGGCGTGGGCTTCGTCGCCGCCGATGTGCAGGAATGGTCCGGGGGTGATGGCGGCGAGTTCGCGGATGACGTCCTCGACGAAGCGGTAGGTGAGTTCGTCGTTGATGCAGAGGGAGCTGTAGCCGACCGCGATGTCGGTGCGCGGGGCCGGTGCGACGCCGTCGCAGTTGAGTTCGGGGTACGTCGACTGGGCGGCGTTGGTGTGCCCGGGCATGTCGATCTCGGGGATGATCGTGATGTGTCGTGCGGCGGCGTAGGCGACGACGGCCTTGTAGTCGGCCTTGGTGAGGTATCCGGGGCCGACGCCGTCGACTCCGGTGCCGGGTCCGCCGCCGACGGTGGTGAGGCGTGGCCAGGAGTCGATCTGGATGCGCCAGCCCTGGTCGTCGGTGAGGTGCAGGTGCAGGTAGTTGATTTTGTACTGGCTGAGCAGGTCCACGTAGGCGGTGATGTCGTCGACGGTGTGGAAGTGGCGTGCGAGGTCGAGCATCGCGCCGCGGTAGGCGAAGCGTGGGTAGTCGATGATTCGTCCGCCGGGGACTGTCCAGGTGGTCCGCTGCCGGTCGGGTGCCTCGATGTCGGCGGGGAGCAGTTGGCGCAGGGTCTGGGTGCCGGCGAACAGCCCGGCGGGGGTGTTGGCGCGGATTGTGACGCTGCGGCGGGTGACGTCGAGTTGGTAGCCCTGTTGGCCGATGCGGTCGTCGGCGCCGCCGATGAGCAGGGCGATCTCGGGTAGCGGGGTGGAGCGTACGGGCAGGACGGGCAGGGGGTGGCCGGTGGCGGGGCGCAGTGTGGTGGCGAGTTGGTGACCGATGCGCCGGGCGGCGGCTGAGCCTGGGGTGGTGCGGATGACGGTCAGGGGGGTGATCCGGAAGGTGTTGTGCGCGTCGGGGTGGGTTTCGACGGGTGCGGGGATGACGTCGCTGAGGTGTCGGGTTGGTGCGGTGGGTGCCGCGGCGGCGGCGGGCGTTGCGGGCAGGATGACTGGTAGCGCGAGTGCGGCTATGGCCAGCAGCCGTGTGGTGGTGTGTCGGCGACGCACGGTACCTCCAGGCCTCGTGATGATCGACCTTCGTCGATTAGAGTCGCAGGCTACCGGCGTTTCACCTGTACTGTAAACCTTCCTTAACATAGGGGTTCGTCGACACAGTGTTGTCGCCGACCTCACGTACGCCGCACGCTGGGGAATTCCTGGAGTGGGTCGTGCCGTTGTCCGTTCGGAAGATCAGGTTCGGATGATCGAATGGGAAGTGCGATGCACGTGCGCTCAGACGCGGTAGTGCTGTTCGGCGTCACGGGAGACCTCGTCTCGAAGAAGCTGTTTCCGGCGCTGTACGAGTTGACCCGGCGCGACCGCCTCGACGTTCCGGTGATCGGCGTGGCCCGCTCCGCCTGGGATGATCAGCAGTTGGTCACCATGGCCCGCAAGTCGGTCACCGAGGCCGATGACGAGATCGACGACGAGACCTTCGATCGGCTGGCGGACAACCTCTCGATGATCTCCGGCAACTACGCGGACCCGACGACGTACCAGCGGCTGGCTGAGCGGCTGCGCGACGCCGAGCGGCCGGTGTTCTACCTGGCGATCCCTCCGGCGGTGTTCGGCTCCGTCGTCGAGGGCCTGGCGGCCGTGGGCCTGGCCGACCGGGGTCGGGTGATCGTGGAGAAGCCGTTCGGGCGTGACCTGGAGTCCTCCCGCGAGCTGGATCGCACCCTGGGCGCGGCCTTCGCGCCGGAGCGGGTGTTCCGCATCGACCACTACCTCGGTAAGGAAGCCGTCGAGGGTCTCTACGCCTTCCGGTTCGCCAACCGGCTGTTCGAGCCGCTGTGGAACAACGAGCACATCGACAACATCCAGGTGACCCTCGCCGAGGGTTTCGGCACCCAGGGCCGGGCCGGGTTCTACGACACGGTGGGCGCGACCCGGGACGTGCTGCAGAACCACATCCTTCAGGTCGTGGCGCTCATCGCGATGGAGGCGCCGGCCAGCGATGACACCACGGCGTTCCGGGAGGCGGAGGCCGCGGTGCTGCGGCAGATCGCACCGCTGTCGCCGGAGTCCACCGTCCGGGGGCAGTATGCCGGCTACCGCGACGAGCCGGGCGTGGCGGCGGACTCGAACACGGAGACGTTCGTGGCGACCAGGTTGACTGTCGACTCCCCCCGCTGGGCGGGCGTGCCGTTCTACCTGCGCACCGGCAAGTCGCTGCCGGGGACGGCGACGGAGGTGGTGGTCGAGTTCAAGCAGCCGCAGCGCTCGCTGATCCCCGCCGAGCGGGGCACGGCGAGGGCCGCGAACCTGCTGCGGTTCCGCCTGGGGCGTGGCGACGGCATCACCATGTCGATCCAGGCGAAGAGCCCGGGTGCCGAGGTGGCGAGCCGTCCGGTGGATCTGTCCGTCGACTTCGGCTCGGCCCTCGGTCGCCGGCAGGAGGCGTACGAGCGGCTGCTCGACGACGCGATGGACGGGCAGCACCTGCGCTTCGCGCGTGCCGAGACGATCGAGCAGGAGTGGCGCATCGTCGAGCCGATCCTGGATCTGCCGACGGCGGTGCAGTCGTACGAGAAGAGCAGCTGGGGTCCGGCGGACGCCGAGGCGCTGGCCGGCGGCTGGCACCTTCCGGACCTGCGGTAGCCGCGGCCTGAGCCGCCGGCGGCTCCCTGACGGAGCGTGCCGCGCGGACGCTGACTGACCGCTCAGCTCAGCGAGACGACCGTCCGGCGACGGTGAGGTTTGCCGCTTACGAGTGCTGCGGGCACGTTGGGTGCGACGTTTCTCGTCCTCGTCGGAGAGGAAGCAGCGCATGCTTTCCGCACTCGATCGTCGGCACACCGTCGCGCCGCCCGGCTACAGCCGGTGGCTCATCCCCCCGGCGGCGTTGGCCATCCACCTCTGCATCGGTCAGGTCTACGCGACCAGCGTCTACAAGAACTCCCTGATCGCCCACTTCGACACCAGCCAGACGGCGATCGGGGTGATCTTCAGCATCGCGATCGTGATGCTCGGGTTGTCCGCCGCGGTCGCCGGGACCTGGGTGGAGGCGAACGGGCCGCGTAAGGCCATGTTCGTCTCGGCCTGTTTCTGGGCGGCGGGTTTCCTGGTGGGCTCGCTGGGCATCGCCACGAAGCAGCTGTGGCTGCTGTATCTGGGCTACGGGCTGCTCGGCGGCATCGGGCTGGGCATCGGCTACATCTCCCCCGTCTCCACGCTGATCAAGTGGTTCCCGGACCGGCCGGGGCTGGCCACCGGGTTGGCGATCATGGGCTTCGGTGGTGGGGCGATGGTCGCCTCTCCCCTGTCGCGGCAACTGTTGTCGTTCTACGACCCCGGCTACGACCCGGCCAACGCGGGGTCGACGGCGTCGGGCAGCGCCCTGGTGTGGCTGTTCGTGACCCTCGGCCTGGGCTACTTCGTGATCATGATGTTCGGGGTGGCGAACGTGCGGGTGCCGGCGCCGGACTGGCGGCCGGCCGGCTTCGACCCGGCGAGCGTGGCGGCGAAGCCGCTGGTCACCACGGCGAACGTGTCGGCGGCGAACGCGGTGAAGACCCGCTCGTTCTGGCTGCTGTGGGTGGTGCTGTTCTGCAACGTGACCGCCGGCATCGGCATCCTCGAGCAGGCCAGCCCGATGATCCAGGACTTCTTCCGCGACAACGGCACCTCGGCGGTGACCGTCGCGGCGGCCGGCGGGTTCGTGGGTCTGCTGTCGCTGTTCAACATGGCCGGCCGGTTCGTGTGGTCGTCCACTTCGGACGTCATCGGCCGCAAACCGATCTACCTGGTGTACCTGGGCGTCGGCATGGTGCTCTACGCGCTGCTGGCGCTCGTCGGGCAGACCTCGACGGCCCTGTTCGTGCTGTTGGCCTGCGTGATCCTGTCGTTCTACGGCGGTGGCTTCGCGACAGTGCCGGCGTACCTGCGGGACCTGTTCGGCACCTTCCAGGTCGGCGCGATCCACGGTCGGCTGCTGACCGCGTGGTCGGCGGCGGGGATCGCCGGTCCGCTGATCGTCAACGGGTTCCTCGACGCGCAGGGCGAGCCGGGCTCACTGACGGCCGCGGCGTACCGGCCGGCGCTGTTCACGATGGTGGCTGTGCTGGCCGTGGGCTTCGTGGCGAACCTGCTGGTGCGGCCGGTGCCGCAGCGCTACCACGAACCGTCGACGGAGCAGAACGCGCAACAGGGCGCGGATGAGAACGCGGATCGGGACGTGGACGAGGACACGACGGCGCAGAGGAGTGGTACGCGATGAGTGCGGACAGCCGACCCGGGCAGCAGGCCCGGTTGTGGATCTCCTGGTTGGTGGTGGCGGCGCTGCTCGGCTACGGAGTCGCCCAGACCGCCGTCACCGCGGCGAAGCTGTTCACCCACTGAGCCGGATCCGGCGGTCTCCGACCGCGTGAACGCCCGGCGGTCTTCGGCCGGGTGGACGCGTGGTCAGAGGCCGCCGGAGACGCGCAGCACGGTCCCGGTGGCGTACGAGGCGTCCGGGCCGAGCAGCCAGGCGATGGCGGCGGCGATCTCGTCGGGTTCGCCGGCACGGCCCAGGGGGATGCGACCGACGGCGGAGTCGGCACGGTCGGGCACCCCGGAGTCGGCGTGGATGTCGGTGCGCACGATGCCGGGGGCCACGGCGTTGACCCGGATGCCCTTCGGGGCGAGTTCCTTGGCCAGGCCGACGGTGAGGGTGTCGGTGGCGGCCTTCACGGCGGCGTAGTGCACGTACTCCCCCGGGCTGCCGAGGGTCGCGGCCGCCGAGGAGACGTTGACGATCGCCCCGCCGTCGGTGAGCCGCCGGGCGGCCTGTTGGGCGCAGAGGACGTAGCCGACGAGGTTGACGTCGACGACCCGGCGCAGATCCTCGACGCGCAGCTCGGTGAACGGCCCGATCAGGCTGGTGACGCCGGCGTTGTTGACCAGGCCGGTGAGCGGGCCGAGCTGCGCGGCCGCGTCGAACAGGGCGTGCACCTGCTCGGGGTCGGTGGTGTCGGCGCGTACCGCGACGGCCTGTGCGCCGGCGGCCCGCACGTCGGCCAGGACGGCGGTGGCGGCGGCCTCGTCGCGGCGGTAGCACAGGGCGACGTGGTGACCGGCGGCGGCGAGCCGGCGGGCGGTGGCCGCGCCGATGCCCCGGCCGCCGCCGGTGATGACGGTGACGGGTGCCACTGTTGCCTCCCGGGGAGTCTGACGGCTGCGCGATGGTCGTGCCGACGCTACCGTGACCGGCGCGGGTCGGTCGTCCAGAGGACCCGGTGACGATCGGCGCGCGCCGCTTCGTCGACGATCGGATGTGCTCGACTGTGAACGCGGACCTGGCGGCGCACGCGCGCAGGGTGCTGGTGCTCGCGCCGACGTCGACGGCGTTCGGGCCGATGCCACGGCTGTCGGCGCAGGTGGGCGCCTTGCGGGCGGCCGGGTCGCGGGTGGTGGTGCTGACGCCGGACGCGGCGGCGCGCACGGCGATCGGCCGCAATGCGCTGGACCCGGCCCGGTGCGCCGCGACGCGGGCCGGGCGGACCCAGGCCGACGAGGTGGCGGCGCTCTGGGCGTGATCGCTTACGCTCACCGCGCTGTCGATCAGACGATGGAGGTGTGCGGTGGCGGGTGTGGGTGTCGGCGACGTGGTGCAGGATTTCGAGCTGCCGGATGAGACGGGCACGCCGCGGCGGCTGTCGGAGTTGTTGGCGGCCGGGCCGGTGGTGCTGTTCTTCTACCCGGCGGCGATGACCCGGGGGTGCACGGCGGAGAGCTGCCACTTCCGCGACCTCGCGGCGGAGTTCACGGCGTTGGGCGCGACGCGGGTGGGCATCAGCCGCGACCCGGTGGCGAAGCAGGCCGAGTTCTCGAAGCTGCACGGCTTCGACTATCCGCTGTTGTCGGACGCCGACGGCGCGGTGGCGCAGCAGTTCGGCGTCAAGCGGCGGGTGCCGTTGGGGCCGTTGAGCATGAAGCGCATGACGTTCGTCATCGGCGCTGACCAGCGGGTCATCGAGGTGATCCACAGCGAGGTCAGCATGAACGAGCACGCGGACCGGGCGCTGCGGGCGCTGGGCGGCTGAGCGAGGTGTGAGCCCGGTGCGGCGGGTGTCGCAGTCGGCTGCTATCAAGACAGCAATCAAACAGGTGTACGGAAGAGGGTTGTGATGGATGCCGGCCAGGGTTTGTCCACTAGCGAGGTGCAGAGCATCCGGGAGTCGTTGGCGGCCGGGCGTAAACCACGGGTGGTGTTCACCGCGTCGGCGGGGCAGATCGCCGGTCAGGTCGGTCAGGTGATCGAGCTGACCGACCCGGAGGTGTCCGACGAGTTCGTGGTGGTGCGCTTCGGTCGCGACGAGTTGCCGTTCTCCCCCGCCGACCTGGCCGTGGCGCCCAAGGGCGTCACCCGTCGGGTGGTGGAGCCGAAGCCGGAGCCCGAGCCCGAGCCGCCAGCGGTGGCCGCGCCGGAGTTCGTTTTGGACACGCCGCGGGTGCCCGCGCAGCGACAGGAGGAGCCGAAGGTGGAGCAGACGGAGAAGCCGCCGGCGCGGCGGGCGGTCAAGGCCGTCAAGCCGAAGGGCCCCGCGGGCCTCACCGTGACCTTGGCGTACGCCGACGGTGAGTGGACCGTCGCCGCGCAGCAGGGCAGCAAGGCCCTGGCGAAGCCGTACGTGGTGAAGCCGGCGGAGGCGTTGAAGATGGTGGCCCTGGTCGACGTGCCGGGGGTGCAGGAGGCGGTGGAGCAGATCCTCGGCACCGAGCGGGCCGAGGCGGAACAGCAGGCCGAGAAGCTGCGCGCCGAGCTGGCCGAGATCGAGGCGCGGCTGGCGGAGCTGCGCGAGGCTCGCTGAGGCGGGTCAGTTCCGGCTGTGGTGGCGCAGCAGTCGGGTGAGCAGTCGCGTCAGCTGCTCGCGCTCGGTGGCGGACAGCGGGGCCAGCAGGTCGGCTTGGACGCGCTCGAGGGTCGCGCCCATCCGGCGGGCCTCGTCGGCGCCGGCGTCGGTGGCGCTGATGACGTTGCGGCGGCGATCGGCCGGGTCGGGGGCACGCACCACGAGCCCTCGGCCGGCCAGGTCGTTGATGGCGGCCACCACGTCGCTGCGGTCGATGCCGCAGCGCCGGCCGAGGTCGGCCTGGCTCGCAGGCCCGTCCTCGGCCAGGGTGGCGAGCAGGCGGTAGTGGTAGCCGCGCAGGTCGTGCGCGGCGAGGCCCTCGCTGAGCAGGCGGGCGGCGTGACCGGCGGTCTGGTTGAGCAGCCAGCTCGGGGTGGTGCTGAGCCCGGCGGGTGACTGCGGGGCCGCGTTGTCCATGTGGCGCAGTCTACCAGGGATCGTTGGCGCGACCCACGATCGGATGTTACGTTGGTGAGACCAACGTTGGTTCTGCCAACGTGTCGAAGGAGGCGTCATGTCCACCATCCCCACCCTCAACGGCCAGGTCATCGGCCAGGCCCACTACGCCACCCGGGCCCTGCTCGAACGGGCCACCGCTGCCCTCGGCGTCGAGTTCAACCAGTTGCTCGCCCTCAATGTCCTCGCCAACGGCCCGACCGAACGCGCTCACTTCACGCACCGGATCACCAGCACCCTCAAGGTCGACGAGCAGGAAGTGCAACGGGTGCTCACCACCCTCGTCGACGCGAACCTCGCCCAGGCCGACCACGACGCCGACGCCCCACGGCTACGGCTCACCGACGCTGGTCACGCCGTGCAGGCCCGCATCGCCGACGCCGTCGCGAACATCAGCGCGCGCCTCTACGCGGACATCCCCGCCAACGAGGCGAGCGCCGCCGCCCGCGCGCTGTCCCTGGTCACCCAGCGCGCCAATGCCGAACTGGCCGCGACCCCGACCTGACGGGCAAGAGCGCGACGGTGCGCGGGTCCGGTCCTGCCCCGCGCGCCGGGCCGGACCCGGCCAACCTGTCAGCGGCCCACGTGCCGGGTCCGGCCGGTCAGAAGTAGTCGAGTAGCTGCGCCGGGCCGCCGACGCCCAGCAGGTCCAGGGCGGCCGGGTCGGCGTCACCGGCACCATGCAACAGGCCGGCCTGCGCGACCGAGCGCGCCTGCGCCGCCCCGGCGTAGAGCAGGGCGAAACCGCGCACGTCCAACCGCAGGTCGGCCTCGCCGTCGACCCGGGTCAGCTCGGCCGCGCCGTCGGCGACGGTCAACCGCCAGGTACCGGTGTTCCACTCGGCGAGCGCGTCGGTGAGGCCGAAGTCGACGACGCCCCGGGCGTGGACGGGCCACCCCCGCGCGCTCACCGCGCGGACGACGTCGACCGGTCGGTGCATCCACAGGTCCCGCTCGTGGTCGCGGGCCGACTCCAACGGCAGGTGAGGGCTGACGGCGTCGCCGTCGAGGGGGCACAGCCGCACTGTGGGCGCGACGCTTGCCCAACTGCCGAGCACCCCGACGATCTCCCGGGCGGCCTCGGGGGTGACGGCCAGGGCCTCGTCGACGGTGAGCACGGAGTCGGCGCCGTAGCCCCGGCCCCGCTGCCAGGTGGCGTAGCCGACCAGGTCGCCGTCGCGCTCGACGAGGGTGAGACCGTCGCCGGGCAGACCGCGGTCGGCGGCGAAGAAGTCGTACAGCTCACCCCGGCGGGTCAGCATGCCGTTGCGGTGCCGGGTGACCCGCTCGTACAGGTCGGTGACGGCGGGCAGGTCGGCCACCGTGCCGGCCCGCACCACCAGATCCGGGCAGGGCCGGTGCCGGGGCAACGCGGCGGTGGCCAGATCGACGGTACGCAGCACACCGGCGGCCTCCCACCCGCAGGCCCGGTACGGGGCGGCGACGGTCGGGTAGAGCGCGCTGACCGCCGCCCCACGCTCGCGCGCGCCCTGCAGCAGGGCGGTGAGCAGGGCCCGAGCCACGCCCCGACCACGGGCCTCGGGAGCGACCGCCACCCCGGCCACGTCGGCGGCCGACACCGCCCGGCCCGACCACCACTGGTCGTGGTGCAGGTCGACTGCCTTGCCCACGAGCCGACCGGCGTCGTCGAACGCGCCGTACCGGGTCAGGCCGGCGGGCGTGGCGGTGGTCTGCGCGGGCCGCTGCGGGTCGGAGCCGAACGCGAACCGGCCCAACTCCCAGGCGGCGTCGAGGTCGTCGGCGGTGAGTTCGCGTACGTGCACAGTGGCGGGCATCGGCACACCGTAGCGAGGCCGCTCCGCACCAACAGCCGATTTACCGCACCATGATCAACCCGCCACGCGATCTTGCAGTTTCTGTCGCGGCATACGGGGCATTCCACGCATCACGGCGACCAAAACTGCAAGATCGGCGGGGTGTCGGGTGCGACACCGCGTTGGTCAGTGCTGCGGGATGTTGGCTACGCCGATGCGCTTGCGGAACACCCAGTAGGTCCAGCCCTGGTAGGCGAGCACCACCGGAGTGAAGATCACCGCCACCCAGGTCATGATCTTCAGGGTGTACGGGGTGGACGCGGCGTTGGTGGCCGTCAGCGTGCCGGCCGCGTCCAGGGTGGAGGGCAGCACGTTCGGGAACAGCGCCGCGAACAGGGTCGCCACGGCCAGACCGATCGCCACGGCGGTGCCGGTGAACGCCCATCCCTCCCGGCGTACCCGGGCGGCGGCCAGAGCGCCGAGCAGGGCGAGGGCCGCGCCGACGGCGAGCACGACGGCGGCCGCGCTGGAGCGGATGCTCAACGTCCAGGTCAGGAACCCGACCGCGAGCACGGCGGCGCCCACACCCAGGCGCACGGCGAGCGCGCCCGCGCGCTCGCGGATGTCGCCGGTGGTCTTCAGGGCGAGGAACACCGCGCCGTGGGTGAGGAACAGCGCGAGGGTGGTCGCGCCGCCCAGCAGGGCGTACGGGTTGAGCAGGTTCAGCAGGCCGCCGACGTACTCGTGGTCGGCGTCCAGTGGCACGCCGCGCAGGATGTTGGCGAAGGCGACGCCCCACAGGATCGCCGGCAGCAGCGAGCCGACCACGATCGCCGCGTCCCACCGGCGCTTCCAGGACGCCTCGGGGCGCTTGTGCCGATACTCGAAGGCGACCCCCCGGGCGATCAGGGCCAGCAGGATCAGCAGCAGCGGCAGGTAGAAGCCGGAGAAGAGGGTGGCGTACCACTCGGGGAACGCGGCGAACATGGCGCCACCGGCGGTGATCAGCCACACCTCGTTGCCGTCCCAGACCGGGCCGATGGTGTTGATCAGGACGCGGCGCTCCCGGTCGTCGCGGCCGAGCACGGGCAGCAGCATGCCGACGCCGAAGTCGAAGCCCTCCAGGATGAAGTACCCGGTGAACAGCACGGCGACGAGGAGAAACCAGATGGTGGTCAGTTCCACGATGGGCTCCGGGATCAGTAGGCGAAGGCGAGCGGGCGCTCGGCGTCGTCGGTGTCGTCGGTGGGGGGTTGCTCGCTGACGTCCGGCACGCCGGCCTTGGCGTAGCGCAGCAGCAGCTTGACCTCGATCACGGCGAGGGTGGCGTAGATCAGCGTGAAGGCGGTGAACGAGGTGAGCACCTCGGCCAGCGAGACGCTGCGGGACACCCCGTTGCGGGTGAGCATCTCGCCGAAGACGATCCACGGCTGACGGCCCATCTCGGTGAAGATCCAGCCGAAGGAGTTGGCCAGCAACGGCAGCACCGGCATGGCCAGCCCGGCGCGCAGCAGCCACTTGCTGCTCGGGGTGCGGCCCTTGCGCTGACTCCAGAGCACCAGCAGGGCGATCGCGCCGGCCGCCATCCCGAAGGCGATCATGAAGCGGAAGCTCCAGTAGGTGACCGGGATGATCGGGGTGTAGCTGCCCGCGCCGTACTGGGTGGCGTACTGGGCCTGGAGGTCGTTGATGCCGTGCACGGTGCCGTTCGGGTCGCCGGTGCCCAGGTAGGACAGCAGGTACGGGATCTTGATGGCGAACACCTCGCGGCTGCCGTCCAGGCTGCCGATGGTGAGCACGGAGAACGAGGCGGGGCTCTCGGTGGTGTAGAGGCCCTCGGCGGCGGCCATCTTCATCGGCTGCACGTCCGTCATGATCTTGCCCTGGATGTCGCCGGTGAACAGCACGGCCGCGGAGGCGACCAGGACCACCCAGGAGCCGAACTTGGTGGCGAAGCGGTACGCGCCGGCGTCGGCGGAGTCGCGGTTGCGGATGACGTGCCACAGGCCGACCGCGACGATCAGCGACCCGGCGACCAGGAACGAGCCGGCCAGGGTGTGCGGGAAGGTGATCAGGGCGACCTTGTTGGTCAGCACGGCCGGGAAGTCGGTCAACTCGGCGCGCCCGCTGTCGGGGTTGATCCGGTAGCCGACCGGGTTCTGCATGAACGAGTTCGCCGCGAGGATGAAGTACGCGCTGAGGTTGGTGCCGATCGCGGCGGCCCAGATGCTGGCCAGGTGCGCCCGCTTGGGCAGTCGGTCCCAGCCGAAGATCCACAGGCCGATGAAGGTGGATTCGAGGAAGAACGCGACGAGCGCCTCGATGGCCAGGGGTGCGCCGAAGACGTCCCCGACGAAGCGGGAGTAGTCGCTCCAGTTCATGCCGAACTGGAACTCCTGCACGATGCCGGTGACCACGCCCATGGCGAAGTTGATCAGGAACAGCTTGCCGTAGAACTTGGTGAGCTTGAGGTAGCGCTCGTTGCCGGTGCGGTGCCACATGGTCTGCAGGATGGCTACCAGCACGGAGAGGCCGATGGTCAGCGGCACGAAGAGAAAGTGGTAGACGGTGGTGACACCGAACTGCCAGCGGGCAACGTCCAACGCGTCCACCTGAAAACCCCCAGCCATCCGTACTACGAGACGTAGTAAATACTACTGCTCGTCGTAGAAGGTTGGACGGCCCGCACCCTCCCGGGACCAATGACCCTGATCACCCGACCCGCCCTCGCGGCCCCGCCGCCGCGTGCGACGATGGCGCGCTGATGAACACCGCACACACCACCTGGCGGCCGCCGCTGATCTGGCGCGCAGCCCTGCTGCTGGCCCGGGGCCTGGTCGGCCTGCTCGCCCGCCTCGAGGTCACCGGCGACGTCCCGGCGTACCTGCGTCGCGGCCCGCTGGTGCTGGCCGCCAACCACATCAGCCCGTTCGACCCGGTGGTCATGGCCGCCGCCTGCCGGACCCGTGGCGTCGCCCCGCGCATCATGGCGACCGCCGGGCTGTTTCGCGTCCCCATGTTCGGCGCCGCCATGCGCCACGCCGGGCACATCCGCGTCGACCGGGGCACCAGCGCCGTGCACCGGGCCCTCGACGACGCCGCCACTGCCGTCGCGCGCGGCTCGGTGATCCTCATCTACCCGGAGGGACGCATCGGCCTGGACCCCGGCCTGTGGCCCGAACGCGGCAAGACCGGCGCCGCCCGCCTCGCCCTGGCCTGCGGCGCCCCGGTCGTCCCGGTCGCCCAGTGGGGCTCGCACGAGGTACTGCCCTACCAGGCGCCGCGCGGAATGCTGCGTGGCATCGCCCGCTCGCTGTGGCGTCGACCGGTGATCCGGGTGCACTTCGGCACCCCCGTCGACCTGGGCGAAACGGCGGCGGCCAACCCCGGCGCGGCCCGCCGGGCCACCGACCGGATCATCGACGCGCTCACCGACACCCTCGCCCCGCTGCGCCCCGACGAGCCGGACGTGCCGCGCCACGTCGACCCCGGCCGCCCGAGCGACCCCAGTCGCACCCACCGCCGCCGGTCGAACTGAGCCACCACGGCGCGTGCGGTCCGCTGCTTCCAGTGTGATCACTCACCGTCCCTGCTGCTGTGTCTGAGGGGCGGCTGGGGCGAGTGATGGCCGGGTTGTCCTTTGCTCTGCACCCGCGGGTGCGACGGCTACGGTCTGCGACCGGTGCGAATCGGGGTGCAGAGCAAAGGGGACGGCCTGTGGCCTGTGCACCCCTTCACGCCGGCAGGCCACCGCACGGGGGCAGCCGGTGATCAAGGGAATCTCCCCGCCGGCCACCCGCCGGCCACCAACCGCAGGCATACTGCGTCGCGTGTTGACCCGATTCGGCTACCTCGACGCGCCCGCGCCGCTGGCGTTCGCCCACCGTGGCGGCGCCGCCGAGGGCGACGAGAACACCATCGAGGCGTTCGCCCGGGCCGTCGGGCTGGGCTACCGGTACGTGGAGACCGACGTGCACGCCACAGCGGACGGCGTGGCGGTGATCTTCCACGACCCGACGCTGCTCCGGGTCACCGGTGAGGCGGGGCGCATCGCCGAGATGAGCTGGGCCGACCTCGCCTCGGTACGCGTCGGCGGCGCTGCCGTCGTACCCCGGCTCGACGAGGTGTTGGGGGCGTGGCCGCAGGTCCGCTTCAACATCGACGTGAAGGCCGACGGCGGCGTCGAACCGACGGTCGCGACAGTGACCCGGGCCGGCGCCGGCGACCGGGTGCTGCTCGCCTCGTTCAGCGACGCCCGGCTGACCCGGCTGCGCGCGCTCACCGACGGCCGGGTCGCCACCAGCCTCGGCATGCGCGGCGTCGCCCGGCTGCGGCTGGCCTCCCTGCACGGGCGGCCACTGCGGCTGCCGCCGTCGGTGGTCGCCGCGCAGGTGCCGCCGCGCTACGGGCGGGTGCCGGTGGTGGACCGCCGGTTCCTCGACTACTGCCACCGCATCGGCCTGCAGGTGCACGTCTGGACGATCGACGAACCCGCCCAGATGCACGAGTTACTGGATCGTGGCGTGGATGGCATCATGACCGATCACGTCGGCGTGCTGCGCGACGTCTACCGCAGCCGCGGCCACTGGGCCGCCTGAGGATCGAAGGACCCCCGATGGCCGAGACCGTGACCCCCACGGTGGACGACACCTTGCCTCCGGCGAGCACTCGCCGGGAGCGGCGCGGCTGGTACATCTACGACTGGGCCAACTCCGCGTTCCAGACCACAGTCATCACGGTGTTCCTGGGCCCGTTCATCACCACCGTCGCCGAGTTGGCCGCCGGGTGCGAGTTGGGCGCGGACACCTGCGACGGGTACGTGTACCCGCTGGGTATCCGGGTGGCGGCCGGGTCCTACTACCCGTACCTGATCTCGCTGTCGGTGTTCCTCACCGTGTTCGTGCTGCCGGTGATCGGGGCGATCGCCGACCGGTCGGAGCACAAGAAGCGGCTGCTCGGCGGCGCCGCGTTCACCGGCGCCGGCGCGACCATCGCGATGATCTTCGTCACCGGTGACCGCTACCTGCTCGGCGGGGCGCTCTTCCTGGTCGCCAACATCTCCTTCGGCGCGGCCGTCGTGGTCTACAACTCGTTCCTGCCGCAGCTCGGCGGACCCGACGAACGCGACGGCATCTCCAGCCGCGGTTGGGCGCTGGGCTACCTGGGCGGTGGTCTGCTACTGGCGTTCAACCTGGTCGCGGTCACCCTGTTCAGCGAGGACGACAACCCGCAGCGCACCCTGGACCTGGCCCGCTGGTCGATCGTCTCCGCCGGGGTGTGGTGGGCGGTGTTCACCCTGGTGCCGCTGCGCTGGCTGCGGGAACGCCCCAGCAGGGCGGCGGCGCTGGCCCGGCGGGGCAACGTGCTCACCGACGGGTTCCGGCAGCTGGGCCACACCCTGCGGGAGATCAAGGCGTACCCGTTGACGCTGTTCTTCCTGCTGGCGTTCCTGGTCTACAACGACGGCATCCAGACCGTCATCACCCTGGCCAGCCAGTACGGCACCGAGGAGCTGCGGCTGGACCAGAGCACCCTGATCATCACCATCCTGCTGGTGCAGTTCCTCGCCTTCGGAGGCGCGTTGGGCCTCGGCGCGTTGGCCCGACGCATCGGCGCCTGGAAGACAGTGCTGCTCAGCCTGGTCCTCTGGACCGGTGTGATCATCGGCGCGTTCCGGCTGCCGGCCGAGGCACCGGTGCCGTTCATGGTCCTCGGCGCGGCCATCGGCCTGGTCCTCGGCGGCAGCCAGGCGCTGAGCCGGTCGCTGTTCAGCCAGCTCATCCCGGCCGGGAAGGAGGGCGAGTACTACGGCTTCTACGAGATCAGCGACAAGGGCACCAGCTGGCTCGGCCCGCTCGCCTTCGGCCTGGTGTTCCAACTCACCGCCTCGTACCGGGTGGGCCTGGTCTCACTGCTGATCTTCTTCGTGGTCGGGTTCCTGCTCCTCGCCGCCGTGCCGATCCGCCGTGCCATCGTGGCCGCGGGCAACACCCCACCGCGGGTGCTCTGAGCACGGGTCCCGCGCCCGACCGATCCGGGCCGGTCAATGGGCTAGGCTGCCCGACCGTGACCGACGACGCCGCCACCGCCCCGACCTGCCTGGCCCACCCGTTCCCCGGCCAGCCACACGCCCCGGCCGGGTGCGCGGCCGCGCGCGGGCTCGACGGGCGTCCGGTGCACGCGGCGGCGTTGAAGTTCTTCTGGGGGCCGATGGACTGCGGCAAGTCCACGATGGCGTTGCAGATGAACTACAACCACGCCCGGCAGGGCCGGCGCGGGCTGGTCACCACCCGCATCGACCGGTCGCTGGGACCGCAGGTCACCACCCGCATCGGCCTGGCCCACGAGGCCATCGAGGTCACCGACGACCTGGACCTGCGGGCCCTGGTGCGGGGCCGGTGGGCCGACGGGGTACGCGTCGACTATCTGATCTGCGACGAGGCGTGCTTCTACACCGTCGAGCACGTCGAGCAGATGGCCGAGCTGGTCGACAGCTACGACGTCGACGTGTTCGCGTTCGGCCTGGCCACCGACTTCCGCTCGCGGATGTTCCCCGCCGCGCAACGCCTGTTCGAGCTGGCCGACGAGGTGGCCCGCATCCAGGTCGAGGTGCTCTGCTGGTGCGGCCGCGAAGGGCTGCTCAACGCCCGCGTCGTCGACGGGCGGGTCGTCCGTGAGGGCGCCCAGGTCGTCATCGGCGACACCGTCGACACCGCCGAGGTGCGCTACCAGGTGCTCTGCCGCCGGCACTACCGCAGCGGCGACCTCGGCCCCCGCGACTGAGCGGACAACCCATCACCCTGCCAGTGGTTCGCTGCCCGAAAGACGCGCCGGTCACCGCGCGGCCGCCGGTGACCGGAACCGGTCGGTCAGGATCACGGCGACAGTCACCGCCAACGCCACAGCGGCGCACACCGCGACGGGTGCCTCCAGCACCACACCTACCGGCATCAGCGCCAGCAGGACCGCCACCGCCGTGACCCGGCTGATCGGCAGGGTCCGCCACAACAGCGCCTTGTAGGCGGCGTGCCCGGCCAGGAACAGCGCGGGACCACCCAGGGTGAGCAGCACGTCGACAGTGGCGACCGGCGCGCCGGGCTCCCGCAGCAACCGCTCGTCGGCCGCCGACGTGACGACGACACCGGCGACGATCACCGGGTGCAGGAAGTTGAACGCGACCCGGCTCAACGCGCCGGTGCGCTCCCCGGCCTGGGCGATGAACTCCGTGGCGGCCGGGGCCGAGCGGGCGAAGTACACCCACCACAGCGCCACCGAACCGCCGAACGCCAGCAGGAACGCCCCGGACGTCACCAGGTCCACGTGCGACGTGAGGGTGCTGCCGGTGACCAGGATCGACTCCCCCAGCGCGATCAGGACGAACGCCGCGCACCGTTCGGCCAGGTGCCCACCCTCCACCATCCACCGCTCGGGTCGGCTGCGTCCCCGTCGTGGCAGCGGATAGCCGATCGACAGGCCGACCACCTCGATCACGATCACCGCCGTCCACACCGCGTCCCGGGCGGCACCGCCGACCAGGCCACCGATGACCACGAGCACCGACGTCCCGGTGATCCATGGCAGCGACTGCTGAAATCCGGCCACCAACCACGGGCTGCCCTGCACCGCCCACAACGCGAACAGGGTGCGGCCCACCTGCACGGTGACGTAGACCAGCGCGAAGAGCAGGCCGGTCGCACCGAACGCCTCCGGGATCGTCGCCGACAACAGCAGGCTGCCCAGCCCCACCCCGATCAGCATCGTCCGCACCGGCCCCTGGTCCGGTTGCAGCCAGTTGGTCAACCAGGTGGTGTAGACCCAGACGAGCCACACCAGCGCCAGCAACAGGCCGGTACGCCCCGCGCCCCGCCAGTCCAGGTGCGCGAGCAGGTAGTGCGACAACTGGGTGATGCTGAAGATGAAGACGAGGTCGAAGAAGAGTTCCGTCGAGGTGGTCGGCTGCACCCCCTCGCGTGGGCGCAGCAGCTGTGGGCGTGTCGGGGCGGCGACCGGGGGCCTAGAAGGGGTCACCGCACACCCGCCAGTTTCCGTCCTCACGGACGACCGGCAGGCGACGTTCCTCGCTGAGCCCGCCGCTGCGGGTCACCTTCACTGTCACCGTGCCGTGCGGTCGGCCGCTGCGGGTGGCGACCGACACGTCGGTGATCTCGTAGTCGGTGACCATCGGTGGTGTCCGCACCCAACTGGTGAAGCCGATCGCGCTCCACCGGCTGCGCGCGTCCTCGCAGAGCCGCTCGTACGCCCGGTCGCTGTCGCCGAGGGCCACCTCGCTGAGGAAACCGTCGGCGGTCTCCCGGATCGGGCCGGCGGCCTGCCGGACGGTCTGCAGGTTCCAGGCGCCCAACCCGGCCACCCCCACGCAGCACAGCGCCACACCGAACCCGGCGAACGCCAACCCGGTGCGCATCGGGCGGTGACGCCGGGCCGGTCGGCTCCACGACTGGCCCGCACCCACGACTACCGACCGTAGAGAACACGCTCGCACCGACGGGCGACAAGCCGGAAACTGGGTGCGCCCGATGGGCGGGCGTGCCCTGTTCGCGGCGGCCCCGCATCGTCTACCGTCGGCGCACACCCCCGAGCAGTGCCAGGAGCCGATCGATGAGCCGCTTCGTGCAGCCGGTACCACCCCCCGTCGACCCGTACGCCGGCGATGGCCTGCTGCGGTCCTGGCTGGAGCGTCACCTCGGCCCGGGCGGGCACGCCGCCGCGAAGGGTCGTCTCGCGGACCTGGCCGCCGATGTGACCGGGCCACTGCGCGCGGCGCACGCCGACGCGGAGGCGCACCCGCCGACGCTGGTCCGCTACGACCCGTGGGGTGCCCGGATCGACCGCATCGACACCTCCGCCGGTTGGCAGGCGCAACGCGCCGCCGCCGCCCGGCACGCCGTGGTCGCGCTGCCCTACCTGCCGGACGCGCGGGGCACCTGGGGTGCCGCCGCGCGGGTCGTGCAACACGCCCTGCTGCACCTGTACGGGCCGGAGTCCGCGACGTTCTCCTGCCCGGTGGCGATGGCCGACGGGGCGGCGGCGCTGCTCAGCATGCCCGACGTCGATGCCACGGTCCGCGACGCGTGGCTGCCCCGGCTGATCTCCACGGACCCGGCCACGGCGATCACCAGCGGGCAGTGGATGACCGAGTCGCAGGGTGGCTCCGACTTGGGCCGCTCCAGCACACTCGGCCGGCCCGCGGCGGACGGTTCGTGGCGGCTGACCGGGGAGAAGTGGTTCTGCTCCGCCGCCGACGCGGCGATGGCGGTGGCGCTGGCCCGGCCGGAGGGCGCCGGGCGGGGCAGCCGGGTGCTCGCCCCGTTCCTCGTTCCCCGGTACGCGGTCGACTCACCGCTGGCCGACGGCGCGGCGCCGGGCGCACCCGCGCCGGGTGTCACGGTGCACCGGCTCAAGGACAAGCTCGGCACCCGGGCACTGCCCACCGCCGAGATCGGCCTGCGCGACGCGTACGCCCTCCCGCTGGGTGACGCGGCGGTGCCCGGTCTGGTCCGGGCGATGACCCTGGTCGTGGTGACCCGGGTGCACAACGCCGCGGCGGCGGCCGGCGGGATGCGACGGGGTCTCGCCTACGCCCGCGCGTACGCCGAGGTGCGGCACGTCGCCGGCGGCCCGCTGGTGTCCTCGCCTCTGCACCGGGCCACCCTGGGCACCCTCGCGGTCGACGCGGCGGGCGCGTTCGCCCTCGCTGGGCACGCCTTCGCCCTGCTCGGGCGGGTCGAGGTCGGCGCCGACCCGGAGGCCGCGGCCGAGCTGCGCATCGTGGCGCCGTTGGCGAAGCTGGCCACCGCTCGGCTGGCCGTCAGCTCCGCCAGCGAGTACGTGGAGAGCTTCGGCGGGGCCGGTTACGTGGAGGACACCGGCGTGCCCCGGTTGCTGCGCGACGCCCAGGTGCTGCCGATCTGGGAGGGCACCACAAATGTGCTGGCCCTGGACGTGCTGCGCGCGCTGACCCGGGAGGACGCCGGTGCGCCGCTGCTGAGCCGGCTGACCGCCGCCGTCGACCTGGCGCGGCCGCTGTCGCCGGTGCTGGCCGACACCCTGGCCACCGCCGCCGCGCAGTTGGAGGAGACCATCGCCGCGGTGACCGTCGACCCGGGCGCGTCGGCGGTGCTCGCGGGCGCCCGCGGTCTGGCGTTGCGCCTGGCGTACGCGCTGACCACCGCGTTGCTCGTCGAGCACGCCGCGTGGGGCGACGAGCAGGCGGAGTTGGCCGCCCGGCTGTGGGCGCGCCGCTGGCTGCGGCACGAGGAGATCGCCGAGGACGCCCACCGCCACCTCGACCTGCTCTGCTGACCGGCCGGCGCGAGCGGACGGGTGGGCGCCCATGTCGGTGCTGATCGAGCTGGGTGACGACCGGGGCGCGCCCCTGGAGGAGCGCCGCCCACCGCCGCAGGTGTCCCGCCGGTGGCGCGTGGCGGTGCTGGTGGCGGCCTGTGTCCTGCTCGGCGGTGCCGCCCCGCCCGCGCGCCTGACGCCTCAGGTCGGGCCGGCGGTGCCCGCCCGGGCGACAGTGCTCGGCGCCGGGCCGCTGCTGCTGGTCGTCGACCCCGAACCGAACCCGCCGACGCTGAGCGCCTACGACTCGGCCGCGCCGGACGGCCCGCCGCGGTGGCGGGTC
>NZ_JAGPXY010000198.1 GCF_018070325.1 Micromonospora sp. H61
GGCCATGGCGTCGCTGGCCGGGGCCAGCTTCGCCCCTTCGACGGTGATCAGCGCGTCTCCCGCCAGGGCGGTCAGGGCTCTGTGGTGCTGGTAGGCCATGCAGCCGGCCTGGTACATCTCCAGTTCGCTGAGGCGGATCTGCCCGGCGCCGTAGGTGGCGGCGTTGTGCATCCGGATGGCGTTGACCCGGGGCTGATGGGTGAAGTCCGCGACGGCCATGTCCCACGGGTACTGCTGCGGGTCCGCCAGGTGGCGGGCCTCGTAGACGTGCCACGCAGTGGCGCTGCGGGTGCCGTGCACGGCGCGGCTGAACAGTTGGTGGCGGATGCCCGCCCCGACACCGGCGGCTTGGCGCATGCCGGTCAGGTCGAGCAGCCGTACCGGTCCGCCGGCGCAGTAGGCCGGGCGGCCCTTGCGCAGTCCGAACATCTGGCTGCGCTGCCACAGGTGCAGAGCGGGGCTGGCCCAGAAGCGGGGCGACAGCGTGCCCTGCACACCGAAGTTGCGGTCGAGCTGGTGTGCGGTCAGGGACTCGCGGGGCAGGTCGCCCGGCACGCAGACAATCATGGTGCGGATCGTCGCCGTCGGTGTGACAGCTGGCGAGGTGGTCTTCCGGGTCGAGTTCTTGGGCATGAGTGGTCCTCCTTTGTGGGGTGGGGGCGTCAGGGCGCGTGGAGATGACCGGCCCAATGGGGTGCGTGGGTCGGTTGCGGGAGCGGTGTCGGTGCGGGTTGGTGCGGTGCGACCTGGGGTCGCCGCGCGGCGCGGCGCCGACCGGCCCCGAGAGGGGCGGGTGGGCGTGGCGCACCGGGTAGGTGCGGCGGTGGTTCCGAGGTGGGACCGAACCGGTTGGAGATTTATGAGGTGGTGTTAGTGCCGTGAACGGTAGCGGCCTGTTCTGTCAGGCCGATCCGACGAGTTGGGCGCCGGAAAGTGGGGTTGACCTGCGCTGTGAGGCATCCCGGCGCATGACGCAGTCGTCGTCGGCGCGGACGCTGTGAGTCTCCACGACGCCCACAGATGATCTTGCTTGCTGACAGACGTCGACGACAGTCGCCCTGCCGGAGGTGCTGACTGAAGGCGGCCGTGTGGCGACCGAGGTTTGTCGTGCCTGGCGACGCGCTGATCGTCCCACGGGCATTCCTGGGCGACAGACGCGTGATACCACGAGAGATAATCGCAGAATGCCATCGCTCGGGTCGCCACAGGATCGAGAGCTGCCGCTGTTTGCCTATGGCTCGCTGAGGCCCGGCGAGCTGGCTTTCAGTCTGATCGAGCCGCTTGTCAGCCGGCACGTTGAGGCCACCGCAGCCGGTGTGATCAGAATGCGGGACGGCCTGCCGTTGTTGGATCCCTCGGCTACCGGGCGTGTCCAAGGCTCTCTTCTCTTCTTTCCTGCGGGCAAGCTCGAGGAGGCCTGGCAGATCGTGGCCAGCTTTGAGCCAGTCACCCAGTACAGGTGGAAGACGACCATAGCCATGACTCAAGATGGCCGGAGCATCAATGCCAACGTTCTCGCCGGCGCGGAGCTGCAGAGCGGAGTCTCTGGAGATCCAGTACCAGAATGGTCGGTCGGACACGATCCAGTGTTTGGGGAGGGGCTGGCCGAGGTCCGGCGGCTAGTCATGGAGGTGGCACCGCATGTCGTGCCGGCCCAGCCAGACAGCCCTCAGTTCTGGCGTCAGTTCTTCCGCCTCCAGGCGTCCTACCTCCTGCTGTGGAGCGTCGTCGAGCGATACACGGCGCTCCACAGCAGGAGGTAGGAC
>NZ_JAGPXY010000199.1 GCF_018070325.1 Micromonospora sp. H61
AACGGTGACGGTGGGGACGCTCGTCGTGGTTCGGCAGTTCCAAGCCCGGGAGGCCAGCGACCGAGCGGCGCAGGCTGGCCGAGTACGCCGCGCGGCCGAGGCGGCCACTCGGGCTCGGACGGCCCTAAGTGCCGGCGACGAGCGGGGGGCGCTGGAGGCCGCTGCGGCCGCATTGCAGGAGGCGTCCACCCGTGACGCGCGAGAGGCCGCCCGGCAAGTCCTTGCGGTACCCGTACCACGGGTCACCTTCCAGCTTGGCGCGACAGCGACCTCCCTTGCCTGGTCCCGCAGCGGTCGCTTTCTGGCGGTGGGTGGTGGAGACGGTTCCCTCCGGCTCCTGGACGTCGTCGGGAACAAGCAGATCGCGGCCTGGTCGACCGGATCGAGTGCGGTGCGCGCGGTGCGGTTCCGCGTCGACGAAGGCCGCGTCAGGCTCATGTTCCGCTCGGATAGCGCGGGGGTGCGGTCGGTCGAGACGGCCCTAGTGATGCCAGAAGGCTCCGGCCCCGACCCACGCGCTGGGATCAACCGCTACCGCAGTACCGGCGGCCGAATACTGTCACTGGTGTTCCACGGAGGGGTGCTGCTGTCGGATACCAGGTGCTTCAGTCGGGCCAACGGATCGTGTCGGGCTTGGGTACCGCCGACGGCTGGTACGTCCCTGGGCCTGGCCTGGGCACCGAGGACGGAGCTGCTCGCCGTGCCCACTAGCGTTGGAAACATCGATGTGGTGGACGCGGGAGAGACTCTGGCCGGCTCGACCGCAGTGCTGGGGGAGACGTCTGATGGCCCAGGGCCGCAGGACTGGGCGGGCTTCCTCCCAGATGAAAAACGCACTGTGGTTGTGCGCCGGCACGGACCAGCCTCTTTCGTACGTTCCGGTTCGGTCATACCTAGCGGACTCGACGGGTCGCGGTGCTTGCACCGGCAAGACCACGCGGGAGGTGGCGCAGAAGGGCACAACCGGTCAATTGGGTTGGACTGTCGCGGAGTCCAGCTCTGGGCGGTGGAGGAGGCGGACCTGGGGATCGCGTTGGACGGCATCGCCGGCCAGGCGCGGCGGGACAGAGACGGGTTGCCGGCCACTGGGGTTGAGGTGGGCCCCAACGGCACAACGGCGTTGGTTGCCCACGTCTCCGGTGTTGTTTATCTGCTCCAACGCGATCCGTCGTGGCGTGTGGTGGCGAGTGCCGCGACACCGCGCAGGGGTGGATTAGAGATCGCGGGGATTGCGTTCGCGGCCGATGGGATGACCGCCGCGCTGCTGACAAGACCGTCCGAGGGCGGTGCCGGGACGCTGCTCGTGCTTCGTGCGGGGCAGGGCGTGGCCTCGTCGGTCCCCGTCGGAACCTTGACGGCCAACGAGCGCCTCGAAGGGGTGTCACCGGATGGCAATACCGCCGTCGTGGGCACAAGTCGGGTAGGCGAGCGGGGCAGGATCCAGCTCATCGATCTTCGTGCGGGTCGGGTGATCACAGCGACAACTGGCTTCGGCGCACCCATAGCCTTCAATGAGCATGGTGACCAACTCCTTGCCATCGGAGCCGACCTCGACGGCCTACCGTGGCCATCCGTGATCGTTGGCAACGGGCGGCTAACCCGCTCCCGCATCTACCGAGCGTCGGACGGCGAACTCTTGTGCGAGGGGATCCATTTCTCGCCCGTTGGCCATGGCGATCTCGTCGCGCCGGACCTTGCGGTGGTCGTCGTCGGCTCCTACGAGCGGCCGCTGATCCAACGGACCTGCGAGCCGCACATG
>NZ_JAGPXY010000200.1 GCF_018070325.1 Micromonospora sp. H61
TCGATGTACCAGCGGATCTGCGCGGCCGTCCACTCGATCGCATAGACGTGGAAGGCCGCGGCGTTGTTGACGGCGGGGTTCGCGACGTAGTTGGCGTTCTGGCCCGCTGTCCACGGGAACACGCCGGTCCGGAGATCCCAGAAGATGTTGTTCGTCACGGTCGCGTTCGCGTTCGCGTGTTCCATGATGTCGACCTCGCCGCAACTGGCCCAGTTGGTGGGCAGGCGGTCGTAGTAGGTCTGCGCTGGGTTGTAGGCGCTCGTGGACGTCTCGTCGCACGAGTCACCGAGCATCCAGAAAGCCGGCCACGAGCCGGCGGCGGTCGGGAGCGCCATGCGCGCCTCGATGCGGCCGTACTGGAAGGACCTCTTCGTGTCCGTCGTCATGCGGCACGACGTCTGGTAGAAGTTGCGGCCGTTGACCGTGATGGGCGTCGTGAGCCAGTTCGCGCGCATCACGAGGTTGCCGCCAGACTGTGTGCAGTTCTCGGGGCGGTACCACTCCCACTCCCCGTTGCCCCAGCCGTCGAAAGTATTGAGGCCGGGGTTGAGGCCGTTGCCGACGTTGTAGTTCCAGTTGGCGCTGCTGGGCGCGCCGGACCCGTTGAACTCGTCGGCCCACACGAGGTTCCACGCGGCGTGTGCGGGCTGCTGCTGGATGACCACGCTGCCGACCAGCGCAGTGACGGCCGCGGTGAGGAGGACCATGAGGCGCCGGCGGCTGCCTGACAGCGCTCGGTCCGCGAAACCTGCATTCCTGATCTTCATGTCGGGGAGCCTCGCCTTTCCATTGGGGATGACGGATCGACGCCATGCCCGGGGCGACCCCGCGGCCGGACACGGCGAGTGGGCGACGGACACTCCCGCCCGGGGCGACCGAGAGTGCTCCTCCTGGACAAGCAATGCGAGCCATCAATGCGTGAGAGCGCTCTCACGCTAACCACACGGTTCCATCGATGTCAATGGCTGATGAACGCCGTGTTGCCGGTGCATTGCCAGCTGACAGGTCACTCGAGGCCACGACCATCCAGAGGACCGGTAGCAGGGCGGTGACCACCGCGAGGGAAACGAGCACGATTTTTCGACTGCGGTGAAGGGTTTCCACAGCATCGATTCTCGACCATCTGTCCACCCCGTCCCGGTGAGGTGTTCAGCGGCAGTGGTCCACCAATACGCCAACGGCGACGCGAGGACTTAGGTCCTCCGCTGTGTTGGAATCGGCCGGCACGACGGCTATGGCGGCGACGTTCGCCCGACCTCGCTCGCCTTGCGGCCAGAGGGTCATCCACGCCCGCGATCCTCCGTACCGGAGAGGCTGCCCGAGTCACTGCCGCACCAGGGTGCCTGAGCAGTCCGACACCGGCTACCCGTTGCCCCCTGTGCGGTTTCGGTCTCACGCACCGTCGGTGTCGCCAACAAGCCGGGTTGAGGTCGAGCGCGCGTACCCGTTGATGTTGCCGAGAATTTCAGATCACCCGGCACGCACGAGCGGGGCGCGGCCGAAGATGGCGGCCGTGCCGGCGATGAACTGCGACCGCGTCAGAGGGCGCGCCGACGCGTCTACCCCTTTGGGTAGTCCTGTCGGATCGCGCATGCGTGACCGCGTAGCCGCTTACAGCTCGCCCAGGATGCGAGTGCGTTGCTCGGCGTACTCGGCATCGCTGATCAACCCCTGCTGATGGATGGCGGCGACCTGGCGGAGCCGATCGGCGATCGGGGTGGACGGTGCAGTTGTCGGGTCGGGGTGGG
>NZ_JAGPXY010000201.1 GCF_018070325.1 Micromonospora sp. H61
CTAGGTCGGCGCCGCCGGTCTGCGGCCGCGGACTCCTCCGGCCAAGTAGATGGTGGCTCTTCCCGCCAGGTGGTTGCTGGCAGCTCGATTGGGGGCGACAACATCCAGATCGGCTATGCCCACGACGTCAGCATCCATCGGGATCGGTGAGATGCGACGGACGACGATCCAGTCGGTCGCCAGTTCCTGGATTGGTGGTCACAACCTGCAGATTGGGCGGGTCAGCGGTGACGTTGATATCCAGCTCGGTGAGCGGCGCTTCCACCTCGAAAGGTATCCAGACGTGGCGGCCCGCTCCGCAACGTCGGCACGGCCGAGTTACCTGCTCGACTCCGCTCAGCGGTTGGTGCCCTACCGGCCACGCCCTGCTGAAGAAGAACGTCTCACGCAGTGGCGCGACGATCCCTCGACCAGCATGTCCGTCGTATACGTCTATGGCCCAGGTGGGCAAGGCAAGACCCGCCTTGCCCACCACCTCGCTGCCGCATCGTCCCGCGCTGGCTGGGACGTGGTAACGGTTGACCATCGCCCCCAGAATGACGCCGATGCCAGTTGCAGGTTGGACGGGGGACGTCCCCTGCTTGCCGTTGTGGACTACGCGGAGCGCTGGCCACCGCCAGAACTACCGAGCCTGGTGCGCGGCCTTCAGCGGATAGCGGATCGAGTCCGGATCCTGCTCCTCGGTCGCCCAGCAGACGCTTGGGACCGAATCGAGGCCGAGCTGGACCGACTCGATATGGACCTTGCGGATCCGATCGAACTCGGACCGCTTACAGCCGGTGGACGAGAACGCATGCATGCCTTCGATCAGGCGGTCAGGGCCTTTTCGACCGCGTTGAGCGTCACTGCAAAGCCGATTCGCCCGCCGGATATCGACGACGAGGCGTTCGGCTCACCACTGATCTTGCACATGGCTGCCCTCGCCGCCTTGTATGCAGGGCAGGCCCGACAGGCGACCCCGGGACGAGCTGATCTGTCCGCCTTCCTGCTCAAGCACGAGAGGCGGTAGTGGAACGCTATCGCCGCCATCGAACGCAGGCCCCTTACCGGCAAGTTCGAGAGCCTGGTCCTCATCGCGACCCTCTTCGGCCCGTTCCTCAATTCTGCAGTCGCTAAGGGCGCGTTACAGCACGCCGAACTCGCCGACGGACCAGTCGAGTCCGGGGACCTGCTCAAGCTTCACCGGTTCGTCTACCCGATCTCCAGGCGGAACCAGGCCCTGGAGCCCCTAGCGCCCGATCGCCTAGCGGAGGACTTCATCGGGCACCACCTGCACCGCAACCCGGACGACGCGACGCTGGTCCGCAGCCTCATCGAAGACGACTCCGGTGTCGACGACGAAGCCGTACGACGCTGCCTCGCCATGCTTGCCGCGTCCGGGGTGCGCCACCCGCCATCGGCAGATCTGCTATACGAGCTTTTCCGCTGGGCACCCGGTTTGGTCGGGTACGCCTCCCGGCCCGTCATCGACTTCGTGGCACAACATGCACCCGTTGATGTGCTGGAACGGATCCAATCACAGATCGCGAACCGCGACGTCAATCTGGTCCGGCCAGCACTGCTCATCGCGCGCCGCCTCTATGACGCACTACCCGCAGGCGAGGTGGGTAATCGCCGCGCGGCCCGGCTGGTGAACCTCGCCGGCGCTATGTTCGACGGCGGCGACTGGCATGGTGCCGTGGAGTACGGACATCAGGCTGTGGCGGCTTGGCGGACGCTTGCCATGGC
>NZ_JAGPXY010000202.1 GCF_018070325.1 Micromonospora sp. H61
GGTCCGTAGCCGCGCAGAGCATTGCGGAAGCCGCTGGTGTAGCTAGCCCAGAAACCGGCAAAGGCAGGGCGGGCGCCGCGCGCGGCGGTGGCGTACGCGCTGACGGCCCGCCGGTCGCGCAACGCGGCCTGGATCGCCTCGCGGGCCTCGTCCGGGTTCGCCGAACCGAGCTCGTGCAATGCCCTGTCGAGGTGGGGCAGCAGGCTGCCCACCGTGAACAGTCGAGCGCCGGGGATGTGGTCGCTGGTTTTGTGCCACTGCCCGTCGGGAGTATCGGTGTTTGGTGCGTATCCGGCGGTGGTGAGCAGGCGCCGCATTCCGGCTGCAGGCAGATGTTTGATCAGCTGCAGGTATGGCGGTGCACCGCAGAGGTCAAGGGCGAGTGTCCGCTCCATCGCCTGCCCGAATCGCTCCGGTTCAGGTGCGCAGGCGCGGATGGGGGCAGGGGCGCGACTGATACGACCCCGCAGGTCGGCGATGAGCCAGGCCCGGTGCGGAAACTGCTGTTTGAGCCAAAGGCTCGAAACTGGCGGCTCACTACAGCTGCGGATTGCGTACGAGGTCATGAGGGCGCTCCTTCGCAGGTGAGGGCACACCGGCACGTCGTGGCACTCAACCGGTGCGAGGTGGCAGCGGAGAGTCAGGCGACGCCCGATGTGGAGGGACACGCAGCGGGTTTGTCGACGACTGCAACCGGAGGGATCCGAAGGCTTGCCGCAGGCGGGGTCTTAGCCCGTCGGCATCGATGGCCGACTCATCGGGCTCCGCACAACTGGGCGGTATAGCAGCAGGTTCAACAGCTGGACGACGCCAGCTCTACGACCGACCGTACGCGCCGTTGTGACTACGGACAAGCCATCCGGCAAGGCCGGTCCGATTGCGACCGGCGATGTTCTGCCCGCAATCCGACAGGCTCGATCGACAGGCGTTGGCATAGATCACTCGGTGACGTAGGGTATCGACAGAATTCCATTTAGTCAGCTATCGCTAGCACCGCAACCGGGTCAACCGGATGAGCGAGGTGGCCGCGACATGGACACCGGCAGACACAATCCCAGTTGCGAGACAGCCCGAGGACACCGCTGCCTCTGCACCCAGTGCGGCGGCAGCCAGCATGGCGTGCAGGGTTGGCTCGACCACGTCGACCACGACTATCTGATCCGTCACGGGGGACGGGAGCGCTTCGAGAGCAAACTGGCCTGGACAGAGCATCGTCCGCGGCGCCTAGAGCAGACCCGCAGCAACCAGGAAATCACCACCGACCTCGCCCGCGTCGACATCGCGGACTGGCTTGCCGCCCCGTCGCCGCCTGCGGGGCCCGAAGACGGCGAGCCCTACCCGACGCCAGCCGAGCAGGTGACAGCGCTTGCCGAGGAAATGACGCGCGGGGCCTGGCGGGAGATCGTCACGGAACTCGACCGTGCCACGCAGGACACCACCGGCGTGAAGCGCGACCTTACCAACCACTTCTGGTGCGACCTCTTCATCGGGCTGGTCCAGGCGATCGAGATGACCCGACGAGGCTTCGACAGCATCCCCAACAAGGTCAAAACCCTGATCCTGGGTTCGGCACTGCAGGCCGACCGGCCGCACGTCACCGAAGCCGTTGTCGGCTTGATCGTCGACAAGGCGTGGCACGGCATCCAGGCTGCAGCGTTCGCGGGCGCACCGCTGCTCGACCTCATCTCAAACGAAGAAGCCCTGCGCGCACTACGGATC
>NZ_JAGPXY010000203.1 GCF_018070325.1 Micromonospora sp. H61
GGCGAGTGGTTCGAGGCGACCTTGGACGAGGTCCGTGGCGCCGTCGTCTCGTTGCAGCGCGGTGTCGCGTTTAGCCCGACCCGGATCCAAACCTTCCCCATGCGCGATGAGCAACGGGCCGCCGTGTGGCAGACCGCAGCGTACCTTCGTGCGCATGCGGCTGACCGGCCGAAGTTCCTGTGGAACGCCAAGATGCGGTTTGGGAAAACCTTCACGACCTACCAACTCGCCCGCGAGATGGGTTGGCAGCGTGTGCTGGTACTCACCTACAAGCCGGCAGTGCGCAGCGCGTGGCGCGATGACCTGCTCAGCCACATCGACTTTGCGGGCTGGAGGTTCATCGACAACTCAACCCCGACCAGAGATGCAGACGTCATCCTGGACAGCGATGCGCCGGTGGTGTGGTTCGCCTCATTCCAGGACGCCACCGGCCGCGACCCACAGGGCCGACCGAAGCCCCGTAACGAGACGCTGTATCTGGTGAAGTGGGACTGCATCGTAATTGACGAGTTCCACTTCGGTGCGGCGACCATGACCGCGCGGGATCTGTACGACCCGCAGGACTCCGACGATGTAGCCCGGGCCCGGCAGGTGGCGCAGGCGCTCGATCAAGAGAGTGACACTACCGCCGACGTACTAGTGGAGCCAGATGCCGCGCTTTCTACGAGGTTCCATCTGCATCTGTCTGGCACCCCGTTTAAAGCGATCACCAACGGCGACTACGACGAGGATGCGATCTTCAACTGGACATACATCGACGAACAACGGGCTAAGCGCTCCTGGGATTCCAGGCGCGGCTCCAATCCATACAACCTGCTGCCACAGATGCAGATGTACACGTACGCGATTGGTGATGTTGCAGGAGGGTGGGCGTCCGACGATGAGTTCGACGGATTCGACCTCAATACTTATTTCGCAGCCAAGAAGCGCGACAACGGCTATGTGTTCGACGACCCCGACCGCGTCGCGTCGTTCCTTGACCTAATCCGCGGCAAGAAGCAGCTCCCAGAGGGGATCATAGACGGCAGAAGGGCTGCGAAGTTCCCTTACGAGTCCGCTCATTTCAGCGAGGCGGTGCGGCATTCGATTTGGTACCTGAACGATGTTGCCGCCTGTGAGGCGATGGCCGCTTTGCTGCGCCGTGACCACTTCTTCTCTTCCTTTGAAATCTACGTCGCCGCAGGGGCGAGGGCGGGAATTGGCGCCGATGCCCTGCCGCCGTTGCAGAGGGCCATCATCCGCGCCGACCAAGAGGGTAAGAGCGGTTCGATCACCTTGTCGTGCGGCAAGCTGATGACCGGGGTCACGGTGCCCGAGTGGACCTCAATCTTCATGCTCCGCTCGCTGAGGGCGCCCGAGTCCTACTTCCAAGCCGCGTTCCGCGTGCAGTCACCATGGAAAGCTGACGGCCGGATCAGGAAGCACACTGCCTACGTCTTCGAGTTCGACCCCAACCGTGCACTGAGCCTGGTTGCGCTCTACGGCACCGAGATCGCCAACAACTCGCCGGACCGAGACGTCACCCAGCGTGATGTGCTTGGCGAACTGATCAATTTCCTGCCGATCTTCGCGATCGACGGGGGGCACATGGAAGCCCTCGACGTCGATGCGATTCTCGATTGGGCCCACGGCGGCATCAGCGCCAACTCTTTGGCCCGGAAGTGGCGCTCGGTCGATCTCTCCGACCGGAACGGCGTCACAATGG
>NZ_JAGPXY010000204.1 GCF_018070325.1 Micromonospora sp. H61
TGGTTGGGGCGACTACTACGCGGACCAGGGGGAGCGTTTCCTCCGGATCGGGAACCTGCCGCGAGCCAGTCTCGGGATCCGTGGTGACATTCAGTTTGTGGACCTTCCGGCAGACGGGACAGAGGGGTCGCGGACGATGCTCCAGGAAGGCGATTTGCTCTTTTCGATCACCGCATATCTAGGATCCGTAGCCGTGGTCGAGGGCGATTGGGTGGGCGCGTACGTCAGTCAGCACGTCGCACTTTGCCGCTTGGAACGCGATCAGGTGGACCCCAGGTTCATCGGCTGGTTCATGCTCACCACAACAGGCCAGGACCAGCTCAACGAAGGCGCAGCGGGCGGCACAAAGATGCAGTTGGCGCTCGACGACATCAGGGGGCTTCGGGTGCCGACGGCTCCCATTGAGCAGCAGCGCCGCGTTGCCGCATACCTGGACAGGCAGACGGCGAAAGTCGATGCGCTGGTCGCCGAGACCGAGCGGTTCATCGAACTCTCGAAGGAGCGGCGGTCCGCGTTGATCACGGCGGCGGTGACAGGGCAGATCGACTTCCGGGAGGTGGCGTGATGGCCGATCACAACGAGGTCGTCTTCGAGTCCGAGATCTGCGCGTCCCTGGAGTCCCACGGGTGGCTGTACTCGGCGAACGACACCGGCTACGACCGGGAGCGAGCGCTCTTCCCCGAGGACCTGTTCGCCTGGCTGAGGCAGACCCAGCAAGCGGCGTACGAGAAGGCGTTGACGGCTGCGGGGTCGCAGGCGAAGTTCCTCGACGTGCTGACCACGGCGCTAGACAAGCCTCTAGAACATGGTGGCGGGACGCTGAAAATCCTACGTAACGGGGTGCAGTACATCGGTAGTGGTCGGTTGAAAATGGCGCAGTTCCGGCCCGAGACCAGCCTGAACGCGACCACCAACGAGCAGTACGCGGCGATGCGGTTGCGGGTGATGCGGCAGGTGCATTTCTCCACCGCTGACCGGCGCAGTATTGATTTGGTCTTCTTCGTCAACGGGTTACCGGTGGCCACCGTCGAGCTGAAGACCGACTTCACGCAGTCCCTCGACGAGGCGATCAACCAGTACCGCAGGAACCGGCACCCGCTGACCAACGGGCGGTCGGAGCCGCTGTTGTCGTTCGGGCATCGGGCACTGGTCCATTTTGCGGTCTCCAACGACCTGGCCGCGATGACCACCAAGTTGGAGGGCGAGAAGACGCAGTTCCTACCGTTCAACATGGGTCACGAGAGTGGCGCGGGGAATCCGCCGGGTGAGGGCGGTCGGTCGGCGACGGCGTACCTGTGGGAGCGGGTTTGGGAGAAGGACGCCTGGCTCAACATCATCGGCCGGCTGATGATCGTGGAGACCAAGGATGAGTGGGATGTCGCGACCGGGACGTCGGTGCGGCGTACGAGCATGCTCTTCCCTCGGTTCCATCAATGGGAGGCCGTGACGAATCTTGTAACAGCGGTGCGCGAGGAGGGGGTGGGGCATCGCTACTTGATCGAGCATTCGGCAGGGTCGGGGAAGACGAACACCATCGCCTGGACCGCGCACCGGCTGGCGCGGCTGCACGTGGACGACGAGAAGGTCTTCGATTCGGTGATCGTGGTCGTGGACCGCACCGTGCTCGACGGGCAGCTCCAGGAGGCGATCCGGCAGATCGACGGGTCGGGGAAGATCGTGGCCACGATCAGCCCGGAGGA
>NZ_JAGPXY010000022.1 GCF_018070325.1 Micromonospora sp. H61
TCGGGCGTTGCGGGGGATGTAACCGGGGCGGCCTGCCGGGTGTTCCCGGGCGGCTGCCGCGCCCCACGACCGGGACAGTCGCGGTGGTCTGCCAGGTATAACGACCCGGCCCGGCCCACGATTCCGCCACGGGGGTGCCCCCGACTACCCGACACCAGCGGTCAAACCGGACAACCCGAACGCCGGGGTCAGGGCTTGGCGGTGTCGGTTTGGGGTGTGGTGCGTTGTGTCGGGATGGTCGGTGCGGTGGGCCAGGGGATCTCGGGCGCGCGGTGGAAGGTGATCCCGGCCGTCGTCCAGCGCGGGCCCTGGCTGGCCAGGCGGTCGCGGAAGCCGGCCCAGTCGTGGCTTGCCCGGGGTGACCAGCCCAACTCGGCGATGGCCGGGAGGCGGGGCAGGAGCAGAAGTTCGATGTCGGCCAGCGAGGTGACCGATTCGGTCCAGAGTGGGGCCTCCACACCGAGAACCGCCTCGGCGGGTACGCCGGCGACGTGCATGCCCGGATCCCAGTCGTACGCCTTTCGCACGTCGATGAGGCCGGCCCAGTCGTGCCCGATCGGGGTGTCCGGGGCGTACTTCATGTCCAGGTAGGCGTGGTTGCCGGGGGAGACGATCAGCCGGGCACCCCTGCGTACGGCGTCGACGGTGGTGGGGTCTTCGCCGTTCGTGCCCCACCACTGCAGGACCCGCCCGTCGAGGTGGGCGGCCGGCGCGAGCTGGTGCCAGCCGACGACTGTCTTGCCGAGGTCGGCCACGATGCGCTGGACCCGCTCGACGAAACCGGTGTAGACCTCGCCCTTCACCTTGAACGCCTCGTCGCCGCCGATGTGCAGCCAGGGGCCGGGGGTGAGCGCGGCCACCTCGCCCAGCACGTCGGCGACGAAGTCGTACGTCCGCTCGTCGGCCGGGTCGACGTAGCTGAAGCCGACCTCGGTGCCGGTGTACGGCGGCGGCGCGGTCTTGTCCGGTGCCAGCTCCGGGTACGCGACCAGCGCCGAGTTGGTGTGCCCCGGGAGGTCGATCTCCGGGACGACGGTGATGTGGCGGGCGGCCGCGTAGGAGACGATCCGCTGGTAGTCGGCCTTCGTGTAGTGCCCGCCGGGGCCGCCGCCGACCTCGGTCGTCCCGCCGACGGTGGTCAGCTTCGGCCAGGAGTCCACGGCGATCCGCCAGCCCTGGTCGTCGGTGAGGTGCAGGTGCAGGTGGTTGAGCTTGTAGCGGGCCAGGTGGTCGACCACCCGCAGCACGTCCTCCACGGCGAAGAAGTGCCGCGCGACGTCGAGCATCGCGCCCCGGTAGGGGAACCGGGGTGCGTCGGTGATGGTCCCGCCGGGCAACGCCCAGCGTTCGGTGACCGGGCTGGGGCTCTCGATGGCCGCCGGCAACAGTTGGCGCAGCGTCTGTACGCCGTAGAAGAGGCCGGCGCCGGTGGCGGCGGTGACGCGTACCCCGTCGGTGGCGATGTCGAGGCGGTAGCCCTCCGCGCCGAGGTCGGCGGTGTCGTCGAGCACCAGCGCGATGCCACCGGCGGGCTCCGGCGTGGTGGCGTCGGTGACCGGCAGCGGGTAGCCGGTGGCCGGACGCAGGAGCTGGGCGAGCTGCTCGGCGACCGCGAACGCGGCGGGGTCGGCGCTGGACACGATGACCGCTTCGGCCGGGAGCGCCCAGTCGGCGGTCGGGTCGGGCCGGGCCTGCTGTGGGGCGGGCACGACGTCGGTCAGCCGGTGCGGGGCCGCCGGGGCGAGCAACATGCCCGCGGTCTGCTCGGCCGTGCGGGCCAGCGTGGCCGCGTCCGGTTCCTCCGCCGACAGCGGCGCGGGGACGGCGGTGGGGCCGGGGGAGGGGGTGGTCGACACGGCGGCGACTCCGGGGGTGTATTCGCGTCGGTTATGGCAAAAGTGAGGTTCACCGGCTGGCGTGGCGTCAAGCGTACGACGCTCGGCCGGGATGCGTGATGGTGCGCATGGAAGCGTTCCCAAAAACCGGTACGAACACGGATAGTCGTGATGGCTGTGCCAATTGTCACCGAACGGTCCCAGGTCACTCGATGTTCGCTTAACCTTCGCCCACCGATCGACGTTGACCCCGGGATTACCGGTGGTCCGTCCCGGGGAAGAAGAAAACTGAACCTTCGTTAAGTGTCAATCCGGCGCGTGTGTTGTGGAGGCTCTGGTGGCAGCGCAAGAGACCGTCGATCACAAGTACGTCTACGACTTCTCCGAAGGCAACAAGGAACTCAAGGAGCTGCTCGGCGGCAAGGGGGCAAACCTCGCCGAGATGACCAACCTGGGCCTGCCCGTTCCGCCCGGCTTCACCATCACCACCGAGGCGTGCCAGGCGTACCTCGCGACGGGACGGGAGCCGGACGGGCTCGCCGGTCAGATCGAGGCACACCTGGAATCGCTGGAGCGCGCGATGGGCAAGCGCCTCGGTGACCCACAGGACCCACTGTTGGTCTCCGTCCGCTCCGGTGCCAAGTTCTCCATGCCCGGCATGATGGAGACGGTCCTCAACGTCGGTCTCAACGACCAGAGCGTGGTGGGGCTCTCCGCCCAGGCGGGACAGAACGACAGGTTCGCCTGGGACTCCTACCGGCGACTCATCCAGATGTTCGGCAAGACCGTCTGCGAGGTGCCGGGCGAGGAGTTCGAGCACGCGCTCGACGAGGCCAAGCACGCCAGGGGCACCCACAACGACCTGGATCTGGACGCCGACGACCTGCGTGGGCTGGTCGACGCGTACAAGAAGATCTTCTTGAAGCACACCGGTCGGGAGTTCCCGCAGCAGCCACGCGAACAGCTCGACCTGGCCATCCGGGCGGTCTTCGAGTCGTGGAACGCCGAGCGCGCGGTGCTCTACCGCCGCCAGGAGCGCATCCCGGCCGACCTCGGCACCGCGGTCAACGTGGTGACGATGGTCTTCGGCAACCTCGGCCCGGATTCCGGCACCGGGGTCGCGTTCACCCGTGACCCGGCCAGCGGCGCGCAGGGCATCTACGGCGACTACCTGGCCAACGCCCAGGGCGAGGACGTGGTCGCCGGCATCCGCAACACAGTGCCGTTGCAGGAGTTGGAGCAGCTCGACAAGGCATCCTACGACGAGCTGCTCGGCATCATGGCCCGGCTTGAGGAGCACTACAAGGACCTCTGCGACATCGAGTTCACCATCGAACGCGGCAAGCTGTGGATGTTGCAGACCCGGGTCGGCAAGCGCACCGCCGCCGCCGCGTTCGTCATCGCCGGGCAACTCGTCGACGAGGGTCTGATCGACCTGGACGAGGCGCTGCACCGGGTCAACGGCGCGCAACTGGCCCAGCTGATGTTCCCGCGCTTCCAGCTCGACCACGAGTTCCAGCCGGTCGCCAAGGGCATCGGCGCATCGCCCGGCGCGGCGTCCGGCACCGTGGTCTTCACCTCCGCCCGGGCCGTCGAGCTGGCCGCCGAGGGTAAGTCGGTGATCCTGGTGCGCCGGGAGACCAACCCGGACGACCTGAACGGCATGATCGCCGCGAAGGGCATCCTCACCTCGCGCGGCGGTAAGACCAGCCACGCCGCGGTGGTGGCCCGGGGCATGGGCAAGACCTGCGTCTCCGGTGCCGACGAGATCGAGGTGAACGTGCCGGCGAAGCGGTTCACAGTGGCCGGGCAGACCGTCACCGAGGGCGACGTCGTGTCCATCGACGGCACCACCGGCAAGGTCTACCTCGGCGAGGTGCCGGTCATGCCCTCCGAGGTGGTGCAGTACTTCGAGGGCAGCCTCGACCCCGAGCACATCGACAACGCGCTGGTCCGGGCCGTACACCGGATCATGACGCACGCCGACGGGAAGCGGCGGCTGGCGGTCCGCACGAACGCCGACACCGGCGCGGACGCCGCTCGGGCCCGGCGCTTCGGCGCCGAGGGCATCGGGCTGTGCCGCACCGAGCACATGTTCCTCGGTGAGCGGCGGGAGCTGGTCGAGCGGCTGATCCTGGCCCGGGCCCCGGGCGAGCGGGAGTCGGCGCTGGCGGCGCTGCTGCCGTTGCAGCGGGCCGACTTCGAGGAGATCTTCCGCGAGATGGACGGCCTGCCGGTCACCGTCCGGCTCATCGACCCGCCGTTGCACGAGTTCCTTCCGCCGTTGGAGCAGCTCGCCGTCAACGTGGCGGTCGCCCAGGAACGCGGCGAGGACGTGGCCAAGGAGGAGGCGCTGCTCGCCGCCGTCCGGCGGATGCACGAGGAGAACCCGATGCTCGGGCTGCGGGGCGTACGCCTCGGCCTGGTCATCCCCGGCCTGTTCGCGATGCAGGTCCGGGCCATCGCCGAGGCGGCGGTCAGTTGCGCCCGCGACGGGGGCGTGGCCAAGCCGGAGATCATGGTGCCGCTGGTCGGTGCCGTGCAGGAGTTGGAGACGGTCCGCGCCGAGGCCGAGAAGATCATCGCCGAGGTGGTCGGGGACAGCGGCGTCGAGGTGCTGATCGGCACCATGATCGAGGTGCCCCGGGCGGCGCTGACCGCCGGGCAGATCGCCGAGGCCGCCGAGTTCTTCTCCTTCGGCACCAACGACCTGACCCAGATGGGCTGGGGCTTCTCCCGCGACGACGTCGAGGGCGCGTTCTTCTGGCGCTACCTGGAGTTGGGCATCTTCGGCATCTCGCCGTTCGAGTCGATCGACCGCGACGGCGTCGGTCGGCTGGTGCGGATCGCCGCCGAGGAGGGTCGGGCCGCCCGCCCCGGGCTGAAGCTCGGTGTCTGCGGTGAGCACGGCGGCGACCCGGACTCGGTGCACTTCTTCCACGAGGTCGGCCTGGACTACGTGTCCTGTTCGCCGTTCCGGGTGCCGGTGGCCCGGCTGGAGGCAGGTCGGGCGGTAGTGGAGACCGGCGGGTCGGACAGCCGCTGACGCACGTCGGCGGCGGCCTGGTCACCCGGCCGCCGCCGGCGCTCAGATCGGCGGACGACGCCAGGTGGGTCGGGACGAGCGGCGCAACTGCGCCGGCAGGGTCGCCATCGGGGTACGCGTGGCCAGCGGGGCGTGCGCGTCCGGTACGGAGGTCGCGCCGATGCCTCCGCCACGAACGTCCAGGAACGACCCGGCGCGGCGGGCCACCGCTCGCGCCTCCTCGTGCAGCGCCTCCAGGTCCCCGGCCGCCGAGATGGTGACGAGGGTCAGCAGGGCGCTGCGCCCGGCCGGATAGGTGACCACGCAGCCTGCTGTGGTGCAGACGAACGACTCCCGGAACTCACCCTGCCGGACGGTGTCGGCCACCCGGTGCCCGAGCCCGAAACTCGCGGCGGCGAGCGCGGCGAGATGGGTGGCGTCGGTGCTGGGTAGGTCGCTGGAGATGAGCAGGCCGTCCGTGCCCGCGAGCACCGTGCCGGCGATGTCGGGTCGGCGCTGGCGCAGCAGGCGTAGCTCCGTTCCCATCACCGTGTCTGCGTCCACGAGCGTTACCCCTCACCGGTCGGCTCTGCGTGTCAGTCGGCTGGTTACGTTCCGTGCTGGGAAGGCTACCGGTGGCGACTTCCGGCCGCGAGCCCGTAACCCTCGGCGATCGGTCGGCAACTGGGGGCCAATCGGTGGTTGTGCGCCCTTCATCGATGCGTCGTGAGCCTGTCGAGCAGTGCTGGCGGGCGTAATCTTGGCTCGCTCGCACACGGCCGATTGGGCGCCGCGTCGAACGGGAAGAGGTGACTGCATGACCAGTGTCTGGGAGAGCCTGACTGTCGACGCCCGCGATCCGGCCCGACTGGCTCGTTGGTGGGCCGAGGCGCTCGGCTATCAGGTCGTCACCGAGACTCCGAGCGGAGTGGAGATCCGCCAGTCCCCGGACCAGTTGCCCGCCCTGTTCTTCGGCCCCGTGGCCGAGGGCAAGGAGCGCAAGAACCGGCTGCACCTCGACCTGCGCCCCGCCAATCAGGAGGCTGAGGTCGAGCGCCTGGTCGACATGGGCGCCCGGCACGTCGACATCGGTCAGGGCGACGTCGAGTGGACGGTGCTGTCCGACCCGGAAGGCAACGAGTTCTGCGTTCTCCGTGAACGCGAGGAGTGAGCCGGTCTTGCGAGCCCCGCAGTCGCGAACTGTGGCGGCTCCGTGAACGCGAGGAGTGAGCCGGACGCGCGGTTGGTCGAGGAGCCGCCCAAGGACACCGGACATCGCCGGTCGCCGTACGAGCGCGACCGGGCCCGGGTGCTGCACTCGGCGGCGTTTCGCCGACTGGCCACCAAGACCCAGGTGCACACCGCCGGCACTGACGACTTCCTGCGTACGCGGCTGACCCACTCGTTGGAGGTGGCCCAGATCGCCCGGGAGATGGGTGCCCGGCTGGGCTGCGACCCGGACGTGGTGGACGTCGCGGGGCTCGCGCACGACCTCGGGCACCCGCCGTTCGGGCACAACGGTGAGGCTGCGCTGGATCTGCTCGCCACGCCGTGCGGTGGCTTCGAGGGCAACGCGCAGACCCTGCGGGTGTTGACCCGTCTGGAGGCGAAGGTGCTCGCCCCGGACGGCTCGTCCGCCGGGCTGAACCTGACCCGGGCGTCGCTGGACGCGATCGGCAAGTACCCCTGGCCGCGCCGGCCGGGGGAGCGCAAGTTCGGGGTGTACGCCGACGACGCGGCCGTCTTCGACTGGATCCGCGCCGGTGCGCCCGGCGACCGGCGCTGCCTGGAGGCCCAGGTGATGGACTGGGCCGACGACGTCGCGTACTCGGTGCACGACGTGGAGGACGGCATCCACGGTGGCTACGTCACGTTGCACCCGCTGCTCACCGACGCCGACGAGCGGGCCGCGCTCTGCGCCGACGTGGCCGCCGCCTACTCCGGGGAGTCCGCCGCGGACCTGGCCGAGGTGCTCGTCGATCTGCTGGCCGGTCCGCTGCTCGCCCCGTTCGCCGGGTACGACGGCAGCCATCGCGCGCAGGTCGCGTTGAAGGCCACCACCAGCGGGGTGACCGGGCTGTTCGTGTCCGCGGCGGTGGCGGCCACGGAGGAGCGCTTCGGTCCGGGCCCGCACCGCCGCTACGCCGCCGACCTGGTGGTGCCCCGCCTGGTACGGGCGCAGTGCGCGCTGCTCAAGGGCATCGCGCTGCGCTACGTGATGCGTCGCAGTGGCTTCCGGGGCCGCTACGAGCGGCAGCGGACGATGCTGGCGGAGTTGGTCGCCGCGCTGGTCCGGCGCGCCCCGGACGGGCTCGACCCGATCTTCGCCCCGCTGTGGCGGGCCGCCGCGGACGACCGGGCCAGGCTGCGGGTGGTGATCGACCAGGTCGCCTCGCTCACCGACCCGGCGGCGGTGACCTGGCACACCCGGCTGGTCGGCAAAGGGACACCCCCGGGCGACCACGAGCCAGCTTAGGCTAACCTAACTGACATGACGGAACGCTCCAGGAACGTCACCTCGGCCCGGGTGCTGCGCACCGAGCGGCCCACCCCCCACCTGATCCGGCTCGTCCTCGGTGGGGACGAACTGATCGGCCTGCCGGTGGGCGAGTTCACCGACCACTACATCAAGGTGGTGTTCCCGCAGTCGGGGGTCGCGTACCCGCAGCCGTTGGACCTCGCCGCGATCCGCCGGGACCTGCCCCGGGAGCAGTGGCCCCGGCTGCGCGCGTACACGGTGCGGCGCTGGGATCCGCTGTCCGGCGAGCTGACCGTCGACGTGGTGCACCACGGCGACGAGGGGTTGGCCGGCCCGTGGGCCGCCGCGCTGTGCCCCGGCGATCCGGTGCACTTCGTCGGCCCCGGCGGCGCGTACGCCCCGAGCCCGGACGCGGACTGGCATCTGCTGGTCGGTGACGAGAGCGCCCTGCCGGCGATCGCCGCCGCGTGCGAGCGCCTACCGCTGGGCGCCCCGGCCCACGTCTTCGTGGAGATCGCCGACCCGGCGGAGGAGCAGAAGCTGCTCAGCCCGGGGGCAGTGGAGCTGACCTGGTTGCATCGCGGCGACCGCCCGGTGGGCCAGGCGCTGATCGAGGCGGTGCGGGCGTTGGAGTTCCCGGCCGGCCAGGTGCACGCGTTCGTGCACGGCGAGGCCGCCTTCGTCCGGGAGCTGCGCCGGCTGCTGCGCGGCGAGCGGGGCGTGCCCCTCGACCGGCTCTCCATCTCCGGCTACTGGCGGCGCGGCATGGACGACGAGGGCTGGCGCTCCACCAAGGCCGACTGGAACCAGCAGGTGGCGGCCGAGGAGACGGTCATCCCTCAGCCCGCCGCGGCGGCCTGAGCGCCGCTCACCCCTCGGGGGTGTTCATCTCCCTGCCGGCCCGGGCAAGGCGCCGGCTGAGCAGGACGGCGTACCCGACGACGGCCAGGGAGAGCAGCGACAGCATCACCTTCGGCTGGTGCACCGTCGCGGTGATCAGGCTGACCGAGAGCACCCCGTAGGCGGCGATCGCCAACCGGGCGGCGCTCGGTCGGGTCCACAGCCAGTACAGGGCGAGCCCGCAGGCCGTCCACACCACCATCGAGGCGCCCAGCAGCAGCCGCAGCTCCAGCGGCAGCCGGCTCGCGTTGTCGTCGACCAGCCGCACCACCTGCCCGAGCGACCAGCCGAGCAGCAGCAGCGCGCCGCCCAGCGGAATGTGCAGGTAGCTGTACGCCTGCCCGCCGCGCAGCCGGCTCTGGAGCAGCCGGGTGGTCACGAAGGTGGTGTAGACCCACCAGACCGCCGCCGGGATGAGGAAGGCCATCGCGGCGGTGAGGATCATGTGTGGCGGGGGGTGGTCCGGCACGGCGAAGAGCAGGCTGGCCAGCGCGCTACCCAGGACGATGATGGTGAACTGGCCGATCCGTTCCGGCAGGTGCCTGTTGTCCACCGGCCAGCGGTTGAGCCAGCGCACCCCCGCCCAGGGTGTGGCCAGTTCGATGACCATCGCGACGATCCACAGGACCGGGCGCAGCTCGGTGGGCACTGTTAGCGACACCAGCCAGATCAACCAGCCCGACCCGAAGCCGATCAGGTAGACAGTCGTCACCATTCGGGCCTTCGCGCTGGTCGGCCAGGCGCGCAGGTACAGCAGGAGCAGCACGCCCCGCACGATCAGGTACCCGACCGGCAGCAGGACGCTCTCCGGGACCTCGTCGACGCCGAGGGTCATCGCGCCCGCGCCGACCAACGCGACAAGCACCAGCAGTCGGTGCAACGCGTCGTCCGGATCGAACCGGGTGTCGTAGTACACCTGCCCCATCCAGGCCCACTGGATCACCACGAAGAGCCCGATCACGGCCAGCACGGCCCTCGGCGACGGGGACGGTTCGTTGCCCAGCCGGGCCACCACCGCCGCCAGCGCGTACACGAAGATGAGGTCGAGGAAGAGCTCCAGCCAGGTGGCGTGCCGGTGGCCGGCCTCGTCCGTCTGCGGGGTCTGCCCGGGTAGCCCCATCCGAGCGGCCAGCCATCTCGGCAGGCGGGGGGCTTCGGTCCGTACCCGGCGCATCTGGTCATGGTCCCCGTGCGGACCCGGCCTGCGGGCCGGAACCGCCCAGCCGGCAGCGGCCGCCGCCACACCGGCGTCCCCCGGCCGGCGTGTCGTCGGTCCGGCAGGGCAGGATGTACGGCGAGGGGGTGGCACATGGCTGGGCGGATCCGGGACGAGGACATCGCACTGGTCCGGGAACGCACCTCGATCGGGGATGTGATCTCCGAGACGGTCACCCTGAAGTCCGCCGGCGGCGGCAACCTCAAGGGCCTGTGCCCGTTCCACGACGAGAAGAGTCCGTCGTTCAACGTGTCCCCGGCCCGCAACGTCTGGTACTGCTTCGGCTGCGGGGCCGGCGGGGACGCGATCAAGTTCCTGATGGACGCCGACCACCTCAGCTTCGTGGAGTCCGTCGAGCGGCTGGCCGGCCGCGCCGGCATCCAACTGCGCTACATCGAGGACGACAAGGGCACCCCGCGCCCCCGCCCGCAGCAGGGTCAGCGGCAGCGCCTGGTCGCCGCGCACGCCGCCGCCGTCGAGTTCTACAGCGCGCAACTGAGCACCGCCGGCGCCCGGCCGGCACGGGAGTTCCTGGCGCGACGGGGCTTCGACAGGGCCGCCGCCGAGCGCTACGGCTGTGGCTTCGCGCCGGAGGGTTGGGACCCGCTCACCAAGCACCTGCGCCAGCAGGGCTTCACCCACCAGGAGTTGGTCACCGCCGGGCTGTCCCGGGAGTCCCGTTCCGGCACCCTGATCGACAGGTTCCGTCGCCGGTTGCTCTGGCCGATCCGCGATCTCGCCGGCGACGTGATCGGCTTCGGCGCGCGCAAGCTCTTCGACGACGACGACGGCCCGAAGTACCTGAACACCCCCGAGACGCCGATCTACAAGAAGTCGCACGTGCTCTACGGCATCGACCAGGCCAAGCGGGAGATCGCCAAGCAGGGTCGGGCGGTCATCGTCGAGGGTTACACCGACGTGATGGCCTGCCACCTGGCCGGGGTGACCACTGCGGTGGCGACCTGCGGCACCGCCTTCGCCGCTGACCACATCTCCGTCCTGCGTCGGCTCCTGTTCGACAGCGACGAGGTGGCCGGCGAGATCATCTTCACCTTCGACGGCGACGCCGCCGGGCAGAAGGCCGCGCTGCGCGCCTTCGAGGACGACCAGCGCTTCGTCGGGCGCACGTTCATCGCGGTCAGCCCGGACAACATGGACCCGTGCGACCTGCGGTTGGCCAAGGGCGACCTGGCGGTGCGTGACCTGGTCGCCCGCCGCGAGCCGCTGGTCGACTTCGCGCTGCGGCACGTGATCAGCCGCTTCGACCTGGACACCGTCGACGGCCGGGTCGAGGCGATGCGTCACGCCGCGCCGCTGGTCGCGCGCCTGAAGGACCGGGAGAAGCGCCCGGAGTACGTCCGTAAGCTCGCCATGGACCTCGGCATGGAGATCGAGCCGGTGCAGCGGGCGGTGCTCGCCGCCGGCAACACTCCGCCGTCCAGCGCCCGCGACGCGGCCCCCGCCGCCCGGCCCACCTCGGCCCGCCCCGAGCCGGCGGTGGACAGCCCGCAGTCGATGGTCGAGCGGGAGGCGCTCAAACTCGCCCTCCAGCAACCGGTCCTCGCCGGGCCGATGTTCGACGCGGTCGAGGCCACCGAATACCGCCACCCGGTGCACGTCGCGGTCCGTACGGCCATCGCCGCGGCCGGTGGTGCCGCGTCGGCGACCGGCGGCGCGGTCTGGATCGAGTCGGTCCGCGACGCCTGCGAGGACCTGGCGGCCGCGGCGCTGGTCGGTGAGTTGGCAGTCGAACCACTGCGGATCGACGGCGAACCGGACCCGCGCTACGTGTCGATCACGATGGCCCGGGTGCAGTTCGGGTCGGTGACCGCCCGGGTCCGGGACCTCAAGTCACGCATCCAGCGGATCAACCCGGTCAACAACAAGGACGAGTACTTCGCCGCCTTCGGTGAGCTGCTGTCCCTGGAGCAGCACGCCCGGGCGTTGCGCGAGCAGGCCGCGGGAGGCCTCTAGATGGGACTGTTCAGCCGCAAGCCGAAGCTGCCGCCGGCCGACCGGCCGCCGCTGACCGCCGACGAGCGGGTGTTGGCCTGGGCCGCCGCCGGCAACGGCGAGGGCGACGGGGTGGTGGTCGCCACCAACCTCGGGCTGTGGTTGCCCGGTCGAGGGCACCGGTTCGGTTGGCACACCATCCTCAAGGCGGTCTGGTCCGGCCGGGAGCTGACAGTCACCCCCGCCGAGCCGCTCGTCGAGCGGGACGGCTACACGGTGGTCGCTGACGGCCCGGCCGAGACGTACCTGCTGCTCGACCCGGGGGAGTTGCCGCACCAGGTGCGGGCCCGGGTGACCCGTTCGGTCGCGTACACCGAGCACCAGCCGGTGCCCGGCGGCGCGGCGCGGGTCGCGGCCCGGCGCGTGGCCGGAGTCGACGGTCTGACCTGGACGGTCCGACTCGACCCCGGCACTCCGACGGGCGACGAGGCAGTGCTCGCCGAGGCCGACCGGCTGGTCGGCGTGGCCCGCGCCGCCACCGCGCCGGCCGACGTCTGACCGGCCGGGTCAGTTCGCGCCCAGGTCCTTCAGCGCCTTCTCGGCGCCGCGGTGCAGCGGCACCGGCTCGGTCCTGCGGGCGGTCTCCAGCGAGATGCCCCGGGCCGCCGGGTTCGCCTGGGCCAGCGTGTCCCGCTTGTCGAAGACCGTCCGGGTGATCGCGCAGGCGACGTTGGCGTCCAGGTCCTTACGGACCAACAACACGTTGGGTACGACGATGGTCGGGGTGTCGGTCGCCGTCTGGTACGCGTCCCGGCCGATCGTCCCGGCCTGGTAGGCGGGGCTCAACGCGGTCATCTTCGGCAGCAACGGCGAGATGTCGACGAACTTCACCGAGTCGCCGGCAGTGGTGAACAGGTCGGTGAGGCCCCCGGTGGGCAGACCACCGGACCAGAAGAAGCCGTCGACGCTGCCGTCCTTGATCCCCTCGACGGTCTTGGTCAGGTCCAGTCGCTGCGCCCGGACGTCAGTTGCCGGGTCGAGGCCGGCGGCCTCCAACAGCCGGTTGGCGATAACCTCCGTGCCGGACTTCGGTGAGCCGGTGGAGATCCGCTTGCCCCGCATGTCGGCCACCGAGGTGATCCCGGAGTCGTTGCGGACCACCACCTGGGTGTAGTTGTCGTAGATGCGGGTCAGCGCCTGCACCGGCTGCGGCGCGGTGAAGCTGCCCTTGCCCTCCACCGCGTTGACCGCCGTGTCGAACAGCGAGAACGCCACGTCGTACTGGCCGCCGACCAGTTGCTCGACGTTCTGCACCGAGGCGCCGGTCTCGGCGGCGGTGCCGGTGAGCTTGCCACCGGTCGCCCCGGACAACTGCCCGGCCAGGGCGTTGCCGACCACGTAGTAGACGCCCGTCGCGTTGCCGGTGGCGATGCCGACGCGGGTCTCCTTCGTCACCTCGCAGGTGACCTCGCTGGCAGTGTCGTCAGTGGCCGCGCCGCCCTGCTGACCTCCGCAACCCGCGGCACCGACCGTGACGAGGGCGAGCACGCTCAGGCCCGCCGCGAGCCGTACGTCGATTCGTCTCACAGTTGTTCCTCCACAGGATTGGCTGGTGATCCGGACGATGACCGGTTGGCGGCGCCGCGTCGGACGAACACGCCCGCCGCCGCGACGACGGCCAGCGCCGCGCCGACAGTGACCGGGACGGGTTCGAGCCAGAGCAGTGTGACGCCGGCGAGGGCGCCCAAGACCCGTTCCGGGGCGCCGGCCGGGCCAACGCCGGGCAGCCAGCCACCGGCGGCGACGGCGAGCACCGCCACGCTGAGCGCTGTGACTGCGGCGGCGAAGGCGATCCGCTGGACGCCACCGATGCCGAGCAGACCGAGCCCGGCCGGCGTGATGACGAACGCGATCGGGGTCAGGTACGCCGGCAATGCGTACCGCAGGGTCTGCCACATGGTCGGCACCAGCCGGCCGCCGGTGACCGCGGCGGCGGCCACCGCGGCGAGCGCTGTCGGTGGGGACACCTCGGACAGCACCGCGAAGTAGAAGACGAACATCGCCGCCGCCGGCGCGGCGACGCCCAGGTCGAGCAGGGCCGGACCGACGATCACCCAACCGAACACGAACGACGCGGTGACCGGCACGGCCAGGCCCAGCAGGCTGAGCGCGACGGCGGCGAGCAGCGCGGTGAGCACCAGCACCAGCGTCGGGTCCGAGGTGGCCGCCTGCGCCCCGCCGATCAGCAGCGCCGCCGCCTGCGGCCCGAGGCCGGTCTTCGTGGTGGTCGCCGTGATGATGCCGGCGGCGGCGCAGACAGCGGTGACGGCGAGGACGCCGCGTACGCCGGTGACGAGCGCGGTCACCAGCCGGCCCGGGGCGAGCCGGTGCGCGCGCTCCTCGTTCCTGGGGGCCAGGAACGACAACGCGACGGTGAGCACGACGGCGAAGACGACGGCCCTCGTCGCGGACACACCGATCGCGAGGAACACGATGATGGCGATCAGCGAGGCGAAGTGGTAGCCGAACCGGGCCAGCAGCCGCCAGGGCGAGTCGACGTCGATCACCACGGGGCGCACGCCGGAACGGCGAGCGTCGATCTCCACGGCGAGCAGGATGCCGAGGTAGTAGAGCACCGTCGGTACCGTCGCCCAGCCCAGCACCTGGAGGTACGAGACGCCCAGGTACTCGGCGATGATGAACGCCGCCGCACCCAGAGTGGGCGGGGAGAGAATCGCGCCCACCCCGGCCGCGGCCAACATGCCGCCGGCCCGCTCCGGCGGGTAGCCGGCGCGGCGCAGCAGCGGCCAGGTGACCGCGCCGATGCTCACGGTCGTCGCCGCGCCGGAGCCGGAGACGGTGCCGAGCAGGAAACCCGAGGCCACCGCCGTCCGGCCGGCGGCGGTACGGGAACGTCGGAACGCCGCGGCCGACAACTCGACGAAGAACCGCCCGGCCCCGGACAACTCCAGCACCGCGCCGTAGATGGTGAACAGCACGATGTACGAGGCGGCCACGTCGAGTGGCGTGCCGTAGAAGCCGCTGTCGGAGTTGTAGAACGCGTCGACCAGCTGACTGAAGTCGAGGCCGGCGTGCGCGACGGGCCAGGACTGCGGCAGCAGACCACCGTAGTAGCCGTAGCCGAGGAACAGCAGGCAGACCGCCGGCAGGATCCAACCGGTGGTACGTCGACACGCCTCGAGCAGCAGGAGCAGCAGGACGGTGCCCAGCACCAGATCCGTCGGCGCCAGCAGGCCCTGCCGGTCGAGGAACGCGTTGTAGCCGCCGCCACCGCTGCCGATCCGGATCGGCAGGACGGGGTAGAGACAGGCCGCGACGGCCAGGGCGCCCAGAGCCCAGTCGGTCACTGTGGGCCCCGACGACGCGAGTGCCGGGACGCGCCTGTCGCTCTCGGTGGTCTCGGCGTGGTTGGCGCGTCGTCGCCGGGCGCGGAGGCGGGCCGGTAGCCGCAGGTCGGCCGGGTAGGCGAGGAAGACCAGCGGGAGTACGCCGGCCAGGAAGATGATCAAGTAGTACTTGCTGCCCTGCGACAGCGGGCGGAACACCTGCCACAGGGCGAGACCGCCGACCGCCAGCGCCGTCATGGTGAGGAGCAGACCCGCCGGCCCGGAGAGCACCCGTCCCGGTTTCTCGTCCTCGAACTGGGCGGCCAGGTCCCGAGTCGTCCGCTCGGCGACGCCCGGCCCGCTCGGGTCGGGCTCGTTCGGGTCGGGCTTGCTCGCGTCTGGCCTGCTCGGGTCGGGCTTGCTCGCGTCTGGCCTGCTCGCGCCGGGCTCTGTCGGCTCGGCTTCCGGTCGTGGTCGGGCTGGCCCGCCGCCGGGGCTCGCTGCGGGCCCATCAACGGGAGAGTTGGCTGGTCGGGCAGGTGACGGCGAACCATCGGGCGAGCTGATGGGCGACACAAAAGGACGATACACGTCGATTGGCTGACGGGTGGGGCATCGATCGGCGTTTCGCCGCCCGTGGTCGGGGTGACCGGCGGGTCGCGGGCGTCGTCCTGCACGTTTCGGGTCGCACCTCCCGGCACGCCCCCGCGTATTTGCGTGGAGGGCTGTCGGACCCGGCGGTTAGGGTCGGGCGGTGACTTCGGGGCGACCACTGATTCAGGCTCGCGGGCTGGTGAAGCGGTTCGGCGATTTCACCGCCGTGGCCGGCATCGACGTCGAGGTGCGCCCGGGTGAGGCGTTCGGCTTCCTCGGGCCCAACGGCGCGGGCAAGTCGTCCACCATGCGGATGATTGGCTGCATCTCCCCACCCAGCGGGGGTGAGCTGCACATCCTCGACATGGATCCGGTGGCTGACGGGCCGGCGATCCGGGCGCGTCTCGGGGTGTGCCCCCAGCTGGACAATCTCGATCCGGAGTTGACCGTCCGGGAAAACCTGACCGTCTACGCCCGCTACTTCGGCATCTCCCGCCGGGCGGCCCGGGAGCGCGCCGCCGAGCTGCTCGACTTCGTCCAGCTCACCGAGCGGGCCGACAGCAAGGTCGAGCCGCTCTCCGGTGGCATGAAGCGTCGGCTGACCATCGCCCGCGCGCTGGTGAACGATCCGGAGATCGTGCTGCTCGACGAGCCGACCACCGGGCTCGACCCGCAGGCCCGGCACCTGGTGTGGGAGCGGCTGTTCCGGCTCAAGCAGCAGGGCGTCACGTTGGTGCTCACCACGCACTACATGGACGAGGCCGAGCAGCTCTGTGACCGCCTGGTGGTGATGGACGGCGGCCGGATCGTCGCGGAGGGCTCGCCCCGCGCACTGATCGAGCAGCACTCGACCCGTGAGGTGGTCGAGCTGCGCTTCGCCGCCGAGTCGCAGGAACCGTTCGCCGGCAAGCTCGACGGGTTGGGGGAGCGGGTCGAGGTGTTGCCCGACCGGATCCTGCTCTACGTGCCCGACGGCGACGCGGCGGTCGCCGAGGTCACCGCGTTGGGGCTCCAGCCGGCGAACGTGCTGGTCCGGCGCAGCGGCCTGGAGGACGTCTTCCTGCACCTGACCGGCCGCACCCTGGTCGACTGACCGGCGCCCGGCCGTTCCTTGGCTGCGGCGTAGGCGGTTTTCCGGGTCGGCCCCAACGTGCCCGTGCCTGAGCCCACCGCTCGATTCTGCCCATGCGGCCACGGCACCCCTAAGACGCCGGAATTGGGCGACTTTGGGCGCGGTCGCACCGCTGATCTGCCGGCGGTCGCCGCTCAACGGGCTCTGGCCCAGGTGATGAATCGGTCGGTCAGTCGGTCCTGACCGGCCTGGCCGGCGAGGTCTCCGGCCGCCTCGTACAGCAACGCGGCGAGGTAGATGAGCAGGCCGATCCGGTCCTCGCGGTACTCGCCGAGCAGCGCCAGGCGGGCCGGCGAGCAGGGCCACGCCGCGCCGCAGACCCGGCAGCGCCAGGACGGGCGTGCCGCTACGTGTGGGCGGTACCGCGGCATCAGCGCCCGCCGCCGTCATGAGCCGACCAGGTGAGTCGCACGAGGGAACCTCCGTCGGGTGGGAGGGAGCGCCCCGGATCGGGGGTCACGGGGCGCTCCCGGCCTGGTTCCGCCCGCCGTCTGGATCCCGTGAGCGGTTCCGCTGCGTGACAGTCTGGTGAAGACCCGACTACGGTGGGAGGTTCCGCACGCCGACGACCAGCGCGTACGGCAATCGGCCCGGCACGGTACGGGAATGTACGGAGGGTGTCCGTGGAGAGTTCGTCCATGCTGGAGCACTTCGCCGAGGAGTTGCGACTGGCCCGGGCCGCCAACGGGATGTCGCAGACGGCGCTGGCCGAGGCGTTGAGCTATTCCGGGGCGCTTGTCGCCAAGGTGGAGACATCCGAGCGCCGGCCAAGTCTGGACTTCGCCCGCCGGTGCGACGCCGTGTTCTCAGCCGACGGTCGGTTCGAACGCATCCAGCGGCGGATCAGCCGGGAGGCAGTGGTGCCGTGGTTCCGCGACTGGGCCGGCATCGAGCAGGAAACCACAGCGCTGCGCTGGTTCGAGCCGCTGTGTGTGCCAGGCCTCTTGCAGACCGAGGGGTACGCCCGCGCGCTACTGACCGGCGGCGGCTTGTTCGCGGCCGACGAGGTCGAGCAGCAGGTGGCAACCCGGCTGGACCGTCAGAGACTGCTCACCCGAGACCGGCCGCCGCTGCTCACTGCCGTGATCGACGAGCACGTGCTGCGCCGATCTGTCGGTGGGCCGGAGGTAATGCGCGAGCAAGTTCAGCACCTCGTGAAGCTCGGCACGGCGTTCCCGAGGGTCCGAATCCAGGTCGTGCCAACTCCCGCCGGTGCTTACGCTGGGCTCGGAGGGCCGTTCGTGATCGCAAGCTCGTCGCAGGGGGAGGACCTTGTCTACCTCGCTGGACAGCGTCACGGGCAGGTCATCGACCGCGCCGATTACGTCCGTCAGATGGTCGAGGTGTGGGAGTCGATCCGGGGTGAGGCACTATCGCACGGGCAGTCCCTCGATCTGATGGCGGAGGTGGCGGAGACATGGATCTAACCGGTGCCCGGTGGCGCAAGAGCATCCGTAGCGGCCCGGATGGCGGCAACTGCGTGGAGGTTGCCAGCAACCTGCCTGGGCTGGTGGCCGTCCGCGACTCCAAGGACCCGACCGGTCCCGCGCTGCTCTTCCCGCCTGACGCGTGGCGGGCGTTCGTCGGTGCCGACTCCTTCCGCCGGTAGTTAGCGCTCAGTCTCCGGCTGCTTGATCGGCCGCCCTTACCCATCGGCTCATATGCTGATCGATGACCTCCCGTACCTGGCGACGGAGGCCCGTGCCGCTCGTATCGCCCATCCCCTCGGCCGCGAAGACCGCATCGGTAAAGCTGTCCGCGTCGTTGGGAGAGGACTCGCGGAGCCGAAGGTTCTCTGCAGGGGGCAGGCAGAAGCCCAGCTTGACGCACAGCTCTTCGAGGAGTCGTTGGACTTCAGAATTCCTGTCATGAGGGTGGCCCATGGTGGACAGCGTGGTGACTCCTGCCGCGAGTCGCCAACCCTGACGCGCACAAATCCGGGCGACACGTCGGCGGGGTCGTCGTAGGGTGACCGCGGTCTGTCGTACCCCGGGGGTAGACAGGTCGTGGTGGTCGGCGCGGTGGGCGGGGTGGTCGGGTGAGTGCGGCGGGATCGGCGCGGTTCCCATGGGTGCCGGCGTACGCGGTGTTCGAGCACCACCTGGTGGGGCTTCGGCGCACCTGGCGGGCCGGGGTGTTCTCCTCGTTCCTGCTGCCGGTGCTGACGGTCCTCGGGTTCGGGGTGGGCGTCGGCGCCTACATCGACCAGGGCGTCGGCGGGGTGCGTTACCTCGACTGGCTGGTCCCCGGGCTGATCGCCTCGACAGCGCTCCAGGTGACCGTCGGTGACTCGACCTGGCCGGTGTTCAGCAACTTCCAATGGGTCAAGACCTACTTCGCGCAGGGCGCGTCGCCGCTGCGGGTGGGTGACATCGTGGCCGGGCACCTGGCCTTCGTGCTGTTCCGCGTGCTCACCACGATTGTGGCGTTCCTACTGGTCACCGGGCTGTTCGGGGCGTTGCGGTCGCCGTGGGCGGTGGCCACCCTGCCGGTGGTGGCGTTGCTCGGGCTGGCCGTCGCCGCACCGACCTTCGCGTACGCCGCATCGGTGTCGAGCGACAGTTGGCTGGCGATGCTGTTCCGGTTCGCGGTCATCCCGATGACGCTCTTCGCCGGGGTGTTCTTTCCGGTCGAGTCGTTGCCCGAGGCGCTGCGCTGGCTGGCGTACGCGACACCGTTGTGGCACGCCGTGGACCTGTGCCGCGCGGCCACGCTCGGCGTCGCCCCACAGTGGTCGATCGTCGGGCACCTGCTCTACCTGGCCGCCTGGGCGGTCGCCGGCTGGTTGCTGGCGGTGCGCGCGTTCCGTCGCAAGCTCGTCGTCTGAACAGCAACCCGAAGAGCAAGCAGAGAGGATGCCGTGGTCACGCTGATCCTGCCCCGGCTGGTCGACGTCTCCGCCGCGTCCCGGCGGTCGGCGTCGGTGGTCGGGCGCAACGTCGCGGCGCTGAAGTCGGTCTACTGGCTGCTGCTGCTCTCCGGCTTCGTGGAGCCGCTGCTCTACCTGCTGTCCATCGGGGTGGGCGTCGGCGCGCTGGTCGGCGACCTGCCGCTGCCCGACGGGCGGCTGGTCTCGTACGCCGAGTTCGTGGCCCCGGCGATGCTCGCCTCCTCGGCGATGACCGGTGCGCTCGCGGAGACCACCTTCAACTTCTTCGGCAAGATGAAGTACATGAAGCTGTACGACGGGATGATCGCCACCCCGGTACGGCCGTTCGAGATCGCCGTGGGCGAATTGGGTTGGGCGATGCTGCGGGGCAGCGCCTACTCGGCGGCGTTCCTCGGCGTGATGGTCGCGCTGGAGTTGACGAGCGTCACCCGCGCGTTGACCGCTCTCCCGGCCGCGGTGCTTGTCGGGTTCGCGTTCGGGGCGCTCGGCATGGCGATCTCCACCTTCATGCGCAGTTGGCAGGATTTCGACCTGATGGCCTCCGCGCAGTTCACCCTCTTCCTCTTCTCCGGCACCTTCGTGCCGGCGCAGGCCTACCCGACAGTGCTGCACTGGCTCGTCGAGATCACCCCGCTGTACCGGTCGGTGCACCTGCTCCGCGGGGTCGCGCTGGGCAGTGGTGGTTGGCTCTGGCTGCTCGACGTGCTCTACTTGCTGGCGATGATGGCGATCGGTCTGCTGGTGGCTTCCCGCCGAATGGCGAGGTTGCTCTACAAGTAGGGGTTATCCGCGCCCGTCCACGGGGCATGTCCGGAGGTGACACCGCCGACCAGGAGGAGGGGCGATGACCTCGGACGAGTCTTCCGCCCAGCGTGAGCGCGAGGGTGATCCGGCCACCACGCCGGTCGGGCCCGACGCGGGCCCGGACAGCCCCACCGACCTGCCCGGCAGCGGCTGGAAGGCGGCGATGCGCCGGACGATCACCGAATTCCAGGACGACAGCCTCACCGACTGGGCCGCCGCGCTTACCTACTACGGGGTGCTGTCAATCTTCCCCGGCCTGCTGGTGCTGATCTCCCTACTCGGGCTGCTCGGCGAGAGTGCCACCCAGGGCGTCAAGGACACCGTCAACCAGGCGGTGCCGAACGACAGCGTGCAGGAGATCATCGAGGGCGCGATCAACACCGCCCAGCAGAACGGCGGCCTGGCCAGCGTCGCGGCGATCATCGGTCTGGTGGCCGCGTTCTGGTCCGCGTCCGGCTACATCGGTGCCTTCATGCGTGCGTCCAACACGATCTACGACGTGCCGGAGGGTCGGCCGATCTGGAAGACGCTGCCGATCCGGGCCGGTGTGACAGCGGTGATCGGCGTGCTGCTGCTGGTGTGCGCGGTGATCGTGGTCTTCACCGGCCGCCTCGCCGAGTCGGTCGGTGACGTGATCGGGCTCGGTTCGACGGCGGTCGCGGTGTGGGACATCGCGAAGTGGCCGGTGCTGCTGATCCTGGTCAGCCTGATGTTCGCGATCCTCTACTGGGCCTCACCGAACGCGCGGCACGGCGGGTTCCGCTGGATCAGCCCCGGCGGGGTGCTGGCCGTGGTGATCTGGCTGGTGATCTCCGGCCTGTTCGCCTTCTACGTGAGCAACTTCGGCTCGTACGACAAGACGTACGGGACGCTGGCCGGGGTCATCATCTTCCTGGTGTGGCTCTGGCTGAGCAACATCGCGATCCTGCTGGGGGCGGAGTTCGACGCCGAGTTGGAGCGGGGTCGCGCCATCTCGGCCGGGCACTCGGTCGACGACGAGCCGTACGTCGAGCTGCGCGACGACCGCAAGCTCCGCAAGAAGCGAAATTCTGCCGGCCGCCGCTGACGGCTCAGCCCTGATCGCCCTGCGGCCACCGCCCCGCGCCAAATTGCCCCGCCACCGAGGATCGGCTGGCGGGGCGTTTGCGTGTCCGTCGATGGAACTGTGGGCGAGGGGACGCGGGCCGTCCGTGATCCTTTCCATGATCGACTAGTAGCTTTTGTTCTTTCGGACAAAAGTTGGTCTCGGAACGGTTGAAGCTCTGGACAGGCGGCGTGGAACGCTCTTACTGTGTCGGACACAACACATCGGCATTGCGTCGATGTGAACGCTGCCAAAGAAGAGGGGGCCCCGGGTGCGCACCGTCGACCCCCTACACGTGCGCCTGTTGCGGCTGCTCCGCGACGAGGGTGCCGTGTCCCGGGCCGAGCTGGGCGACCGGCTCCAGATGCCGCGTCCGCGCATGCTGGCCGAGCTTGATCGCCTGGTGACGCTGGGCTATGTGGCCGAGGCCGGGCTCGCCGCATCCCGAGGCGGGCGTCGCTCGACTCTCGTCGAGCTGAACCCGAAGCTGCGCTTCGCCGCCGTCGACCTCGGCGCCAGCTCGATGGACGTCGAGGTGGTCAACGGCCGCCTCGAACCGGTGGCCCACTACGCCGAGGCGGCCGACATCCGCAACGGCCCGAAGGTGACCCTGCAACGGGTCAACGAACTGCTGCACAAGGCCCGGGTCGACGGCGCGTACGAGCGACTGGACGCGGTCGGCATCGGCGTACCCGGCCCGGTCAGCTTCCGCGACGGCGTTCCGGTCTCACCACCGATCATGCCGGGCTGGGACCGGTTCCCGGTGCGTGAGCTGCTCAGCCGGGAGCACGGCTGCCCGGCGGTGGTCGACAACGACGTCAACATCATGGCGATCGGCGAGCGGCACGGTGGTGTCGCCCACTCGGTGGACGACTTCCTCTTCGTGAAGATCGGCACCGGCATCGGGTGCGGCATCTACCTCACCGGCGAGGTCTACCGGGGCACCGACGGCTGTGCCGGCGACATAGGCCACATCCAGGTCGACTCGCACGGTCCGATGTGCTCCTGCGGCAACATCGGCTGCCTGGAGGCGCTGTTCAGCGGCGCCGCGCTCGCCAAGGACGCCGCAGCCGCCGCCCGCAGTGGCACGTCGCCGGCGCTGGCCGAGCGACTGGCGCTGCGGGGTGTCGTCACCGCGCTGGACGTCGCCGAGGGCGCCGTCGAGGGCGACGTGACCTGCATCCAGTTGATCCGGGACGGCGGACGGCGGGTCGGCGGAGTGCTCGCCGGTCTGGTCAGCTTCACCAACCCGTCCATGATCGTGATCGGTGGAGGGCTGGCCCAGCTGGGCCACATCCTGCTCGCCGAGATCCGCAGTGTGGTCTACCGCCGGTCACTGCCACTGGCCACCGGCAACCTTCCCGTCGTCCTGTCCGAGCTGGGCGGCCGTGCCGGTGTCACCGGCGCGGCGGTGCTCGCGAGCGACGTCGCCTTCGGGGAAGCCGCATGAAGCTGTTCGAGATTCCGTCGTGAGCGAGGAGGAGACTGTGGCTCTGCCCGAGGATGACCCCGCCACCGCGTCGGCCGAGGCCGTCGCCGAGGCGCCGCTGGTCGAGGCTCCCGCCGACACCGTCGCGGGCGAGGTGGTCCTGCGCCTCACCGATCTGGTGAAGACCTTCCCCGGCGTACGCGCGCTCGACGGCGTGCAGCTGGAGGTGCGTGCCGGCGAGGTGCACTGCCTGCTCGGGCAGAACGGCGCCGGCAAGTCCACCCTCATCAAGGTGCTCGCCGGGGTGCACCAACCGGATTCCGGGCAGGTGGAGTGGCGCGGTGAGCCGGCCACGTTCGCCAACCCGCAGGCCGCCATGAAGGCGGGCATCGCCACCATCTACCAGGAGCTCGACCTCGTCGAGGATCTGTCGGTGGCGGAGAACGCGTTCCTCGGACACGAGTACCGCAACTTCGGTTTCGTCCGGCGCGGTCGGATGGCCCGGCACACCCGGCAGATCCTCAGCCGGCTCGGCCACGGTGAGATCCCGCCGGGGCGGATGGTCCGGTCACTGCCGGCGGCCGGCAAACAGATCGTCAGCATGGCGCGGGCGCTGTCGCACGAGGCCCGACTGATCATCATGGACGAGCCGAGCGCGGTGCTGGCCCACGACGAGGTCGGCAACCTGTTCCGAATCATCCGAGAGCTGACCGCGCAGGGCATCGCCGTCATCTACATCTCCCACCGGTTGGAGGAGATCCGCGAGATCGGCGACCGGGTCACCGTCCTCAAGGACGGCCGGACCACGGCGGCGAACCTGCCGGCGCGCGACACCCCGACCCGCGACCTGGTGAGCCGGATGACCGGCCGCACCATCGAGTACGTCTTCCCGGACCGGCCGACCGACGACTCCGCTGGCGCCGACCTGCTCCAGGTGCAGGGGTTGACCCGCACCGGCGAGTTCGCCGACGTGTCGCTGAACGTGCGTGCCGGGGAGATCGTGGGCATCGCGGGGCTGGTCGGCTCCGGTCGTTCCGAACTGCTGGAGACGATCTACGGCGCCCGCCTCCCGGAGGCCGGCACGGTGCAGATGGACGGCAAGGTCCTGCGGCCCGGCGTCGGCGCGGCGGTTCGCGCCGGCATGGGAATGGCCCCGGAGGAACGCAAGAGCCAGGCGCTGCTGCTCGGCGAGCCGATCTACCGCAACGTCACGCTGGCCACCTTCGGCCGGTACGCGCGGCTCGGCTTCACCAACGCCGCCAAGGAACGCGCCGAGGCGGACCGGATCGCGGAGACCCTGGAGCTGCGGCCCCGGGACGTCGACCGGCCGGTACGCACGCTGTCCGGCGGCAACCAGCAGAAGGTGGTGGTCGGGCGTTGGCTGCTCGGCGGCACCAAGTTGCTGCTTCTCGACGAGCCGACCCGGGGCGTGGACGTGGGCGCCCGGGCCGAGCTCTACCAGGTCATCCGGGGATTGGCCGCACAGGGCGTTGGGGTGCTGCTGGTCTCCAGCGAGGTGCCCGAGGTGCTGGGTCTGGCCGACCGGGTGCTGGTGATGCGGGAAGGGCGGGTCGTCCGCGAAGCCGCGGCCGGCGAACTCGACGAGAACACTGTGCTTGACCTCGTGATGGCGGGGTCCTTGATGGAAGGCGCACCGGCATGAGCGACGCGACTCCCACTCCCACCGCGACACCGGAGCGCCCGCAGCTTCCGGCGCAGTCGCCGCCGGTGGACCCGGCGGAGACGGCGGTGGCAAATAACAAGGCAGGATCCGGGGGCAAGCTCTCCTGGTGGCGGGGTGACGGTGGCGACGGCGCCAAGCGCAACCTCGGCCTGATCGGGGTGCTGGCCGCGCTCATCGTGGTCGGCGCGGTCACCAAGCCCGACCTGTACGGCGACCCGAACTGGGTCTGGAACAACGTCCTGGCCATTCTCCAGTTGGCCTCGGTCGTCGGCGTGGTCACTGTCGGGATGACCTTCGTGATCATCGGTGGTGGCATCGACCTGTCGGTCGGCGCGATCGTCGCGCTGGCCGGGGTCTGGTGCACCACTGTGGCCACCCAGAGCTACGGCGCCGGCGGCATGATCTTCACCGCCCTCGCGGTCGGCATCTGCGTCGGTCTCGTCAACGGTGTGCTCATCTCGTACGGGCGGCTGGTCCCCTTCATCGCGACGCTCGCGATGCTGGTGGCCGCGCGAGGGCTCGCGGCGTCGATCTCCAACAAGCAGACCCAGGTGTCGAGCAGCACCTTCATCAACGACATCGCCGCGCGCAAGGTGATCGGGATCCCGATCCTGGTCTACATCCTCGGCGCGGTCGTGCTGGCCGGTTGGGTAGTGCTCAACCGCACGACCTTCGGCCGGCGGACCATCGCCGTCGGTGGTAACCCGGAGGCGGCGCGGCTGGCCGGCATCAACGTCCGGCGGCACACCATGCTGCTCTACGCGCTCTCCGGTCTCTGCTGCGGTATCGCCGCCATCATGCTCACCTCGCAGGCGACCTCGGCGCAGGCGGCGATGGCCAACCTGTACGAGTTGGACGCGATCGCCGCGGCGATCATCGGCGGGACTCTGCTCAGCGGCGGCCGGGGCACGATCGTCGGCTCGCTGCTCGGCGTCATCATCTTCGCCACCATCACGAACCTCTTCGCCATCAACGGCCTCTCCATCGAGGCGCAGAACATGGTCAAGGGCGGCATCATCGTCGCCGCCGTCCTGGTCCAGCAGTTCCAGTTCAAGTCAGTCACTCGGCTCCTCGCGCGGAACAGGGTCACCACCGCAACCTGACGCACCGCACCGTTGTCCTGGCGACGTCGAGAAATCGACGCTGGCCGGGCCCCGCACACCCTCAATAAGTCAAATCCCGCTCCCAGGAGGTCATTAATGACCCAGCACAGTCGCGACCTGTCGCGCCGCCGGTTGCTCTTCGGTGGAGCCGCAGTGGGCGCTGCCACCCTCCTCACCGCCTGCACCAGCAACGAGACCCCGGCCGCCAGCACCCAGACCAAGGCCGCCGGAAACAGTGAAGGCAACAACGCCCCGGGCAAGAAGGTCGTCATCGGCTTCTCCGCCCCGGCCGCCGACCACGGCTGGATGGGCGCGATCCACGCCAACGCCAAGGCGCAGGCCGCCGCCTACTCGGACGTGGAGTTCAAGGAGGTCGACGGTGGGTCGAACTCCGAGGCCCAGCGCTCCACGCTCGGCACGCTGATCGCCCAGAAGCCGGACATCATCGTCGTGCTGCCGCACGACGGCAAGGAGGTCAACGCCGTTGCCCTCCAGGCGATGCAGGCGGGCATCCCGATCGTGAACCTCGACCGGGCGTTCCCCGACGCGCTGGCCTCGCGGCTGGTCATCAAGGGCGACAACTACGGCATGGGCGTCTCGGCCGGGCACTTCATCGGCAAGATGCTCAAGGACAAGGGCGTCGCCAACCCGGTCATCGGTGAGATCGCCGGTCTGGAGATCCCGCTGACCGTCGAGCGCAGCGAGGGCTTCAAGGCTGCCCTAGCGACCTACGGGTTCAAGGTGGGCAACCGTCGTTCGGCCGAGTTCACCTCGGACAGCGGTCAGCGCGAGGCGTCCCAGCTGCTCCAGGCGCTGCCGAAGATCGACGCCATCTGGAACCACGACGACGACCAGGGCATCGGTGTGCTCGCGGCCATCAAGCAGGCCAACCGGTCGGAGTTCTTCATGGTCGGCGGCGCGGGCTCCAAGCTCGCGATCGACGCGATCAAGGCCGACAACACCGTGCTCAAGGCCACTGTCACCTACAACCCGTCGATGGCCTCCTCGGCGGTCTCGCTCGCGCGGCTCATCGCGCAGGGTCGGGGCCTGGGCGACCTGACGGAGCTGCAGGTGCCCAAGGAAGTGACCCTGGCCTCGGAGACGATCACCAAGGAGAACGCGAGCAGCTACGACAAGCTCGGGTTCTGACATACCGGGGGGAGACCCACCTTGTCCACGACAGACAAAGAACTGCGGGTCGGCATGGTCGGCTACGCGTTCATGGGCGCCGCGCACTCACAGGCGTGGCGCACCGTGAACCGCGTCTTCGACCTGCCGGCGCGGGCCCGGATGGCGTTGATCTGCGGCCGAGACACAGCGAAGGTGGCTGACGCCGCCGACACACTCGGCTGGGACGCGTACACCACCGACTGGCGTGACCTGATCAACCGGGACGACATCGACGTCGTCGACATCTGCACCCCGGGCGACAGTCACGCCGAGATCGCTCTCGCCGCGTTGGCCGCAGGCAAGCACGTTCTGTGCGAGAAGCCGTTGGCCAACTCGGTGGAGGAGGCACGGGCGATGACCGCTGCGGCGGACGTCGCCCGGGCCTCCGGAGTGCGGTCGATGTGCGGGTTCAACTACCGCCGGGTCCCCGCGGTCACGATGATGCGCCAGTTGGTCGCCGACGGACGGCTCGGGGTGATTCGACACGTCCGTGCGACGTACCTGCAGGACTGGATCGTGGACCCGCAGTTCCCGCTGGTCTGGCGGTTGCAGAAGGACAGGGCGGGCTCCGGCGCGCTCGGTGACATCGGTGCGCACATCATCGACCTGACCCAGTTCGTCACGGGTCAGCGGATCAGCGGCGTCAGCGCGGTCACCGAGACCTTCGTCAAGGAGCGGCCGTTGCCGGCCGAGTCGAGCGGTCTGGCGGCCTCGGTGGACGGCCACACGGCGCCCACCGGGACTGTCACCGTCGACGACGCCGCGGTCTTCGTGGCGCGACTCGACGGTGGCGCCCTGGCCACGTACGAGGCGAGCCGGTTCGCGACCGGCCGTAAGAACGCGCTGCGCGTCGAGATCAACGGCTCGCTGGGCAGTGTGGTCTTCGACCTGGAGCGCCTCAACGAGCTGGAGTTCTACGACGCAACCCGCCCGGCCGTGGAGCAGGGCTTCAGCCGCATCCTGGTGACCGAGGGCGAGCACCCGTACATGTCGGCGTGGTGGCCGCCGGGCCACATCATCGGCTACGAGCACTCGTTCACGCACGAGATGCGCGATTTCATCGAGGCGGTCGCCACCGGTGTCGACCCGACTCCCTCCTTCGCCGACGCGTTGCAGGTCCAGCTGGTGCTGGACGCGGTGGCCCGCTCGGCGGAGCTCGGCTCCTCCTGGGCCGAGGTGGAACCGACGCTGACCGCGGCGACCGTCTGACCATTGACCATCCGCGACGGCGGTGTTCGCACCGCCATCGCCCGACCGGCTTTCCGAAGCCGACCGGCGAGGGACCAACCACGGATTGCGCCCCGTGGCCGGGACAGAGGTCGGCTTCGGAGAGCGTGCGGCCGGGCCTTACGGCCCGGTGGCGCACGAGCAGGACGGTCGTCCGGTGCGACCGGACCGGGATTCCCCGGCCGCACCGGAGGACCGCCACCACCGGTGACCTCCGGAGGACCTGATGACACCGCCCGCCGCCGCCCCCACCCGTACCGCATCCGCTCGCCGGTTCCCGGCGGGTAGTGGTTCGGTCGGTGTTCCGGTGGGCGCGGCGGCCTGAGACGCCCGGCCGAGGCATGCCAATGCCCCGACCGGCCGGATGCGGGGGAGGCAGGGTCGAGACGCCGACCCGACCCTGCCTACCAGCCCCGTCTGCTCGCACCTGCCGGGATCCGGTCCGGCGTCGTCGCCGCCGACGCCGACGTCGGAAGCCGGTGCTGTTCCGGTGCGGGGCGAGCGGACGGGGCCCATCCACCCCGGCCCGAAACTTTCCGAAACTGGCCCGTATCTTTCCGAAACATATTCTGATATTCCTATATTTAGCGGTACCGACGGTTCCTCGTGAAGGGGAAGGAGCACCATGCGAACAGGTGTCTGGCTGGTAGGAGCGCGCGGTTCGGTCGCGACCACCAGCATCGTCGGGGGGCTCGCGCTGCGGGCCGGCCTGGCCGGGCCGACCGGCTGCGTCACCGAGCTTCCCGAGCTGCGCGGCCCGGCCCTGCCGGCCTTCACCGATCTGGTCTTCGGCGGACACGATCTGGCCACCACTCCGCTGTGCAAGCGCGCCGAGGCCCTCGCCGACGCCGGTGTCATCCCCTGGCGACTGGTCGCCGCGCTCCGCGACGAGCTGGGCGTGGTCGAGCAGGAACTGCGCCCAGCACCGGTCGGCGACACCCAGGCCGACCGGGCCGAGGCAGTGGTCCGCGACCTGACCAGCTTCCGCGAGCGGCACGAACTGGACCGGGTGGTGGTGGTCAACGTCTCCGCCACCGAGCCGGCCCCCGAACCGCACCCCGCGCACGCCGACCCGGCCGCGCTACGCGCCGCCCTCGACGGCCCGGACGAGGTGCTGCCGGTCAGCTCCCTCTACGCGTACGCCGCAGTGCTCGCCGGCTGCCCGTACGTCGACTTCACCCCGTCCACCGGGCTGCGGTTGCCGGCGCTGGCCGCGCTGGCCGAGGAGGCCCGACTGCCGTACGCCGGGCACGACGGCAAGACCGGGGAAACCCTTGTCAAGTCGGTGCTCGCGCCGATGTTCGCGATGCGCAACCTGGCCGTGGGCTCCTGGTCCGGGGTCAACCTGCTCGGCGGTGGCGACGGCGCCACCCTCGCCGACCCGGCCGCGAACGCGGCGAAGGTGCAGAGCAAGCAGCGGGTGCTCGGCGAGACGCTGGGCTACGTCCCGCAGGGCGGCACCCGCATCGAGTACGTCGAGGAGCTGGGCGACTTCAAGACCGCCTGGGATCTGATCACCTTCAGCGGCTTCCTCGGCACCGGCATGCGGATGGAGTTCACCTGGCACGGCTGCGACTCCGCGTTGGCCGCGCCGCTGGTACTCGACCTGGCCCGGCTCACCGCCGCCGCGCACGCCGCCGGGCAGGTGGGGCCGCTGGCCGACCTGGGCTTCTTCTTCAAGGACCCGCTGGGCGCGCCCACCCACTCGCTGGGTGAGCAGTGGGCCCGGCTGACCGCCTTCACCCGGCAACTGCACGACGGCGGAGACGGTGACCATGACAACGTTGGCTGATCTCGCCGAGCTGGTCCGGGCGCCGGCCGCGCTCTCGGTGCCCGGTGACGTGATCGCCGGGGCCGCGGCGGCCGGCGCGTTGAGCCCGCGTACCCCGGCCCTGGCCGGCGCATCGGTGCTGCTCTACTGGGCCGGCATGGCCGCCAACGACTGGGCCGACCGACGCCTGGACGCCGAGGAACGGCCCGAGCGGCCGATCCCGAGCGGGCGGATCACCCCGGCCGCCGCTGTCGGCCTCGCGGCGGGCCTCACGGCCGCCGGCGTGGGCCTGGCCGCCGCCGCGGGCGGTCGCCGCGCCGCCGCGCTCGCCGTGCCGCTGGCCGCCACCATCTGGGGGTACGACCTGCTGGCCAAGAACACCGCGGCCGGCCCGGCCGTGATGGCCGCCTGCCGAGGGCTGGACGTGCTGCTCGGCGCGTCCGGCGGCCGGATCACCCGGGCGTTGCCGGCGGCGGCCACCGTCGCCGCGCACACCTGGACGGTCACCGCGCTGTCCCGCCGGGAGGTCACCGGCGCCGACGCCACCCTGCCGATGCGCACCCTCGCCGGCACCGCGTTGGTCGCCGCCAGTGCCGCCGTCGCCGTGCCGGGCGCCCGACGCGCAGCCCACCGATCGACGAACCAGCCCGGGGCCACCGACCGGGCCGACACCGTCGACGAGACCGGCGTGCGCGCGGGTCGCAGCCGGTCGGCCACTATCGCGGCGCTGCTGCCCGCGGTGCTGGCCGGCTGGTACGCCGCCCGGTACGGCGCGGCCCAGGCCGAGGTGGTCCGGGACCCGTCGGCCGGGCGGGTCCGCGCGGCCGTCGGCGCCGGGATCACCGGGTTGCCGGCCCTCCAGGGAGCCCTCACCGCACGGGGTGGGGCGGGTCTGCTCGGGGTGGCCGTCGCGGCGGCCGCGCCGCTGGGTCGACGGCTGGCCCGGAAGGTCTCCCCGACATGAGCGTCCCCGAGCCCCGGCCCGGTGCGTCGGCCGCCGACGCCACCACGCTGCGCCTCGGGTACGGCACGAACGGCTTCGCCAACCACCGCCTCGACGACGCGCTCGCCGTCATCGCCGACCTCGGTTACGACGGGGTGGCGCTCACCCTGGACCACGACCACCTGGACCCGTTCGCGCCCGGGCTCACCCGCCGGGTCGCCGCTGTCGGTCGACGGTTGGAGTCGCTGGGCCTGGCGGTGGTCATCGAGACCGGTGCCCGCTACCTGCTCGACCCGTGGCAGAAGCACGCCCCGACGTTGCTGCACGACGACCCGACGCGGCGGATCGAGTTCCTGCGCCGGGCCGTGCGGATCGGCGCCGACCTGGGCGCGGAGGCGGTCTCGTTCTGGGCCGGTGTCCGACCCGAGGCGGTGTCACAGCAGTGCGCCTGGGACCGGCTGGTGTCCGGCTGCGCCACAGTGGTCGACGCGGCCGACACCGCTGGCGTCACACTCGGCTTCGAACCGGAGCCGGGCATGCTGGTGCAGGACATCGCCGACTGGCGTCGGCTGCACGCGGCACTCGACAACCCGGCTCGTTTCGGCATCACCCTCGACATCGGCCACTGCCGGTGCCTGGAGCCCTGGCCGGTGCCGCAGTGCGTCGCCGAGGTGGCCGATCACCTGGTCAACGTGCAGATCGACGACATGCGCCGAGGCGTGCACGAGCACCTGGAGTTCGGCGTCGGCGAGATCGACTTCCCGCCGGTGCTGGCCGCGCTGCGCGACGCCGGCTACCGCGGTCTGGTCGCCGTCGAGTTGCCCCGCGACTCGCACGCCGCGCCCGCCGTGGCCGCCCGGTCGATCGAGTTCCTGCGGGCCGCCGCGGCTACCGAATACGACCCTGCCCACACCCTTTGCTCTGCACCCGCCGAGGCGACACCCGCCGAGGCGACACCCGCCGGGGCGACACCTGCCGAGGCGCGACCTGCCGAAGAGGCCCCGGTGCATATATAGGTGCAGAGCAAAGGGTGGTGGCGGGGCACCGGGGAGCAGCACAAGGGAGGAGACGGGATGACACCGGATTCACTGCGGGCCGCGCTGGGAGGCGTACCCGATCCCGATTGGCTGGACACGGCGCTGCGCCGGGTCAGCACCGAGCCCACCGCGATCACCCGGCTCTTTCCCGCCGTCGGCCGACGCTGCGGGCGGGCCGCACTGCCCGACGCACCCGGCTGGACCGCCGACGACGCGGCCCGGGTGCTGCTGCTCACCAGCCTGCAAGGCGAGCACGCGGCGTACGCCGAGCGCCTCTACCAGCACGGTGACGCGGCCGAACGACGGGCCGTGCTGCGTGCCCTGCCGCTGCTGCCGATCGGCGCCGACGCGGTTCCGTTGCTGCACGACGCGATCCGGACCAACGACACCCGGCTGGTCGCCGCCGCGCTCGGCCCGTACGCCCGGCACCTCGACCAGGCCGCCTGGCGGCAGGCGGTGCTCAAGTGCGTGTTCAGCGGCGTTCCCCTGGCCAACGTGGCGGACCTGGACAGCCGGGCCGACGGCGAGCTGACCGCGATGCTGGCCGCGCTGGCCGCCGAACGGCACGCCGCCGGCCGGGAGTTGCCCGCCGACGCCAACGACCTGCTCCACCGGCTCACCGCCGCACTGCCCCGGGAGGCGTGAATGCGCATCTTCGACCCCCACATCCACATGACCTCGCGCACCACCGACGACTACGAACGGATGGCCGCCGCCGGAGTGCGCGCGGTGGTGGAGCCGGCGTTCTGGCTGGGTCAGCCGCGCACCAGCGCCGCCTCGTTCACCGACTACTTCGACTCGTTGATCGGCTGGGAGCCGTTCCGGGCCGGGCAGTTCGGGGTGCGCCACTTCGCCACCATCGCGCTGAACCCCAAGGAGGCCAACGACCCGCGCTGCCGGCCGGTCCTCGACCTGCTGCCCCGCTACCTGGACAAGGACGCGGTGGTGGCGGTCGGCGAGATCGGGTACGACTCGATGACGCCCGAGGAGGACGAGGCGTTCGCGGCGCAGCTCGCCCTCGCGGTGGCGTACGACCTGCCGGCGCTGGTGCACACCCCGCACCGGGACAAGGCGCGCGGCTGCGAGCGGACCCTCGCCGTGGTCGCCGAGTCCGGCATCGACGCGGGTCGGGTGGTCGTCGACCACCTCAACGAGGTGACGGTGAAGCTGGTCCGCGACAGCGGCTGCTGGCTGGGTTTCTCCATCTACCCGGACACCAAGATGACCCCGCAGCGGATGGTGGAGTTGCTGCGGGAGTACGGCACGGAACGGATGCTGGTCAACTCGGCAGCCGACTGGGGGCGCTCCGACCCGCTGCTGACCAGGGCCACCGGCGAGGCGATGCTCGCGGCCGGCTTCAGCGACGACGACGTCGACAAGGTGCTGTGGCGAAACCCGGTGGAGTTCTACGGTCAGTCGGGGCGGCTCGACCTCAGCGACCTGGACACCGCCGCCGCGGTGGACCCGCAGACCGGCAACTCGATCCTGCGCGGCGGCAGCTGATGCGGCTGCGACATGCCGGCGGCGAGACCGTCCACCTGGGCTACTGCACCAACGTGCACCCGGCCGAGGACCTCGCCGGCATCCTCGGTCAACTGGACACCTACGCGGTGCCGGTCCGCGAGACGCTCGGCAGCGACCTGCTCGGGCTCGGCCTGTGGCTGGCCGCCCCGGTCGCCGCCGAGCTGGCCGCCGACCCGACGCTCCGCCGCCGGTTGCGCACCGAGCTGGACGCGCGCGGCCTGGAGGTGGTCACCCTCAACGGCTTCCCGTACGCGGCCTTCCAGGCCCCGGTGGTCAAGCAGGACGTGTACCACCCGGACTGGACCACCGAGCAGCGCCTGACGTACACACTGAATTTGGCCAGGGTGCTCGCCGACCTGCTGCCCGACGACGCCGCCCGGGGTTCGATCTCCACGCTGCCGCTGGCCTGGCGTCGACCGTGGGACACCGACCGGGCCGACGCGGCCCGACGCCGCCTGGACCAACTGGCCGCCGGCCTGGCCGACGTGCAGCGGGACACCGGCCGTGAGGTGCGCGTCGCCTTCGAGCCGGAGCCCGGCTGTGTGGTGGAGAGCACCGGTCAGGCGGCCGAGCTGCTGTCCGGAATGGACACCGACCGGTTGGGTGTCTGCCTCGACCTGGCCCACCTGGCCTGTGCCTGGGAGGAGCCGGCCGAAGCACTGCGACGACTGCGGGCGGCCGGACTGCCGGTGGTGAAGGTGCAGGTCTCGGCCGCTGTCGAGGCCGCCGACCCGGAGGGCGGGGCCGAGGCGTTGCGCCGCTGGGTGGAGCCGCGCTTCCTGCACCAGACCCGGGGCGCCGGTTGCGCCGGTCTGGCCGATCCGGCCGACCCGACGTACGCGGCCGACGATCTGGACGAGGCGCTGGACCGGGCGCTGCCCGGCCCGTGGCGGGTGCACTACCACGTGCCGCTGCACGCCCCACCCGAGGAGCCGCTCGGCTCGACCCTGCCGGTGCTCCGCGCGGCCCTGAGAGCGCTCTTCGACGGCCCGACCGCCGGCTGCGACCACCTCGACGTCGAGACGTACACCTGGGGGGTGCTGCCGGCCGCCCGACGGCCCGGCACCGACGCGGAGCTGGCCGCCGGCATCGCCGCGGAGCTGGCCTTCGCCCGGGACGAACTGGTCGGCCTCGGCCTGACCGCAGAACGAACCGTGAGCATGGGGGTGACGCGATGAGCCGACGACTGGTGGTCCTCGACGTGGTGGGGTTGACGCCCCGACTACTGGCGCACATGCCTCGACTGCGGGGGGTGGCCGACGGCGGCTTCCGGGCCGAGCTGGGCACCGTGCTGCCCGCCGTGACCTGCTCGGTGCAGTCCACCTTCCTCACCGGCGAGCAGCCCAGCGGGCACGGGATCGTCGGGAACGGGTGGTATTTCCGGGAGCTGGGCGAGGTGCTGCTGTGGCGGCAGCACAACGCGCTGGTCGGCGGGGACAAGCTCTGGCAGGCCGCCCGTCGGGCCGAACCCGGCTACACGGTGGCCAACGTCTGCTGGTGGTACGCCATGGGCGCCGACGTCAACTGGACGGTGACGCCCCGCCCGGTCTACTACGCCGACGGGCGCAAGGAACCGGACTGCTACACCGACCCGCCGGAGCTGCACGACGCGCTCACCGGGCGGTTGGGCACCTTCCCGCTCTTCACCTACTGGGGGCCGACGGCCGGGTTGCCGTCGTCGCGGTGGATCTGCCAGGCGGCCGAGCAGATCCTCGCCGACGTGTCACCCGACCTGACCCTGGTCTACGTTCCGCACCTGGACTACGACCTGCAACGCTTCGGTCCCTCGTCGGCCCAGGCCGCCGCGGCGGCAGCCGAGCTGGACGCGGTGCTCGGCCCGCTCCTGGACGCCGCCCGGGCCCGGGACGCCACCGTGGTGGTGCTGTCGGAGTACGGCATCACCGACGTGTCCCGCCCGGTGGACGTCAACCGGTTGCTGCGCGCCGAGGGCCTGTTGCGGGTGCACACCCAGGCGGGCATGGAGTACCTCGACCCGTGGACGTCGAAGGCGTTCGCGGTCGCCGACCACCAGATCGCGCACGTCTACGTCAAGGATCCGGCCGACGTGCCGGCGGTGGCGAAGCTCTGCGCCGGCCTGCCCGGGGTGGCCGAGGTGCTCGACGCCGAGGGCAAGGCCGCACACGGGCTGGACCATCCGCGCGCCGGTGAGCTGGTGCTGGTGGCCGAGCCGGACGCCTGGTTCACCTACTACTACTGGCTGGACGACGCCCAGGCACCCGACTTCGCCCGGCTCGTGGAAATTCACCGGAAGCCGGGCTACGACCCGGCGGAGCTGTTCTTCGACCCGGCCAACCCCGGTGCCGCGAAGGCCCGGGCCGGGGTCGCCCTGGCCCGCAAGAAGCTCGGCATGCGGTACCTGATGAGCGCCGTCGGCCTCGATGCCGGCGCGCGGGCGGTGCGCGGCTCGCACGGGCGGCTGCCGGACGACCCGGCGGACGGCCCGGTGCTGCTCTGCTCCGACCCGACGGCGGCCCGGGACAAGATCGCGGCGACCGAGGTCAAGGCGCTGCTGCTGGAGCTGGCCGGGCTGAGCCCCGGCGGTGCGGGCGGGTCGGGGGAGGGCTCATGACGGTCACCGTCGCGCCCACCGACGCCAGCGAGCTGCGGGCGCGCTTCGACGCGGAGCTGGCCGGGTTTCTCAGCCGGCAGGGCCCGGACTGGCCGGACGGGGCGCCGCGGGGCGTGTTCACCGCGCTGCAGCGGTTCGTGCTGGCCGGTGGCAAGCGGTTACGACCGCTCTTCTGCTACTGGGGTTGGCGCGGCGCGGGGGCGGCCGACGGCACCCCGATCGTGGTGGCCGCGGCGGCCCTGGAGCTGTTCCACGCGTTCGCGCTGATCCACGACGACATCCTGGACGGCAGCGACCGCCGCCGGGGTGAGCCGTCGGTGCACCGGCTCTTCGCCGACCTGCACGCCCGCTCGTCGTGGCGCGGTGACCCCGAGGCGTACGGCCGCAACACCGCGCTGCTCTGCGGGGACCTCTGCGCGGCCTGGTCGGATCAGATGTTCCACGAGTGCGGGCTGAGCACCGAGCAGGTGCACCGGGGGTACGGCGTGTTCGCGCTGATGCGTACGGAGGTGATCGCGGGGGAGTACCTGGACCTGGTCTCGGGCGTGGGTGACGGCTCGGTGGCCAGCGCGCTCACAGTGATCCGGATGAAGGCCGCCCGGTACACGGTCACCAGGCCGTTGCAGATCGGTGCTGCCCTGGCCGGCGCGGAGCCGGAGCTGATCGCCGCGCTGGGCGAGTTCGGTGACCCGCTGGGTGACGCGTTCCAGCTCCGCGACGACGTCCTGGGCGTGTTCGGTGACCCGGCGGTCACCGGGAAGTCGGTCCTGGACGACCTGCGTGAGGGCAAGCCCACAGTCATGATGGCGCTGGCCCGCAGCGCCGCCGACCGGCCGCAGACCATCCGGTTGCGGGAGCTGTTCGGCAACCCGGCGTTGGACGCCGAGGGCGCGGCGGAGCTGCGCGACATCATCGAGGCGACCGGCGCGCGGGAGCGGATCGAGCAGATGATCCGGGTCCGGACCGAGGCCGCGCTCTCCGCTCTGCAGAATGCCGTGGTGGCCGATGACGCCCGCGCGGCCCTGGTTGCGCTGGCCGGGCAGGCGATCGACCGACGCGCCTGACCGGCGACTTTCGATCAAATCGACGAAAGTTGATGCTGAACCGCCGGAAGGTATGGACACATCGACACGTGCGACTTAGTGTCGTGACCAACACGACAATGTTTCGTCGAGGTGAACCGGCGGCGCGGTAACCCATCGACCCCCCACCACCGCTACGGCATCCGGCGCGACGGCGCGCGCCCGGCCTGGCAGTCACACGTCAGGAAGGGACAGCACAGATGTCCATGAAGGACGCTCCCAGACAACGGTCCCGACGATGGTTCTCCGCCGGATCCGCGCTGCTCCTGGCGGTCGCCGCCGGCACTGTCACCTTCGCCGCCGGCTCGGCCCCCGCCCAGGCACACACGATCGTCGCCAGCGACTTCCAGCAGGTCGAGCTGGCTCGCGGCGTGACCGACATGGGTGAGCCGATGTCGCTGGCGGTGCTGCCGGACCGCTCGGTCCTGCACACCGCCCGCAACGGCACCCTGCGCCGCACCGACGCCAACGGCACCACCTCCGTGATCGGCACCCTGTCGGTCTACAGCCACGACGAGGAGGGGTTGCAGGGCGTCGGGATCGACCCGGGCTTCGCCAGCAACCGCTACATCTACCTCTACTACGCCCCGCCGCTCTCCACCCCCGGCGGGGACGCGCCGGCCACCGGCACCGACTTCTCGGCCTGGAACGGCGTCAACCGGCTCTCCCGGTTCACCCTCAACTCGGACTTCACGCTCAACCAGTCCAGCAAGGTCGACGTGCTCGACGTCCCGGCCAGCCGGGGCGTGTGCTGCCACGTCGGTGGGGACATCGACTTCGACGCCGCCGGCAACCTCTACCTGTCCACCGGCGACGACACCAACCCGTTCGAGTCGTCCGGCTACTCACCACTGGACGAGCGGACCAACCGCAACCCCGCGTACGACGCGCAGCGCAGCGCCGGCAACACCAACGACCTGCGCGGCAAGATCCTGCGGATCAAGGTGAACGCCAACGGCACGTACTCCATCCCGTCGGGCAACATGTTCGCCCCCGGCACGGCCAGGACCCGGCCGGAGATCTACGCGATGGGGTTCCGCAACCCGTTCCGGATCAGCGTGGACAAGGCCACCGGCGTGGTCTACGTCGGTGACTACGGGCCGGACGCCGGCTCCACCAGCTCCACCCGCGGGCCGTCCGGCCAGGTGGAGTTCAACCGGGTCGCGGCACCGGGCAACTACGGCTGGCCGTACTGCACCGGCACCAACACCAGCACCGAGACGTACAACGAGTTCGACTTCGCGACCAGCGCCAGCGGCGCGAAGTACAACTGCACCGGCGGGCCGACGAACAACTCGTTCCGCAACACCGGCCTGACCACTCTGCCGCCGGCCCAGCCGGCCTGGATCCGGTACGCCGGTGACGCCGGCACCCCGACCGAGTTCGGCGGCGGCTCCGAGTCGCCGATGGGCGGCCCGGTCTACCGGTACAACGCCTCGTCGACCTCCACCACCAAGTTCCCGCAGTCGTTCGACGGGCAGTTCTTCGCCACCGAGTTCGGCCGGGGCTGGATCAAGCCGATCCACGTCAACTCCGATGGCTCCCGGGGCACCATCGACACCTTCCCCTGGGTCGGCAAGCAGGTGATGGACTCGGCGTTCGGCCCGGACGGCGCGTACTACGTGCTCGACTACGGCACCGGCTACTTCAACGGTGACGCCAACTCGGCGCTCTACCGCTTCGACTACGTCGGCGGCGGCAACCGGGCGCCCACCGCGAAGGCCAGCGCCAACCGCACCTCCGGCGCGGCCCCGCTCGCTGTGACGTTCTCCTCGGCCGGCTCGGCCGACCCTGAGGGCGGCGCGTTGACCTACTCGTGGGCGTTCGGTGACGGGACCACCTCGACCGCCGCCAACCCGACGAAGACCTACAGCGCCAACGGCACCTACACCGCCACGCTGACGGTGCGCGACCCGCAGGGCGCCACCGGCAGCAGCAGCGTGCAGATCAGCGTCGGCAACACCGCGCCCACCGTCACGATCAACAACCCGGGCAACGGTCAGCTGTTCGGCTTCGGGGACACGGTGCCCTACAGCATCACCGTGACCGACCCGGAGGACGGCACCATCGACTGCACGAAGGTCAAGATGACCTACGTGCTCGGGCACGACCAGCACGGGCACCAGATCACCTCGAAGACCGGCTGCTCGGGCTCGATCACCATCCCGGTCGACGGTGAGCACGACGACGCGGCCAACATCTTCGCGATCTTCGACGCCGAGTACACCGACGCCGGTGGGCTGACCACGCACACCCAGCACACGCTGCCGCCGCGGCACCGCCAGGCCGAGTTCTACGGCACCTCGTCGGGGATCAACGTGTTCAGCAAGACCCCGGCCGAGGGTGGCAAGACCGTCGGCGACATCAACAACGGCGACTGGATCGCGTTCCAGCCGTACCGGCTGGGCAACGTCACCTCGTTCAACGCCCGGGTCTCCTCGGCGGGCGCCGGCGGCACCCTCCAGGTCCGAGCCGGCTCGGCCACCGGCACCGTGCTCGGCTCGGCCACGGTCCCGGTGACCGGCGGCTGGGAAACCTTCACCACCGTCACCGGGACGATCAGCAACCCGCCGACCGGCACGACCACGCTCTACCTGACCTTCGCCGGGTCGGGCACCGGGGCGCTCTACGACCTGGACGCCTTCACCTTCGTCACCGGGACGCCCCCGGCCGGTGGGCCCGGGGCGATCAAGGGCCTCGGTGGCAAGTGCCTGGACGTGCGCAACGCCGCCACCGCCGACGGCACGCAGATCCAGATCTACACCTGCAACGGCAGTGCCGCGCAGACCTGGGCGGTCACCCCCAACTCCACGATCAAGTCGTTGGGCAAGTGCCTGGACGTGTCGGGCGGCGCCACCGCCGACGGCACCAAGATCCAGCTCTGGACCTGCAACGGGACGGCCGCGCAGAACTGGGCCGCCCAGGCCGACGGCACGCTCCGCAACACGTCGTCGGGCAAGTGCCTCGACGTCTCCGCCAACAGCTCCGCTGACAGCACGGTGGTCCACCTCTGGACCTGCACCGCCGCCGCCAACCAAAAGTGGACCCTGCCCTGAGCTGGCGGGAGGGGCCCTTCGACAACGCCTAGTGTGAGGCGAGGGGCCCCTCCTAACCGCAATTAGGAGAGCGATATGCGCAGACGCCTGCGACCCGTCCTCGGTGCGGCCATGGCCGCACTCGCCGTCATCGCCTGCACCACCCCGGCCACCCCGGCCAGCGCCGCCGACGCCCCCTACGACGTGCTGGTCTTCTCCAAGACCGCTGGTTTCCGGCACGACGCGATCCCGGTCGGCATCCAGACCATCCGCGACCTGGGTGCGGGCAACAACTTCACGGTCACCGCGACCGAGGACGCCGCCGCGTTCACCACGAGCAACCTCAACCAGTACGAGGCGGTCGTCTTCCTCAACACCACCGGCGACGTACTCAACGCCAGCCAGCAGACCGCCTTCGAGTCGTACATCGGCTCCGGCCGCGGATACGTGGGTGTGCACGCCGCAGCCGACACCGAGTACGACTGGCCGTTCTACGGCAACCTCGTGGGGGCGTGGTTCGCCTCGCACCCCGCGATCCAGCAGGCCAACATGAAGGTGGAGGACCGGGGCCACGCGGCCACCGCTCACCTGCCGCAGACCTGGACCCGCACCGACGAGTGGTACAACTACCGCACCAACGCCCGGTCGAGCGCCCACGTGCTGGCCACCCTCGACGAGTCGTCGTACTCCGGCGGCGGGATGGGCGCCGACCACCCGCTGAGCTGGTGCAAGAGCTACAGCGGCGGCCGGTCCTTCTACACCGGCGCGGGGCACACCCAGGCGTCGTACGCGGAGGCGGGGTTCCGGAACCACCTGCTCGGCGGCATCCGGTACGCCTCCGGTCGGAGCAAGGCCGACTGTCGGCCCGAGACCGGCTACACCCCGCTGTTCAACGGTTCGACGGCCGGTTGGTCACAGGCCGGCCCGGGCAGCTTCACCAACACCGACGCCACCCTGACCTCGGTGGGCGGCATGGGGCTGTACTGGTACAACGCCAAGCAGTTCACCAACTACTCGCTGAAGATGGACTGGAAGCTGGCCGGTGACGACAACTCCGGCGTCTTCATCGGCTTCCCGCCGTCGAGTGACCCGTATTCGGCGATCAACAACGGCTACGAGGTCCAGATCGACGCCACCGACGCGGTCGACCGCACCACCGGCGCGATCTACACGTACAAGGCCGCCGACATCGCCGCCCGCGACGCGGCGCTCAACGCGCCGGGGGAGTGGAACACCTACGAGCTGCTGGTCGAGGGGGAACGGCTGCAGGTCTTCCTCAACGGAGTGAAGATCAACGACTTCACCAACACCGACCCGGTCCGCTCGCTCGCCGGACACATCGGCATCCAGAACCACGGCACCGGTGACGACACCTCCTTCCGCAACATCCGGATCAAGGAGTTGGGCACGACCCCGCCGCCCACCGGCACGATCCAGGCCGAGACCTTCAGCTCGGCCAACGGCGTCTCCGCGTTCACCAAGGAGGGCGCCAACGGTGGGCAGACCCTCGGCTACATCGAACCGGGTGACTGGGCCGCCTACAACGGGGTCAACCTGACCGGGGTCACCTCGTTCACGGCCCGGGTCGTCTCCGGCGGCGCGGGTGGCGCCATCCAGGTGCGCACCGGTTCGGCCACCGGCCCGGTGCTCGGCACCGTCGCGGTGCCGAACACCGGCAGTTGGACGACCTACGCCAACGTCTCCACGGCGCTGACCAACGTCCCGTCCAGCACCCAGAACCTCTACCTCACCTTCACCGGTAGCGGCACGGGGCTCTTCGACCTGGACGACTTCACACTGGTCAAGGGCGGCGGCGGCACTCCCGGGGTAGGCCCGGTCAAGGGTCTCGCCGGCAAGTGCCTGGACGTGCGCAACGCCGGCACCGCCGACGGCACCCAGATCCAGATCTACACCTGCAACGGCAGCACCGCGCAGACCTGGACCGTGGCCGGCTCGACGATCAAGGCGCTGGGCAAGTGTCTGGACGTCTCCGGTGGTGGCTCTGCCAACGGCACCAAGATCCAGCTCTGGACCTGCAACGGCAGCGGAGCGCAGAACTGGGCTGCCGCGTCCGACGGCACCCTGCGCAACCCGTCGTCGGGCAAGTGCCTGGACGTCTCCGGCAACAACTCCGCCGACAGCACCATCGTGCACCTCTGGACCTGCCTCAACGCGGCCAACCAGAAGTGGACCCTGCCCTGACCGACTGACCCCGGAGGGGCCACGGCTCACGTCGTCGGCCCCTCCGGCCCAGCCGGCCTGACCGCCGCCGACCGGCTCACAGCGGGCTGCCGTACCTTGACCTGCATGGGGTTGTTCGCGCAGTGGCGTGGGACGGTGCTGGCGCGAGGCCATCAGCTGCTCGGTGCGCTGGGCCGGGCCGACGAGCCCGACGACCCGTCCGAGCCGGCGCCCAGCCTGAACCGCCTCGACGCGCTGGTGGAGGGCTTCACCGCCGGTCAACCGGTGCGCTGGACCATGGCCGGGCAACCCCGACCGCTGCCCGGCCCGGTCGACGTGGTGGCGTACCGGATCATCGAGGAAGCGCTGACGAACGCGTGCCGGCACGCGCCGGGCGCTCCGGTCGGGGTCCGCCTGCGCTACGACGCCGCGGGCATCACCATCGAGGTCCGCGACGAGGGCACCGGTCCCGCTCCGTCCGGCGGCGGCAGCCAGGGCGTCGGTCGGGGTCTGCTCGGGGTACGCAGGCGCGCCGAACGGCTCGGCGGCACGTTCTCCGCCGGCCCACGCGTCGGTGGTGGCTTCACCGTACGGGCTGTCCTGCCCGCGCCCGAGGAAATGATCGGATGATCGGCCGACTGCGGGGCTTCCCCGATGGGGTGCTGCGGAAATAGGGTGGGGGTCGGCGACCGTGCTGGTGGCCGGTGACCCGGTGGGAGGCGCAACCCGCCGGGCTCAGGTGTGTTCCGCACCCACCGGTGACCGCTCGGGTGCCGCGCACGTCCGGTCACCCTCGCCCCGGTCCGCACAAGGAATCCCCATCACACTAGGGGAGAAGGACAATGGCGCGACCCATCACGCTCTTCACCGGCCAGTGGGCCGATCTTCCGTTCGAGGAGGTCTGCCGGCTCGCCTCCGAGTGGGGCTACGACGGTCTGGAGATCGCCTGCTGGGGCGACCACTTCGAGGTCGACAAGGCGCTCGCCGACGACTCGTACGTCGAGCGCAAGCGGGAGACCCTCGCGAAGCACAACCTTGAGGTCTTCACGATCTCCAACCACCTGGTTGGTCAGGCGGTCTGCGACCACCCGATCGACGAGCGGCACCAGGACATCCTGCCCGGCCGCATCTGGGGCGACGGGGAGCCCGAGGGGGTTCGTCAGCGGGCCGCCGAGGAGATCAAGGACACCGCGCGGGCGGCGGCGAAGCTCGGGGTGAAGACTGTCGTCGGCTTCACCGGTTCGTCGATCTGGCACACCCTCGCGATGTTCCCGCCGGTGCCGCCGTCGATGATCGAGCGCGGCTACCAGGACTTCGCCGACCGGTGGAACCCCATCCTCGACGTGTTCGACGAGGTGGGAGTGCGGTTCGCGCACGAGGTACACCCCAGCGAGATCGCGTACGACTACTGGACGACGAAGCGGACGCTGGAGGCGATCGGCAACCGGCCCGCGTTCGGGCTGAACTGGGACCCGTCGCACTTCGTCTGGCAGGAACTCGACCCGGTGAACTTCATCTTCGACTTCGCCGACCGGATCTACCACGTGGACTGCAAGGACGCGAAGGTGCGTACCGGCGATGGCCGGCGCGGCCGGCTCGCCTCGCACCTGCCCTGGGCCGACCTGCGGCGCGGTTGGGACTTCGTCTCCACCGGCCACGGCGACGTGCCCTGGGAGGACTGCTTCCGCGCGTTGAACGCGATCGGCTACACCGGCCCGATCTCGGTCGAGTGGGAAGACGCCGGAATGGACCGGCTGGTCGGCGCCCCGGAGGCGTTGCAGTTCGTCCGCCGGCTCGCCTTCGACGCACCGAGCGCCGCCTTCGACGCGGCGTTCAGCAGCAAGGACTGACCGCACGTCGGACAGACCACGGGCCGGTCGCCCTGCGGCGACCGGCCCGTCGACGTGCGATTGGTCAGAGCGTGCTGGCGTTCGTGCCCGAGCCGGACGGCTTGGTGCGGGGGTTCGTGGACGACGGCGACCCGGAGGTCGTGCCGACCGTGCTGGTGCCCGCCTTGGCGCCCACTGTGGCGGGCGTGCCGGCGAACGCGTCGTCGGCGGCGGTCAGCTCCTGCTTGCCGGTGCTGCCGTTGGTGGTGCCCAGCTTCTCGCCCAGTTTGGTCTGGCCGAGCTTGTCCTTGCCCTCGCTGTAGAGCTTGTTGGCCTGGGCCTGCGCGACCCCGGCCGCCTCCTGGACGGTCGGGTGGTCGAGCACCTTGCGGCCCTTGACCACAAGCTCCTCGTACTTTTCCCGGCCGGCACGGGCGCCCAGGACGAATCCCGCAGCCAGCCCGCCAAGAAACATGATCTTTCCGCGCATGGCGGCTCCTTCCGTACCTGACGCGCCGTCACCCCGGCGAGTTGCCCCGTCGGAAGGCGACCTGTTCGCGCCTGCGTCCTCTGTCCGCAGCTAACTACCCATCCTGCTCTCCGCTCAAGCATTGTTGTGCCGGGATGGCGATTTACCCCTATTGTCAATGCGACGGCGGGGAGGCAACCCACTGGACCACCACCGGGGGATGTCCTGTACTCTTGTCCCGTCGCAAGGCGTCGGGGAGATCCGAAGTCGGGCGGAGCACGATCCCCTGTAGCTCAATTGGCAGAGCAGCCGGCTGTTAACCGGCAGGTTATTGGTTCGAGTCCAATCGGGGGAGCTTTTCCACGTACGCCCGTCAGCCACCGGCCGACGGGCGTTTTCGTGTGTGTGTGACCCGGTTTCACCCACCCTCGACCTGCTTGCCCGGCAGGATGGGGTGAGTGCGGATGTCCGGACGAGGCGGCAAGGCCACGCTGATCGCGGTGGCGGTCGTGCTGGCCTGGTTGGTGATCGGCGGCGTGTCCGGCCCGTACGCGGGGCGCCTCAGCGAGGTCGCCACCAACGACAACGCCGCCTTCCTGCCCACCGACGCCGAGGCGACCCGTGCCCAGGACCTCGCCGGCGAATTCGTCGACCGGCAGACCATCCCGGCTCTGGTCGTCTACGAGCGGCCCTCCGGGATCACCGACGCGGACCGGCAACGGGTCAGCGCCGACGCCGCCCGGTTCGCCCAGATACCCGGCGTGGTCACCCCACTGCCCCCGCCCATCCCGAGCGACGACGGCCAGGCACTCCAGGTCGTCGTACCGGTGGACGACGCCCAGGGCGAGGAGATCGGCACTGTCGTCGAGCGACTGCGCGACATCACCGGCGGTGACCGCGACGGCCTCACCGTTGACGTCTCCGGCCCGGCCGGTCTGCTCGCCGACCTGATCGAGGTCTTCTCCGCCATCGACGGACCACTGCTGCTGGTCACCCTGGTCGTGGTGCTGGTCATCCTGCTGATCGTCTACCGCAGCCCGGTCCTCTGGATCTTCCCGCTGCTCGCCGCCGGGATGTCGTACGCCCTCGCCTCGGTCTTCGTCTACCTGCTCGCCGACGCCGACGTGGTCAAGCTCAACGGGCAGGCCCAGGGCATCCTCACCGTGCTGGTCTTCGGCGCCGGCACCGACTACGCGTTGCTGCTGATCGCCCGCTACCGGGAGGAGCTGCACCGGCACGACGGCCCATGGGACGCCATGAAGACCGCCTGGAAGGGCGCCGCGCCAGCCATCATCGCGTCCGGCGGCACCGTCATCGTCAGCCTGCTCTGCCTGCTGCTGTCCAGCCTCAACTCCAACCGGGCACTCGGCCCGGTCGCCGCCATCGGCATCGCCGCCACCCTGCTGGTGATGCTCACCTTCCTACCCGCGCTGCTGGTGCTCGGCGGACGGTGGGCGTTCTGGCCCCGACGGCCCCGAGCAGACCAGGCCGACCCGCGCGCCGAACACGGCATCTGGAGCCGGGTCGCCGGCTTCGTGGCCCGGCACGCCCGCCCGATCTGGCTGACCACCGCAGTCGTGCTGGCCCTGCTGACGCTCGGCCTCACCCAGCTCGGCGCCACCACGCTCGGCCAGTCCGACCTGTTCACCCAGCGCACCGACTCGGTCGACGGCCAGGAGGTGATCTCCCGGCACTACCCGGCCGGCACCGGCAGCCCGGCCACCATCTTCACCACCGAGCAGACCGCCCGACAGGTCGCCCAGGTGGCGAAGGACGTGCCCGGGGTCGCCGACGTCCGCCCCCTTCCGGCCGGCCCGCAGACCGGCCCACCCGAGGAGAACGCCGCCCCGAAGGTCGTCGACGGGCGGGTGCAACTGGAGGCGACCCTGGCCGACCCACCCGACAGCGACGGCGCCGAGCGGACCATCCGCGAGCTGCGGGTGGCCGTACACCAGGTGCCCGACGCCGACGCGGTGGTCGGCGGCTTCACCGCGATCAACGTGGACACCTCGGACGCCGCGAAGCGCGACCAGAACGTCATCATCCCGGTGGTGCTGGTGGTCATCGCTGTCATCCTGGCCCTGCTGCTGCGCGCGCTGCTCGCCCCGCTGCTGCTGATCGCCACAGTGCTGCTCAGCTTCGCGGCGACCCTCGGCCTCTGCGCGCTGCTGTTCCGCCACGTCTTCGACTTCCCCGGCGTGGACTCGTCGTTCCCGCTGTTCGCGTTCGTCTTCCTGGTCGCGCTCGGCATCGACTACAACATCTTCCTGATGAGCCGCGTCCGCGAGGAGTCGGTCAAGCGCGGCACCCGCGCCGGAGTGCTCGCCGGCCTCGCCGTCACCGGCGGGGTGATCACCTCCGCCGGAATCGTGCTCGCCGCGACGTTCTCCGCCCTCGCCGTCCTGCCACTGGTGGTGCTCGTCGAGTTGGGTACGGCGGTCGCGATCGGGGTACTGATCGACACCATCATCGTCCGGTCGCTGCTGGTGCCCGCACTCGCGTACGACATCGGGCCGAAGATCTGGTGGCCGGGCCGGTTGTCCCGGGCGAACGGTGAGCGGGAGGCGCGCGGTGCTGGCTGAAACCGATGTGGTCATCGTCGGCGGCGGCCTGGCCGGCCTCGCCGCCGCCCGCCGGCTGCACCGCGCCGGCGTGCCCTGGCTGCTGGTGGAGGCCGAGGGCCGGCTCGGCGGCCGGGTCGCCACCGACGTGGTCGACGGTCACCTCATCGACCGGGGCTTCCAGGTGCTCAACACCGCCTACCCCCGGCTCGGCACGCTGCTCGACACCGACCAGCTCAACCTCGGCCACTTCACCTCCGGCGTGCTGGTCCGCAAGGGCGACAAGCTGCTGCGCCTGGTCAACCCGCTGCGCGAACCGACCGGCGGTCCCGGCACCGCGCTCGCCGGGGTCGGCTCCCTGCTCGACCGGCTGCGCTTCGCCGCGCTCGCCACCGGGTGCGCCACCCTCCCCGCGTCCCGGCTGCTCGACGCGCCGGAGACCAGCACCGAGACGGCGCTGCGCCGCGCCGGCCTCTCCGACGCCATCATCGAGGAACTGCTGCGACCGTTCCTGTCCGGTGTGTTCATCGACCGGGAACTCTCCACCTCAAGTCACGTGCTGGCGATGGTGCTGCGCTCCTTCGCCCGCGGCCGGATCGGCCTGCCCGCCGAAGGGATGGCCGCGCTGCCCCGGGCCATCGCCGCGCCGCTGCCGGCCGACCTGCTCGACCTGGACACCCCGGTAGCCGAGGTCACCCCGGGCCGGGTCCGCACCCAGGCCGGCGACATCCGCTGCCGGGCCGTCGTGGTCGCCGTCGACCCGCCCGCCGCGGCCGCGCTGCTGCCGGCCCTGGCGACGGTACGCATGCACAGCTACACCACCTACTACCACAGCGCTCCCGAGCCGCCGCTCACCGAACCGATCCTGCTCGTCGACGGCGACCGACGCGAACTCGTCGCCAACACCGTGGTGCTCAGCAACGCCGCCGCGACGTACGCGCCCACCGGACGGCACCTGATCGCCACCTCGGTGGTCGGCCCCACGGCCCCACCCGAGCCGACCATCCGGGCCGAGTTGACCCGGCTGTACGGCCGCTCCACCGCCGACTGGACCCACCTCACCACGGTGGCCATCCCCGAGGCGCTACCCGCCGCGCCACCGCCACAGGGACGGCTGCGCAAGCCGGTGGCGCTGGGGGAGGGCCTGTTCGTGGCCGGTGACCACCGCGACAGCCCATCGATCCAGGGCGCTCTCACCAGCGGCTGGCGCGCCGCCGGCGCCGTACTGGACGAGCTGCGCGCCGGCTGACAGGCGTACCCGAGCACGCTGTTATATTCCTGTTGCCCATCGTGCTGGCGCAGGCGCAGGCGTGGGCGCCGGCCGGCTCGGTGCTGGCTGCTGACCGCCGAGCGGGATAAGATCCGGCGCGGTGTTCGGGGCGGTAGCTCAGCCGGTTAGAGCAGGGGACTCATAATCCCTCGGTCGCGGGTTCGAGTCCCGCCCGCCCCACCAACTTCCTGACCTCTGGCTCTTGACTGAGCTGCGATCGCCATGGGATCCGTTGACCGAGGGATCGAGCCCTTCCAGGGCAGCGAGGCGCTGATGCATGCATAATGAATGCATGGTTGCTATCCAGATTCGGGACGTCCCGGAAGAAGTACGAGACGCCTTGGCTGCCCAGGCCAAGGCGCGCGGGCAGTCCCTTCAGGCGTACCTGCTGGAGTTGGTGGAGACGCAGGCTCGACGTCTGCGCAACACGGCGACCCTCGATCGCTTCGCCGGCCGGTCTGATGGCACTCGCGCCCTTCCGGGGGAAAGTGCCGCCGAGCTGGCAGACCAGCGGGAGCAGCGGGGGCCGTGGGGTAGCGCCGCATGATTGTCGTGGACGCCTCAGTCCTGGCTGATGCGTTGGTCGACGACGGGCCGGTAGGCGACGCGGCGCGGGCGGAACTGACCGGAGATCCGCACTGGGCGGCGCCAGGCCATCTTCTGGTGGAAGTCATGTCGGTGATCAGGGGCAAGGTCCTCGGTGGCAAGCTCGGCCCTGCCCGCGCTCAAGAGGCCGTCGACGCTCTGCCCTCACTGGTCATCGACGAGGTTGAAATCTCGGGTTTGCTCGACCGAATGTGGCAGTTGCGGAGCAATGTTACGGCGTACGACGCAGCCTATGTCGCGGCGGCGGAGTTGATGACCTGTCCACTTGTGACCGGAGATGGTCGGCTCGCCAAGGCCAGCGGTGTCCGCTGCGAAATCCGACTACTTGCACCGTCCTGACGACGGCTGCCACGGATCATCGGCCCGTGCCTGGACGCGGTGGTACGAGAACGCCACAGTGTCGCCGAGGTCGCGTACGAGCGTTGCCTTGCCTCCGAGGGGTAACGGAGAGAGGGCTGATGGGCGACTTCCATGACTGGAACGACATCCGCGCAGAGCTACACGACGGGGACAACGACGCGCTCGATGTGGAACGTGCCCGTACCGAGGCGTGGGTCAGCGCGTTTCACCTCGCTGAGGAGCGTAAGCGTCTCGGTCCGCCCCAGCAGTAGGTGGCCGAACTGATGGGGTCACACCCGCCAGGTGGGTCAGATCGAGAACGGCGATCTTGAGGCTAACGAGATGGCGCCCGACTCTGAGCCGGGTATGCAGGAGCGAGCCTGGACGAGTAAGTCCTAACCTGGCTGGGGCCGTGGGTGCAGCCGGCGGTCGGCGGTGATCGTCGGTCGCCTCCGTCGGGGGCGGACACGTATTGAGCGGTATACCTCAGAGGTATGAATATGACTTTGAGGTATACCGCTCAACAGCACATCGACATGCCGGGTCAGCCAACGCGCATGCTGGAGGTTGGGCGTAAGCGATCAGGGCGTCAGATCGCTTAACCTCAGCCACATCGAACGACACCCGCGTCCGACCACACCGGGGCGCAGAATCACGACATGCCTCGATTTATGCCCGCTTCATCGCGCTCCGGGCCGGGAGCTACGCAGCTCCGCGAAGCGAAGGGCCTGACCGGTGAGGGAGTGGCGGAGACCGTCGCCTGCTCACCGTCTCGATCGCGTACGGCGTCCAGATCGATGAGGAGCCGGGAACCTCGCTGCTCGATCAGGCGTGCGGTCCGCGGGAGGACGGCTGGTGGTAGCGGCTTGGTAGCAAGTACGCCACCTACATCGCGTACGAGATCGAGGCCGTGGAACTCAAGAACTTCGAGCCGATGCTCGTGCCCGGTCTACTGCAGACCGAGAGCTATGCCCGCGAGGTCAACGTCATCGGCCGGGAGACCGACCAGGAGACCATCGACCAGCGGGTTTCCGCCCGGATGACCCGACAGGAGGCCGAACGTGACGATCCAGGTGCTGCGCTTCGAGGCCGGCGCTCACCTGGCGGACAGCAGCGGCTTCGCCCTGCTCAGCTTCGAGCGGGACGAGCCGCCACTGGGCTACATCGAAACCCTGGCTGGCGAGCTGTTCCTTGAGTCGAGCCGCGACCTGGCGCGGCTGTCGGCGGCGTACGACAATCTGAAGACGCTGGCGCGGTCACCTGTCGAGTCGATCAGGTTCATCAAGGAGCTGAGCAAGCATGGAACGTAACGCCTGGCGCAAATCGAGCCGTTCCGGCAGCAACGGCCAGTGCGTGGAGGTGCGCGACCGGCGCGTCCAGGTCGACGTCCGCGACTCCAAGGCGCCCGATGCCGGGACGCTGAGCTTCGCGCCCGCCGCCTGGGACGCGTTCGTCGACACGATCAAAACGAACGCCGGCCGCCCCTGAGTGGGAGGGGAGGGCATTGACGGCTGCCGTAGACAGGATGGTGCCGCCAGCCTCTCCGGCTGGGCTCTGGCCTGCTGGCGATATCGGCCTAGCCACCCGGCAACACTGGCCGAAGGCAGGCCTCACGTCTTAGCTGGGCTTGATGGCGTGCGAACTGCACGAGCAGCTGAATCAGCCGGTGGGCATCGCCGAGGTCAGTGGCCTGGAAGGCGACGTCCGACCGCCGTCGACGCGGGCCACACCCGGCGCCAGAACGTCGAGGTCGACCATGTAGGGCCGTACAGATCGACCTCGACGTCTAACCGCCCGGCCATCTTCGCCGGGGACCGATGCGTGACGGGTGATCGCATCGACGGCACCGTGGCGCGGCCGCGTTGGCTCACGTCTCTGGCTCCTACTCAGCCCATGGCGGTCTGCTGCGGCGGGAGCCGCAGTTCGAGTTCGATCGTCCGCACCGGCTTCTCGGGGCTCACCGCGATAGGTTCGGGTCGTCCGGTCTTGTAGCCCTGGGCGAAGTCGACTCCACACCTCTTCAGAAACTCGAGCGTCTCCTCGTCCTGGACATATTCAGCAGCAACACGGATGCCGAGCGTGTGGCACAGCTCCACCAGCTTCGAGACGACGGCCTGGTCGGCAGGCGACCGGCAGAGATCGACGATGAAAACCCCATCGATCTTGACCAGATCCACCGGAAGGTATTTCAGGTGAGCGAGGGCGCCGTATCCCGTACCGAAGTCGTCCAACGCGAGGTGGCAGCCGATCTCTCTGATACCCGTTGCGAAGGCGAGGGCCTCGTTGCGGTTCTCGATGAGGGTGGTTTCCGTGATTTCGAAGGTCAGGCATTCCGGCTTCACCCCGTGTCGGCGGATCGCCTCCGTCACGTAGGTGAGCAGCCCTGGGTCGGCGAGGGACTTGCCGGAGATGTTGACCTGATAGTGGGAGGTCTGGGCCCCGCGGCCGATCAGTTCGAGGGCATGGTCGATGACCCACTTGTCCACGGTGAGGATTTCGCCGACGCGCTCCGCCATGTCGAGGAATGCCCACGGTGCCACGGACTCGCCGGTATCGTTCCGAACCCGCAGAAGGATCTCGTGGCGAGTGACCTCGTTGAGGCGGAGGTCGACGATGGGCTGGGCGTAGAGGGCGAACCTGTTGGCAGACACTGCCTGTCGTACCTGCGAACGGCATTTGTCTATCCGGTCCCTGGGCGCCACCGGCTTGTTGAGTACGGTCGTCGGGATGCCGCTGCGGCGCGCGTCGCGGGCTGCGTGTTCGCCGTCGATGAGCAGGTCGAATCCGGTGGCGACGACCCCGGTCCCGAAGAGCACCAGACCAGCCCACGTGTTGAGGCGCAAGGTCTTGTGCTGAACGCTGAACAAGTGGCGGCGGAATGTGTCGACGATCCGAGCCGTCAGCGCCTCCGGAGCTTCCGCGTGCTCTTCCGCCGGAGCGAGGAGTACGCCCCACAGGCCGGGTCCGACCAGACCGCAGGTCACCTCGTCGCCAACGATCGTTCGCAGGTGCTGTGCGACCTCTGCCGTCAGCTGGTCGTGGTTCTCGTCGGTGAGCGCATCGGGTAGCCGGGTGGTGGGTTCGGTTGCTACGACGATGAGTGCACCGCCGGTGGTGCGGCGGGCTCGGTCGACCTCGTCGGTCAGGTAACTGCGGGTCGGCAGCCCGGTGACAATGTCCAGCGCGGCCAGGTCGGCACAGAGCATTTCGTTTCGAGTGGTGAGCCGGCGACGCTCTTGCCGGGCGAGTTCGAGTGCGGTGGCATCTGCGCCGGTGGCGATGATCCCTGATGGTGCGCCGTCGGTGGTGAGTATCTCGATGTGGCAGTGAACGTGGCGAACGGCGCCACCCGGCTGGATCACCCTGAACGTGACCTCGTCGGGGCGGCGGCGGTCCCATGCCGTCCGCACAACCTTGCGAACCGTCCCCACGTCTGCGGGATGAACGAGGTTGGCGAGCCTTTCGGGCGTGAGGCGCAGCGTTCCCGGAGCATGCCCGAAGATCATCGCCATCTCATCCGACCAGGTGAGGTGCCCGAAACCACCGGACTTCCCTCCACCGGTCGTCCAGGTGACCGTGCCGAGCTTCGCCAGTTGCGCGGCACGGGCGACCCTGGTCGCCTCATCGACAACCGCGGTCAACGGGTCGACGAGGTCGGCATCGACAATGATCTCGTACCCGTCGACGACGGACAGGTCGTACTGGCCCTGCGCCGCCCGCGCCACGCGGCGTGCCCGGGCGAGTTCCAGAGGACTGGGTTGGCCTGTCTCGGCCAACGTGAGAATGTCATCGAGGTCCACGGCTGCCTCCCTGCCGCCGGCGGCTCTCCGAGTCCGTATAGCCGGCCTCCTCGGCCAGCTCACGCAGGCGCTTCTTGGCAGCGAGCTTGTAGGAGCGGATGCTGGTTTCGGCCAACCCGAGGATGCGCGCGATCTCCTGGTTGGAGAATCCCTCGCGAGACATCTGGAACACTTCGGCATGCCGCGACGGCAGGTGGTGCAACCAGGTCCTCAGCGTCTCCTGCGCTTCCCATGCGTCGGCGATGTCCGTGTGCGGTGCCGGGGGCAGATCTTCCGGCGCTACCGCGGCTTCGCGCTGACGTCGGTGCAGCTCCTTGCGAATCTTGTTTCGAGCCGTGATGATCACCCAGCCGATCGGCTCGGTGTAGGTACGGATCTTGAACCACTGGACCCGCCCGTGCAGGTACGCCTCGTTGAGAGCGTCCTGAACCACCTCGCGGTCCCAGCACGCCGCCCGGAGAATCCGCTCCACAGTGTGGTAGCTGACCTCGGCGAAAGCGGCGAACTCCTTGTCGTGCTCTGCTTTGAGGCGCGCGGCCTCCGCCCTGCGCGCCGCTTCACTGTCGACCGGCTCTGGTGTCAGGGCGGCGGTGCCCTCCACCCCCATCACGCGGCCTCCCTGGTGCCATCGCGCCGCGCCGTGTCGCGGCTGCCCAGCTCCACCTCGCGATGCCCGTCCCGATCACGCTCCACGATCCGCACGACGTCGTGATCAGCCTCCGCCAGCCTGATCAGCCAGGTCGCCCGGGCGGCAGTTCGTGTCGACGCCTCACGCTCCTCGTGCAGACGTGTTCGGTGCGCAACGTATGCGCGTACCAACCCTGCCGCCGTTCCGGCGATGGCTAGAGCCAAGGCCAACGCTCCGTGATCGGAGACGGCCGTCGCCAGCGTTTCGTTCATCATTTCCCCTCGTCATCCCCGGTTAGCTAATTACTATCCGTGGCGAGGGGCGAATGTAGATGTCTAACCGTCCACAATATTCTGCTTGATCAATGATCAAGTGTTTGAGCTGCTAAAACTCCCCAAAGTCATGCTACCGGCACGTCGAGCGAGGGGATCTCGCTCCGCCCCCACGCCCCACGGTATGGCCCCTCGACTACTGTGGGTGAAATTGGGATCACCTGGGCCCGGTGCTTGAGGGCGGATCCCGCAGGACCGGACTCAGGACTGAGAGCTACCAGCGCGGTCCTTGGGTCGACAGCCGCTCCGTGTGCCGCGCCTACGGGTGGTCCAAAGGAGGGTGGTCCACATACTCGCCGAACGGCTCGATGGACCCATCCCAACCATTCCAACCCTGTTGAGTGATCTGCCGATCGGCGTAGGTGTACGACCAGCGGGCGCCGTCCTCGCCCTCGATCTGGACGGTTCCCGAGCGAACGAACGGCGCGATCGCGACGTAGAAGGCCGTTGTCTGGTTCGACCACTTGGGGTCGCCCTCGTCGTCGTACCCGAACTCGATCCAGTCTCCGTCGCGGACGATTGTGGCCCTGGCCGGATCGGCCAGGTCGACCAGCGTGCCATTCGACGGAAACTCATCCGGCCCGTACCAGCCGCCTCGTCCCGCCAGGGCGGCCTGAACAGCGGCGACCGCAGCGGCGTCGTCCGACTCCGGGAGGTGCAGACGGCCTGAGGGCATCACCGTGTATCCCACGGCACGCACCCTACAACGGTCGATGTCCACCACGCCCCAGCCAGGATCCGGTGGGGCGGCTGTCGCATAGGTGGAACTGGCCAGGGAGGTCGCAGCAGCCTTCGGCGTGGAGGTCGAGGGCGGGGGCGTTGAGGGTGGACGGCGCGAAGTAGGACGGGTCGGGGTGATAGTCAGTTTGGTGCCGGTGCCACCTGGTGCGTCGAAATCGTGGACTGGACCGGCGGGGCCTAAGCCGGCGAGGTCCTGATGCTGGGCGTGGCCTGCCTGCCAGGTCTCGATCACGGAGTGGGTGCTCACAGCGGCGGCTGCGGCCTGGACCCAGCGGTAGGAGGTCAGGAGGGATCCGTAGTAGCCGGCGGTTGAGCCGTCCGGGCCGGTCGGCCAGTTGTCGATTATCGACAAGGCGAGGTCGTCGAGGATCTCCGCGGTGACCTCGGGTGGACCGGTGGGCGCGACTCTCGGGCCCGGGTGGAGTGAGGCTATGACGACTGCGGTCAAGACGCTGGTCGCCAGGTGCGCATCGGCCCCGAAGTACATGCCTGGCCGACGGCGGACCGACTCGTCGAAGTCCAGGACCGTGATGTTCGCTGCGGTGTACTCACTCACGGGCTAACGGTGCCCGAACCGGCAGGGAAAGAGAAGGTCGGTCTACGAGCCACCCTGACTCTGCGCGCGGGTGCGTTGAATGCTGCCGACCTCGCCTTTGATCGGCAGCCAGTAGAAGGGGATGAACGCGATGACCACTACGAGGCCCACGACCGGATGAAGTGCGCCCAGTGCGGTCCCGACGGCGATCCATAACGGCGCGGGGCGGAAGCGTCTGCTGATCGCCCGGGCGGTGTCGTTGTCGGTGGTGGAGGTCAGCAGGCGACGGCCGTGCCTGGCGTACTCCCAGATCACGTTGAAGAGGATGGCGGCCACCACGTAGGTGGCCCCGTAGAAGATGAGTGCGGTGCGCTTGCCGTGGCCGGACTCGAACGCGTGGGCCAGGAGAGACGAGGCGAACGGCAAGAACGCGATCACCATCAGCAGCAGGGTGTTGAGCAAGAGCAGCATGCGGTCGGCCGAGCGGATGTGGTCGAACATGACGTGGTGGTTCACCCACATCTGCCCGATCAGCAGGAAGGTGATGGCGTACGCCACGTATGAGGGCCACAGTTCGATGAGACCGCGGAGCAGGTGCTCGGTGTACTCCGGCGGCTGGATCTCCAGGACGAGCAGGGTGACGGCGATGGCAATGACCGCGTCGCTGAAGGTGACTGCCCGCTTCGGATCTCGTTCCGCACCGATCGGGTTGCTGGATCTGGTCGCGCTCGTCGTGGAGGCGCCGCGCGCCGCGCGGAACCAGCGCATGAGCCTCCCCCACTGTGAGAGCACCCGGTCACGCACCGCGGGCAGGGCTGCCCACGGTGGTCATCCACGAGCCTTCCGGTGCCGCGGCCGTCACCGTTCCCTGATCCGTTGCCGCCACCACGCCTGCGCGTGCCACGGACTCAGCTCGGCAGCTCGGGGGTCGGGCAGCGTCTTCCGGAGAAACTCGTCGTCCAACGGGTCGACGACACGCCGCAACTCGCGGGAGGCGGCCGTTGGCAGTCGGCGCATCGCGTCGCCCAGGACGTCTCGCTGGTACAACACATCGCAACCCGGACAGGGACAGTCATCCCCTAGATCCAGCCACCGTCCCGAGCGTCGAATGGCGCGACGGTAACCGGCCAGCGCTGTCGCTACTGGAACGAAACCCGGATGGGTGCCTTCGAGCCTGGCGATCGCCGCGTTCGCGCCGTTCGACAGACCATCGATGGGGCGGAGCTTGCCCGCATTCCGCCCGGCCGACTTGAACAGTGCGCGCAGCGCACCGGGTGACCTACGCGCCATGGACCTTTCGGGGCTGAGTCATGACGAGCACCTTGCCACACCACGGCCAGGCCCCGCCAACCGATTCGCGCTGTGGTGACGCCGCCTGGATGAGTCGGCCTCAGCCGATGTTGAGCAGCAACACCTGGTCGTCGCGGAGTTCGGTGACGGTGTCGCGCAACAGCCTCAGCGTGTCCAGACCGGCCGCGCCGCTTTCCTCGAAGTCCACCCCCATCTCCTCGAAGTGGGCGACCAGGTCCTCCGCGCGGTGCGCGCCGGGATCGAGCTGATCCAGTAACCCTGCGGCTGGAGTGATGAGCGTGGTCAGACCGTACGCGCTGTTGATGGCCTCCGACTCGGCATTGAACTCCGACTGGTCCAGGTCGATGCCACGCTCCTCCAGATAGGTCAGGACGTAGAGCATGCAGTAGCCGGACCAGTCGTACTCCTGCCGCGTCTTGCTCCCGTGTTCGGCCAGGTACGTGTGGAACGACGACGGCGATGTGCGGGCCAGGCGGGCCAGCTCGGTGATGCTGTCCCTGGGGACCACTGTCAGTGAGGCGATAGCAGACAACGCATCCTCCGTCGTACGACTCTGCCGCTACGGCTTTCCGCCGGCTCGTCGGGCAGGCTACCGAGAGGGAGTGACGAGCACGCGGTAGGTGACGTGCAGGACCGTGCTAGCCGCCCGCGCCGTCATCTGTTCGAGGTTCAGCGGTGGGACGCCGTCGAACAGCCGCACACCGTCGCCGAGGGTGAGCGGCACTATGTGCAGCCGCAGTTCGTCGACCAGACCGGCGGCGAGGTACTGGTTGATGGTGGTCGAGCCGCCGTGGATCAGGATGTCGCCGCCACCGGCGGCCGCGCGGGCCCGCGCGAGTGCCGACTCGATCCCGTCGGTGACGAAGTGGAAGGTGGTGCCGCCCTCCATCGGCTGCGGCTCCCGCGCGTGGTGGGTGAGCACGAACACCGGCTTGTGGAACGGTGGGTCGTCACCCCACCAGCCGTTCCACTGCCGATCCCACTCGCCACGCACCGGGCCGAACATGTTGCGGCCCATGATGACCGCTGAGGCGGCGTCGCTCAGGGCGAGTTCGGCCTGGTTCTCCTCGGCGGCGTCGAACATCCAGGCGTGCAGCCCACGGCCCCAGCCGTCACCGCCGTCGTCGCCGAACGGGCGATCCTCGCTCTGGTTGAGCCCGGCCGAGTACCCGTCGGCGGAGATGGTCTGGTCGGCGATCACCCTGCCGTTACGTGTGTTCATTGCGGATTCTCCATTGGCGTCGGTGTGTGCCGGGTAGTCAGCCTATGGCCGCGATGATCAGTGCGATGCCCACGCCGACGTCGACGATCGCGCAGAATTGCGCCCACGAGCGAGTCACCACGAGGTTGACGCGGTAGTGGTAGGCGTCCCAGATGCCGTGTGCCAGGAACCCGACACCCGCCACGGCGGTCCCCACCTGCGGTTGCGTCGTCGCGGTCAGCAGAGTGATCGCGCCGAACACCATCATGCCGGCGGTCTGCACCGAGAACGTCCGGGTCGGGCTGGACCGACGTCGAGTTGCCGCCCAGACCCACAAAGGCACCAGCAGCAGCGTCATCCCGACCGCCGGATCGACCGGCAGCGCGAGCAGCCGTGCCAGCAGGTGCAGGCCGGTAACCACGACGCTCAGGATGACGAATGCCAGCCACGCGGTCCACGGCCGGCCGAGGGCGTACGCCATGAGGTAGATGCCAGCCATGGTGGCCACCGCCGGCCCGAACAGTTCCGCCTGCTCGTTCACCAGGCCGATCACCGTGACCGCGCCCGCGACGACGGCGAGTGCGACCGCGATCGGCCACCGGTCGGCCAGTCCCGGCCGGCGCCTTGACGACTGCTCGGTCATGACCAGGATCCTGCCGACGTCGCCACGGTCGGCGTCGCTTCGGGATCGATCGTGTCCGAATCGCTGGGACCCTGGGCCGAAGCCCTGGCATCAACCCGTGGGCGCCGCCTGCGCCGCCCGGTAGCGGGCGGGTGGCATCGCGTACCGGTCGACGATCGCCTGCCGCAGTGACTCCGGCGAGCCGAATCCGCACCGTCGTGCCACGGCCACCAGCGGTAGAGCGGTCGAGGCCAGCAGTTGCGCGGCGGCCTCGGTTCGCACCCGGCGCACGTAGCGCCCCGGCGTCTGCCCCAGATGCTCGACGAACAGTCGGGACAGGTGACGCTCGCTGACGCCGGTGAGCCGGGCCAACGCCGCAGTGCTCAGGTCGTCGGCGAGGTGGCTGACGATGTGGTCGCTGATGTCGCGGACCATGACGTCGTCGGTGGTCCGGCGGGCCAGGAACATGCTCATCTGGGCCTGCCCGCCGGGCCGCTGCAGGTACGCCACAGTGCCCATCGCCACGCCCCTGGCCAGGGCAGCGCCGTGATCCTCCTCGATGAAGGCGAGGGTCAGGTCCAGGGCGCTCGTCATGCCACCCGAGGTCGCGAGGTGGCCGTCCCGGACGTAGATCGGTTCGGCGTCGACCCGTACGTCAGGAAACCGCTCCGCCAGCTTGTGGGCGTACATCCAGTGTGTGGTGGCCCGCCGGCCGTTGAGCAGGCCGGCCTCGGCCAGCACAGTCGACCCGGTGCAGACCGACGCGACCCGTTCCGCGAGACCGGCCAGCCGCCGGACGTGGCTGACGAGGTGCGGGCTCGCCGCCGCCTGCTCATGCCCACGGCCGCCGGTCACCAGCAGCGTGTGCACCGGCCCGGTGAACCGTTCTAGGCTCGCCTCGCCCGTCAGCCGCAGGCCGGAGTCGCAGGTGATCTCCCGCTGACCGGGGGTGGCCAGGACGATCCGGTACGGCGGCGCGGCGCCGATCCGGTTGGCGATGTCGAGACTGGACGTGACGCAGGCGATGTCGAGCAGCTCCGCCCCGTCGTATCCGACGACGAGGATCACCCGTTCGCGCATGGCCACAGCGTAGCTACCCCCTGGGGGTATTGAAAGTGCCGACAGCCCCATTGGGCCGCTGGATCTTGTCCAGTGCGCGACGAACAGAACGAGCATGCCGGGCTGGAGATTTAGCCTGATTCGGTGATTTCGATGGTTGGTACGGGAGTGCGCGTCAGGCTGCTCGGGCCGGTGGAGGTGGTCGTCGCCGGCAGTCCACAGGCGGTGAACGGCGTGCGCCGCAAGGCGGTTCTGGCCACGTTGGCGCTGCACGCGGGGCGTGTCGTCAGTGTCGACCGGCTCATCGACGTGGTCTGGGGCGATCAGCTACCAGCCACCGCGGCGAACACGTTGCAACGCCACGTCTCCTACCTACGCGGGGTGCTCGGCGAGCCCGGGTCGATCGTGGCGCGCCAGCCCGGATATCTGCTCGACACCGGGCCGGACTCCACCGACGTACAGGCCGCCGAGCGCCTCATCGAGCTGGCCCGGCGCTCGACGGACCGCAACGAGCAGGTGAGGCACCTGACGGCCGCGGTCGCACTGTGGCGAGGTCCACCGCTGGCCGACGTGGCCGGGTCGGCCTGGCTCGAGGAGCAGGCGGAACACCTGGCACGCCTACGGTTGGAGGCCGAACGATCGCTCGCCGAGGCCCGGCTGTCCGTCGGTGAGCACGCCGGCCTCGTCCCCGGGTTGGAACGGCTCGTCCGACAGCACCCCTTCGACGAGCACCTGCACGCGCAGCTGATGCTCGCCCTGTACCGCGACGGCCGACAGGGGGAGGCGGTCGCCACGTACCGGCGGCTGCGCGACAACCTGCGGGAGAACCTCGGCCTCGACCCGGGTCCGCGGCTACGCGACCTGGAGTGCGCCATCCTGCGCCAGGACACCGCTATCGCCGCACCGGCCGCGGCCGCACCAACACGGGTCGCGGCGCAACTGCCTCCCCCCGTACCCACGTTCACCGGACGCGACGCGGAGCTGGCGGCCCTCGACGCGCTGGTCGACCGGGGCGGCGCCGTCGTGGTGTCCGGGACCGCCGGCGTCGGCAAGACCGCCCTCGCCGTGCACTGGGCGCACCGCGCGGCCGAACGCTTCCCCGACGGGCAGCTCTACGTCAACCTGCGCGGCTTCGACCCGGCGGCCACACCGACCGAACCGGCGCGAGCGCTGCACGGCTTCCTGGAGGCGCTCGGCGTTCCGGTCGCCCGGATGCCCCGCGACCCGGACGCGATGGTGAGCTTGTACCGTACGACGGTGGCGGGCAAGAAACTGCTGGTGGTGCTGGACAACGCCCGCGACGCGGAACAGGTCCGGCCGCTGCTGCCCGGCTCACCGGACTGCCTCGCCATCGTCACCAGCCGCGACCAGCTCATTCCGCTGGTCGTCACCGAAAGCGCCCAACCGGTGCCCCTCGACCTGCTGAGCCCCGGCGAAGCCCGCGACATGCTGGTCCGGCGGCTCGGGGAGCGCCAGGTCGCCGCCGAACCCGCCGCAGCCGACACCATCGCCGAGCGGTGCGCGCGGCTGCCCATCGCCCTGGCCATCGTTGCCGCCAGAGCCGCCACCAACCGGCACTTCTCGTTGGCGGCCGTCGCCGGCGAACTGGGCGACCTGAACGCCTTCCGCGCAGGCGACGAGGCCACCGACGTACGAGCGGTCTTCTCCTGGTCGTGTCGGACGCTCAGCCCACCCGCGGCCCGGCTGTTCCGGCTGCTGAGCCTGCATCCCGGCCCGGACGTCTCCGCCCCGGCCGTGGCCAGCCTGGCCGGCGTCGACGGGCCGGCGACCGGCCCCCTGCTCACCGAGCTGACCCGGGCGAACCTCTTCACCGAGCACACGTACGGGCGCTACGCGTTCCACGACCTGCTGCGCGCGTACGCCGCCAGCCTCGCCGACGAGGCCGAGCCGCCGGCCGAGCGTCGGGACGCCGTGCACCGGCTGCTCGACCACTGCCTGCACACCGCCCACGCCGCCGACCTGGCGCTGCACCCGCACTTCAGCGCGATCAGCCTCCCGCCACCCCGGGCGGGCGTGACGCCGGAGCGCCCCAGGAGCCGGTCTGCCGCCGCGGCGTGGTTCACCACCGAGGTCCCCGTCCTGCTCGCCGCGGTACCGCTCGCGGCACGGTCCGGGTTCGAGGGACACGCCTGGCGGCTCGCCTGGGCCATGGCCGGCTTCCTGCACCGGCAGGGGCACTGGCAGGACTGGCTCGGCACGCAACAGATCGCTCTGGCCGCCGCGTCCCGCATCGGGGATCAGGCGGGGCAGGGCCACGCGCACCGCAGCCTCGGTCTCGCCTGCTCCCGGCTCCGACGGTACGACGAGGCCGACGACCACCTGCGGCGCGCACTCGACCTGTTCACCGACGTCGGTGACGACGCCGGACGGGCGCACACCTGCCTCAACCTTGGTCAACTGGCCGAGCGGCAGGGGCAGCACCAGCAGGCGCTGCGCCATTCCCGGCAGGCGCTGACCCTGTTCCGGGGGACCGGGAACCGGGCCGGGCAGGGGTACACCCTCAACGCGGTCGGTTGGCAGGAAGCGCTGCTCGGCAACTACCACCACGCGCTTGAATCGTGCGGCGAGGCGCTGCGGATGTTGCAGGAGGTGGACGACGTCCAGGGGCAGGCCGACACCTGGGACAGCCTCGGCCACGCCCACCACCAGCTCGGGGACGACCGGCGCGCCATCGCCTGCTACGAGCACGCCCTCGAACTCTTCACGCAGGTCAACGACCGGTACGCCGAAGCCAGCACGTACGTCAACCTCGGCGGCAGCCACCGGGCGCTCGGCGACATCCCCGCCGCCCGTGCCGCGTGGCACCGAGCCCTGACCATCCTCGACGAGCTCGGCGACACCGACGCCGACTCGATCCGCGCCGACCTCGACCAGCTCGACGCCACGCGGCTGCACTGACGTACCCCGCTTTCAGCGCCGTTTCCGGGCCGCTTCAGCGCGCCAAGCCACTCTTCGGACATCAGTTTCTTCCGCACCAGGAATGGAGCGTTCGATGAGTCGTTTGGCACACCGCCTCGCGGTGATCGGGGTGGTCAGCGGGACGGTGCTGGCCATGTCCTCCGCCGCCGTGGCCCACACCGACAAGCCGCCGCAGAAGGGCGCCGACTGCGTGGTCCAGCACGTCGACGAGCGCGGCAAGATACTCCGCACCGAGACCGCGTCCGAGGGCCGGGAGTACGGCCAGTTCCGCTGCGTCGCCGGGCAGTGGACGTTCGCCTGGGCGCCGTTCGGAGAGGACGACCTGATCACGGCCGACGAGATCCGGATCGACCCGGCGGGTGACGCCTCGGTCCGGCGGTTCACCGGCCCCGCGCTCGGCAACGACCTCACGGTCGGCGAGATGACAGGCATCGCCCAAGCCATCAGCGGCAGCCGTGAGGTGCTGATCGACCGCGCGATCGTGGCCGTCGACGACGGCAAGGAGCGGACCCCGGAGCAGGTCGAGGCGCTGCTCGCCGGCAAGGACGACACCGGGGTACGGGTGCTGGACATCATCGAGAAGCCGAATGCCGCCATGTCGACGAAGGACGTCATCGACGAGGCTGGCGGCACCCCTGAGACGACAGTCGTCTACTTCAGCCTCTGGGGCGCGATTAAGTCGTTCTTTGCCTGGATCGTGGACACGATCGGCGAGATCGGTGAGTGGATCGACGACCACTGTGACGTGGGGTCCCCCAACGACTTCGGCGACATCGTCACGTGTCGCTGGTAGCCCGTCCCACCCCGCCGACACCGATCACGAGATGAGGACAGGATGACAACTCTGCGGGACATCACCAGGCGCGCCGCCATCGTCACGACCGCCCTGATCGTCGGGCTGACCGCTTCGTACGCCCCGTCGCAGGCCGCCGAGGGGGAGGCCCGGACGACGATCACCGACCACCCCGGTGCCCCGGGCACGATGCTTCAACAGTTCGAGGACCTGACCGGCCGACCCGTCGGCGACCTGGACAGGGTGCTGGCCGTCGACACCGGCGGGCGGAACCTCACCGGCGACCAACTCGCAGCGCTCGCCGCAGGTAAGGAGGTCGACGGTGTCAAGGTCGTCGGCACGATTCCGGGCAGCCGGGACGTCCTCGGCACGACCATGGCCGACCTCGCCGACGGCACGTACGACGGCAGCGGCGACAGCGGGACGGCCACGTCCCTGCTCTTCGCCTCGTCCACCCCCGACGGCCGGGAGTGGTGCCTGACCATGTGCGTCGCGTCGGGCAAGACGATCTGGGAATGCCTGTTGTCGCGCCGAACGGGCGAACTGGTCCTCACCCTCGACCTTGACGGCGGCACCACGGTGGGCGAAACGAAGGCTGCCTTCGAGAAGGCCAATGGCGTCGCCGTCGACGGCCCGTACACGGTGGAGACGCTGATCGGCGAGCGTGAGCCCTCGGCGGACGAGATCAAGACGCTCCTCGACGGCAGGGACATCGAGTCGATGCGCCGGGTGGCGACACTGGACGGACCGGACCCCGGGTGGGCGCTGGCCGACATCGCCGAGAAGTCCGGCGTTGTGTACGCGAAGACCAAGGGCCACCTCTTCAGCCTCAACCTTCCGATCCTCGGCAAGATCCTCGTCTTCTGCGTCTCGCAGGATGGTGGGAAGACCTGGAAATGCTCGGCCAAAAAATGGGGCGGGTTCTGACGGGTAGCCGCGTCGACGGTCCCGCTCCGCATCGACCTCCCCGGTCGAGCGGAGCGGGATCCCGCGCTTGAGCGAGCCGGTTCATACTCGGCAGGTGATCAGCAATGAGCCTCGCGTTCCGTGGTCGACTCGCGCGCCTCACCCGGCAGACAGTTCAACCCTGCCGCTCTACATGGTCATCTTCTTCTTCCTCGGCCTCGTTGGCTTCGCGGCGCGCGGAATGGCCGACGGCGGGGAAGGGTTCGTCCTCGCGAGCATCGTCTCGGGAGTGTTCTTCGCCTGCTTCCTGATCCTCTTCGCGATCTACTGGATCGGATACCTGCTCAAGGGGCACGCCGTCTGGCAGGCCGAGCGCCAGGCCGGGCCCGATGGGCCGTCCGTGGGTCAACAACCAGAGGACTGAGCCGGGCGCGCCATCCTCCACTCAACCCCGGACGCCGTCGGTGGCGTCTCACTCTGCGTCCGCACTCAGACGCGAGGTGGACGCGACCTGGAGGTGGCGTGAGTCGGCACGACGACGATCGGACCGGCTGGTGGACCGACCTGCGGCTGCTGTTGCCGGCCGAGGGCGCCGACCAGCGACCGATCGGCTGGCGGGTCCGGACCGAGGACGGTGCCCGTCCCGCCACGGGCGAGGTGCGGGTGATCGCCCCGCCGGACGCGGCCCGGGTCACGGTGACGGTCGGCGGCGCACCGCCCGCCACTGTCGCCCTCGACGCGTCGAACGCCGGCACCACCCAGGTGCCGCCGGACCAGGCGGCGACGTTCACCGCGTACGGCAGGGACGGCAAGGTCCTCGGGACCACCCCGTTGCCGCCCGTGGAGACCGACAGCAGCGCGGGAGGTCTGCCCGGCGACAGCCCGGCCACCAGGGTGACCCCCTGACGCAGCGGCACGCGGGCCGAGCCGTCCGAGGACGGCTTCGGCCCACGTCGGCCTCTAGGATCGACAGCCGTGACGGCGAAGACGGCCTGCGGGAGCGCATGGTGACGAGCGAGGCAGAACGGCCACTCGACCGGCTCGCCGAGCGGGCCGATGTCGTACTCGTCGACTTCGACGGTCCGATCTGCCGCCTCTTCGGCAGCAGGGCCGCGCCGCGTATCGCGGCCGACCTCCGTCAGCTGATCCTCAGCCGGGGTGTCGTCCTGCCCGACGAGCTGCGCGACGGGGACGATCCGCTGGAGCTGTTCCGCGCGACCGCCGTGTTCGCGCCCGAGTTGGTGGGTGTCGTCGGTGCGGCCCTGGCAGCGGCGGAGGTCGAGGCGGCGGCGTCCGCGGAGACCACGATCGGAGCCTTCGACCTGGTCGCGGCATGCCTGGCGACCGGGCGCCCCCTCGCCATCGTCAGCAACAACTCCGCAGCCGCCATCGGCGCCTACCTCGGGCGCCGCGACCGGGCCCGCTACTTCGCCGCCGTCATCGGCCGAGGCGAGCACCCCGATCTGCTGAAGCCCAACCCGGCGCCCGTTGTGCAGGCCCTGCAAGAGCTGAAGGTCGCAGCCGATGCCGCTGTTCTGGTCGGTGACTCGGTCACCGACGTCACAGCCGCCCGAGCAGCCGGTGTCGCCTGTATCGGGTACGCCAACAAACCCGGCAAGGCCGAACGTCTCGCCGCCGCCGGTGCCGACGCGATAGTGACCGACATGACCGACCTGGCCGGCGTCCTTGCTCGTACGCGCACGCCGGTCAGCCTGCTGCAGTGGGTCGATTCGGGCGGCGGGCCGCTCATCGTCGTGCCGACGACGGCACTCGGCGAGTGGAAGGGCGCGTCGGTCGACGACGATGATTCCTGGGGTGACTACGACCGGGCCTGCCGGGTCGACGGTTACGTGGGCGTGCTCGACGTCGGCACCGGCCAGGCGCTCGTTCTGGCCGACGAGCCGGCTTCCACCACGTACCTCCCGGACCGGCGGATCTTCGTGCGGTGGCTCTACGCCGCCTCCGAGGCGGACGTCGTCCGCCTCATCCCCCGAGCGGTCAAGATCGCCCGCTGGGAAGACGCGGGTACGTGGACGACCAGCGGGCCAGCCGAGTTGTTCGACTCCGGCTACACCGGCGACGGGCTGGAGCACACCACCCATCTCACGGTGGACCTGGCTCGTGGCACGTACCTGATCCGCACCGCTCTCGTGCAGCCCGACAAGGTAACGGCGCTGATGCTGGTCCACCTGGTCGAGCAGACGCAGACAGCGTGAGCGCCGCGCGGGCGGACTTCTGCCGCCTCGCTCGTCTGTGTCGAGCAAGAGGACCGCGCCGATCTTGCAGCTTCTGTTGTTGACTTAGGTGTATATGCACCTTACGTCGGGACAGAAACTGCAAGATCGCGGGAGCGGGGTCAGGTCGACGAGGCAGTGCTGGCTGACGAACAGCCGTCCCGCCTACGCGCCACTCAGGAAGCGGCCGCGCGGACCGCCGTTCGGGTCGGGACGATGCGGTGGCGGCGGACCGGGTACAGGATCGGGTGCGCGATGTTCCAGGCCCCGCCCGCGCAGGCGAGCTCCTTGTAGCGGGCCGCCAGCTTCCCGGTGAGGAGGGACGGCTTGGCCCGGTCGTCGGCGGTCACGTACTGGATGATGCCGTCACGGCGGCCGAGGCTGATGCACTGGTTGAAGTAGCGCAGCGGGGCCTTGGGGAACTTCGCCCGACCGGTCAGGCGTGCGGCGATGGCGTCGGCGGCCTGCCAGGCCATCGGGATGCCCGAGGCGCAGGACATCCGCAGTGGCTTGCCGCCCGGTCCTGCGGCGATCGCGGCGTCGCCCACCGCGTACACCTCGGGGTGTGAGACCGCCCGCATGCTGGCGTCGACGATGATCTGTCCGGTGTCCGCGACCGCCAGGGTCGTGGCGGCGGCGATGGGGTGGACGGCGAAGCCGGTCGTCCACACGGTCACCTGGGCCGGGATCTCCCGACCGTCACGGGTGACCGCACCGGCCGCCTCGACCCGCGCGATGTCGGTGTGCTCGTGGACGGTGATGCCGAGCCGATCACAAACGCCGCGCAGGTGCTGCTGCGCCTTGACGTTGAGCCAGTCGCCGAGACCGCCGCGGGCGGCGAGCGCGACATCGAGGTCCGGCCGGGCCTCCGCGATCTCGGTGACCGCTTCGAGGCCGGTGAGGCCCCCGCCGACGACGAGCACGGTCCCGCCGGCCGCGAGGTGGGCGAGGCGGTCGCGCAACCGCAGCGCCGTCGACCTGCCGGCGATGTCGTACGCGTGCTCGGCTACCCCGGGAACGCCCTGGTCCGCGGTAGCGCTGCCGAGGGCGTAGACGAGCGTGTCGTAGGCGATCTCGTCGGTGCCGTTGTCGTCGGCGAGCGCGACGGTCCTGAGATCGGCGTCGACGGCGGTGACCCGCGCCAGCCGAGGCTTGACGCCGGTGCCGGCGTAGACGTCGCTCAGCGGGAGGCGTTTGAGGTCCTGCCCGACGGCGAGTTGGTGCATGCGGACCCGCTCGACGAAATCGGCCTCGGCGTTGACGACGGTGATCTCGGTGTCGTCCGGGTGCAGCCGCCTGGCGAGGCGCCCGGCGACGATGGCGCCTGCGTAGCCGGCTCCGAGGACGACGATGCGGTGCTTCATGGTGGCACTCCTGTCTCGGTGGTGGTCGCTTCCTGAACCAGACAGCGACGCGATTCCTGACAGGAGCCGGCTATGAGCTGGATCACCAGACGTGGAGGGTGGGCTCCTCGTGCTCCGAGGCGGACCACTGCCGGGTGGCGCGGACGAGCTTGTCGGGGTTGACCTGGTTGTGGATGGCCGTGACACCCTCGGGCGTCACCTCCACTGACATCACGCCGATGACCCGGTCGTCGATCACGACCACCACCGCCGGAGCGCCGTTGGCGGTGGTGACGTGCATGGCTGGGCTGCCACCGACTAGGTCCCGTTTGACGTCGGTGGGCTTGAACAGGCTACGCAGGAACTTCGCCACCGCCAGTGCGCCGACGATGGGCGCGGACCGGGCCGGGATCTTGCCGCCGCCGTCGGCGGTGCTCGTCGCGTCGTCGGTCAGCAACTGCACGAGCCGCTGAATCTCGCCGTTGTTGGCGGCCGTGAGGAACTCGGCGACGATCTTCCGGGCGGTGGTCAGGTCGACCTCCGCGCGGGCCCGTTCGGCGGTGACGTGCTGCTTGGCACGCCGGTAGGTCTGCTGGCAGTTCGACTCGGTGAGGCCGAGGATCTCGGCGATCTCACCGTGCGAGTAGCCGAAGGCCTCCCGCAGCACGTACACCGCGCGTTCGTTGGGCGACAACCGCTCCAGCAGGGTGAGCACCGCCATCGAGACCGACTCGCGCTGCTCGGCGGTGTCGAGCGGGCCGAGCATCCGGTCCCCGGCGAGGACCGGCTCGGGCAGCCACGTGCCCACATAGGTCTCCCGCCGGGCCCGCGCGGAGGTCAGCTGGTTGAGGCACACGTTGGTGAGGACCTTCGTCAGCCACGCCTCGGGCGTCTCGACGTGCTCCCGGTCGGCGCCCTGCCAGCGGAGGAAGGTGTCCTGGACGGCGTCCTCCGCGTCGCTGGCCGAGCCCAGCAGGCGATAGGCGATTGCCTCCAGGCGCGCCCTGGAGTGCTCGAACACCTCGACTTCGTCCGGACTGAGCGGCATGACTAGACAGTATCCAGGCGGACGGTTCAGGGTTGGCTCGTGCTTGGGCCGGAAACCCGGCTCGGCTCCCGCCGACCCACGTAGAAGATCAGCCCGGCCAGCAGCAGCACGAGCGCCAGCGGCACCAGTACGGGAGCGAGGGCCGCCCAGATCGGCCACGCGGGCTCCGCCAACCCGTTTGCCATCAGGCCCTGCCAGGTGAGGACGACACCCGGGAGGAGAACGATCGTCACCAGCGTGCCAACCAGTCGGGGTACCGGCGGACGTTGCCGTCCCGCCAGCCAGAACAGCGCCGCCCCGGCCGCGGCACCCAGGACGGCGGCAGCGAGGGTGACAGTGACGTAGCCGTCGGGCGCGGCTGGCGCAAACCTCAGGACCGCCCCGCGGTCCACCTGCGTGAACGTGGCCGTCAGCCCATCCCGTTCGGCCCGCCAGCCATCGCATGGCGTGCCCGTGACCCGATGGCTGCCCTGCCAACCCAGTGCGGTGGCGTTGCGCTGTACCGACTCGGAGTGCGTGCAGTCGGCAGCCTCGTCGTAGTGGAATTCCACGAACGGCGAGCCGAAGTCGTCGGGGGCCAGGACACCGTAGAGGTAGTTGCGGCCGACGCTCGAGCCGAATGGTTCGGTGCCGGGAAGCAACTCCGCCGCCATGGTCTGTGCCTGGTCGGAGTTGACTGGCGCGGTGCCGCGGCCGGCGTACCAGGAGCCGAGGCTCAGGCCGGCCGTGCCGAACAGCGCCGCGCCGAGCAGGATCATCGCGACCTGCCGTCGTCGAATTCTCACCGGTGGACCCCTTCGCTCGTGTGGGGGAGCGTAGCCAAGGCGAACCAGCTCTGGATGCCTCGCGAGAGGGACCGGGCGCGCGCGGTGGTCGTACCCTCGCCTGGGTGACGTCCGATTCGTTGCGCCGCGCACTCACCGCACCCGGGCGGGTGAACCCGGTCAGCGGCTCGGCGGACCCGTTCCCGCCGTTCGGAGCGGCGAGAGTGCGGTCGGCGTCTCGTCGTACGGTGTCGGCCGGCGGCGGAACGTGGCCACCACCACGGCGGTCAGGCAGATCGCCGCGGCTGCCATGAGCGGCGGGCGGGCGCCGAGGTGGACGGCCGCGGAGCCGAGCGGGATCGCGACGACGAGCGGTCCGAACATCGCGGTGTTGGCCGTCGCGGAGACCCGTCCCAGCAGCGCCGACGGCGTATGGGTCTGCACGGCGGTCACCGCCGCGACCAGGGTCCAGGGCAGCCCGACGCCGGCCACCACCGCCCCGACGACAGTCGCCGGCCACCACGGCAGGCAGCGCGCCAGGCAGCCGACCGTGAACAGCGCCGTTCCGGCGACACCGACGGCAACGGGACCTCGCGCCGCGATGAGCCGGCCGACGATCAGGCCACCGAGAATGGAACCGGCGCCCTGCGCGCTGGCCAGCACACCCAGGAACGTCGTCGGCAGGCGCAGCTCGGTCACGACGATCGCGTAGAGTCCCGCCGTCGTGAAGCCGGACATGGCGATCGACACCGCGGCGAGCACGACCGGCAGACGTGTCGCTGGCCGTCCGAACAGGACCACCGATCCGGTACGCGGGCCGTCGTCGCGTTCGGTGGGCCGGTCGGTCGGCGTCCGGTTCAGGCGAAGGAGCGCGTACAGGGTGGCGACCAGCACCGGCATGGCCGCACTGAGGACGGCGACCGCGTGGCCGCCCCGCCAAACGTAGAGGCCGGCCCCGGCCAGGGGAGCGACGAGCTTCATCCCTTCCTGTGCGCTCGAGCGCCACCCGTTGACGTCGCCGAGTTCGGTCGGCGCGAGTGCCGACGGCAGCAGCGCCGTCTCGCCGGCGTCGATCAGCACGTAGCTGACGCCGTAGGCGCACGAGACGGCGAAGATGAGCCAGGTCTGTCCCGGCCCGCGCACCGCGAGCAGCGCCAGCAGGGCGGCTGCCAGCATGAGGTTGACGGCGATGACCAGCGGCCGCCGGGGTGCCCGGTCGAGCAGACCGCCCAGCCATGGGCCGGCGAGCACCGGGGCGTAGACGCAGAGCCCGGCGAGGGCGGCGAGGCTGGTGGAGCCGGTGAGGTCCAGGATCCAGATGCCGGCGACCAGGGACATGGTGCTGCTGCCGAAGCCGGACAGCAGGGAGATCGCCACGAACAGGCCCGCGTTGCGACGCATGAGCACTCCGAGTTGAGTCGATGTGACTCATATCCTCAAGCTTGAGCGATGTGCAGGCAATGCCGCTGCAATCTGTCAACGGTTCATTGACAAGGCGACGTCGATCTTCGTGGCGGCCGTCCGAGCGGGCCCGGGCAGTCGCTCACCCGCTTCGGCGAGATCGGTGGCGAGGAGCCCTGCCAACGCGTGCAACGAGCCCGGGGCGGCATCCAACGCGGCGCCCACAGTGCTCCGCACGAGCGCCGCTCGACGAAATCGGCTGTCCCACCGCTGATCGGCGCCGATCCACCGGGCGAGGTCGGCCACCGCCGCCCGCAGCGCCGCGATCTGCGGAGGCATCCGGAGGTCGAGCTGCCGCCGCCGCGACCACCGCGCCGCCGCCAGCCGTTGCCGACGCTGCTCGGCGGCCTGCCGGCTGCCGAGGCCGAGTGCCATCGCGATCTCGGCCCACGTCGCACCGTCGTGGCGCGCGCGGTCGATGATCTCCAGCTCCTGCTCGTCCAGGCGGGCGCGGGTAGCGCGGACCTCCGTCAACCGGGCCAGCTCCGACGTCATCTGTCAACGTTACATTGACACTGTCGGGACCTCGGCGGTGATTGACCCGGGTGCGCGCTCCCAGTCCGCCATGATCAACAAACTATCGCGGCCCGCCGCCCCGGTGGTGGCGCAGCCCCGCGACGAGGAGTTCGACCATGCGACGCGCGTCGTAGCGGGGTGCGCCGGCTCCGATGCAGAGATTGCCGACCCCGCGCAGCAACTCGAAGGCCGTCACGTCGGTGCGGATCTCGCCGGCCGCGGCAGCGGCGTCGAGTAGTTGGGCGCACACCGGCACGAGGCGGTCCAGGAAGTAGGCGTGCAGCGTCTCGAAGGCCGCGTTGTCGGACTGTAGCGCCTCGGCGAGGCCGTGCTTGGTGACCAGGAAGTCGACGAAGAGGTTGATCCACTGGGCGAGGGCGGCGTGCGGTGTGCTGCTGTCGGCCAACAGCGTCGGGCCCGCCTGCGCGCACGCCTCGACCTGGTGCCGGTAGACGGCGACGATGAGGTCGGCGCGGGTCGGGAAGTGGCGGTAGATGGTGCCGACGCCGACGCCGGCCCGGGCGGCGATGTCGCGTACGGGCGCGTCCACGCCCGAGATGACGAAGGCCGCGGCGGCGGCGTCCAGCAGTGTCGCCTCGTTGCGCCGGGCGTCGGCCCGCTTCCGCGGGGTCGACCTCCCCGATTCGCTGTCGATGTCGGCCATCGCGCCGTTACCTCCGTCACTTGGCAAACGGAACGCTGTTCCGTATCGTTCTTAGCGGAACGTGGTTCCACTTACTCAGGATGCCAGAGCGAGTGGGCCAGTGTCACCTCACCCTTCCCGTGGAGGAACAGCCATGCAGTACCGCACCCTGGGGCGCACCGGCGTCCAGGTCAGCACCCTCGTGCTCGGCGCGATGAACTTCGGCAAGCTGGGGCACACCACCCAGGGCGAGGCGACGGCGATCGTCGACGCCGCGCTGGAGGCCGGAATCAACCTGATCGACACCGCCGACATGTACAGCCAGGGCGAGTCGGAGCAACTGGTCGGCAAGGCCATCGCCGGCCGTCGCGACGACATCGTGCTGGCCACGAAGGCCGGCATGCCGATGGGCGACGAGCGCAATCAGCGGGGCGCCTCGCGCCGCTGGCTGGTCACCGAGTTGGACAACAGCCTGCGCCGCCTCGGCGTCGACCACGTCGACCTCTACCAGATCCACCGGTGGGACCCGACCACCAGCGACGAGGAGACCCTGTCGGCGCTGACCGACCTGCAACGGGCCGGAAAGATCCGCTACTTCGGCTCCTCGACCTTCCCCGCGTACCGCATCGTGCAGGCCGAGTGGGCCGCGCGGGAGCACCACCTGAGCCGCTACGTCACCGAGCAGCCCAGCTACTCGATCCTGCAACGGGGGATCGAGGCCCACGTCCTGCCCGTGACCGAGCAGTACGGACTCGGCGTGCTCGCCTGGAGCCCGCTCGCCTCGGGCTGGCTCTCCGGTGCGATCCGCGCCGGCCGGGAGATCACCACCAGCCGCTCGGCGCTCCTGCCCGCCCGCTTCGACCTCAGCGTCCCGGCCAACCAGGCGCGGCTCGACGCCGTCGAGCAACTCGCCACCGTCGCCGACGAGGCGGGGCTCACCCTGATCCAGCTCGCCCTCGGGTTCGTCACCGCGCACCCGGCCGTGACCAGCGCGATCATCGGCCCCCGCACCATCGAGCACCTGCACGCCCAACTCGCCGCCGCGGACACCGTGCTCCCGGCCGACGTGCTCGACGCGATCGACGCGATCGTCGCACCGGGGGTCGACCTCGCCGCAGCCGAGAAGTTCGACACCCCGCCCGCCCTGCTCGACCCGGCGCGGCGGCGTCGCTGAGCCTTCGGGTGCGGTGGTCAATCCGACCGGGCCGCGCTGCGGGAGTTGCTGGCCACCCGGCTGCCGGTCGATCCGGACCTGTCGATCCGGCTCGCCGCGCGGGCCTGGGCCGTACCTGGCACGCCGTCCGGGTAACCGTCGCGCCGAGCCCTTCCGGGCCCTTGTCGCAATTCGGACAAGACGGTAAAGCCCCTGGTAGAGCACCCTAGGGACAGGTGGAGGTAGACGGGTGGCGGGCCACATCCCGATCCTCCGGCCCGGTGGGGACAACATCGTCCCCACCGGTGCCGCCCTCACCCAGCCCGGCCTCGAAGCCGTGGCGGTCACGGCACAGCCGCCGTGCCGATCGCGCGTACGACAGGCCGTGGCTGTCACCGACACCCCTGCGGGCGCCCGCAGCGGTGCCTCCGCCCATCGGGACAAGGACGTCAGCACCACCGGCAGTCAGGCAGCGAGGTCCGCCGGTCGTGCCTGCCGTCCCCGTGCCCCGCCGGCCTTTCGCACTGTGGACCCCGCCGGTCCGACGTCGCTGAACCGCGCGCCGAGGCCCGGCGACCGAGCAAGAAAGGGCCCGACATGGCCGCTCCCACTGCAACCGCAGCCCTGAACGCATCCGTCTTCGCGCCGGGTGACCAGATGCTGCTGACCATCACCTACTCAGACGCCGACACCAAACCGCTGACCGTCACCATCGTGGTCACCGACGCGCAGGGCAACAGCAGCGCGCCGGTCAAGGTCACGGCGGTCATCGACCCGCTCACAGTGACCGTCACCGACAACTCCGGACGTACCTGGACCCGGGTTTCCGACAACGGCTCCGTGGCCGTGTATCGGTCGGTGGCGTGATGCCCCGGGTAACCGTCCAGGTCCGCGACGCCGCCGGCCACACCGCGACGGCCGTCGCCGACTACAGCCTGGGCCAACCCGTGCTCGGCGGCTACTACCTCTCCGGCGGTGCCGACCCGACCGCCGACATGGCCGGCGGCAACTTCCGGTCCCTCACCCAGTACCGCAGCTTCGCCGACGGCTACATCTTCCCCGGCTACAACCGACCCTGGCTGGTCAGCCTGGGCAAGGCTGGGGTGCAGATGAACATGGTCCTGGAGCTGAAGCACTACGGCGCACCGAACTACGGGCCGCAGAGCTTCGCTGTGGACGGCACCAGCTACACAGTGCCGGCGCCGACGATGACCATCCAGCAGCGTCCCGGCGCGACCTGGCCGAAGGCGTACGGGTACGGCCAGGTGCTCAAGGGGCAGTGTGACGGGTTGTTCGCCCGTGCCCTGTCGCAGTACCGGACGCTCGGCTTCGGGGTGAACATCCAGCTCGCCTCGGAACTGGACACCGATCACGAGTTCGGCACCACCGAGGACGGCAAGGCGTACACCTGGGCCGAGTCGGACGCTCGGGCGGTGCAGGCGATGAACTACATCCTGACGTGGTTCAAGGCGCGGACGCTGCCGGCCGGGACGACCTTCTCGGTGGGGCTGGGCGGCTTCGACCGGGCCTGCTTCCAGCGCACCCACCCGGAGTCGCTGATGTCCCGCCTCGACTATCTCCAGTGGAACGCGTACGGCACCAACGCCAGCCACACCGCGCTGGCCCGGTTTCGTCGGACGAAGGACTGGGCGGTCGCGGATCTCGGCCCGGTGGCGCTGTCCCGACCGGTGATCATCGCCGAGTGGGGGGTCAGGTCGGCCGAGATCCCGGACCAGGCGGCCTGGATCGCCACAGTGCCGGCGGCGATCGCCCAGCTCAACGCCGAGCGTGGGCCACGGATCGTGCGCACCAACTACTTCAACTCCGGGTGGGGCACCCTGACGCCGAAGTCGGTCGGGTTGGCCGCGCTCCGCGAGGCGTACGCCAAGCGGCCGTACGTCTGACCGGGTTCCGGCGGCCCCGGAGCCCGGAGCCGCCGGGACCGCACCGGTCAGCCCTCACCGAGCCGTTCGGCGTACGCGTCGCGCAGCTCGGGCCAGCCGTGGTCCTTGGCCTCCGCGCCGCGGATCGGGCCGACCGGGTCGCCGTCGAGCAACCGGTCGGCCACGTCGAGACAGAGGTGCCAGCCGGCCGCGACCATCGGCAGAATGCCCGGGTCGGTCGGCGACGGTGTGCCGCAGGGTGAGCCGGGTGCCGCTGCCCAGCGGGCTCAGCTCCCAGCGCAGCAGGTCGTCGCCCCAGGTGTACTCCAGCAGGTGCGGCGGCTCGGCCCGGCGTACCGTCGCCGGGTCCTCCTGGGTGGTCTCGCCGTCGACGAGGGTGAGCACGGCGACGCCGGCGTGGCCGAGGTCGCGGTCGGCGAGGAACGGCGCCCACTGCGCGAGCTGGGCCGGGTCGGTCAGTGCCGCCCAGACGGTGGCTGGCGGATGCCGCAGGTCGCGGACGAAGACGAGTGTCGCGCCGACGTCGGTGGGCTCGGCGCGCACGTCGGCGGGTGGGCTCGGGCGGAACGCGTCGCGGTCCATTCACTGCTCCTGACTGTCGAGGTGCCGTTCCAGGGCGTCCAGGTGCCGGGCCCAGAGTCGCCGGTACGGGTCGAGCCAGCCGTCGACGTCCCGCAGCGGGCCGGGGTCGAGGCGGTAGATCCGCTGTCGGGCGGCCGTCCGGCAGGTGACGAAGCCGGCGTCGCGAAGCACCCGCAGGTGTTTGGAGACGGCCGGCTGGCTGACCCCGAGCCCGTCGACCAGCTGGCCGACGCTGCGTTCGGCGTCGCGGAGCTGGTCGAGGATCCGGCGCCGGGTGGGCTCGGCGAGGACGGTGAAGGCGTCGGTGGACACCTTCCCAATATGCCTTCTCCGTCATGTGACTGTCAAAGCATACGACGAGAGCAGCCGTCCCGACGCGGCACCGCCGATCGGCTCCCTATGCTCGGATCATGGAACTTCGGATCTTCACCGAGCCCCAGCAGGGTGCCAGCTACGACCAGTTGCTCGCCGTCGCCCGCTGCGCGGAGGACGCCGGCTACGGCGCGTTCTTCCGGTCCGACCACTACCTGATGATGGGTGACGTGAGCGGCGAACCCGGCCCCACCGACGCGTGGACCACGCTCGCCGGCCTGGCCCGGGACACCAGCCGCATCCGGCTCGGCACGCTGATGACCGCCGCCACCTTCCGGCTGCCCGGCCCGCTGGCGATCACCGTGGCGCAGGTCGACCAGATGAGCGGCGGCCGGGTGGAGCTGGGCATCGGCACCGGCTGGTACGCCGAGGAGCACAGCGCGTACGGCATCCCGTTCCCGCCGCTGGCCGAGCGGTTCGACCGGCTGGAGGAACAGCTCGCCGTCATCACCGGGCTCTGGACCACGCCGGCGGGGGAGCGGTTCGACCACGACGGCCGGTACTACCCGGTCCGGGACTCGCCCGCCCTGCCCAAGCCCGTGCAGCAGCCGCGTCCTCCGATCCTGCTCGGCGGGACGGGCCCGAAGCGCACCCCTCGGCTGGCCGCCCGCTACGCGGACGAGTTCAACCTGCCGTTCGCCTCGGTGCCGGACACCGCGGCGCAGTTCGACCGGGTCCGCGCGGCCTGCGTCGAGATCGGCCGGGACCCGGCCGAGATGGTCTGGTCCAACGCGCTGGTGCTCTGCTGCGGGCGCGACGACGCCGAGGTGGCCCGCCGGGCCGCCGCCATCGGCCGCGAACCGGACGAGCTGCGGGCCAACGGTCTGGCCGGGACGCCCGCCGAGGTGCTGGACACCATCGGCCGGTACGCGGAGATTGGCAGCGAGCGGCTCTACCTCCAGGTGCTGGACCTCAGCGACCTGGAGCACCTCGAGCTGGTCGCCAGCGAGGTGATGGCGAAGCTCTGAGTCGACCACGCCTCCGGGTCAGGCCCGGTGGGCGCCGGTCCCGACCGCGTTCGGGTCACCCAGCACGGTGTCCAGCCGCCCGTCGCGGTCACTGTCCACGTAGGTGATGTCCGGGATTCCGTCACCGTCCACGTCGATCTGGACGACGTCGGCGACGCCGTCACCGTCGAGGTCGGTGACCACCTCCACCGAGCCGTCCAGGTGACGGGTCACGATCGACTGCGCGCCACTGGCGCGCGGCGGCGGGCCGGGTGCCGGCACCGGCGTCGGGGCGGGCGCGGGCGCCGGTGTCGGTCGAGGACCGGGAGTGGGCGACGGGTGGCTCGGAAACCCGCCGGACGGCGGCGCGCTGGCCTGCTCGACCCCGGTGCCGGCGGGGTCCAGTTCCTCCTCGGAGGGGAAGACGTCACCTCGTGCGGCCGGATCGCGGTAGCTGCTCATGGGCGTAGGGTTCCCCGACGACGACGAGAACAACCGTGCCCGATCGACCGGTGTCCTTGGTGCCCGGTCTGGCGGAAGATGTCGGGACCGACGCCACGGTCATGAAACGGGGGTCCGAGCGTGGAACTGCGCCGGAATCGGGGGGCCCGTGCGCTCGCCCTGGTCTGCGTACTCGGTGGAGTGCTCCTGTTGGTCTATCCCAGCGATGGCGCCCTGCTACGGACGATCATCGCGGTGGGCGCGATAGCGCTCGGCGCGATGGCGCTGGTCAGCGCGATGCGGCCGTTCCGGTTCGGGATCCACGCGGACGGGCTCACCGTCCGGCGGCCCGGCCTGCGCCGGGATGTCCGGTGGGCGGAGGTCGACGCGCTGGTCCTCGACGAGCCGCCCCGGCGCGACGGCCATCCGGAGCCGCCGCGACTGCTGTTGGTGCCCGTGCCGGGAGTGACGATTGAGCCGGTGACCGCCCGCCACCCGCTCGACGGCCGACCCGCCGTCGAGTTGCTCGTTCTCGACCAGGTCCGCGAGCAGCCCGAGCAGGTCTCCGCCGCGCTCACCCAGTATGCCGGCGCCCGTTTCGTCGACCTGCTCGCGCTGCGTCGCGCCGCCTTCGAGACCCCGGAGCTCCCGGTCGGCCTGCGTGGCTACCAGATGGACCGGGTCGACCGGTTGATCCGACGCGGCCAGGACGCGCTGATGTCCGGAGACGCGTCGGCCCGGCAGGCGACCCGGGGAGAGATCGAACGCGCCACCACTGCCGGCCTGCCGATCGCCCAACGTGGTTACAACACCTTCCAGACGGATACGGTTCTGGACGCCCTCGTCACCGCGTTGGCCGACCACCAGAGCACCGATCGGGAGACCGCCACATGACCGCGCAGGGATCGCACGCCGCGTCGACCACTGACGTTCCGCGCCGCAACTGGGCCGGCAACGTGCGGTACGCCGCGAAGGCGTTCCACCGCCCCACCTCCGTCGACGAACTGCGCCGGCTCGTCGCCGGCAGCAGCCAGATCCGGGCGGTGGGCAGCGGGCACTCCTTCAACCGTCTCGGCGACACCGACGGTGACCTGGTCAGCCTCGCCGGGCTGCCACCGGTCGTCGAGGTGGACCGCGAGCGGGGGCAGGTCACAGTGAGCGGCGCGCTGCGCTACGGCGACGTCGCCCGACAGCTACACACCCAGGGGTACGCGCTGGCGAACCTCGCCTCGCTGCCGCACATCTCGGTGGCCGGCGCGGTGGCCACCGCCACCCACGGCTCCGGCCAGACCCACGGCAACCTGGCCAGCGCCGTCGCCGGCCTGGAGCTGGTCACCGCCGACGGCGATCTGCTCCGGGTCGACCGCGACACCGACAGGTTCGCCGGCATGGTGGTCGGGCTCGGCGCGCTCGGCCTGGTCACCCGCGTCACAGTGGACGTCGTGCCGACCTTCGCGCTGCGCCAGTACGTACGCCTCGACCTGGACCGGACGTCGTTGGACGAGGCGCTCGGCTCGGCGTACAGCGTGAGTGTCTTCACCGACTTCCGTACGCCCCGGCTGCGCGAGGTGTGGCGCAAGCAGGTGGCCGACCAGCCGCCACCCTCGGCGGAGTGGCTGGGCACCACCGCGGCCGACGAGCCCCGGCACCCGGTGCTCGGGATGCCGGCGGAGAACTGCACCCCGCAGCTCGGCGAGCCGGGCCCGTGGCACGAGCGGCTGCCGCACTTCAAGCTCGGCTTCACCCCGAGCAGCGGCGACGAACTGCAGTCCGAGTACCACGTCGCCCGGACGGCGGCGGCTGACGCGCTCACCGCGCTGGACGACCTGGCGGACCTGATCGCCCCGGTGCTGCTGGTGTCCGAGCTGCGGACGGTGGCGGCCGACGAGCTGTGGCTCAGCCCGAACTACCGGCGGGACAGCTTCGTGCTGCACTTCACCTGGGTCGACGACACCGCGGCGGTGCTGCCCGTGGTGGCCGCCGTGGAGGAGCGGCTGGCGCCCTTCGCGCCCCGCCCACACTGGGGCAAGGTCTTCGTCACCGACCCGGCCGAGCTGTCCGCCCGCTACCCGAGGTACGCCGACTTCGCCGCGCTCCTGACCAACCTGGACCCGAAGGGCACCTTCCGCACCGACGCCCTCGACCGCCACTTCCCCCGCTGACCGTCCCCCTGCTGTCTGCGTTGATCATGAAGTTATTGCCACCCGGCGCGGCGTGTCGGGGCAAAACTTCATGATCAACGGGAGGGGGTGGGGGTGCGGAGGGTGCTGCGTTGGACGGCGCGGCTGATGTCGCTGGGGGAGACTATGCCGGTCAGGTGGCCGTCTTCGGTGATCACCAGGGCGCGGCCGTCGGCGCACTCGGAGAGCCGGGGGAGCAGGTCGTTGAGCTGTTCACCGGGCTTGGCCAACACCAGTTGGTCGGCTCGACAGGCCACCTCGGCCAGCGTTGTCGACGCCCGCCGTTCCGGCGGCACGCCCCGCACCCGATCGACGGTGACCAGGCCGGTCGGCCGGCCGTCCTCGGTCAGCGGCAGTGCCGAATGCCGGTACGCGAACAGGTAGTGATCGACGAAGTCCGCGACAGTCATCTGCGCCGAGGCGGTCTGCGGCTGCGGGGTCATCACATCGCCCACCCGAATCCCGCGCAGCGCGGTGCCGGTGCGGGCCTGCCGCTCCTCCATCCCGGCCGCCCCGATCAGGAACCAGCCGATCAGCGCCAACCAGAGCCCACCGAAACCGACCCCGGACAGGAACTGCCACAACCCCAGGCCGATCAGCAGCACACCCAGCACCCAGCCGGCCCGGGCGGCGACCACCGACGCTCGGGTCCGGTCACCGGTGGCCTTCCAGACCGCGGCACGCAGCAACCGGCCACCGTCCAGGGGCGCGGCCGGCAGCACGTTGAAGACGGCCAGCAGCACGTTGATCCCCGCCAGCCAGGCCACCGCCCCGAACAGCAGCCCGCCCTGCCCGGCCAGCGCGACCAGCGCCGCGATGGCACCGAAGAACGCCCCGATCAGCAGGCTGACCAGCGGGCCGACGCCCGCGATGCGCAACTCCGCACCCGGGTCACGCGGCTCGCCCCGCAACTCGGCCACGCCGCCGAACAGCCACAGCGTGATGCCGTCGACCTCCAGCCCGTTGCGTTTGGCCACCACCGCGTGCGACACCTCGTGGGCGAGCAGGCCGACGAAGAACACCACCGCCGCGGCGAGCCCGGCAATCAGGTACGCCACTGGCGACCGGTCGGGGTACGAACGGGGGAACTGGTTCGCGGCCAACCCCCACGCGATCAACGCGAAGATGACCAGCACGCTCCAGTTGACGCCGACCGGCACTCCCGCGACCCGGCCAAGCCGGAAACTGGCCCTCATCCCACCGAGATACCCCAGGCGGGCCTGCCTATGCCAGACCCGGCTGAGCCGGACACGCGGCACTGTCATCCTCTCCGCCTGAGTATGCAGCGGGTAGGCTCAGAGTATGACTCGCCGCATCACCATCAGCCTGCCCGATGATGTCGCCGCGTACGTGGAGCGCACGCAGGGCAACACGTCCGGCTTCATCACCGGGATCCTGCGCCGAAAGATGCGCGCCGACAGCCTTCGTGCCCGTTGGGCGCAACTCGGCTACGTGGTGACCGACGAGGATATCGAGCGGACCCGTTCGCACCTCGCGGCACGAGCGCCGATCACCGACGAACAGCACGCCCGTAACGCCGAATGGCTGCGCCAGTTCGACCAGGACGGGTCGGCTGCCGCGTGAACGGTCTCGTCCTGGACACGTCCGCCCTGCTCGCCTATGCGTCCGGCACGAGCATCGAGCCGGGGGCGATCCTGACCCTCGCCGAGGAGGACCCGGCGCAGGAGGTGTGGATTCCGGCACTCTGCCTGGGGCAGGCCCAACTGGAGGTGGCTGGCACACCAGCGGCCCACCTGCTCGACCTGCTCCTCACTGAGGAGCGGGACATCAAGGTCGCGGTGTACGACGCGCCGACCAGCCGGCGGGTGGCCCGGATTGCAGCGCGGTTCGACGTGCCTCTGGACGTCGCCCACGCCGTGGCGACCGCTGTCCTGTACCGCTGCTACCTGGTTTCCCGTGATCCCAAGCGGGTCGCCCCGGCCGCGCCACCCGATCTGGAGATCCTCGACATCTCCCTGGGCTGGGGCTGAGCCAGCGTCTTGGACGGTGGTGAACTCGCTTCCGCGCAGTTCACCGCCGCCGACATCACGAGCTGGGTGCTGCCCCGCGTCGATCGTGATGGCTCGCTCACTCTGCGCGCCGAAGGTCGACCACAACTCCATGATTGCCGGACCCGGACTCCTCTGCTCATGATCTTGCACTTTCTGTCGCGACACAACGGGCGTTCCACCCATATTGACGACCGAAACTGCAAGATCCGCGCGATCTTCTCGCTCGTGAGACCGGTCAGCGGCGGGGGGTTTCGCTGGCGATGGTCGCCTCCCGGGGCAGGGCCGCCGCGCGCAATGCCCAGTCCAGCGCGTAGTCGGCGATCTGCTCCCAGCCGTCCTGGCCGACGGTGAAGTGTGATCGGCCGGCGAACTGCTCGTACGCGGTGAGGGCCCGGGACTTCTGGTAGAGCCCGGCGTTGGCGCGGACGACCGACGCCGGCACCACGTGGTCGACCTCGCCGGCCATCAGCAGCAGCGGCGCCCGGTCGGTACGCCCGACGTCGACCCGGGCCGGCGAGCGGGGGTCGAGGTTGGCGAACGCGCCCTCGAAGAAGACCCGCCCGGCACCGGGGACGGCGTAGCGCCGCCAGGCCCGGTCGGAGTCCTCGCGACTCATCGTGTTGCCGAAGGTGTAGGCGAAGTCGTCGGGGGTGAACGGGACGGCTTTGCCGCGGTTGGCGGGGCTGCGCAGGATCGGAAAGCCCGAGCGCAGCTGACTCAGCGGCACCTTGAGCACGCCCTTCACCGCAGCGGGGTGCACTCCCACCACTGCCGCCCCGAGACCCCGGTCGGCGAGGATCTGGGCGAACAGGCCACCGAACGAGTGCCCCATGATGATCGGCGGTCGGGGTAGCGCCCGGATGATCCGGTCGTAGTGCGCCACGATCGTGGCCATGCTCTGCTCGGCGATCGGGGCCGGATCGTCGCGCAGTTCCTCCACGGACCGGTCCATGCCGGGCCAGGCGGGGGCGATGACGTGCATGCCGCGCTCGGTGTACCGCCGGGACCACCCCTCCCAGCTACGAGGCGTCATCCAGAGCCCGTGGATCAGCACGACCGTGTCGACCTGACCCTGCGGCGTGGCACCCATCGCGTCCTCCCGGTGTCGCGGTTCGGCCCGGCGGTTACCCGCTGTGCCCGTCCGGAATCCGGCCGCCCTGACAAATGTCACGGTCGGGGCGTGACGACCGCTCCGGGCATCGGGGTACGCCCGGCCGGAGCATCAGTGGCATGATCAGTACGCATCCGGCTGTCGAGGTGGACGGCCTCACCAAGAGCTTCGGCGAGGTCACCGCTGTCGATGGTTGTGCCTACGAGCGCAGCCGGGCCGCCCTGCTCTCGCTGGAGGAGGACCTACAGTGGTCGCCGAGGTCGGCTGGGCCGACGCGATCCGGGTCGCCGAGCAGAACGGCTGGCTGCTCGGCGAGTGACAGTGCGCTCAGGCGCTCAGGCGGTCGGCGGTGGGGCGGCCAGTTGGTCGACCACGACGACGCTGCTGCCGGGACGGACCTCGGCGAGCAGTTCCCGCTGACCGCTGCGGGTCAGCCGGATACATCCATTGGTGGTGTTCTCGCCCAGCTCGCCGTCGTGCTGCCAGGTGTGCACCCCGATGTGCGCGCCGCGCAGCCCGGACGGCACCGACTCCGGGTCGTCGGGCACCGAACCGAGGGCGTAGATGTCCACCCCGCCGTAGACCTCTTCCGGGGGTGGGGTGCGGCCCAGGATGAAGGTCCGCCCCAGTGGAGTCTCCTGGCCGGACTGGCCGAGGCTGACCTCCCAGGAGCGCACCGCCCTGCCGGCCCGGTACCAGGTGAGCCGGTGGACCTTGCGTTCCACCACGATCTGGTCGCGCAGCGGCACCGTCTCGAACCCGCCCGGCGGCAGCCAGGCGAGCCGTCGGTTGGCCGAGGGCAGCAGGACGGCCGTCCAGCCGGCGCGCCGCTGGGCGATCGGCATGGTCAGCTCGACACCGCGGATGGTCGGTTCGAGGAAGGCACGCGGCCGACCGCCGGGCGCGTCGTAGGCGGCGATCCGCCGGGTCGGGTGCACGCCGTCGGTCAGCGGTGTGACGTCCATGGTGTTCGGGTCGGCGGGGAACCCTCCGGGTGCGGGGTCGTAGTCGACCACCGGCAGCCCGTCCGGGGCAGGCGCGGCCGGGGGGATCGACTCCTCCGGGCTCTGCTCCACACTGCTCGGTGTCGGGTCGGCCGCCACCACGGTGCGGTCGTCGGGGGCCGTCGAGCTGGGGGTGAGAGCCTGGCCGACCAGCAGCGCGGTCACCAGCAGCGCGGGTACGCCGATCGCGGCGGCCACCCAGACGCCGCGACGGCGGTACGGAGTCTTTCGGTCAAACGGCACGAAACTACTCTATGGTGGCGGATGCGTCGGGGCCCCCGGTTCGGCGAGACCCGCCGTCCGGAGGCCCCTGTCGAATCAGATCCGTGCGCCGATGTGGATGGCCACGGCGTCGTGCGCCGGCACGTTCGCCGCGAACCAGCCGCTACCGTCCACCGTGATCACCGGTCCGCTGCACGTGCCGCCCGCGTAGGTGCCGTGGATGACGTCGCAGTATCGACCGGCGGGCAGCCCCGTGTAGTAGGAGCGGCCGTTCACAGCGGCGTCCTCGTCGTTGACGGTGAGGAAGCCCTTGCCGCTGCGGCTGAACGCGATGTGGTTGTTGCCGTTGTCGTACCAGTTGGCCACGCCGGCGCCCTCGGTGGCGTTGCGGAAGCCGACCATGTTGGCGATCACCGGCCAGCGGTGTTCGCACTCCCAGCCGGAGTAGCAGGTGGTGTTGAGCGTCTTGTTGGCGCCGTCCGACGGTGGGCCGGCGTCCCGGTTGCTGAAGGTGTAGCTGGACATGACGGTCGGGGAGCCGTACGGCCAGGCCAGCATGAAGGCGTTCGCCAGCGCGTAGATGCCCCGGTCGCGATAGGTCAGCACCCCACCGGAATCGCGTTGGGTGTCGTGGTTGTCCACGAACACCGAGGCCGGGCCGGTCGGTAGGTGCCCCCAGCCCTCGCCGAAGTTGCGCAGGTACGCCAACCGCTCGGAGCGGAACACCCGGGCCAGGTCCTTGCCGTAGCGGAACTCGTGCACGTCACCGTTGCCGGTGTACTCGGTCGGCTGCACCGGCTCGCCGGCGCCGTGGATGACCTCCTGCACGATGTACGCGGAGCGGGACAGCTTGCCCCTGATGGCGGCGATGTCGGCGGCCGGCATGTGCTTGCTGGCGTCCATCCGGAAGCCGTCGACGCCGAGCGAGAGCAGGTCGTTGAGGTATGAGGCGATCTTCGTGCGGACGTAGTCCGACTCGGTCCTCAGGTCCGACAGGTTGACCAGCTCGCAGTTCTGCACCTCGTACCGGTCGTTGTAGTTGGCGATGTCGTCGCCGCCGTTGCGCCCACAGTGGTGGAAGTCCTGGGTCTGGTAGATGCCCGGATAGTCGTAGTGCGAGTAGGACGAGCCGGCCCAGCCGGTGCCGCCGTTGTCCTGACCGGACATGTGGTTGATCACCGCGTCGACGATCACCTTGACCCCGGCCGCGTGGCAGGTGTTCACCATCGACTGGAACTGGGCCCGGGTGCCCTTGCGGGACTCGATCCGATAGCTGACCGGCTGGTACGCCAGCCACCACTGGTTGCCCCGCACGTGCTCCTGCGGGGGTGAGACCTGCACGAAGCCGTAACCCTTCGGGCCGAGGGTGCTCTGGCACTCGCTGGCCACCGAGGGCCAGTTCCACTCGAAGAGCTGGACGATGACCTTCTTGCCGCCGGACGGGGCGGCGACGGCCGGGGGTGCCGTCACTGCGGTGGGGACGAGCAGGCTGGCGATCAGGCCGAGGGCGAGGAGTGCCGAGCCGCGTCGACGTCGGTGCATGGGGACTCCTGACGGGAGCGGGAGGTGGTGGTGCGGTGGGGGATTGCCGGCTTGCCGGAATCTTGCAAGCTTGGCTGAAATTTGCTGAAAGGTTACAAGCGTGTTGCGGCGACTGTCAATGCATGGACGTTTGTCACTGTCCGGATCGGTGGTGGAAGCGGGGACAACGCACGGCCGCGCCCCTCGGTTCGATTTCGGCCCAGAAATTTCCGTCGACGAGTGATCCGCGCGCCCCGCCGGTCCGTACTGGATGGGGGAGCAGGGGTCGGCCGGTGGTACGCCGCCGCGAGACGATCGAGGAGCAGATGGCCCGGGCACAGCAGGACAAGAAGGCGGCGACGGTCCGGACCAGCGCCAGCAGTCGGGGGGTGCGGACCCCGTCGCGGTCGGCGAGCGCCCTGCTGATCGCGTCGGTGCTCGCCGCGCTCTGGGCGGCGATCATGCTGACCGGCGCCGGTCAGACGGCGTACGCGTACGGCTTCTTCTTCACCGAGTTCTTCGCCGGGGTGGTTTCCCTGGTGGCGTTGAGCCTCACCGTGATGCTCGGCCTGCTCGCCACCGACCGGCTGGTGCTGCGCATCTCGCACCGGGTGCTGATGCAGTCGGCGCACCGGGCCACCGGCGTGCTGGGCGTGGCCGGGCTCGGCTTCCACGTCCTCACCAAGATCGCCACCGGGCGGGCGGCGGCGACCGACGCGCTGGTGCCGTTCGTCGGCGGCCGAGGGCTCTACGTCGGGCTCGGCACTGTGGCCGCGCTGCTGATGGTCAGCGTGATCTGGACCGGCATCATCCGGGCCCGCTTCGCCGGCGTCGGTCCGAAGTGGCTGTGGCGCACGCTGCACTCCACCGCGTACCTGGCCTGGCCGTTCGCCGTCTTTCACGGCCTCAACGCCGGTCGGGCCGCAGCGCCCTGGGTGATGTTCAGCTACCTCGGCTGCATTTTGCTGGTGGTGCTGGCCCTGCTGGTCCGGTTCTCGGTCACCATCGGTCGGCGCAGCCGCGAGCAGCACCAGGCAGCGGTGCGCAACGCGGTGATGGCGGGCCGGGCCGAGGAGGCGAAGACCGCCAGATCGCTGCTGGCCGGGTTGGGTCGGCGCAGCAAGGCGGCGGACAAGCGTCCCGCCTGGGCGGACACCACCACCGCCACCTGGGCCGCCCCGGCCGCGCGACGTGACCCCGAACGGTTCACCGTCCCCGTGGTGCCCGAGCCCGGCTCCCTCGTCGAGCCGGCCCGGCCGAGCCGACGTCGCCGGGAGGAGGAGCCGGCCGCCCGCCGCGACACCGAACGGTCCTCGCGCAGCCGGCGGGCCGAGGAGACCACTACCAGCCGATCGGCCCGCCGCAGCGTGGAGGACACCGGCACGTTCCGACGCGACGAGGAGGAGCTGGAGCCGGTGACCCGGCGGCGCGGCTCCCGCACCCGGGACGAGGCCGTGCCGACCAGCCGGCGACGCGCTGAGGAACCGGCCCCCGAGCGGTCCCGTCGCCGGTCCCGCAGCGAGGACGACGGCAGCCGCTACTCGGCGCCGCCGCAGTCGACCTTCGACGAGGCCGAGGAGCCGTGGGACAGCCCACGCCGGTGGCAGGCCGACGAGCCCATCTCCGCCGGCCCGATCTCCGTCGAGCCCATCTCAGCCGGCCCGATCTCCAGCAGCCCGATCTCGTCGGCGCCGCGCAGCGGAAGCGGCCGGCACAGCGCCGAGGACGACCTGCCCGAGGAGCCGGACTACTGGCGGCCGCCGGCCCGGTACGTGCCGGACGAGGTGGCGCCGCCCGTCGACGACACCCCGACCCTTGTCGACCTGGCGTCCCGCCGTGCTCGACGGGCAGCCGGCGAGGGCAAGTCCAAGCGCCGCAAGGCCAGCGCCGACGCGGTGGACGGGGCGTACTGGGCCGGGCTGCGGGGTGAGGCGAAGTGATGCGGACCGCCGTGCCACCGGTCGCCTGTGTGGGCGAACCCCGGCTCACCGCCGGCTTCGCCGAGTACGGCCGGCTCGACCTGCTCGCGCACGAGGAGGTGCACGGACCGATCGGCCCGATGGAGCCGGCGCAGCTGCTCCAGCTCGCCGAGGGCATGCAGCTCAAAGGCAAGGGCGGAGCGGGTTTCCCGTTCGCCCGCAAACTGCGCGCGGTGCTGGAGTCCTGCGAGCGGCAGGACCTCGCCGCCGTGGTGGTCGTCAACGCCACCGAGGGGGAGCCGGCCAGCTGGAAGGACAAGGTGCTGCTGACCCGCGCCCCGCACCTGATCCTGGACGGCGCGGCGCTGGCCGCGTACGCGCTGGACGCCGACGAGATCGTGATCGGCGTGGCGGACGACGGGGTCGGCCGGGACTCGCTGATGGAGGCCCTCGACGAGCGCCGGATGCCGGTGCAGACCACGATCGTCACGGTGCCGCACCGGTTCATCTCCGGCGAGGGCGGCGCACTGGTCAACGGGATCAACGGGCTGCCGCACATCCCGCCGGGCACCAAGAAGCGCTCCAGCGACTCCGGGGTCAGCGGCCTGCCCACCCTGCTGTCCAACGCCGAGACGTACGCCCAGCTCGCCGTCGGCGCCCGACTGGGCCCGTACGAGTACGCGGCGCTCGGCACCGACGACGAGCCGGGCACCGTGCTGCTCACAGTGACCGGTGCGGCGGGCCGGCCGGCGGTGGTGGAGTGCACCGCCGGTATGCCGCTGCGCGACGTCCTCGACCTGTGCGAGGTGCCGGCCACCCAGGGCATCCTGATGGGCGGCTACCACGGCAAGTGGATCACCCCGGAGGCGGCGGAGACGGCCGAGGTCTCCCGCAAGGGCCTGGCCGCCGTCGGCGGCACCCTCGGCGCCGGCATCATCGTCCCGCTCGGTGTCGACACCTGCCCGCTCGGTGAGGCTGCCCAGGTGGTGCGCTACCTGGCCGGCGAGTCCGCCGGCCAGTGCGGGCCGTGCAAGATGGGCCTGCCGGACCTGGCCCGCGCCGTGGACCTGGCCGTCGCCGGCAGCCAACCGGCCGACGTGGTGCGCGCCGCCGCCGGCGAGGTGAAGGGCCGAGGCGCGTGCAGCCACCCGGACGGCACCGCCCGGTTCGCGCTCTCCGCGATCGAGGTCTTCGCCGAGGACCTGCGGCTGCACAGCACCGGCGACGGCTGTGGCCGACGGGTCAAGGGCGTGATGGGGCTGCCGGGCGCACCCGACGCGAACCCGCAGAAGCTCACACTGGACTGGTCGCGCTGCGACGGGCACGGCCTCTGCGCGCACGTCGTACCGGACTTCATCCGGCTCGACGCGAACGGTTATCCCGCCTTCCCGGCCACCCCCGTGCCGACCTGGCTGCGCGAGGGCGCGCTGAAGGCGGTCAAGGTCTGCCCGGAGTTGGCTCTCCGACTCGCCAAGGCCGAATAGCGAAGCCTCAGGCCCAGCAGGGGTCCCTTCCGGACCGGAACGGAGAAGCGGATGCCGATCAGCAGGGCGTGGACAGGGGCCGGGCAGCTTCGCCGTGCCGCCACCGCCGGGGCGCTCGTGGTGGCGCTGCTCGGCGTTGCCGCCTGTACCGGCACCGCGCCGGGTGGGCCCGCCGCGGCCGGATCGGCCCCGGCCTCGACCGGCGCGCCGCCCACGTCGACCAGCGTCCCGCCCACGCCGACCGGCGTCGCGACCGGCGTTCCACCTGCGGCGCAGGTCCCGGACGTGCTGCGCTTCACCGGGACCACCCTCGGTGGGGCCGCGTTCGACGCGGCACAGCTGGCCGGCAAACCGGTGGTGCTGTGGTTCTGGGCGCCGTGGTGCGCCACCTGCGCCAGCCAGGCCTGGACGGTGGCCGAGATCGAACCCCGGTACCGGGACACAGTGCCGATCGTGGGCGTCGCCGGGCTGGGCGAGCGGAAGGCCATGAAGGAGTTCGTCACCGAGTTCGACCTCGGCGCGACGCCGCAGATCGAGGACACCAAGGGTGCGCTCTGGAAGCGGTTCAAGGTGACCGAGCAGAGCATCTTCGTGATCATCGACCGGAACGGCACTGTCGTCCACCACGGTTTCCTCGACGGTGAGGCGCTCACCGCCAAGGTCGCCGCACTGGCCGGGGCGTGACCGCCACACTGCTGCTCGCGCTGACCGCCGGCATGCTCGGCGCGGTCAACCCGTGCGGCTTCGCGTTGCTGCCCGCGTACCTCTCGCTGTTGGTCGCCGGGAAGTCGGACACCCGCGGCGCGGTCGGCCGCGCGCTCACCGCGGCGGCCGGGCTGACAGTGGGGTACGTGCTGGTGTTCGGCGCGTTCGGCCTGGCGCTCGCGCCGCTGGCCGGCTGGCTGCGGCCCCGGCTGCCGTGGCTGACAGTGGCGCTCGGCGTGCTGCTGGTGGTGGCCGGCTGCTGGCTGCTCGCCGGTCGGCGGCTGCCCGCCCCCGGCTGGTCCGCCCGGGCACCCCGGCTGACCCGGTCCTGGCCGTCGATGGCGCTGTTCGGCGCGGCGTACGCGCTGGCGTCACTCGGCTGCGCCATCGCGCCGTTCCTGGCGATCGTGGTGACCAGCCTCCAGGCCGGCTCGACCGGTCAGGGGTTGGCGCTGTTCGGCGCGTACGCCCTCGGGATGGGTCTGGTGGTCGCGGTCGCCGCGCTCGGCGTGGCGCTGCTGCGCGACGGCCTGGTGGCCCGGCTGCGCGTCGCCGGTGCGCTGGTGCCCCGCCTCAGTGGCCTGGTGCTGCTGATCGCCGGCGGCTACGTCGCCTGGTACGGCCGCTACGAGCTACGCCTGGCCGCCGGCCACCGCGAAGCCCTCAACGACCCGCTAATCCAAGCGGCGTCCCACCTGCAACAAACCCTGTCCAAAACCCTGGACACCCTAGGCCCAACCCTGCTCGTAGCCGCCCTAGCGGCCCTCCTCCTAACCGCAGCCCTGCTGAAGCGCTCCCGCCCCCGCCCTGTTGATCATGAAGTTATTGCCATGACACGCCGAGGCGAGCGGCAATAACTTCATGATCAACGCCGGGAAGGGCGGGGGTGAGGGCTGGGCTGGGTTTAGCGGGGGGTTAGGCGGTCGGTGCCTAGGCGGTCTTGGAGGACCTTGGGGACCAGGACGCTGCCGTCGGCCTGCTGGTACTGCTCCAGGATGGCCGGGAAGAGCCGGCTGGTGGCCAGCGCCGACCCGTTGAGGGTGTGCACGAAGCGGGTCTGCTTGCCGCCCGGCTCGCGGTAACGGATGGCCGCCCGACGAGCCTGGTAGTCGCCGGCCCAGGAGACCGACGACACCTCCTTGTACTTGCCGGTGCTCGGCATCCACACCTCGATGTCGAGGGTCTTCTTCATCGAGGCGCTGGCGTCACCGGCCGAGAGCAACGTGCGCTGGTAGTGCAGACCCAGCCCCTCGACCAGGCTCTCGGCGTGGGCGAGCATCTCCTCCAGCGCCGCGTCGGCCTGCTCCGGCAGGGTGAACTGGAAGATCTCCACCTTGTTGAACTGGTGCCCCCGCACCGTGCCGCGCTCGTCCGAGTGCGAGCCGGCCGACTCCCGCCGGTAGCAGGGGGTGTACGCGAACGCCTTCAGCGGCAGCTTCGGGGTCTCCAGGATCTCGTCCTGGTACGCGCCGAGGATCGCCGTCTCCGACGTGGGCAGCAGGAACTGGCCACGCGGAGCGGACGCCGAGTCCAGGTGGTAGACGTCGTCGTAGAACTTGGGGAACTGCCCGGCGGCGAAACCGGCCGAATCCAGCAGCAGGTGCGGCGGGAGCAGGAACTCGTAGCCGGCCTTGATGTGCTGGTCGACGAAGTAGTTGAGCAGCGCCCACTCCAGCCGGGCGCCGACCCCGGTGTAGATCCAGAAACCGGACCCGCCGAGCTTGACCCCGCGCTCGTAGTCGACAAGGCCCAACGCGCGGCTCAGCTCCACGTGGTCGCGGACCTTCTCGATCACCGGCGGCTCACCGAAGGTCTTCACCACCCGGTTGGCTTCCTTGCCGCCGGCCACGACGTCGTCGCTGGGCAGGTTGGGCAGCTCACTCATCGCGTCGCGCAGCCGGGCCTGCACCTCGTCGAGCTGGGACTCCAGCTCGGCGAGCTGCTTACGCTCCGCCTCCGGCGCGACGGCCTGCGGCTCCTCGCCGGCCCGCTTCGCCTGCGCGTACGCCCGGGCCTCGGCCTTGCGGCGCTGCCGCTCGGCGTCGATCTCCGTGATCAGGGCGCGGCGTTCCTGGTCGAGCCGCTGGATCTCGTCCAGGGCACGGGTGACCTCGGCGGGATCCAGACGCTTCGCCAGCGCGGTCGCCACCGCCTCGCGATCCTTCCGGATCAACTCCATGTCGAGCATGCTGCTCCGTACGCCTCCGTCCGGGGTTCACAGGTGAACCAGCAGATGCTACCGTCGCGGGCTTTTCCTCCCGGGACGGGGAGTGCTGGCCGCCGGCTCAGAGCCGGATCGGCATGAGTACCGAGTAGGTGTCCGCGTCGTCCGGTCGGCGTACCGCCAGCGGGGCGATCGGCCCGTCCAGCTCCAGCACCAGTTGCGGCGCGCCGGCCGCGTTCAGCGCGTCCAGCAGGTAACCACCGTCCACCCCGACCCGCAGCGCGTCGGTGCCCAGGTCGGCGGCGGGAAGCAGCCGCAGGCCGCCCCGGTCGTCGACGCCGAGCACCGTGACCTCCCGGGTCGTGCCGTCGTGGTCGAGGGCGACGGTGGGGGCCGCGGGGTCGGCCAGCGCGGCGCGCAGCGCGGCCACGTCCACCGGGATCCGGCGCGCGGTCGGCCGCTCACCGACGGACCTGCGCAGCAGCCGGTGGTAGTCCGGGAAGTCGTACGGCAGGGCGGCGCCGGTCAGCGTGCGGTCGGCCACTCGCACCCGCAGGTCCGCGCCCGCCACTGTCAGCCGTACCGGCCAGGTGTCGGTGGTGTCGAGCAGTGGCCGGAGCTGGTCGACGAGGGTCACCGGCACGAACACCCGCACCGGCGGCCCGTCGACGTCGGCCCCGGCCCGAGCCAGCGCGAGCCGGTACCGGTCGGTGGCGACGAGCCGGACGCCGTCGGACTCCACGTCGAACAGCACCCCGGCGAGCATCGGCAGCTCCCTGTCGACGCCGACGGCGAAGCGCACCGCGTCGAGCGCGGCGGCCAGGGCGGCGGGCGCGACCAGGAGGGTGGTGGCGGTCGGCGGGGCCGGGTCGACCAGCGCCCGGAGCCGGTCGGCCTCGCGGCGGGCGTCGCTGAGCCCGTCGGCCAGCCGGCGCAGGTGCGCGTCGAGCAGTTGGTGCACCACGGCCGGCTCGGCGCGCACCGCGGCGGCGATCTCCGGCACCGGCATGCCGATCCGGCGCAGCCCGGCCACCAGCCGGGCCGGGGCGATCTGCTCCCCGGCATACCAGCGGTAGCCGGTCACCGGGTCGACCACTGTCGGCTCCAGCACCCCCGCCGAGTCGTAGAAGCGCAGTGCGCTGACGGTCAGGCCGCTGGCCCGGGCCAGCTCGCCGATGCTGTGCAGGTCGCTCACGCTGGGCATCCTGCCCCCTCGACCCGGTTGAGGGTCAAGCCGCGGGCTCCAGAGTCTCCTGCTTGAGCACCCGGAAGGTGAGCCCGGCCCGGACGAGCCGGTCGAGCAGCGCGTCACCCATCGCGGCGACCGGGGTGAGCTGGCCGGCGGTCGACGGCAGCTCGTCGAGCGCCAGGCACAGCGCCGACTCGGCGAGCATCTTCGCCGTCTCGTCGTAGCCGGGGTCACCGCCGGCGACCTCGGTGACCACCCGCTGCCCGCCGCCGGTGCCGACGAACCGGACCCGGAACCAGGACGACGCTCGCTGCTCCGCTGTGGGCCCCTGCCCGGACGCGAGCCGGCCGAGCAGCCAGCGTCGGCTGGGCGGCAGCTTCACCAGCCCGATCAGCGCGCCGAGCCCGGCCGCGCCGGCCAGCACTGTGGGCAGCCGCTTCACGGCGGCGAAGTGCCGGTAGCGGAAGTCCGGGCCGTACTCCGGGCGGGCCGCGGCCGAGCGGCGGACCACCTGCGGGTCGAGGGTCGGCAGCGGCACCGTCCAGATGCCCAGCTCCGCCGAGCGGGCCAGCCGGCCGGGCACCGCCCGGACCCGCCGGTCGGTGGGGCGCGGCTCGACCGCCCGACGGGCCCGGGCGGCCTGGCTGGCCTGCCCGGTACGGGAGAACGCGGTGAGCGCCGAGTGGTAGGTGCCGGCGGAGAACCGGCCGCCGGCGCGCACGTACCCGTCCACTGTGATCGGGACGTCGGCGGGCAGCTGCTTGACTGTGAACCAGACGCCCAGGTCGTGCGGGACGGAGTCGAAGCCGCAGGCGTGCACCAGCCGCGCGCCGGTGCCTGTCGCCTCGGCGTGGTGACGCACGTACATGAGGTCGACGAACTCCGGCTCGCCGGCGATGTCCAGGTAGTCGGTGCCGGCCCGGGCGCAGGCCGCGACCAGCGGCTCCCCGTGGTGGATGTACGGGCCGACCGTGCTGGCCACCACCCGGGCGCTTCCCGCCACCGCCCGCAGGGAGTCGGCGTCGGTCACGTCGGCGGTGAGCAGCGGCAGCTCGGCCAGGCTCGGGTCGACAGCGGCCAGCCGATCCCGTACGGCGGCGAGGCGCTGCG
>NZ_JAGPXY010000205.1 GCF_018070325.1 Micromonospora sp. H61
GTCGCCGCTCGGGCCCTACGCGCCATGCCTGCCCATCCGAACCGCGCCGGGCGGGTCATCGCTACCGCAGAGCTAGACGGCCAGGACCGCGTCACTGCCCTCGTACAGCAGCTCCATTGCGGCATGTTGATCAAGAGCCCGGCACTTACATCCTCGGAAATCACCCAATCGAGTCTTGCGCAGGACTCGCAGGTCATGCACCATTAACCATGAACTGGTTACAGGTTAACGGTGAACGGGAGGAGCATGATGACCGAGGAGCAGAGGGCGGCGAGCGGTACCGGCGACGAGGCTAAGCCCGACGACTCTTACTTCAGCCGAGCGGATGACCGGGTGGATGGGGAGGTACTCCACGGGGAAGTCTTCATCGGCAGGCCCGGCATGGATGACCTGTTGGGCACTGTGATCAGCGATGACAAGTCGCCGACCTTCGATGAGATTCGCTTCCGCCTTGGACCGCAGGCAGCGGTCAGCCCGGGAGACTTCGTGTCGATCGAGGGCCGCGACCGCGACGGCGACCTCGACGCGTGGGTCCTCGGGCGGGTGCTGGATGTGCACGAGGTGAACCCGCACGAGGATCCGCAAAGTGCAACGGTGCGCGAGGTCCTACCCTTCGCAAGCGAGTATGCCACCGAGGGCGAGTCCACAGTCATCTATCGGATCGCGCGATGCGAGCTTGTCGAGGAACTGCCGATAGCCGGGCACCGGTTGGGCGAGCCAACCGAGATTCGGACCTTACCCCGCGCGGGGGATGCCGTCCGGCGGCCGAGCACCGAAATGGTGACGGCGGCCATGGGCTTCCCTGCCAGCCCTGATGACGGTCTACACATGGGCACTCTGCACAGCGATAGTTCGGTCGCGGTAACGCTTCAACCCGACGCCGTCCAGAGACACGTGCTGATCGTGGGCGGCATCGGCAGCGGCAAGAGCTACACGCGCGGCGTGCTCGGGGAGGAGCTGCACCGGTTTGGAGTGCCCCAGGTAAACATCGACGTTAATGGTGAGATGGTCACCGCCGCCAAGCAGTTCGGCGGCGTCAACCTCGTTCCCGGTGATGGCTTCACGCTCCCCCTAGGCACCTTGACTCGGGAGGATCTCCTGGAAGCCGTCGCGGGCATCAACCGTGGCACCAACATCGAGACATTGATCGGCTACACATTCGATGTGCTCCGGCGGGAGATCGCCCAGGGTCGCCGTTCCGCTTTCAGCGTCGATGAACTCGTCGCTGAGATCGAGGTGCAGGCGCCGCACCTGAAGATGGAGCAAGCAAATACCCTGCGACCGGCCCAGATACGTGTGCGGGCGTTGGAGCGCTTACAATACATAGGCACGCGATTTGACTGGATCGGGAAGCTACAGCCCGGGGCGTTCGTCAACATCGACTGCCGCGGGCTACTGCTCAGCGACCTTCGCATCATCACCGCTGCCATCGCCCGCGATCTTCAGGACTTGGCTCGGGAGCGGAAGATCCCCTTCACCATACTTTCGATTGACGAGTTTCACCTCGTCGCGCCGAACGAGGACCGGTTGGTCTCCACTCAGGTGCTGCGCGAGATTGCCCGCATCGGTCGGCACTACCGGCTCGGCCTCGTCCTCACCACGCAAAGTCCCGCCGATGTGGATCGTTCAGTGCTCAAGCGGCTGCTCACCCGGTTTGTGCACACT
>NZ_JAGPXY010000206.1 GCF_018070325.1 Micromonospora sp. H61
ACACGATCTGCAGCGCGGTGAACGGGGCACCCCCGGCGATGCCGGTCAGCGCCGCGAACAGGACCCTCGCGACGAAACCCAGCGCCGTGGAGACCTGGAAGCGGGTGAAGCTGACGATGTTCGCATACACGCCGCGGCCCTCGCGGACCGCGGCGACGATGGTGGCGAAGTTGTCGTCGGTGAGGACCATCGTCGCGGCTTCCTTGGTTACCTCCGTGCCGGTCAATCCCATCGCGACACCGATGTCGGCCTTGCGCAGCGCGGGGGCGTCGTTGACGCCGTCGCCGGTCATCGCGACCACGTCGCCGCGGTCCTGCAACACCCGCACGATCCGCATCTTGTGGCTGGGTGAGACCCGTGCGATCACCCCGATGTCGTCCAGCCGGCGGGCGAGGAGGACGTCGTCGTCGATCGCGTCTAGGTCGGCCCCGGTCACCGCCTGCCCGGGGATGCCGAGTTCCCCGGCGATGGCCGCGGCCGTGACGGCGTGGTCGCCGGTGATCATCCGCACCCGGATGCCGGCGCTGCGGCACTCGGCGATGGCCTGGCGCGCCTCGGGACGCGGCGGATCGACGATACCGACGAGGGCGACGAGCACCACCCGGTCGAGCATGTCCTTCGGGTCTTCCACGGGGTCGAATCCCGCGGCCGGGAAGTCCTCCACGCCGATGGCCATCACCCGCATGCCCTGCGCGGCCAGTTCCCCGTTGACCCGCTCGTATCTGGCCTGTGCGGCGGCGTCGAATGCCACGATGGCGGACTCGCCCAGATAGCGGTCGGCGCGGGCGGATAGCACGTCCGGGGCGCCCTTGACGAAGCAGCGCACCACCTCCTCGTCCTGGTCGTCGGTCCAGTGGTGGAAGGTGGCCATGAACTTGTAGTCGGAGTCGAACGGGATCTCCAGGACCCGGGGACGTTCCGCGCGTAGTGCCGCGACGTCGATGCCGCCCTTTTCCGCGAGGACCACCAGGGCGCCTTCGGTGGGGTCGCCGACCACGTCGCCGTCGCGCAGCACCGCGTCGCTGCATAACGCCATGGCGAGCAGCGCGTGGTTGAGCGTGTCCGGCAGCGGTGACCCGTCGGTCGTGCGGATCCGTCCGTCGGTCGCGTAGCCCTGGCCGGATGCTGTGAAGCGGCGGCCGGCGAGCAGCATCTCCCGGGCGGTCATCTGGTTGAGCGTCAGTGTGCCCGTCTTGTCGGTGCAGATCTGCGTGGTGCTGCCCAGCGTTTCCACCGACGCCAGCCGCTTCACGATGGCGCCCCGCCGGGCCAGCCGGCCGGTGCCCATGGCCAGCGTGAACGCGACCACTGCGGGCAGTCCTTCAGGGATGGCCGCGACAGCGAGCGAGACTGCGGTGACGAACAGGGCGCTGAACTGTTGCCCGCGTACCAGCCCGAGGATGAACACGACGGCGATGACGACCGCGGCGATGATCGCGAGTGTGCGGCTCAACGCGTCGATCTGACGTTGTAACGGGCTCTGCCCGGCCTGCGCGCCGTGCAGCATGTCTGCGATGCGACCCATTTCGGTCCGCATGCCCGTCGCGGTGACCAGCACCTCGCCGCGACCCCGGGTGACCGCCGTGTTCATGTAGACGGTGTTCACCCGGTCTCCGAGGGCGGCAGCCTCGTCGACCTCGACCGGCGTCGATTTGACC
>NZ_JAGPXY010000207.1 GCF_018070325.1 Micromonospora sp. H61
GTGGTGATCGGTGGCCTGGTCGCCGCGGTCACCGATCACCACCGAACAGACGCCGATCGCGGTCAGGACGGTTGCCGGGTTCGGCTGTGGACCGCGCCGCGGGGCGGGCGGCGACGTCGCGCTCAACTGCTGCCCGGCGGGTTGCTCGGCCCTGCCGGGTGGTCGGCCGAGGCGGTCACTCCCGTCGGTCGGTGACGACGCTCAGCAAGACCGCGGAGTCGTCGATCGCGGTCAGGTCATGGCGGGCCGGTGGGATGATCAGATAGTCACCTGTGGCCGCTTCCCAGGAGTCGTCGCCGGCACTCAGGCGTACCCGCCCGGCCAGGACCTGCAGCGTTGCCTCACCGGGGCTCTCGTGCTCGCCGAGCCTCTGGCCCGCCGCTAGGGCGAGCACCGTCTGACGCAGGGCGTGTGTCTGCCCGCCGTGGATCGTGCGGGCGCTACGCCCGGCCGACGAGGCATGAGCCGCGGCGACTTGCTCCTCGGCCAGGGCGGTCAACGACAGGGCATCCATCAGGATCCTCCGACAGCGCTCAGGTGGGCCACGCACCGGTCTGGTTGAACAAAGGGGTCGAGTCGGTCGACCGTGATGGGCGAGGCCCACGACTGCATCGCGCCCTGCATCAGGCCCAGGTGTGCCGGGCACACGACGTCGGTCCGACTGATCGCGAGCTCGAAAAACGGGCAGTGCCGCAGGTCGATCTGTGGCCGGTCGCCACCGGCGGGTCGCTCGGGTGCGAAGCCTAACTCGTCGAGCAACCGCATCAGCCGCTCAACAGATTCATCCGGGTCGGGTGCTTCGTCCGGTGCGGTGGCGTCGATGATGGTGGACGCATGGTGACGTCCCCAGAGGCGTCCGGTCGCCAAGACCCGGCTGCTCGGATCTGGATCGGCCGCGATCACCTCGGCGAGTACTTCGGCGAGCACCCGGAAACGCCGGGGACCCATCGGATCCATGCGCCGTACCGCATGGAACAGTTGCGGTGGACGTCCCGGGCTGCGGGAGTCGGTGGTTGTGCGCTCGACCCGACCGTCACTGACCAGGCTCTCGAGATGAAACCGTGCGGTGTTGACGTGGATCCCGAGCCGTTCGGCGATTTCGGCGACAGTCATCGGGCTGCGCGCGTCCCGCAGCAGCCGCAACACCTGTCCGCGGCGGCCTGCCGCGTGCTGGCCCGGCTCCGGCGACGTCATGGCATTTCCTCCACCTCGGTTCGGCGCGGCGGGCCGACCACCATCATCGTGATCGTGGGGCGAGCCGTGCTTGCGGCCCCACCGGATGATCGCCGTGCACCGGCACGACCGGGAAGCAGCAGCGAGCAGGAAACCTTCTCGGGCAGATAAGGCATCAGGTGGCTCGCGAGGTCGTCTTGAAAGGCGATCACCGCCGCCGATGAACCAGCCTGCAGGGCCCGTGGTGCACCACTCGTCGGGTTGGAGGTAAGGAACGAATGACCTCGTACGCGCGGTCCACGGGGCATCCGTCGGCGCGCACGGTCCACAAGCCCCGCGCACGGCTGGAGAATCGCGCACCTCATGATCCAGAGTTTACACAAGACCTGGTTGTAGACACTATGGAGCGGGAGAATCGCGATGTCATCTCCGACCGTAAGTGAGATGGGTT
>NZ_JAGPXY010000208.1 GCF_018070325.1 Micromonospora sp. H61
GCCACAGCGCCCACTTCAGGTACGGGCCGACCGGCATACCGAAGTATTGGCTGGTGACCACCGCGTACAGGCCAGCGATCGCCGCGCCGAGGGACACCGCGGCGAGGATCCCGACGCTGACCCTTCCCCCTTCCGTTCGGGTGCCGGGGGTGGAACTGCGGGCGGCGATCAGCGAACCGAGGACCGTGCCCGCGGCCCGGCACGCCAGCAGAGCCATCACGGCCGCCATCGTGAACTCGCCCCAGTTCACACTCACCGAGTAGTACACACCGAGCACCCCATGCTCCTCCGCGGTCAGGAGGCACTGCCAGATCAGGGCCAGCGACGCGAAGCCGGGTACCGCGATCGCCGCCGCTCGGCGCACGGGCGGCACCGGCACCTCCACCCGCTCGACCGTTGCGGTATCGACGGCGCCGACGTCCGCTGCGCCCCTGGCCGCGACCAGCGCCGGCTCGGGCACGACTATGGGTGCGGCGCCTGTGTGCTCGGCGATCGCCGCCGCTAGGTGCGGTAGCTGGGCGCTGCCGCCCACACAGTAGATACCGGCGAGGTCGCCGACCGTGAGTTCGGCGGCGGCGACTGTCTCCTGGGTCAACTGCGCCACGCGCCACGCTACCGGCCGGGCGGCCTCGTCGAGCATCGCGCTGTTCGCGACTACCGGCGGCCGGTCCGGGAGCGGAACCGTGACAGCCGGATGGCTCACCAACGCTTCCTTGGCGACCCGAACGCTGTGCGCCACCGACGCGCGCGACGCGCCCTGGGCCTCTCCCGTTGACGCGCCGATGAGGGCGTCGGCGAGCGCGTGATCGACTGCCGTGCCGCCAGCCGCGGTGTCGGCGAGGGTCGCGAGGACCTCGAAGCCGGCCGGCCCGCGGCGCAGCACCGTCACCTCGGCGCCAGCGCCGACGTCACAGATGACAAGGAACGCACCGACTGGCACCCTTACACCAGTGGTGAGCAGGTACTCGGCGACCGCCACCGGGGCCTCCACCAGACGCGGTTGCGGCAACCCCGCCCGGTGCGCGACCTGCCGCATCCAGGTCCGCCGCCGTGGCCCCCACCCCGCCGGGACTACCACCCGCACATCCCGCACCGGCTGACCGACGACCCGCTCGGCTTCGGCGGCGACCCTGCGCAGCGGCGCCGCCGCGATCTCCAGCGCGTCGCCGCCAGCGTCACCTGTTGTCGCGTCCTCCATCGGATGGCGCGGGTGCGGAATGGACGCTGGGGGCTGCCCCGCCGCCTGTCCGTTCGCTGGCATCGACGACGCGCTGTGTAGGGGTGGATTCCCGTCGAATGACAGCACGTGCGCGCTGCCGTCGGCCCACGCCAGGACGGCTTGGGTGCCGGCGCTGCCACAGTCGATCGACAACCGCGCTTCCCCCGACCCCATGTCCATAGTCAAACATGAGGATCACATTCACGTCACCTGTCAATCACTCACGGCCAGCAGAGGCCAGCCGAAGCCACACCAGCGTCACCGTCCGCCGAACCGCCGACGAACCTCCTCGAGGAATCCGCGTGGTGAGGCCGTCTCCCGCCTGCGCGCCTCTTGCCAACGACACCAACACGCATTGGATGGAACCGTGAAGCCCTCGAACCC
>NZ_JAGPXY010000209.1 GCF_018070325.1 Micromonospora sp. H61
TGCGTCGGTCTCGTCCGGATCTCTCGGATCCTCGGTTGAACGCTGTCACGGTGCAGCATGGGGACCTGTTCCTGGAGATGCGGCGGGGGGACACGCTCGTGGTGGCGAACGTGGCTGGGCGGGGGCTGGGGGGGTCGCTGCCTGGGGTTGCGCGGCGGGTGCTGCTGGCTACGGGGGAGGGGGTCACCGTTATGCGGGACCGGATCCAGTTGCCGGCGGAGACAGCGGCGATCGTGGCGCTCTGAATGAGTCGTCCACGCGGCGCATGAGTCCTACCCGCAAAGGAACGGCTCAGCCCCTGCTGCCTCGGGGTCGCTTTCGACTAAGTAACTGCGCTGCAACGGGTCGAAGCGTTAGCTTCGAACCCAGTTGCCGCAGCCCCGGCTGGTGAACATCTCATCCGATGATTTGATTGTCACCCTAACCTTCTTCGCGGCGGTAACAAAGTTGTTGGCGACGATCCGCCCGTTGGAGCCGGCCCGCTCCCAGTAGCAATCGGTTACCTTGCCGTCAGTCAAGTGTGCAGTGGTCTCATAGGTGCCGGGTTTGACCTCTGTCCCGACCTCGAAGCTGCCCTCATCCATGCTGTTCTGTGCTTTTTTCCAAGTCGGCAAGAACTGTGGGCAGTCCTTGAGTCGTTTTGCGTCAACGTAGCTCCTGTTCTCAATGTAAACATCAAGGAGGGCATCGGATGCGTAAGACGCATCGCAAGCGTCACCGCTGATGAAATCGTCATCGCAGCCGCCCTCCCAAGCGCTCAATGATGCATCGCATGGTGCCCACGCTGGCGTGGGGCTTGGCGGAGGAGGCGGACTCGTGCTGACCAGCGGCGACGGGGAGGGAAGGAGGCTTGGCGTCGGAATGGCTGAGTGGGCCACAGCGGACGGCGTCGATGAGCTACCAGCGTATTGACCGCCTTTCGCCCCGCAGCCCGCAACGGCGAACAGCGTAAGCACGAGCGCCAGCCGGGGGAGAGATGGCTTCATCACGCGATCGTGGCCCGTGAACCCCAAGGTTGGCGTCGGCCATCCGACACCTCCAAGCAACTTAGTCGCATCGGTGAGGAAGAATTACCGCTTCGGTCGCCATCATCGGCCAGTGTCTGCGGATGTGGGCGTGATCGGCGCATTGATGTGACCGTAGGACTCCGAACGATCCGCTAGGCCCTGGTGACGCTGGCCGCGAAGTCGCAGCTCAGGCGGGCGGGTGGTGTCACCGTTGCGAAGATGGGCCAAGGAGAGTCGGGCCCGCCGGCCGACGTGGAGGCGTCAGGATCGACCTTGACAGCGGTGTGTTCGGTGCCGACGAGGTCGGCCAGGTGACTCATGCTGCGCTGGAAGGCGGGCGGGTGGAACAGCGCCGAGGCTCCGTTCGGAGCATCGGATCTTGTCCGCTACTGTCTCACTGAAGCCTCGCGTTCAGAGCTCTGACCCATTAACACCGCATGAGTGCAAAATCGAGTTTGTATAAGGCCCGTTGTGCGGTCAACGCTGTGCCTGGTAGTTGACTGTCCGACGCGCGGAAGTCGCCAATTTCTGGCGGCTTTCGGCGGTGCTCACCCGGGCACGTGCTGTTGGAACAACTACAAGG
>NZ_JAGPXY010000210.1 GCF_018070325.1 Micromonospora sp. H61
GTGAGGTGATCAGCGCGACGGCGACGGTGTCCTGCACCAGCCCATCATGGCCGTACCGGTCCGGCCCACGCACGGGGCCGCCCTCCTGCGACCCCGCATGTGTGGGTTACCGAAAAAAACGAAACGACGGCAGTGGATTACAACCGGTTCGAGGCCCCTATCTCAGCGCAGCTGGCCGTGACACAATTCGAAAATGAGCGAGCCACCCACGCCTGATTCTGTGATTGAGTGGCTTTTGGGGCTATTGTTCGGCTCCCCCTCCTTGGCAGTCTCGACATTTCTGGTAGTCAGCAGTCTGTGGGCCTGGTGGAGTTTCGGGCGAGATACGGTAAGCATGGCCTCAGTCTTACTGGACCGATCGCACGACCAGTTCAGGCTCGGATCGTTCAAAGTGCAGGTCACGCTACGGATGGCGGTGGCCTGGAGCATCCTCTACCTGGCGGCCTCGTTTGTGACCCAGATTTGGGCCGGCTCTCAGTTCTCGCCGAGCCAGGGAGGCGGGCTCAGGGAACTCTTGCAGTGGTCTGGCATTTTCGGCCTCATTGCGGTCGCCGGCTGCCTGTACCTTGTTCCGTCGCGAGGGCCAAAACATGGGGACCAACACTGGGCACCGCTGCTTGGTGTTTTCGGTGGATATCTGCTTGGTCTCGTGTGGGCCGTGCTGGCCTTTAGCGCAAAGGGCGGGCCAGACCCGGGGGACTGGTGGGTCTGCCCCGCCATGAGCTGCGTCGGCGTCCTCGGGTCCGCTCTACGGATGAGGAAGAAGTCGGTTCAGTCGTGGACGGATCACGCACCGGCCTGAGCGACCCGTTGTTTCAGGCCAGCTCTGGCGTGAAGCTGGGCTTCCCATTCCATCGGCTGGTAGCCACGGTAACCACAAGAAGGCGGTCGGCCGGAACCTCGACCTCCTGTTCTGCTGCCTGGATATGGCCCTGTTGCAACTGGCAACGGATTCGATGAAGGCCTGGCGTGACCAGACGAGTGACGCTCTCGCCGCCGCCGAGATTTCCCACATGGTCGGAGTCAATCCACACCGCTAATGGCACCCATTTCCCTTGCACCCGTGCCACTCTCCTGACTTCAAGCCGCGCCTGGCCGCCGGGTGAAGCCACGCCGCAGTTAGGGCAGTTTGGCGCACTATCGGCCACTCTATGGCTACATACACGACACGACACCAGCGCCATATGTGGAATCCTCTCTCCATACTGGATCCGCTCCGGCATCGCTAGGTTCCGTCCCGCCAGAGCCTGACTTTTACCGTACGGGGGCCACCGAGGATTCTTCGTGTCAGATTGCCGCCAAGGCTTGGGCCAAGCGCGTAAGTCGGCTCGCTCAGCGCGGGCCACGCCCGAGCCCGCTACCGATTCGCGGATGTCCCGCCGGGGCAGACCTCGCTGGCCTTCCGTGGAAGGCCGACTGAGACGACGAAAAGGGCCACCGGTCATCCGGCGGCCCTCGTCACTTGCTGGTCAAAGTGTGGGCGCGGCAGGTTTCGAACCTGCGACCCCTCGCTTGTAAGGCGAGTGCTCTCCCACTGAGCTACGCGCCCGGATCGCCCGTGTGGCGGGCCGGTGG
>NZ_JAGPXY010000211.1 GCF_018070325.1 Micromonospora sp. H61
CGGCGACTCCGACCTCGGCTCCCTCGTCGAACGCGCCGAACCGTTCGGGCTCGACCTCGCCAGGGTCCACCAAGTGGCGCTGGCCGCACCGAGCCGACGACTACCCGACGCCGACGCGGCGATCAGCGCCCTTGAGGCGGTCATGTTCGACCGGCTCGGCGACCGCGACGTCCTCGTCGCGACCAAGGACGGCCTGCTCGTCGTGCTGGCACCCGCCGACACCGGATCAGTCGGCCGACTACCGCCGGCGATGGACGCGAGCAATGAACTCGGCCGCCTCATGCACCGCGAGCTGAGCCGACTGCCCCGGGGAGGACCCTGGCGGGTAGCTGTCGGCCGGTCCCACCCCGGTCTGTACGGCATAGCCCGCTCCTACGAGGAGGCCCGCGAAGCACTCGCCATGGCCGGGCGACTCCACACAGACACCCCCGTCATCAACGCACACGACCTGCTCATCTACCGAGTTCTGCTACGCGACCAACCCGCCATCGTGGACCTGGTACAAGCCGTACTCACCCCACTCACCCGGGCGCGCGGCGGCGCCGAACCGCTACTCGACACCCTGCACGCCTACTTCGACACCGGTGCGGTGGCCACCGAATCGGCGAAGCGCCTGCACGTATCGGTACGCACCGTCACCTACCGCCTGGCTCGCGTCAAAACATTGACCGGCTACGACCCCACTGACCCCAGCCACCGTTTCACGCTGCAGGCGGCGGTGCTCGGCGCCAAGGTCCTCAACTGGCCGCAGGAACCCCTACCCATTCCCACCTGACCCTCAGATTGTCGGGCACAGCCACGACCGACACGAACAAAACACGTGACCAGCGGACACCCACACGCGATGTCCGCGTCCCTCGGGTCTGTGGATCTAAAGGCACCTCTCTTGTCAACCCGCCGGCAGCAGAGAGGTCTCCGTGTCTTTGATCATGGTGCGGTAGACGACGTCGGCGAGGCGCCGTTTCAGGCAGCGCATGGCTTCCTTATGGGTTTTGCCCGCGGCTCGTTTGCGCTGGTAGTAGTCCCTGCCTGGGGTCGCTCGTTTGATCTGGGCCATGGCCATGACATGCAGCGCGTAGTTCAGTTGCCGGTCGCCGGCACGCGATAGGCGGTGCCGTTGGACGTCACCGGATGACACTTCTATCGGCGCGACACCGCAGTACGAGGCGAACGCGGACTCCGATCGGAACCTGTTGACGACTCCGGAGCGGGCGAGGATCTTCGCGGCGGTGACGTCGCCGATGCCGTGCAGATCGGTCAGGGTGGTGCCGGACGCCGCGACCGCGGCGGACAGCGTTGCTGTTGCCTCGGCGATGCGCCGATCGAGGCGGCGCACCTCGCCGAGAAGGTCCACGGCGACCTGGCGCATGGTGCGGGCCAACACGGCCCGAGGGCGGATGCTGCGCAGCGCGGCGGCGGCGTTGTCGGCGGTCAGTCCGCGGGGCAGACCGGCGGGAATGAGCTGTGCCAACAGCGCATGCAGCCGGTTGACGATCTGGGTGCGGCTGCGGACGAGGTCATCACG
>NZ_JAGPXY010000023.1 GCF_018070325.1 Micromonospora sp. H61
AGGGGGTGGTGAAGGTTTTGGTGATTGTTGCGCAGAAGGCGGGGAGGTCGTCGGGTTTGCGGCTGCTGGTCAGGTTGCCGTCGGTGACGCACTCCTCGTCCACCCAGGTGGCTCCGGCGTTTGTCAGATCGGTACGCAGGGTCGGCCAGGAGGTGATCCGCCGGCCCCGCACCACGTCCGCCTCGATCAGCGTCCACGGGCCGTGACAGATCACCCCGACCGGCTTGCCCGCGTCGAAGAACGCCTTCACGAACCGCACCGCGTCCGGGTCGCCCCGCAGAAAGTCCGGGTTCGCCACCCCTCCGGGCAGCACCAGCGCGTCGTAGCCGGCGGCGTCGGCCTTGTCGACTGTCACGTCCACGTCGTACGTCTTCGAGTGGTCCAGGTGGTTGAAGGACTGGATGGAACCGGGCTTCAGCGAAACCAGCTCGGCCGTCGCGCCGGCGTTCTCGACCGCCTCGCGTGGCTGGACGTACTCGACCTCCTCGACGCCGTCGGCGGCCAGGAAGGCGATCCGCTTGCCCTGCAATGTCGCTGCCATCTCGGTACATCTCCTTTCCGGGGTACCTCAATCCCCTTCCCGCCCTCGAACGCCCGAAACAGGTCGGACAGGGCTCGGACCGGTCAGGGCCCATCGAAGGCGACCTGACCAGCGGCGGGACCGGTTGGCGCGCAGGTTTGTCCGGCAGGCCGCTGGGGACCCGGGGAGGCATGGCAGGAGCAGCAGCGGAGCAGCGCCGGTTCGCCACCGTCGTGGAGAGCTGGCTCGGACGCCCAGTCCTGATCGTCGGTGACGCCATGTTGGACGAATGGCGGTTCGCCGACTCCGACCGGCTCTGCCGGGAGGCGCCCGCCCCGGTCCTCACCCTGCGTCGGCGGATCTCCGCCGCGGGTGGGGCGGCGAACACCGCCGTCAACGTCGCCGCCCTCGGCGGCCGGGCGGTGCTGGTGGCACCGGTCGGCGCCGACGTCGCCGGGGACGAGCTGCACGACTGCCTGGACCGCGCGAGCGTCTGGGACCGCACTGTCAACCAACCCGGGCGACCCACCCCGGTCAAGCGGCGGATGTTGGCCGGCAACCAGATCCTGCTGCGTGAGGACTCCGGCGACCCGGAGGACGTCCTGGACCACGACGGGGTGAGCCGGCTGCTCACCGCCCTGAGCTGCGCCACCGAGGAGTTGCGCGCCGCCGCCGGTGGGGAGGCGCCGACCCTGGTGGTCTGCGACTACGGCCTGGGCGCGCTGCCCGCGCCGGTCCGCGCGTGGCTGGTCGAGAACCGCCAGCGGTACGCCACTGTCGCGCTGGACGCCCACGACCTGGCCGACTGGCGGGGCCTCGCGCCGACAGTGGTCACCCCCAGCTTCGCCGAGGCGACCCGGCTGTTGGCCCGGGCGGGCGGTACGACCCGACTGACCGGCGGGACCGAACTGCACCTGGAACACCCGGACGGCGATCCGGTCGACGGGCCGTCCGAGATGACTGTCGGCGCGGCCCCGGGGGCGGTACGCGCCGACGACACCGCCGCCGAGTTGATCCGGGCCGACCGCCCGGGGCCGGTCGGCGAGCCCACCCCCGGCGAGGGACGGGTGGCCCTCACCGGTGACGGGCTCAGCGTCACCGGCACCGGCGTCACAGTGAACACCCGGGCCGGAGAGGGCGTCGACCGGGCCGTCCTGGCCAAGTCGCGGCTGGCCGAACTGCGTGCGCACACCGGTGCCGACGTGGTCGCGGTGACCCTGGACACCGAGGGCGCTGTGGTCGGCGGCGCCGACGGGGAGCCACGACGCAGCCACAGCACTCCGGTGCCGGCAAGCCACGCCGTGGGCGCCGGCGACGCGTACCTCGCGGCGATGACGTTGGCCCTGGCCGCCGACGCGCCCCTGCCCACCGCCGCCCAACTCGCCCAACTCGCGGCCACCATCACCGTCTCGGACACCGGCACCTGCGTGTGCCGACGGGACGACCTGCTCGCCGCGCTGGACCAGCCGACCGACATCACCAGCCACCCGGCGCTGGTCAGCGGCGACGAGTTGGACGCGATCGTCGCCGAGTACCGCGAGGCGGGACGATCGGTGGTCTTCACCAACGGCTGCTTCGACGTGCTGCATCGGGGGCATGTGCGCTACCTGGAGCAGGCCCGCGCGTTGGGCGACCTGCTCATAGTGGCGGTCAACTCGGACGGCAGCGTACGACGGCTGAAGGGCCCGGACCGGCCGGTCAACCCGGTCGAGGACCGGGCTGCCCTGCTCGCCGCGCTCGCCTGCGTGGACCACGTGGTGGTCTTCGAGGAGGACTCACCCGCCGCGCTGATCGAGGCGGTCCGACCCGACGTGTACGTCAAGGGCGGCGACTATCCGCCGGAGCTGGTGCCGGAGGCGCCGCTGGTGCGCCGGCTGGGCGGCCAGGTGCGCACCCTGGGGTACGTGCCGGACCGGTCCACCTCCGCGATCATCGAGCGGATCCGGTCGCACAGCCAGGACCCGTCGCCACACCTCGACGACCGGGAGCCCGACCCGTCGCTGCGCACCCGCACCCAGGCGTCGTGAACCGCCCCCTCGACCTCGGCACCCCGGAGGAGTTCCGCGCCGACCGGCTGGTGGACGTGCTGATTCCGACCCGGAACCGGCCCGCCGAACTGGCCGTCACCCTGGGCGGGCTCGCCGCCCAGGACGGGGTACCCGGCTTCGGCGTGGTCGTCAGCGACCAGTCCGACGGGGATCCGGCGTACACGCACCCCGCCGCGGCCACAATGGTCCGGGCGCTACGCCACCGGGGCCACCCGGTGCTGCTGACCCGCCGGCTGCCCCGACGGGGGTTGGCCGAACACCGGGCGTACCTGCTCGCCGCCTCGGCCGCCCGGTACGTCCTCAGCCTCGACGACGACATCTGGCTGGAACCCGGTGCGCTGCACCGACTGGTCACCGCGATCGGGGAGCTGGGCTGCGGGTTCGTCGGCAACGGCGTGCACGGGCTCTCGTACACCGATGACGTGCGACCGGAATCGCACGGCCACTACGAGGAGTGGGCCGGCCCGCCCACACCGGAGCGGATCCGACCCGACACCCCGGAGTGGAACCGGGCCCGGATCCACTCGGCCGCGAACCTGCTGCACATCACCGAGCAGTTGGCGCTGCCGCCGGGCGCGTGGCGGGCGTACAAGGTCTCCTGGATCGGCGGGTGCGTGCTCTACGACCGGGCCAAGCTCGTCGACGCCGGTGGCTTCGACTTCTGGCGGCGGGTGCAGGAGAAACACCAGGGCGAGGACGTGGCCGCGCAGCTCGCCGTGTTGTCCCGTTACGGCGGTGCGGGCATCCTGCCCAGCGGCGCGTACCACCTGGAGTCCCCCACCACTGTCACCGACCGGGACGTGGAGGCGTGGGAGGTCGTCCTCGCCGACGAGGACACCCCGCAGCCGGCCTGACCTACGGGGTGAGCAACTCCCGGGCGGCTTCCAGCACCTCGATCACCGGTACGTCGGTGACGAAGGAATCCCGGTGCGGGCAGTCACCGTCGCCGGGCCGGTGCGGATAGATGCCGGGTGTGCAGTCGACACCGCAGACCGGGCAGTGCACCGTCCACGAGCTGATCGGCCGGTGCCGGCTCCTCAGCGGGCTGGCCCCGTTGATCAGGTTGCCGACCCAGAAGATGCCCACAGTGGGCGCGTCCACCGCGGCGGCCAGGTGCAGCGGGCCGGTGTCGTTCGAGACGACCAACGCGCAGTCGGCGTAGCAGCCGACCAGCCCGCCCAGGCTGAGCGTGCCCACCTGTGGGCGCACCGGCACCTGCGCCGCAGCGACCACCCGGTCCACCACCTCCTGCTCGGAGGGCGTGCCGGTGACCAGCACCTCGTAGCCGTCCTCGTGCAGCGCCCGGGCCACCTCGGCGAATCGCTCGGCGGGCCAGCGGCGACGGGTGTCGGTGGCGCCCGGATGCAACGCCACCCGGGGACGGTTGGCCGGGCCGAGCACCTCGGCGGCCTCGGCCCGGTCGGCGTCGGTCACCGCCAGCGTCGGCGTGATGGTGGTGGCCGGCGCTCCCGCCAGCGCCACCACCTCCAGGTAGCGGATCACCTCATGCTGGTAGTAGACGTAGCGCAGCCACCGGTCCAGCGGCGGCGCGTCGTCGGCGCGCAGGCCCACCGTCAACCGGGCACCGAGCCGACTGATCAGCGGGTTGGAGTTGGCACCCCCGCCGTGGATCTGCACCGCCAGGTCGAATTCCGCACCGGCGGCAGCGGCCACGAAGTCGTCCATCGACGACTCCGGCTCGCCCGGCTCCGGCGTACGGATGCCGGCTGCCGGCGGCACCACCAGCACCCGGTCGACCGGGCCGGGCCGGTCGCGCCAGAGCTTCGCGTGCCACGGCGCACCGAGCAGCACGATCTCCGCCGAGGGGTACGCGCTGCGCAAGGCGTCCAGCGCCGGCAGGGCGAAGATGAAGTCGCCGAGCGCGTTGGCGCGCAGCACGGCGATCCGCCGCACGTCGGGAAGGCGCTCGGCGGTCGGGCCGAGCACGGACGGGGTGACCACCCGGCCCGCTACGGCCGGTCGATCTCGCCGGCGGTGTCCGGGCGGTGCAGCTCCCGGTCCGCTGCGGGATCGGCTGGCATCGGCGTACCCGTGGAAAGGTCGCCGGAGCGCGACCCGGTGCGACCGACGGTGATGGTGCGCGGCGCGGGCCGGGTCGCCCGCGGCAGCCGGACCCGGAGCAGGCCGTGGTCCATCACCGCGTCGATGGTGTCCGGGTCGACCCGCGCCGGCAGGTTGACCCGGTATTCGAAGCCGCGCGTCTCGAAGCCGCCGGGGATGCCCTGGTCGGCGTTGACCTCCGCCTCCGAGCGGGCCCGCACGCACAACTCGCGGTCGTCCAACTCGACGGCCACCTCCTCCGGCGCCACTCCGGGCAGCCGGACCACGACCTCCCAGCCGTCCGAGGTCTCGGTCAACTCGACGTCGGACGCCCCGCCGCGACCACCGACCAGGCGACTCAACTCGGAGCGCAGCGACTGCAACTCCCCCATCGGGTCCCAGCCCTGCTGCCGGCTACCGCGCCACCCCCGGCCGAAGCCGCCGAACTGCTGCTCGCTCATCACACCTCTCCGATCCGCTGGGTGGCCGTCGGCGGCCGTAGTGAGCTGGGCGCGTCCAGGCCGGCATCGCTGTCGACGCCCACACCGAGTCGGTCGACCAGCTCGCCACCGAGCCAGGCGCTGATGCCGAGAATCGCCAGCGCGACCACCTCGATGGCGACCAGTGCCCCGCCGGCGGCCCGGGAATCCGCGTTGAGCCGCACCGCCCACACGGCGGCGAAGAGCAGAATCACCGCGACGTTGGCGCCCGCGTGCAGCAGACCCACCCGCTTGGCGCGGGTGCCGGTCGGGATCGCCAGCAGGTCGAACGTGCCGGCCGCCGCGGCGAGCAGGCCGCCGATCAGCCCGACGGTGATGTTCCAGTACGCGACCTCGCCGAGGAAGTCGGGACCACCGACGGTGTCCACCACGTCGAACAGCACCGCCGTGGCCAGCAGCGCGACCGGGAACATCACCAGCATCGGATGGACTGGGTGACCCAGCACCTTGAGTCGGCTCTCCATCTCCCGGCCTCCCACTGGTCGGCGTCCTGCGGAACGGTCTCGTGCGGCGAGCGCGTCGGGTGAGGCCGTACCCCCGGCAACCAGGCACAAACCTCGCGCTGGTCACGGCGGCCTAGGCTGACGACGGTGGTGCCCGCCACCGGGTCAACGGCTGAGGGAGGATCAACGTGACGGTGGAGATCACCTCGCACGAGGAGTTGCGCGAGTTGCTCGGCGTGCCCAACGCGCGGGCCGCCGACAAGGAACGCACCCGGCTGCACGAACGGGACCGCGAGTGGCTCGGCGCCTCACCGTTCTGTCTGATGGCCACGGCCGGCGCGGACGGCAGCTGCGACGTCTCGCCCAAGGGCGACCCGGCCGGGTTCGCCCTGGTGCTGGACGACACGACCATCGCGCTGCCCGAGCGGCCCGGCAACAAGCGGGCCGACGGCTACCGCAACATCCTCGACAACCCGCACATCGGGTTGCTCTTCCTGATCCCCGGGCGGACCGACACGCTGCGGATCAACGGGCGGGCCCGCCTGGTCAGTGACGCGCCCTGGTTCGGCGACATGGTGGTCAAGGGGCACCGGCCGGTGCTCGCCGTAGTGGTGGAGATCAAGCAGATCTTCTACCACTGCGCGAAGGCGTTCCTGCGGTCCGCGCTGTGGCGGCCGGAGACCTGGCAGCCGGAGGCACTGCCGTCCCGGGCACGCCTGATCAAGGAGGTCGAGGCCCCGAGGGAGAGCCTCGAAGACCTGGAACGGCACTACGGCCCGGAGTACGCCACGAAGATCTACGTCTGAATCCGCACCGAGTGACCCGGGCTGGTGCCGGTCAGGCCGACCAGCCGGCCGGGTTGCCGAACGATTCCCGGGAGATCCCGGAGCCGGTCTCCGGCCACGCACCGAACCGGTCGTTGTGCAGGTGCGCGAAGAGATAACACATGCCTTCGCAGTCGGCGTCCAGCAGCGCCATCGCGGGGTTGGCGCGGACCGCTTCGTAGTACGCCCGCCCCAGGGCGACGATGAAACCTCGGGCATAGAGGAAGCCGTCGTCCGACCCGTCGGTCACCTCGTGGATGTCCTCCCGATCGATGTCGTGCAGCTTGCGCTCCACCACCCGGTCGAGGTCGGTCAGCTCCCGCCCGGTCATCTCGGCGGTCAGGTGCCCGAGGCGATCCAGAAAGGCATCAAGCCAGGCGTCGATCGCGTAGGACGGGCCGTCATCGTCATCGCCGCCGTCGTCGGCGGGGTCGCGCTCGATGAGGGCCTGCCGCAGCGCCAGGGGCTCGGCACCCAACTCGGCCCAGGCAGCTTCGATGAGTGCCCACAGCCGGGCCTCGTCGGCGGGGGTGGGCAGCGCCCCAGGGGCATCGGTGGTCACGGTCACTGCCGGACCCTAACCACCACCACCGACGGTTTCAGGACTCCGAATCGGCGGACACCATCCACAAGTGACCGTCCGGGTCCGCGAAGACGCCCGCGTACGCCCAGGGTTGGTCTGCCGCCTCGGTGATGATCTCGGCGCCGGCAGCGCGCGCCCGCTCGACGAGCGCGTCCGCTTCGGTCGGCGAAGCGACGCCAAGGTTGAGCAGACATTCGCTCTGGCCCCTCGGGGCGACCTCGTGCCGGCCGATCACCCAACCGAAGCCGCCGGTCGGGATGAGCATCAGCCGCAGCCCGTCGTTGACCACGAACTGCAACGGCTCCGGGATGCCGTCGTCGGCCAACTCGCCCACGGCGTCGAGGCCGAGCCCGTCGCGATAGAAGCGGTAGGAGGTGGCCCGGTCAGCGATGGGCAAACTCACGATCACCGGCGCGGAAGTCATGGGTGGACGCCTCCAAACTGTCGGTCCGGGTAGGTGAGGCATCAGTGTGTCGCTGAATTAACGTTGGACTCGTGACCGTAGACGAGTGGTTGACTGCGACCCGCACCTCCTACGACACGGTCGCGGTCAGCTACGCGCACCTGGTACGTGACCTCCTGGCGGAGGCACCGTACGAACAAGCCGCGCTGGCATCGTTCGCCGAGTTCGTACGGGGTGCCGGCGGCGGGCCGGTCGCGGATGTGGGCTGCGGGACGGGGCGAATCACCGCCCACCTGCACACGCTCGGCGTCGACGCCTTCGGGATCGATCTCTCGCCCGGAATGATCGACGTGGCCCGCCGTGACCATCCTGAGCTGAGGTTCGAGGTCGGCTCGATGACCGACCTCGATCTGGCCGACGGCTCGGTCGCCGGCCTGGTCGCCTGGTACTCCCTCATCCACATCCCGGACGACCAGATCGGCGTCGTGTTAGCGCACTTCCGGCGGGTGGTGCGCCCCGGTGGCCCGCTGCTGCTCGGCTTCCACGTGGGCGACGAGACCACCCTCAAGACCGACGGCTACGGCGGCCACCCGATGAACGTGCGCGTCCATCGTCGGCAGCCTGCCCAGGTGGCGGCCTGGCTACGCCAGAGCGGGTTCACTGTCGACTCGCAGACCACCGTCACCTCGGCGGAGAGCCGGCTCGGCGGCATCATCGTCGGACGACGGGAGCCCTGATCGCCCGTTGTCAATCCTTCCTCGTCACTGTTAGCCCGCCTGCCCAACCATGCCTGGCCGTACGACGTGGACCTTCGCATCGTGGTCGTCGACACCGAAACCGGCGCCAGCCGCACCATCACCCGGCACGACGGCGTCCCCCTGGTGAACGCCGTCGCCGCAAGCTGCGCCATGCCGACCTCCGCGGCCCCGGTCAGCATCGGCGACCGCCGCTACCTGGACGGCGGCATGCGATCGACCCTCAACCTCGACCTCGCCCCGGAAACGGCCCGGCCATCGCCCTCGCACCGAGCACCGCCGCGATCGGCCCGTGGGCGCGTATCGACAAACAGCGAGCGGCGCTCGGAACGGGCCGCCGGGTGGAGTTGCTGCTCCGGGATACGGCCTCCAAACGAGCGCAGGGGACCAGTGTGATGGACGATCCGTCGTGCCCGCGCTCGTGGCCGCAGCCCGCGATCAGGGCCGACGCGAGGCGCCCCGAGTGGCCGTCACCTTGCGAAGACAACGCCGGGGCGGGAAGCGCGAGGCTGATGCCTCAGCCTTCGGGTCGTGGCGGTCATCCACCGTCGAACGTGACGAGTCCTTGGAATCGAGGACCCGCAACGCGATGGCCAGGACTTATGCCGCTATCGCAAGTAAGTTCCACCTTCTCCTAAATGTACCCAAGTACGGCTAAAACCCCTCTCGACCGACCAATCGGTCGAATACGCTACGACTCGCCCAAGAAGTAACGTCAGGTGACTAATAGGTAGCTCTGGGTGCATCCGGGGTGGCTCTGGAGGGGTCATGAGTAACAATCGACGGCTGCGGCGCAGCCGGAACCATGGCCGGGCCGCTTCAGGGCTGAGCTCCGCCCTACTGGTAGTCGGAATGACGGGTGGACCCGCAGCCGCAGCTCCGCCGGTGGAGACGAAGGCGTCCGCACAGGACGTACACATCGGTACGCCCGGTCCGCTCGGCCAACACGGCGCGTGGCCGTCATCCTGGTCAACTGTTCGCCAAGACGACGACGGACCCGGCGATTCGTGGGACCAGTATCCCGACGGGCAAACGGACTACGGCCCACAGGGCTGGCAGAGCCCATGGGGTGGTCACGACAAGGACAAGGGCGACTACCCGCACGACAAGCATGGCACTCAAGGCCCCCAGGGTGCCCAAGGTGCCCAGGGCGACGCAGGCGCTCAAGGCGCGACCGGCGCTCAAGGCCCGCAGGGCGACGCGGGTGCTCAAGGCTTCCAAGGTGCCACCGGTGCTCAGGGCGACGCAGGCGCACAAGGCGCGACCGGCGCTCAAGGCCCGCAGGGCGACGCAGGCGCACAAGGTGCCACCGGCGCCCAAGGCGCCCAGGGCGACGCAGGCGCACAAGGTGCCACCGGCGCCCAAGGCGCGCAGGGCGACGCAGGCGCTCAAGGCGCGACCGGCGCTCAAGGCCCGCAGGGCGACGCGGGTGCTCAAGGCTTCCAAGGTGCCACCGGTGCTCAGGGCGACGCAGGCGCACAAGGCTTCCAAGGTGCCACCGGTGCTCAGGGCGACGCAGGCGCTCAAGGCGCCACCGGCGCTCAAGGCCCGCAGGGCGACACGGGCGCTCCAGGCGTCCAAGGTGCCACCGGTGCTCAGGGCGACGCAGGCGCACAAGGCGCGACCGGCGCTCAAGGCCCGCAGGGCGACGCAGGCGCACAAGGTGCCACCGGAGCCCAAGGTGCCCAGGGCGACGCAGGCGCACAAGGCGCCACCGGTGCTCAAGGCCCGCAGGGCGACGCGGGTGCTCAAGGCTTCCAAGGTGCCACCGGCGCTCAAGGCCCGCAGGGCGACACGGGCGCTCCAGGCTTCCAAGGTGCCACCGGTGCTCAGGGCACGCAAGGCGACACCGGTGCTCAAGGTGCTCAAGGCTTCCAAGGCGCGACCGGCGCGCAGGGCACGCAGGGCGACGCAGGCGCTCAAGGCGCGACCGGCGCCCAAGGCGCGACCGGCGCGCAGGGCACGCAGGGCGACGCAGGCGCTCAAGGCGCGACCGGCGCCCAAGGCCCACAAGGCGACGCAGGCGCACAAGGCGCCACCGGCGCCCAAGGCCCACAAGGCGACACGGGCGCACAAGGCGTCCAAGGCTTCCAAGGCGCCACCGGCGCTCAGGGCGACGCGGGCGCACAAGGTGCCACCGGCGCCCAGGGCGCGCAAGGCGACGCGGGCGCACAAGGCGTCCAAGGCTTCCAAGGTGCCACCGGCGCTCAGGGCGACGCGGGCGCACAAGGTGCCACCGGCGCCCAGGGCGCGCAAGGCGACGCAGGCGCTCCAGGCGTCCAAGGCTTCCAAGGTGCGCAGGGCGCCCAGGGAGACACGGGGGCACAAGGACTTCAGGGCGTACCAGGACCGCAGGGCGCCACGGGTGCCCAGGGCCCGCAGGGCGTGGCGGGCAACGGAATCGAGGCCGCCTACATTCAGGGCCCGCTGACCGTGATCGCAGACACCCCTGTCGATTTCGGCTGCCAGGCCGGAGATATCGCTGTCGGAACCGGATACCAGCTCTCGGGAGCAGGCGTCAACCCTGTGCTCATCCAGCCGCTCTCAGTCAGTGGCTACCAGTTCACCTTCACCGGCGGGGGCGCCGACATCTGGGTCTCCTGCATTTCACTCGCCACACCGCTGGCGTTGACGGCTCCGTCCAACACCTCGGGCCGGGCGACGTCAAACAGTAGCGACACCAACCGGCCGAACAGCAGGTCGAACCGCCCCGTCACCGTCGAGGAGGAGTAATGAACATGCGTCAGATATTCGGGTCGCTCGCCTGCGGTGCGGTCCTGCTGACCGGAGTCACGGCATGCAGCGACAAGCCTGCCGAAAAGCCGCAGACGAACAACGCCGGCAGCACCGACCAGACGAACGGTGCCGAGACTACGCCGGCGGATCTGCTCAAGCTCGGTCTTGAGCAGGGCCAGGCCGGCAACTTCGACGCGGCAAAGGCCACCTTCGAGAAGCTGCTGGACGCCGAGGCCGACAACAAGTTCGCCTGGTTCAACCTGGGCTACATCGCCCAGTCGCGCAATCAAGCCGACGAGGCGATCAGTAACTACGACAAGGCACTGGCGGCCGACGCCAACTACAAGCCGGCCCTTTACAACAAGGCCATAGCACTGGAAGGCAAGGCGCCGACGACGGCGATAGACATCTACCGCAAGGTCGTGTCGATCGACGACAAGTCGTCAACCGCCTACCTCCGACTGGGCATGTTGCTGTCCCAGTCTGGCGAGGACGCAGCAGCGCGGGACGCCTTCAAGGCGGCGATCCGTCTGGACAAGGGGCTCACCTCAGCCGTTCCCGCGAAGTACCGCCCGACCCCTACCGCTCGATCCTCGACTTCGGCGGGTCGGTGATTGTCTCCATGCGCACACCTCGCGTAACGGTGTTCACGGGGAGCAACCGCACCCGCTTCATCGACGAATGCTTCGAATCGCTCGTCGCGCAGACCTTCACCGACTGGGAATGGGTGGTCATCCTCAATCAGGGGTCGCGTTGGCGACCCGAGAGGCACGACGATCGGATCCGGCTCATTGTCCAGGACAACCTGAACGGCGTCGGCGCGGTGAAGGGGTACGCCTGCGCCGAGGCTGCCGGTGACATCCTGGTCGAGCTCGACGACGACGACCTGCTCAGCAGCGACTGTCTGCAAGAGATCGTCGACGCCTTCGACTCCAACCCGGAGGTGGGGTTCGTCTACAGCGACACCGCGCAGATCCAGGAGGACGGTGGCCGCTCTGAGGACCGTTTCGCGAGCTCGTTCGGCTGGCGGCACTACGACGACAAGGTGGACGGCCGAGAAGTGCTGGTCTGCCGGGCACTGCCGCCGACGCCACACAACGTGAGCTACATCTGGTACGCACCGAACCATGTACGGGCGTTCCGCCGGGACATCTACGAGAAGGTCGGCGGGTACGACGAGTCGCTCGACGTTGCGGACGACGCCGATCTCATGGCTCGGATGTACCAGGTGAGCGAGTTCCATCACATTCAGAAATGCCTGTACCTCCAACGCATGCATGCCAAGAACACGCAGCGCATTCCAGATGTCAACGCTCGCATCCAGCAGCGCACGGTGGAGATCTATGACCGGAACATTCAACATAATGTGCTGGCCTGGTCACGGCGGCAGGGGCTCCTGGCGCTCGACCTGGGCGCCGCGCACAACAAGCCGGAAGGGTATCTCGGTCTGGATTGCCACGACGGGTCGGGTGTGGACATCGTCTGCGACATCACGAAAGGCGTGGACCTGCCGGACAACAGCGTCGGTGTCATTCGAGCGGTGGACTTCCTGGAACACATCCCGGACAAGATCGCACTGTTCAATGAGCTGTACCGACTACTCGCACCGAATGGCATGCTGTTGTCGCTGACCCCCAGCACCGACGGTCGAGGCGCCTACCAGGATCCGACGCATGTGGCGTTCTACAACGAGAACTCGTTCTGGTACTTCACGGACGCCAAGTATTCTCGGTTCGTACCTGAAATCAAATGCCGGTTTCAGGCGTCGCGGCTGGTGACGTACTTCCCGAGCGAATGGCACCAGGCGCACAACATCCCGTACGTCTCGGCGAACCTGATAGCGATCAAGGACGACGTCGTGCGCAACGGCGGCCTGCTGAACATTTGACCATCACGCGGCTTAGCTGGCGCTGGGACCCGGAGCGCCAGTTTGGAACGACGAAGATCGTGGCCGATGAGGGCCTGGTGGGTAGGCCAAGGCACCCAACCGCGTGACCATTCGTGGCCGACGGTGACTGTCCTGGGCATCGGCTACCGGCATGGGCCACGCGTTAGGGACCGAGGCCCCTAAGCTATCGCAATGCCTGAGCATGGCGTGATCGATCTCGACGAGCACAACCATGTGCCGACCGAATCAGGTCCCACCACTACCCGTCGTCGTGCGCTCAAGAAGGCCCAACTGCGCCTCGTCGCCGTCTTCCTGGTCGGCTTGCTGCTGGGCGGGATCAGTGTCAACGAGTTGCGAGACTTACGTGAGCAGCGGGAACGGGCCGCGTCGGTCGCACTCGTCGTCATGCCGGGGTCGGCCCGTTCCGATGGCGTCGTTACCAAGGGCGTCGCCGAAGTGGACGGGTCGGTGGAAGTGACCAACTTTGGCCCTCTGCCGGTCACGATACGCGCGGTGCAAGCGCAGACATCTGGCGTCCTGATTCAGAACGTCGGCCAGTCCCAGCCGTTGCGCCCCGGCAGCACCCGCTGGCTCGACGTCAAGCTGCGGCTTCAGTGCCCGCTCGAAGTCCGGGACGAACCGTTGTCGATGCGCATCTCAGTAGAGACCGCCGATAGGCAGATCAAAGAGGTCCATCACCCCGTAGCCCTGCACGCAAGCGGCTGGCACTTCCAGGCTTCGCTCCTGTGCTTGCGAGCAGGTCTAGATGGGTGAGACGTGACAACGGGGGGCCAAGAGCCTGAGGGGATCCCGCGGTCGTTGCGCGGGATACGGACTGTCTGCGGACTGGCACGTCCGGCGGCGCTGCCGTGGACCTTGAGAAACGGCAGAAGCCCAGGCCAATGACCTGGGCTTCGCTACCGAGCCGCCTGACGGAATCGAACCGTCGACCTACGCATTACGAGTGCGTCGCTCTAGCCGACTGAGCTAAGGCGGCAACGATCAGCAAGTGTACGGCACCCCGGCGGCACCGACCGAACGGGATACCCCCGCCGTGCTGGCCAGCACCAACCGGACATCGGCCGCCATCTGGACGCTTACCGGACAGCGGATGATCGGGTCCGGGACTACGCTGCGGCGGGTGAGCGACGAACGCGACCACCCCGAACGTCAGGACGAGACGACCGAACGCCCTGACCGCGCGCCGGCCGGTGAACGCGCCGCCCATCGGCCGCGCAGCACCGACCCGCTGGAGTTGGGCTTCACGCCGCGCAAACCGGTGCCGTGGCTGGCGCCGTTCCTGTTGATCAGCACCGGCATCCGGACGCTGCTGGCGGTGCTCTTCGGGGCGTACCTCGACAAGCGCGAGTTGCAGAACGCGTTCGGCGACGGCGTCTTCCGCCAGGTCGGGCCGGACGGTGGGCTGTGGCTCGACTACGTGGCCGACCTCGGTGACGGCTTCAACGCCACGTACTCGGTGGCGTACCTGCTGGCGCAGCCCGAGCTGACCGTCGACGGGCACCGCCTGCCCCGGGCGCAGACCCTGGTGATGGGCGGCGACCAGGTGTACCCATCGGCGGCCTACGCCGCGTACGAGGACCGGTGCAAGGGCCCCTACCAGGCCGCGCTGCCGGTAGCGCCGGCCGAGAAGCCGACGCTCTTCGCGGTGCCGGGCAACCACGACTGGTACGACGGCCTCACCGCGTTCCTGCGGTTGTTCGTCCGCTCCCGGGACCGCAACTTCGCGGGCTGGGGCACCGGGCAGTCCCGGTCGTACTTCGCTGTGGAGTTGCCGGCCGGCTGGTGGTTGCTCGGCGTGGACGACCAGTCCGGCTCGTACCTGGACGACCCGCAGCTGGCCTACTTCGACGAGGTGGCCCGGCGGCTCGGTCCGGAGTCGAAGGTGATCATCGCGACGCCGGCGCCAACCTGGGTCAAGGCCGCCGACAACCCCACGGCGTACGACTCGATCGACTACTTCATCCGCACGATCATCGACCCGACCGGGGCGCGGGTGCGGCTGTTGCTCTCGGGCGACCTGCACCACTACGCCCGCTACTCAGGGCCGGACCGGCAGCTGATCACCTGCGGCGGTGGTGGCGCCTACCTCTACCCCACGCACAAGCTGCCGGAGCGCATCGAGGTGCCACCGCGGGACACGCTGGCCCGCAGGGCCAGCTCCACCCAGCCGTACGACCTGGTGGCCCGTTACCCGGACGCCGCGCGGTCGCGCCGCTACGGCTGGGGCATCTTCCCCCGGTTGCCGTTGCGCAATCCCGGCTTCACCACGTTGCTCGGCACCCTGCACACCCTGCTGATGCTGGCCATGGCGGGCGCGACGGCGAACTGGGCCGACAGCACCAACCAGCGGCTGTTCAGCGTCCCGCTGGTGGTGATGGTGCTCGTGACGGTGATCGCGGCGGCCCTGTTCGCCAAGCCGCCGAGCGCGAGCGGCAAACGCCACGTGCGGCACTGGATCCTCGGCGTGGGCCACGGCGTCGCGCAGGTGGCTCTGGGGGCGGCCGGCACCTGGGTCTGGTTGGCGCTGCCGTTCTACGACTGGCCGTGGCCGCTGCCGGCGGTCGCCGCGGCGGTGCTCTACGGCCCGGTGATCGGCCTGGTCGCCAGCCAACTGGTGGCGGCGTACCTGCTGGTGGCGGGCTCTTTCGGAGTGAACGTCAATGAACTCTTCGCCGGTCAGGGCATCGAGGATTCGAAGTCGTTCCTGCGACTGCGTATCGACCCGGACGGCACGTTGACCATCTACCCGCTGGGGGTAGACCGGGTCTCCCGCGACTGGCAGGTGAACCCCGACCAGTCGCCCACCCAAAGCTGGCTGATCCCCAAGACCCCCCTAACCCCCCACCTAACCGAACCCCCCACAGTCCTGCACTAACCCACCCCCACCCACCCCCACCCGAGTTGATCAAGAGGTTTGCGTCATGACCGACCCGATTCCTGACGCAAACTTCTTGATCAACTGGGCTAAGCGGCGGGCGGGAGCCGGGGAGCCGGGCCGGAGAGGAACGGGCGCGGGGTTAGGGGGTGTATTGCTGGTCGTGGGCTTGGCGGGAACCGCAGACGTCGGCGCGGGAGCACATTGAGCGCGAGCCGTCCGCGTCCAGGCGTACCGTCACCGCGTCTCTCGGGACGCTGTGGCCGACGACCCGGCCGTCACCCTCGGGGGTGGAGACCCGACTGCCGACCGACGGGGCGGTCTCCTGAAAGCGCTGGTACAGCGGGTGCTCGTACTTGAGGCAGCACATCAGCCGCCCGCACGCGCCGGAGATGCGCAGCGGGTTGAGAGGCAGGTCCTGGTCCTTCGCCATCCGGATGGTCACCGGCTCGAAGTCGGTGAGGAAGGTGGCACAGCACAGGTCCCGACCGCAGGAGCCGATGCCGCCCTGCACCCGCGCCGAGTCGCGTGCGGAGAGCTGGCGCAGCTCCACCCGACAGTGCAGGGTCGCGCCCAGGTCGCGGACCAGGGACCGGAAGTCCACCCGGTGCGGGGCGGTGAAGTAGACGGTGCTGCGCTCACCGCCGCTCTCGGCGGAGCCGAGCACATGGTCGACCGCCACCACCTTCATCGGCAGGCCGTGCGAGCGGATCAGCCGTTTCGCGGCCACCTTGGCCTCGGCCTTGCGCCGACGCAACGCCTCGTCCCGGCGGAGGTCGTCATCACCGGCCAGCCCGACCAGGCGGGGGAAGCCGTCGGTCTCCTCGGTCACCCACTGCGCGGCCCACACGCACTCCGCCACCTCGGGCCCGTCATCGGTGGGCACCAGCACCCGGTCGCCCACCTGCGGACGCAACTCGCCCGGGTCGAGGTAGTAGAGCCGCCCGTACCGGTTGAAGCTGACCGCGCAGAGCATGCCCATCCCCCCACCCTACGACGGGTCACGGCGCAAGGCGCACCGCCCGCCTACGCGCCGCTGCCATTCATGACCGTCGACTCGACCTATTGCCGGGCGTCCCGTCGTGCCGTTGCTGCTCGCCCGGACGGTTGAATCCGGGGCCGGGCAGGAGACAAGACGTGCCTCGGCGGCGTTGAGTGGAGGAAGACCTGCGGGGGGTGCACGGGGAAGACCACGGCGTCGCCGTGGGCGCCGGCTCAGGTCAGGCGCCCACGAGCGACGCCGTGGCCTGTCCGAGGCAACGCGGCCACGGCCGGAGGATCGAAATCCGGGGCAACACCGCCACGGCCGGAGGGCCGGGCTCCGTTACCAGCCGACCCGGGTGGGCTGGTCGTAGCGGGGTCGTCCGTCCGTTGGCGGACGCCACGCGGTCTCGGCCAGGCTCGGCGCCCACTGACGCAGCAGCGTCTCCGCACCGTCGTACGCGACGCAGAGCACCGCCAGCACCCGTGCGGCGATCTCGGCGGCGTCGGCCACACCGGGCCCGACCGGCCCGGGCCGCGTCGACGCGCCGGTCGCGGTGGCGGCGACCACGGCTACCGCTTCGGCCGAGCGGAGCACGTCGGCCAACGTGCGGGCCAGCGCGAGACGGCTGCCCTCCACCCAGTCGGCGAGGGCGTCGGCGTAACCGGCTGTGGATTCGAGTCGCCCGACCAGGCTGTCCGGCCCCTCGTCGAGGTGGCGCAGCAGCGCCGCCCGCTGTTGCCCGTACGCAGTGGCGGCCGGCCCGGACCAGAGCACCGAGTCGGTGAGCGCGGCGGAGACGTCGTCGTACCCCCGGACGAGCCGGCGCACCGCGTAGCCGGCGCTGGCGAGCGGCACCGGGTGCAGGTCGAGGAAGCCGCGGACCGCGTCGCCCGGCAGCACCTGCATGCGGCGCAGCAGCGGCCAGACCCGGTGCCCCTCGGGGACGCCGGCCGCGATCAGTCTGTCCACCCGGCGGAGCAGGTCAAGGCCGGGTTCGGCGAGCCGGTCCAGCGCGTCCATCACGGCTCCCCGGTGAGCCGGCGGCGGGCCGCCCGGTCGACCTCGGCGTAGCGGTCGGCGGCCTCCCGCACGGCAGCCGCGGCGGCGGCCAGTCGACCGGCCGCGGCGCGGGCCTCCCGGGCCCGGTCGTCGGTGGCGGTGGTCCACTGCCGGTGCAGCGCCCGACCGATCTCGCCCGGGCGGCCCGGTGCGTCGGCGCCGAACGCGGCCTGGGCCGGATCGCCGGCGGTGACGGTGTGCGAAACGACTGTGAGCGTGGCGCTCGCCTCGTCCAGTCGGGCGGAGAGCGCGCGCAGTGTGTCCATCTCAGGCCCCCGCGAGCGGTCGGTAGGCGGCGAACGTCTCGTTGTGCAGCTTTTCCCGGGCCCATTCGGCGGCGTCGGCCGCCGCGGTGACCGCGGCCTGCACGGAACCGGCCACGTCGCGCGGGCTTCGGCTGTGCAACGGCCCGAGGAACCGGACGTCGGTGATCCGTCCACCGGCGGTGACCACCACCTCGACCAGGCCGTCCGGCGAGCGGACGGTCACTTCGACGGTCGACACCGCCTGGTCGAACTCGGCCTGGAGGGACTCGATCCGGCGGTAGCGTCGCACCGCCTCCTCGATCCAGGCTTCGTCGATCTCCCCCCGCGGCATCGGCCGACTCCTCCCGGGTGATCCATCACTCAGTGTGGTGCCACCGTCACCACGGCACAGGGACCGTACCGCACCGCAATCGGGCCTGTCGATGCCTGTGGACAACGGCCGGGAAGTGCGGGTCAGCCCTTCCAGAGGGCGAGCATCATCGCCTCGACCGCGATCCGCGGCTTGACGTTCGCCTCGATCGCCGCACGGCAGGCGAGCACGGCCTCCAACCGGCGCAGCGACCCCTCGGCGTCCCACTTCTGCGCGCCGGCGCCGGCCAACGCGGCCGTGTCGGTGTGCACCGGGGCGACGGGTGCGCTCAGCGCCATGGTGAGCGCGTCCCGGTAGAAGCCCGCGAGGTCGACCAGCGCCCGGTCCAGTGCGTCCCGTTGGGCCCGGGTGGCCCGGGACTTCTGCCGCTTCTCCAGCTCCTTGAGCTGCCCGGCAGCGCCTCGCATGGCGCCGGCCGCGCCCCGGCCGGTGCCGCCCGCGCCGAGCGCGGTCTCCAGTGCCGCCCGCTCGGTCGAGTCGGCCTCGGTGACCGACGCCTCGGCCTCCGCCTCGGCCGCCTCGATCAGCGCCGACGCCGCGTCGAACGCCGCGCCGACACCGGTCAGCCGGCGGGGCACCGCGAGCACCGCCTCGCGTCGTTTGCGGGCCTCCGGGTCGCGGGCCAGCCGGCGGGCCCGACCCACGTGACCCTGCGCGGCCGCCGCCGCCCACTGCGCCACGTCGGGGGCGATGCCGTCCCGACGAACCAGCACCTCGGCCACATCGGCGGCCGGCGGCTGCCGCAGGGGTACGACCCGACAGCGTGACCGGATGGTCACCGAGATGTCGTCCGGGTGGGTGGACGGGGCACAGAGCAGGAAGACCGTCCGCGGTGGGGGTTCCTCGATCGCCTTGAGCAGCGCGTTGCCGGCGGCCTCGGTGAGCCGGTCGGCGTCCTCGATGACCACCACCTGCCAGCGCCCACCGGACGGGGTGCTGGCCGCGCGGAGCACCAGCGCGCGCATCTCGCCGACGCCGATGGAGAGCCCTTCGGGCACCACCATCCGCACGTCGGCGTTGGTGCCGCCCATCGTGGTGTGGCAGCCGGGGCACTCACCGCAGCCGGTGCCGTGCGCGCACTGGAGTGCGGCGGCGAACGCCCGCGCGGCGACCGAGCGGCCGGAGCCGGGTGGCCCGGTGAAGATCCACGCGTGCGTCATCCCGGTGGACGGGTCCACCCCGCCGGTCACTGCGTCGTCGGCCACGGACTCGTTACCGCTGGCCGGGCCGGCGGCGACCAACGCGGCCGCCCCAGCGCGCAGCACGGCGGCTGCTGCGGCGGCGGCGCGCCGCAGCTCGACCACCGCCTCGTCCTGACCGACGAGGTCGGCGAAGACGTCCGGCATCAGGTCTTGTGCTCCATCGTCACCAGCTCCGCGTCGGATAACTCAGGCTGCACCGAGGTGTCCGGGCCCTGCGCCGGCCGCGGGTGCACGATGCCGCCCGGCTTGCCGAGCATCTCCTCGACCCGCCGGACCACCAGCCCGGTGATCTCGTCGGCCGGCCGGGACGCGTCGAGCACCAGGTAGCGCTTCGGGTCGGCGGCGGCGAGGTCGAGGAACGCGTACCGGACGCGCTCGTGGAAGGCGACCGACTCGGCCTCCAGCCGGTCGGTGCCGGTGTTGCGCGAGGCCACCCGGGACAGGCCGGTGCGCGGTTCGACGTCCAGCAGCACCACCAGGTCGGGCTTGAGCCCACCGGTGGCCCAGGAGGAGAGCCAGGAGACCTCGTCGACGGGCAGCGTCCGGCCGGCGCCCTGGTACGCCAGGGACGAGTCGACGTACCGGTCACTGATCACCACGCCGCCCCGGACCAGCGCGGGTCGGACGACTGTGGCCACGTGGTGCGCCCGGTCGGCGGCGTAGAGCAGCGCCTCGGCCCGGGGGGATGGCGCGTCGTCGCCGGAGGTGTCCAGCACCAGCGACCGGATTCGCCGGCCGACGCCGGTGGCCCCCGGCTCGCGGGTGACCACTACCTCTCGGCCGTGACCGCGCAGTCGCTGGGAGAGCGCGGTGAGCTGGGTGGACTTCCCCGCGCCCTCGCCGCCCTCGAAGACCACGAAGAGCCCGGCGGAGACGAACGGCTCGGCGGGCATCAGCGGACGGCCCCGGATGGAGCCCCACAGGTCGGCGAGGACCGGGACGCCCTTCTTGTCGTCCATCTGGCCGAACGCGCTGATCCCGGCGAAGATGCCGGCGGCACCGGCGGCGAGCAGCAGCAGTCGGGTGGAGGAGACGGAGATGCCGAGGTCGGCGATTGTCAGTTTGCGGGAGCCGCCGACACCGACCAACACGCTGCTCAGCCCGATGGCCAGGATCAGCACCAGCCGGGTGCCGATCTGCACCACAGCGAAGACCCGGCCGCGCACCTCGTCGGCCACCTCGCCGCCCAGCAGCGTGGTGCCGGCCAGGAAGGCCATCCCGGCACCGGCGCCGACCAGCACCGCGCCGACGATCGCCATGGACAGGTGGATGGCGAAGGCGAGGGTCATCACCGCGGCGCTGGCCAGCACGATGCTCATGCCGAACCAGCGACGCCGGGACATCTCCTTGACGATCATCGGGCCGAGCCCGATGCCGAGCGCCAGGCCGACGAAGATGGCACCGAAGAGCAGTGAGAACGCCGCGTCGCCGGCGCCCAGCGAGTTGGCGAAGAACTTGGCAGTGCCGACCACGATGCCGCCACCGGCGAACGCGCCGAAGATGCCCAGCACCAGGCCACGGACGAGCGGGGTCTCGCCGATGTACTTCCAGCCCTCGGAGAACTGCCGGAACATGCTCTGCTCGGCACGCTCGGCCTCACCGCGTTGAGCCTCGCTGATCTCCTTGATCCCGAATGCCACCACCAGTGCGGTGGCGAGCCGGGAGAAGGAGTTGATCCAGAGCGCGAGCTGGGCCGGCTCGGCCCAGGAGGGCAGGTCGCCGCCGACGGCACCACGGACGCCACGGTCGAGCACGGCAAGGCCGATGGCGGCGGCGACCGGGGTGAGGCCGTAGGTGGTGATCAGGGTGAGCTGGTTGGCCGCTTCCAGCCGGGCCCGCGGGATCAGGTTCGGGACCGCGGCCTCCTTGGCCGGGATCCAGAGCAGGGTGAGCGACTCGATCAGGAAGGTGGCGATCAGCGCCCAGCCGACCACCAGGCCACCTGCGGCGCCACTGAGGGCGTAGAGCGGAATGGAGGCGAAGAGCACGAAGCGCAGCAGGTCGCAGATGACCATCGTCCAGCGCCGGTCGAACCGGTCGGCGAAGACGCCGGCCACCGGGCCGAGCACCAGCGCGGGCAGCAGCCGGATCGCGGTGACCCCGCCGAACGCGGCGCCCTGGGCGGTGCTGCCCTGCACCTGCGAGGCGGCGAAGAGCGCGGTGGCCAGCAGGCCGAGCCAGTCACCGAAGGAGGCCGCGCCGAGCACGATCCAGAGCCGTCGGAACGGCCGGATGCGCAGCACTGACCGGATCGCGGCATAACCGGACGGATCAGCCTGACCGCCGTTGGGCTGCTTGGCGGCGCTGCCCGACTGGTCACCCGAGCGCGACACGCCGGGCGACTCGCCGCTGTTCTGGCTTTCGATGGCCGTACCTCCACGTGCCGGCCCATCGCTGGGCACCTCCGGTGCAACACTCTAGACCCGGTGGGGGCCACCCCCCGGGCGACATTCTCCTGCTCGCTGAGCCTAGGCCGCCGGAGGTACCGACCGCAGCCCGGACGTACGCGAGGGTATTTCGCATTCTCCGTCAGACAGTTAGCGTGCACACGTGGCCATCGAAAGCGACAAACTTCGCGAGCGCCTGGATCGGGCGACTGCCCACCTCGACCCCCCGTACGCGGTGGTCGACCTCACCGCCTTCGACGCCAATTCGGTCGCCCTGGCCGATCGCGCCGCCGGAAAACCGGTCCGCCTCGCCAGCAAGTCGGTCCGCAGCCGGGAGCTGATCAGTCGAGCCCTCGCCCGGCCCGGCTGGCAGGGCGTGATGGCTTTCACAGTGCCCGAGGCGATCTGGCTGGTCCGCGCCGGCGTCAGCGACGACGTGCTGGTCGCGTACCCGAGCGCGGACCGGGCCGCCCTCACCGAACTGGGCGCCGACCCGACGCTCGCCGCCGCGATCACCCTGATGATCGACAGCACCGGCCAACTCGACCTCATCGACGCCGTCACGGCACCGGGGCAGCGCGCCGAACTGCGGCTCTGCCTGGATCTGGACGCCTCCTGGCGACCGCTGCGCGGTCGGGTGCACGTCGGCGTCCGCCGCTCACCGGTGCACAGCGCGCGGGCGGCCGGCGCGCTCGCCGCAGCCGTCGCCGGTCGGCCCGGCTTCCGGCTGGTCGGGCTGATGTCGTACGAGGCGCAGATCGCCGGCCTGGGTGACGCGCCGCCGGGCAGGACGCTGCTGGCGGGCGCGATCAGGCTGGCCCAGCGCGGGTCGTACCGCGAGTTGCTGGCCCGCCGTGGCGCGGCGGTCGCCGCGGTACGCGAGCACGCCGACCTGGAATTCGTCAACGGCGGCGGCACCGGCAGCGTTGCCGCGACCAGCGCCGATCCCGCGGTAACCGAGATCACCGCGGGATCGGGCCTGTACGGGCCGACGCTGTTCGACGCGTACCGCGCCTGGCGGCCCACCCCTGCGGCGTTCTTCGCCTGCGCGGTGGTCCGCCGACCGACGCCGGAGCTGGCGACGGTGCTCGGCGGTGGCTGGATCGCCTCCGGCCCGGCCGCCGACAGTCGACTGCCCCGGCCGTGGCTACCGGCGGGGCTGAAGCTGGTTGGCACCGAGGGCGCCGGCGAGGTGCAGACTCCGCTGTCCGGAGCGGCGGCGGCCGGGCTGCGCATCGGCGACCGGGTGTGGTTCCGGCACGCCAAGGCAGGTGAGCTGTGTGAACGGGTCAACGAGCTGCACCTGGTCGAGGGCGACGCGGTGGTGGCGACCGTCCCCACCTACCGGGGTGAGGGGCAGGCCTTCCTCTGAGACCGGACAGCTGCCCTCACCGCCGGCCGAGGCCCGTTCGCCCCGCGCCGACTCAGGCGGGTTGGGGCGCCCCAGCCTGCTTGCCGACTGTCGACCGGCCGTTGTCCGGGCCGTCGACCTGGCGGTGCAGGTACTCCCGGATCAACGCCTTCGCCTCCAGCAGCACCCGCTCGTCGCCCTCGGGCTTCCGACGGAACGCGAGCTTGATCAGCGCGTCCGCGGCCTCGACCGCGATCTCCAGCACGAAGCGCAGCTTGGGCACGTCGGTGAGCCCGAAACGCTCGGTGAGCACCCGGGCCAACTGATCGGCGATCACGCCGTTGTTGTCCCGCTGCTCGTCGAGCAGGTGCAGGTCGACCACGTCGCCGAAGTGCAGGGTACGGAAGCCGGGGACGGTGCGGTGCATCGTGATGTACTCGTCGATGCCCGCGTCGACGCCGTCCCACCAGTGGGTCATCTCGTCGGAGGCGAACCGCTCGTCGAGGCGCTGGAGGTAGGACTCCATCGTCCGCAGGGTCAACGCCTGCACGATCGCCCGCTTGTCCGGAAAGAACTGGTAGACCGACCCGATCGCCACCTCGGCCCGCTCGGCGAGCAGGGTGGTGGTCAGCCCCTCGTACCCCACCTCGTCGACGAGTTCGGCGCAGGCATCCAACATGCGCTGTACCCGCGCGACACTTCGACCTTGCACCGGTACGCGGCGCAGCGGCCCGGTCGTGGCGGCTGGTGTGGACACTCTGCGCCACCCCCCTTCGACGGATGAACATATCTCCACGTCACGAGTCCGTGACTACCGGTACAACGAGCGGATCGCAATTGCGGTATTTACCAGCTAGAACGTTCCTGATATGAAGTCAGTTCATATTCATGAATGGAGTGCGCATGGTCCGCACCGCACCGCTCGGGGCTGGATGGTCCAACTGGGCCGGGAACCAGCGTGGCAGCGCCAGCGCGATCCTGCGCCCCGGCTCGCCGACCGATGTCGCAGAAGCCGTCCGATCTGTTGCCGCCGACGGCGGTCGGATCCGGGTGACGGGCAGCGGTCACTCGTTCACCGCCGTCGCGCTCGCCGACGACCGTCGGATGGACCTGTCCGACCTGGACACCATAGTCAGCGTGGACGTCGCCCACCGACTGGTCACAGTGCCGGCGGGAATGACCCTGCACGCGCTCAACGGCCTGCTCGCCCGGCACGGCCTCGCGCTGCCCAACCTCGGCGACATCGACGCGCAGACCGTCGCCGGTGCGATCTCCACCGGCACCCACGGCACCGGAGCCGGCTACGGGTGCCTCTCCACCTTCGTCGAGGCGATCACAGTGGTCACCGGCACCGGCGAGGTGCTGCGCTGCTCCGCCGACGAACATCCCGACGTCCTCGCCGCCGCCCGGGTGTCACTCGGCGCGCTCGGCGTCCTGGTCGAGGTGACCCTGCGCTGCGTGGACGCCTTCGTCCTGCGCGCCCACGAACGCCCGGCCGAGCTGGCCGACGTGCTCGGCGAACTGCCCGAGCTGATCGGCCGACACGACCACGTCGAGTTCTACTGGTTCCCGTACACGTCCCGGGTCCAGGTCAAGGCCAACGACCGGGTACCCGCCAACGACAGGCCGCTGCCCCGCTGGCGTGGCTGGGTGGACGACGACTTCCTGTCCAACCGGGTCTTCGCCGGCGCCTGCCGACTCGGCCGGGCCGTGCCCGCGCTGGCCCCGGGGATCAGCGCGGTCTCCGCCCGCGCCCTCACCGAACGCCAGTACACCGGACGCTCCGACCGGGTCTTCTGCACGCCGCGCCGGGTCCGCTTCGTGGAGATGGAGTACGGCCTACCCCGCGAGGCGTTGCCCGAGGCGCTCGCCGCGCTCCAGCGGATCGTGGACGGCCTGCCGTTCAAGGTGCTCTTCCCGGTGGAGGTGCGGTTCACCGCCGCCGACGACATCTGGCTGTCGCACGGCTACGGCCGGGACAACGCCTACATCGCCGTGCACCAGTACGTCGGCATGCCGTACGAGCCGTACTTCCGGGCCTTCGAGCAGGTGGCCGCCGGGCTGGGCGGTCGCCCGCACTGGGGCAAGCTGCACTACCGCGACGCCGCCTCGCTGGCCACTGCGTACCCCCGCTTCGCGGACTTCCAGGCCGTCCGCGACCGGCTCGACCCCCACCGCGTCTTCACCAACCCCCACCTGAACCACGTCCTCGGGGTCTGACGGCCTCGGTCTAGGGGATCTTGGAAGGAAACAGCCCTTCCAGGGGCACATTCTTTCCAAGATCTCGTAGAGCGGAGGGCTACTCCGTGCTGGTCGCGGCCTTGCGCGGGGCGGCCTTCTTCGCCGGGGCCTTCTTCGCCGCCGTCGCCTTGGCCGTGGTGGCCTTCTTCGCGGCAGTGGACTTGCTGGCGGCGGCCGTCTTCTTGGTGGCCGTCGCCTTCTTCGCGGGCGCCTTCTTCGCCACCGCCTTCTTCCGCGGCGCTGGACCCTTCGCCCGCTTCTCGGCCAACATCTCGGACGCTTCCTCGATGGTCAGCGCCTCCGGCGTCTGCCCCCGCCGCAGCGACGCGTTGAACTCCCCGTCGGTCACGTACGGGCCGAACCGGCCGTCCTTGATCACCAACGGCTTCTCGGTCGCCGGGTCCACACCCATCTCGCGCAACGGCGGTGCCGCGGCTCGCCGTCCACGGGCCTTCGGGGCGGCCAGCAGAGCCAGCGCCTCGTCCAGGCCGACAGTGAACATCTGGTCCTCGGACTCCAGCGAACGGAACTCCTCGCCCCGCTTGACGTACGGGCCGTAGCGACCGTTGTTCGCGAAGACCTCGACGCCGTCCGGCGCGACACCGATCAGCCGGGGAAGGCTGAGCAGCTTGAGCGCCTCCTCCAGAGTCAGCGAGTCCGGGGTCTGCGTACGCAGCAGCGACGACTTCCGCTCGCCGCTGGACACGTACGGGCCGAACCGGCCGGACTTGAGCACGATCGGCTCGCCGGTGCCGGGGTCGTCGCCGAGCTTGCGCTCGCCGCTGCCGCCCAGGAACAGCTCGTGCACCTTCTCCGGGGTCAGCTCGTCCGGGGCCAGGCCCTCGGGGATCGGCGCCCGGTCACCCTGGGTGCCACCCTCCTCGCCCTCACCCGAAGCCGGTGCCGGCTGCTCGCCGCCGGGCAGCTCCCGTTGCAGGTACGGCCCGTAGCGGCCGACCCGCACGACGACCTCGCGGCCGTCGTCGTCGGTGAAGAGCGGGATGGAGTTGACGCTGCGGGCGTCGATGTCGCTGAGGTTCTCGGTGACCAGCTTCTTGAGCCCGCCGGAACGGGCGATGTCCTGGTCGCCGGCACCGTTGGAGCTGCCGAAGTAGAACGCCGTGAGGAAGTCGACCGCCGCGTGGTCACCGCCGGCGATCTCGTCCAGCTCGTTCTCCATGGTGGCGGTGAAGTCGTAGTCGATCAGGCGTGGGTAGTGCCGTTCCATCAGCCCGATCACCGCGAAGGCCAGGAAGGTCGGGATCATCGCCTGGCCGCGCTTGGTGACGTACCCCCGGTCCTGGATCGTCTGCATGATCGACGCGTAGGTGGACGGGCGGCCGATGCCCAGCTCTTCCAGGGCCTTGACCAGCGACGCTTCGGTGTAGCGCGACGGCGGCTGGGTGTGGTGGCCCTGCGCGGCCAGCTCGTCGGCGGTCAGCGGCTGGTCCTTGACCAGGGTGGGCAGCCGGCGCTCGGCGTCCTCGGCCTCGGCGTTCTCGTCGTCGCTGGACTCGACGTAGGCGCGCAGGAAGCCCGGGTCGGTGATGGTCTTGCCGGTCGCGCCGAAGTCGGCTTCCTCCTGCGAGGTGGAGACCGCTCGGATGCGCACCGACACGCTGGAGCCGACCGCGTCGGTCATCTGCGAGGCGATGGTGCGCCGCCAGATCAGCTCGTAGAGCTTGAACTCCTCGGCGGACAGCTCCTTGGCCACCTCGCCCGGGGTACGGAAGTTGTCCCCCGCCGGGCGGATCGCCTCGTGCGCCTCCTGCGCGTTCTTCACCTTGCCGGTGTAGCGGCGCGGCTCCGGCGGAACGCTGCGCTCGCCGTACAGCTCGACGATCTGTCGGCGGGCCGCCGAGATGGCGGTCTCCGACAGGTTCACCGAGTCGGTACGCATATAGGTGATGTAGCCGTTCTCGTACAGGCGCTGCGCGGTGCGCATCGTCTGCTGCGAGGACAGGCGCAGCTTGCGGGCCGCCTCCTGCTGGAGGGTCGAGGTGATGAACGGCGCGTACGGGCGACGGCGGTAGGGCTTCTCCTCGACCCGGGTGACGGTGAACGGCCGCCCCTCCAGCCGGGCCGCGAGACCCCGGGCGCCACTCTCGTCGAGGTGCACGACGCCAGCGCCGGGCTTCACGCGACCGGTGGTCGGCTCGAAGTCCTTACCGGTGGCGATCCGGTCGCCGTTCAGAGCGATCAGGGTGGCGTTGAACGCACGCGGGCCCTCACCGGCGTTGGCCACCGCGAGGGTGGCCAGAATGTCCCAGTATTCGGCGGTGCGGAAGGCCATCCGCTGCCGCTCCCGCTCGACCACGATGCGGGTCGCCACGGACTGCACCCGGCCTGCCGAGAGCCGCGGCATGACCTTCTTCCACAGCACCGGGGAGACCTCGTAGCCGTACAGGCGGTCGAGGATCCGGCGCGCCTCCTGGGCGTCGACCAGATCGCGGTCGATCTCCCGGGGGTTGGCCACCGCCGCCTGGATCGCCGGCTTGGTGATTTCGTGGAAGACCATCCGCTTGACCGGGACCTTGGGCTTGAGCGTCTCGACCAGGTGCCAGGCGATGGCCTCGCCCTCGCGGTCCTCATCCGTCGCCAGGAAGATCTCGTCGACTTCCTTGGCCAGCTTCACCAGCTTGCTGATCTGCTGCTTACGGTCGGCGGAGACGACGTAGAGCGCCTGGAAGCCGTTGTCGACGTCCACCCCGAGCCGGGCCCAGGGCTCCTTCTTGTACTTGGCCGGCACGTCGGCGGCGTTGCGCGGCAGGTCGCGGACGTGACCGAAGCTGGCCTCCACGACGTACCCCGGGCCAAGGTAGCCCGAGATCGTCTTGGCCTTCGCCGGTGACTCGACGATGACCAGACGGGTGGTTCCAGCGTTGCTCGGCACGTCTCTCCCCGACCTCACTCCTGCTCGTGGCCTGCCGGCGCCCGGACAGCGACCGCTTTCGACCCCGCCGTCGCACCGGCGGTCCGGATGTCCAACGTAACGCGCCGCCCGCGTTTCGGGTTTCGCGGGCCGCAAACCGCTTCGACGCGGTCGTGGACGCCGCCTCGCCGCGCTCGGCACTGCCGGACGGCGCCACCGTACACCGTGGGTAGGGCTCGAAGCGGGTCACTGTGACGATGGCGGACCCATGACCGAGGCCCGACCCGCCCGTTTTCCGCCTGGATCGACCCGCCGGCTGTCCGGCACCGGACACCCGGCCGCCCCACCCCCGGGCCGCCGCCCAACCCCGTCGATCATGGACTTACGGTGGGCGTTTTAACCCCGGAAAGGCAATACGTCCCCCACCACAACTCCATGATCGATCCGGTGAAGGTGGGGTGGATCAGGTTGGCCAGGCGTCGGCAGGCGTCGCGGTCGGCGGCCCGCCGACCAGCTCGGCGAGGCGGGCCAACCGGCGGCGGCCGGCGATCCGGTACGCCGGGCCGCCCTCACCCGGGCCGAGCAGCGTCCCGGCCAGCCCCGCCGAGGCGAGCGCCACACCGATCGGCTCCCAACACTCCTGGTCGTCGGCGCCCAGCCGCAACAGAAAACAGTCCGGAGGCTCCGGCGTCCCGGCGGCGGCGAGCCACAGCCGCAACCGCCGGCCGGTCAGGTGGAACGCGGCCGGCGGGCGTTTCGTCGTACCGTGCAGCCAGGCGGCCGCGAGCGGCTTCAAGACCCGGGTGTACGACGTACGAACGGCGTGTCGCGCGCCCTCGGTCGGCTCCCAGCTCGCCGCCAGCCCACGCGACGCCAACTCGGCGACGAGCACGTGCACCCGCCAGGCGGCGTCCACCTGCACCGAGAGCCGGGCGGTGCCGCCCATCCGGACCACCTCACCCGGCCCGGCGAGCAGCCCGGCCAGATCGGCGACGGTCGGTTCGGCCGCGTCCGCGCCGAAGAAGACAAGTTGCCGGCCCGCGTCGTCACCCTTCTGAGCTGAGCCGTCCTGCGACGGGCGGTTCTGCGGCGCGCCGCCGCGGCGTCGCCCGGGAGTGGGCGTGTCGGACTCGGGCGCGGGGAACAGCGCCGGGGGCGGCTGTGCCTTCCCGGTGTCACCGAGCCCGCTCAGCGACACTCCGGCACCTCGTCGAATGCCTGTTTCAACTCCTCGGAGTTGAGCTTGCTGGTGTCCAGCGCGCTGGCGTCGTACTCCTTGTTGAGGGTCGCCACGGCGGCCCGCACGCCGTCGTAGAAGACGGTCGGCTCGCCCGTGCCCAGGCCGTCGATGGTGTCCCGGGCGCGACCGTACGCGTCCCGCATCTTCCCCAGGGAGTTACGGAAACCAGCGGAGATGGCCTCCCCGTTCTCGGCCTCCGGGATGCCCGCCTTCTCCACCTTGCGGCGCGCGGCCTCGCTGGCCTGCTCCGCCCCGTCGAAGAGCCGCACCAGGTTCTCCTTGGCCTGCGCCGGCGTGGTCTGCGCGGTCATCTGCTCATCGGTGCTGCTGGTCAGCTTGTTGATCTCGGAGCGCCACGGGGTGAGGGCACCGCAGACCGAGGCCGCCCAGGCCCGTGGGCTGGGACCCCCGCCGCAGCCGGCCAGGACGACGATCGTGGCCAGGACCACCGTGAACTTTCCGGCGGCAGACGCCCGGCACGTACGCATGCGTTGCAGCGTACGGCCTTTGGCCAGGTGTGGCATCGGGCCGTTCCTGGATCAGGCGTTTACCGTCTCCGGGCGGTGATCGGTGCTGCCCGCGCCGGTGCTGCCATCGGCGTCCGAGTCGGACATCGCGATGCCCTTGCGCTTGCTGAACACCACCGACGCCACGATGATCAGCGTCGCGACCAGCGCGATGCCGACCCGCAGGCCGACGTTGCGCTCGTCGCCGACGCTCCAGGCCACCACGGCGGGAGCGATCAGCAGCGAGACCAGGTTCATCACCTTGAGCAGCGGGTTGATCGCCGGGCCGGCGGTGTCCTTGAACGGGTCACCGACGGTGTCGCCGATGACAGTGGCGGCGTGCGCCTCGGAGCCCTTGCCGCCGTACGCGCCGTCCTCGACAAGCTTCTTGGCGTTGTCCCAGGCCCCACCGGAGTTGGACAGGAACACCGCCATCAGCGTGCCGGCACCGATCGCACCGGCCAGGTACGCCGCGAGCGCGCCGGGCCCGAGGCCGAAGCCGACAGCGATCGGCGCCAGGATGGCGAGCAGGCCGGGGGTCATCAGCTCGCGCTGCGCGTCCCGGGTGCAGATGTCGACGACCTTGCCGTACTCCGGGCGCTGGGTGCCGTCCATGATGCCGGGCAGCTCACGGAACTGCCGGCGGACCTCCATCACCACGGCGCCGGCCGAGCGGGACACCGCGTTGATGGCCAGCCCGGAGAAGAGGAAGACCACCGCTGCGCCGATGATCAGGCCGACCAGGTTGCGCGGGTTCGCCACGTTCAGCGCGTTGAGGATCTCGTTGCCGACGTCGCCCACGCCGGCCGTCGCGTACGCGCTGCTGAGCGTGTCGGTGTACGAGCCGAACAGCGCGGTCGCGGCGAGCACCGCCGTGGCGATCGCGATGCCCTTGGTGATCGCCTTGGTGGTGTTGCCGACCGCGTCCAGCTCGGTCAGCGTGCGAGCGCCGTGCTCGTCGATGTCGCCGGACATCTCGGCGATGCCCTGGGCGTTGTCGGAGATCGGCCCGAAGGTGTCCATCGCGACGATCACGCCGACAGTGGTGAGCAGGCCGGTGCCGGCCAGCGCCACAGCGAACAGCGACAGCGTGATGGAGCTGCCGCCGAGCAGGAAGGCGCCGAAGACGCCGGCGCCGATCAGCAGCGCCGAGTAGACAGCCGACTCCAGGCCGATGCTGATGCCGGCCAGGATCACTGTCGCCGCACCGGTCTGCGAGCTCTTGCCGATGTCCTGCACCGGTCGGCGCTTGGTTTCGGTGAAGTAGCCGGTCAGCGCCTGGATCGCGGCGGCCAGCACGATGCCGATCACGACCGCGCCGATGGCCACCAGTCGCGGATTGCCGGTGGCGTCGGTGAGGCCACTGTCGAACTCGCCGAACGTCGCCGGCAGGTACGCGTACGCGGCGATCGCCACCAGCACCGCGGAGAGCACCGCAGACAGATAGAAGGCCCGGTTGATCGCGGTCAGGGCGTTACGGTCGGACGCGCGCAGCCGGGTGATGAAGACGCCGACGATCGCGATCAGCACGCCGATGGTGGAGATGATCAGCGGGAAGACCAGGCCCTGCTCGCCGAAGGCGGCGCGGCCGAGGATCAGCGCGGCGACCAGCGTGACCGCGTACGACTCGAACAGGTCGGCGGCCATGCCGGCGCAGTCACCGACGTTGTCGCCCACGTTGTCGGCGATGGTGGCGGCGTTGCGCGGGTCATCCTCGGGGATGCCCTGCTCGACCTTGCCGACCAGGTCGGCGCCGACGTCGGCGGCCTTGGTGAAGATGCCGCCGCCGACCCGCATGAACATCGCGAGCAGCGCGGCGCCGAAGCCGAAGCCCTCCAGCACTGTGGGCGCGTCACCCCGGTAGACGAGGACGACCAGCGCCGCACCGAAGAGGCCGAGGCCGACGGTGAGGAAGCCGACGACGCCGCCGGTCCGGAAAGCGATCTTCATGGCGGCCTCGCGGCCACCTGCTCGCTCCCGCGCGGCGGCGGCCACGCGCAGGTTGGCGCGGGTGGCCAACCACATGCCGGCGCCGCCGATGAACGCGCTGAACAGGGCGCCCACCACGAAGAAGAGCGAACGGCCGATCTTCACGGCCAGCTCACTGCCATCGGTGTCGTGCACCGGAAGCAGGAAGAGCAGCACGACGGCGACGACGACGAAGATCGCCAGGGTGCGGAATTGCCGGAGCAGGTAGGCCGAGGCGCCCTCCTGGACCGCCCCCGAGATCTCCTGCATTTTCTCGGTGCCCTTACCAGCGGCCAGCACCGTTTTCGTCAGGGCGGCAGCGAAACCGAGTGCCACCAGCGCGACAACCGCGGCGATGACGACGTAGGTGACATTGCTTCCGGTAAGGGAAAGCCCGCCGCCGTCGGCGGCCAAGGTCTCGGACATCTGTGTCCTCCTGTTACCGAACAATCGCGCCGGTGAGTGGAGACGCACTGACCGACGCCTGGATGCGGACTCGCAAGCGCGCGCCAACCCACCAGCGGACCAGCGATGAACACCCATACCCGCTGGCTGCGGGATAGGTCACTTGCTGACAACCCGGGTACTGTAGCCCTCCGCAGTGTTGGAGGTCACACCCAGGTGGCACCGTGTCGCGATGATCTTCGTCGCTGTGTTATGAAACGAAATCTGATATAGGGCCCCATCCATGCAAAGAAGGCCGCATCCCCGGCAGGGGACGCGGCCTACGCAGCGGAACTGATCAGCGGCCGACGGGCCACACCATCCGTACCTCGGTGCCGATGCCCTCGTCGACCGGGCGCACCTGGAGGTCCTCGACGAAGCCGGCGAGCAGCGCGAAGCCGACGCCGGTGGTCAGCGCCTCATCGGTCAGCGACTCGTTGGCCAATTCGTCCGGCGGCAGCGCGGTCAGACCGATACCCGCCTCGATCGGCGCCCGGTCCACCACCCGCACTGCGTACGAGCCACCGTCGGACATCTCCACCAGCACCGGGTCGGCCAGGCCGTACTGCCGGTGCAGGGCCACCGCGCGCGTGCACGCCTCACCGATGGCCAGGCGCACCTCGTCCAGCAGGTCCTCACGCACCCCGGCCCGCCGGGCGACGGCGACGCCGACCAGGCGGGCGGTGCGCACGTGCACCGGGGCGGGCGAGAAGGAGAGCTTGACTGTCGCCATCACGCGCCGGCGCCCGCCGAGTCGGCGCTGATCGCCGCGTCGACCGTCGGGTGCAGCGGAAACACCTGGTCCAGCGCGGTGATCCGGAAGATCTTGAGCAGCGGTTCCTTGTCGCAGACCAGCGCGAACGAACCGGCGGCCGAGCGGAGCCGCTTGAGCGCGCCGACCAGCACGCCCAGACCGGTGGAGTCGAGGAAGTCCACCCGACCGAGGTCGACCACCACGTGACGGGCGCCACCGTCGATCAGTTCGAGGAGTCGTTCACGGAGCCGGGGCGCGGTGTAGACGTCCACCTCACCACCGACCTCGAGCACCGTGTGCTCTCCCACGGTGCGGGTCGCCAGTGACAGCTCCATCGGTCCTCCTCGCCAGAGCCGTAAACTCTCGTGGGCATCTAACCACTACCGCCGGGACGGCCTGCGGACGCCAGCGGAGGCTTCCCCTTACCCCGGTGTCCGACTTTTCATCTCCGAACACCAGTGCGAGAGTGCAGGGCGTGACCTCCAACGACTTCAGCTCCGCGCGCGGCACGCCGCGCCACGACCTGGAGTCGTCGTCCGCGGCCACCGTATCCGCTGGTCCCGGCCCCGGGCCAGCCCCGGCCGACCTGCTGCGCCGGCTACGCGCCCGGGGCGCCGCCGACCCGGTCACCCACGTCGAGCGGGTGCCGGCCCGCGCCGGGGTGCCCGCGCCGTGGCCGTCGTGGGCACCGGCGGAGTTGCGCACGGCGTTCACCCGACGCGGCGTGGTCGCGCCCTGGCAACACCAGGCCGAGGCGGCCAACCTGGCGTACGAGGGCCAGCACGTGGTCGTCGCCACCGGCACCGCGTCCGGCAAGTCACTGGCGTACCAGCTGCCCGCCCTGGCCACAGTGCTCGCCGACCCCCGGGCCACGGTGCTCTACCTGGCGCCGACCAAGGCGCTCGCCGCCGACCAACTGCGCGCCGTCGCCGCGCTGGAGCTGGAGGGGGTACGCCCCGCCTGCTACGACGGGGACACTCCGCGCACCGAGCGGGAGTGGATCCGCCGGCACTCCCGGTTCGTGCTGACCAACCCGGACATGCTGCACCACGGCATCCTGCCCGGGCACGCCCAATGGTCCGGCTTCCTGCGCCGACTCGCGTACGTGGTGATCGACGAGTGCCACACCTACCGGGGCGTGTTCGGCTCGCACGTCGCGCACGTGCTGCGTCGGCTGCGCCGGCAGTGCGCCCGGTTCGGGGCCACCCCGGTGTTCGTGCTCGCCTCGGCCACCTCCGGCGACCCGGCCACCGCTGCCGGACGGCTGACCGGCCTGCCGGTGACAGCGGTCACCGAGGACGCCTCCCCCCGTGGCGGGGTGACCTTCGCGCTCTGGGAACCGCCGCTGCTGCCACCCGACTCGTCGGCCTCTTCTCCGGTGCCGCCGCAGGCGACCGGCGAGCACGACGAGCTTCACCAGGTCCGTCGGTCGGCGCTGCGCGAGACCGCGGACCTGCTCGCCGACACGGTCGCCGAGGGGGTACGCACCCTCGCGTTCGTCCGCTCCCGCAAGGGCGCCGAGGTGGTGGCCGCCAACGCGCGTCGAGCGCTGGACGACGCGGTGCCGGGGCTCGGTGACCGGGTGGCCGCCTACCGGGGCGGTTACCTGCGGGAGGAGCGGCGCGAGCTGGAAAGGGCCCTGCTGCACGGCGACCTGCTCGGCCTGGCCTCCACCAACGCGCTGGAGCTGGGCGTGGACCTGGTCGGGCTCGACGCGGTGCTGATCTGCGGCTACCCGGGCACCCGGGCGTCGCTGTGGCAGCAGGCGGGCCGCGCCGGGCGTTCCGGGCAGGAGGCCCTCGCGGTGCTGGTGGCCCGGGACGACCCCCTGGACACCTACCTGGTGCACCACCCGGAGGCGATCTTCGGCGCGCCGGTGGAGGCGACGGTGCTCGACCCGGCCAACCCGTACGTGCTGGCACCGCAGCTGGCCTGCGCCGCGGTGGAGGCGCCGCTCACCCCGGCCGACCTGGTGCTCTTCGGTGAGGGGGCGAAGGAGGCGGTCGACCAACTGGTCGCGGCGGGGGCGCTGCGGCAGCGGCCCACCGGTTGGTACTGGCGGCACCGGGAGCGGCCCGAGGTCGACCTGCGCGGCGAGGGCGGCGCCCCGGTCGCCGTGGTGGAGTCGTCGACCGGTCGGCTGCTCGGCACTGTCGACGGCGGCTCGTCGCACTTCCTGCTGCACTCCGGCGCGATCTATCTGCACCAGGGCGTCTCGTACGTGGTCGACCAACTCGACCTGGCCGACGGTTGCGCGCTGGTGCGCGCCGAAGAGCCGGACTGGTCCACCCACGCCCGCGACGTCACCGACGTGTCCGTGGTGTCGGTGCGCTCCTACGTGGACGCCGGGCCGGTCGGCATGTTCCTCGGCGAGGTGGATGTGACCAGCCAGGTGGTGTCGTACCAGCGGCGGCGGATCGCCACCGGCGAGGTGATCGACACCCGACCGCTCGACCTGCCCGCCCGGGAGCTGCGCACGGTGGCGGTCTGGTTCACCCTGTCACCGCAGTCGTTGGCCCTCGCCGGGGTCCAGCCGGCCGACGTGCCGGGTGCGCTGCACGCCGCCGAACACGCCGCGATCGGCCTGCTGCCGCTGATGGCCACCTGCGACCGGTGGGACATCGGTGGGCTCTCCACCGCGCTGCACCCGGACACCGAGGCGCCGACCGTCTTCGTCTACGACGGGCATCCGGGCGGTGCCGGGTTCGCCGAGCGGGCGTACGGAACGGCGGCGGCGTGGCTGCGGGCCACCCGGGACGCGATCGCGGAGTGCGGCTGCGACGCCGGCTGCCCGTCCTGCGTGCAGTCACCGAAGTGCGGCAACGGCAACAACCCGCTCTCCAAGCCGGACGCGATCCGGGTCCTCGACGTGGTGTTGGCGAACCTGCCGGACTGAGCGGCTTGCATGAATCGGCATGGCACGGGGCACAATGATGTGGGAGCGCTTCCATCGATGCCAATGTTGCTGATCGCCCCCCGTGCCCGAGGAGAAGCTGTGGCCGACACCATCGCCGAGACCGTCGACCTGCTCTACACCATCGACCAGGACAATCTCACCCTCGACCAGCAGATCGCGCTGGGGTCGGCACTGGCCGCCCTGGCCCAGGCGGAACGGCTGGAACAGATCAACGAGCGGCTGCGCGGCATCCACCAGGTCCTTAACACCTGGGCGCTGCGGGCCGCGACCTCCGTCGACAGTCGCTGAGGTCTCCCGGAGCGATCCTGCCAGGGCACCAGTGATCACTCCGGGCTGGGTAGTCGTCCGGCGACCTCGACGGCTACCCAGCAGCAACTGATCATGGACAGCGGGGAGGGCGGCACTTGTCGGGCTGTGCGAGACTCCGGCGCACCAACCCCCAGAGGAGTACACATGCAGCTCGACAACTTGCAGGGCCAGCACCAGTTCCACATCCGCCAGCGACTGCGCATGATGGTCAACCAGTACGAGGTCCGGGCGGTCTCCCCCGACGGCACCGAGGGTGAGCTGCTGGCGTTCGCGCAGCAGAAGCGGCTCGCCTTCAAGGAGCAGGTGACCATCTACACGGACGACTCCAAGCAGCAGCCCCTGCTCGGCTTCAAGGCCCGCCAGCGCATCGACCTCGGCGCCACCTACGACGTCACCGACGCGGCCGGCAACCCGATCGGCCTGTTCCGCAAGGACTTCGCCCAGTCGCTGCTGCGGTCCACCTGGCACGTCGAGCAGGGCGGCCTGCCGCAGGTGACGGGCCAGGAGCGCAGCATGCCGGTGGCACTGCTGCGTCGATTCGTCGACTCGCTGTCCTGGCTGCCGTACCACTTCGACTTCACCGCGAACGGCCAGCCGGTCTTCACCGTGGTCAAGAAGTGGGGCCTGCGCGACAAGTACGTCGTCGAGGTGCAGAACCCGCAGATCGACCGTCGCCTGGTCATCGCGATGGCCGTCGCCCTCGACGCGCTCCAGGCCCGCTGACACACCCGGCCCGGACCAGGGCGGCGCGGCGACCCTCCACGGTCGCCGTAGCAGCCACCCAATCCTCGGCTGCCGGCCGGGACCGGGACCTCGACCAGGTCCCGGCCGGCAGGCCGCGCTCTGCTCTGGCCGCGCCCGGCCGGCAGGCCGTTGGACCGCGCTCCCGGGCGGGAGGCCGTCGGGGACCGCGCTCCCGGGCGGGAGGCCGTTGGACCGCACGCCCCTGCCGGCGCGCCGTTGGACCCTCCTCAGGCGCGAGGCCGTTGGTGACTCGGCCCCTGACGGGTCCGGTCTCCCTTTGGAGCTGATGTCGTAAACGCATCACCCTTGATGTCCTAACCGATTCAGCTCCACAGCACCCACCAATCCCACCAGGGCCGTTGGCTCCTTGAGCAGGCGCCGGCCAGTGCGGGTCAGCCCCGCACCGGGCCGGCGCGGGCGCTCGCCGCGGCCACCCGGGTCAGGCCGGGTAGTGGCGTGAACGCCACCTCGACCGTCACCAGCACGTCCAACCCGTCGAGGTGGCAGCCGACCAGCCGGCCATTGTTGCGACCGGCCAGGTCAGCAGCGGACGCGCAGGCCACCACGTCGCCGTCGAGCGCTCGGGCCGCCCCGGCCAGCGCGCCGAGGTCGGCTGCTACCGCCGCCCGCTGACTCGCCATTCCGGCGGCGACGATGGCGGCGCCGAACGTCCCGAACACCACGAATACGAGCCCCATCGCCAGCAGCAGGACCGTCGCGCCACCTCGCTGGCGGTCCGGCCGGCCAGCAACCAGCCCTCCGGCAGCCGGTTCTCCACCGGCGCGGGGTGATGGATCTGTTCGCACTACCAACTCCCCTCGTGAGCGCCCGGTTCGACGGCGGCGACGGCGGTGGCGACCACTGTGATTCGCGGTAACCGGCCGCCCAGCGTCCGGACGGGGGCCCGTACCGTCGCCTGCACCCGGTCGCCGTCGACGGACACCGAAACCGTCGCGCCCGGCGGCGCCGCACGGCCACCCTCCGCGCTGCCGTCCGCGCCCCGGGCGGCGGCGAGCGCAGCCTCCCGGGCCGCGTGCAGGCAGCCCGCCTGTGCGCTGACGGCGTTGACAGCGGTCAGGCCGACCAGCAGGAGCAGGAGCAGCGCCGGCAGGCCGGCCGCCAGTTCGGCGGTGAAGGACCCCCGGTCCCCGCCAACGGTCCGCGCGAGGACGTGAAGTCTCCGCCCGGCGCGTGCCGCCAGCCCGGGAACACTCGACCCTGGATCGCGGCCGGCCGGCCGGCGCTCGATCACTTCAGTGCCCGGTCGATGACGGCGGTCAGCGCCGACTGGACGTTGCCGGAGGTCAGCACCTTCAACAGGATCCCGGCGAAGGCGACCGCGGCGAGGGTACCCACGGCGTACTCGGCCGTGTTCATCCCGGCATCGCCGCGCAGGCGAGCGATGAGTTTGCGCATGACTGTTTCCCTTCTCGATGGGTCAGAGCACGTCGCCGAGGACGGCGACGATCACCGGCACGAGTCCGGCGAGAATGAACGCCGGCAGGAAGCAGAGCCCCAGCGGCAGAACGATGAGCACACCCGCCCGGCGGGCCGATGCCTCGGCAGCGGTGGCCCGGTCGGCGCGCAGGTCGTCGGCGAGCCGGGTCAGGGCGCCGGCCAGGGCGGCACCACTGTTGGCCGAGCGCAACGCCGCCGCGGTGAGGCGCTCCGCGCCGGGCACGCCGTCCAGCGCGGACCATGCCTCCGCTGGGCCACCACCAAGCAGCAGCGTGCGGCCAACACGGGCCAACCGGCCGGCGAGCGCCCCGTCCAGTGCCTCGGCGACGGCCAACACCGAGCGATCCACCGGCGCACCCGCCCGCATGGCCGCGGCCAGAAGGTCGGCGGCGAGCGGTAGGTCGGCGGCCTCCTGCTGCCGCCGCCTACGCACAGCGGGCGACTCGATCCGCCGCAACAGGACATCGAGCAGGAACGCGGCCGGAACAGCGCCGAGCAGCCCGAGCCAGCCCTCCACGACGATGGCCACGGCGAGCCCAGCCAACACCGCCACGAGGCGGATCGCGTCCGGCCGCCGCCTGGTTGAGCTGGGCTGGCTCACCGAGCTGGGCTGGCTCGCCCAGTGGGCTTGGCTCGCTGAGCTGGGCCGGTCGGCTGCGCTGCGCTGGCCGGCCCAGCTGCGTTGCCTCCCGGAGCTAGGTTGGCCGGCGGCGCCGGGCTGGCCGGCTGGGCCTCGGGCCCCGCCGGGCTGGCCGGCTGGGCCTCGGGCCGTCATCCGGCCCGCCCCGGTGTCGCGCCCAGCCGTTCCGTCCAGAGGAGGCCCACGACCTGAAGGGCGACCGCGACAACCGCGCTAGCGCCGCCGATCGTGCTGTGCAGGAGCACCCACATGGGGTCGACGCCGATGCCGTACCCCAGCCCGATCCCGCCAAGCGGCAGGGCCGCCAGTAGCCAGGCCGTGGCCCGGGCACCGGCCGCCTGGGCCGCCGCCGCGGCCAGACCCCGGTCGGTCGCCCGAGCGTCCGCCTCGATCCGCTCCAGAAGCTCCGCCAACGGCGCACCGGTCCGGTCGGCCAACCGCACCGCCGCCGAGGTCAGCTGACGTAGGCGGCTCGCCCCGTCACCCTGAACGGCCGTGACGCCGAGCGTGTGTGGGACGGGCAGGCCGGCCCGCAAATCCGCCGCGAGGCCGCAGAGCTGGTCCAGCCCACGTCGTCGGTCCCGCTCGGCGCTCCGGTTCACTCGCCGACGCAGCGCGGCGCGCACGGCCAGCGTTGCGTACCCGGCCATCGCGACCGCGGCCACCGGACCGCCGACCACGGCACCCACACCGCCACCGAGCAGACCGACCACCGGCAGCACGCGGGTCGTCGATCGCGAGATGCGCACCGACGGAGGCGCACCCGGCGTCCTGTCGGTCGGGCTGACGCGCCCGTGGGCGCGGCAATCGACGATCGCGCACCCGTCGGACGCCGCCCCGGCGGACGCGTCGCCCCGACAGCCGGCGTCCAGGTCGCCGTGCCCATCGGCGGTTGCCGGCCCGGAGACCTCGTTCCGACCGGCCGCGTCCACACCGCTGACACCGATCGTGACCGTGGCCGCCGGCCGTTGTTCGACGTCGAGCATGGTGGGGGGCGCTTCCGGGCGGGCGGTGCCGGTCGGGCGTCGGGGATCCCGACGGGCCGGCGGGCGCGTCGGGCCCAACGGACGCGTGAACCTGTCTGCCGCTCCCGGCCACCTCGGGCTGCGGGTGACGTCCCGGTCGGGCCAGCCGAGTGCCGTCCGTCTTCCGTTGGCACCCGCAGTAGTCGCCGACTCGCACGCGACGTCGATCGGATGACCGTTGGTCGGGGCGGTGCCGTCGACCGGCCCGTCCGGCGTGCGACCGAGTTCCCTGATCCACTGCACCAGGGCGTCATCCGGATCGACGCCGCCGGCCCTCCGCCCCGGTGCCAGCACGCGACGTCGACGGGACCGAATGCTCCGCACCGGCCACGCCACCAGGGCAGCGGCGACCAGGAGCAGTGCCGCCACCAGCATCGTCTCGCCGGTCATGCCGGACCCGCCGATCCGGGCCATGGCTCGCTGAGGATGGGCGGCACCGCCACCCCACGCTCCCGCAGCAGCGCCCCGAGGGCACGGGCGGCGAGCCCGAGCCCACTGCCGCGTACCCAGGCGGGCACCACCGTCACCAACCGTTCGGGCCCCTCGGGCAGCAGCAGGCAGACCGACTCCAGGACACGACCCCGGTTGCTTCGTCGCACCTGGAACAGCACCTGCAACGCGGCGGCCACCTGGGCGTGCAGCGCGGCGCGAGGCAGCCCACCCAACATGCCCAGGGCCTCCAACCGGGCCGGCACGTCCGACGGTGTGTTGGCGTGCAGGGTGCCGGCGCCCCCGTCATGGCCGGTGTTGAGCGCGGCCAGGAGATCGACCACCTCACCGCCCCGGCACTCCCCGACCACCAGCCGGTCCGGGCGCATCCGCAACGCCTGTCGGACCAGGTCCGCCAGGCTGACCACGCCCGTGCCCTCCACATTGGCGGTACGCGCCTGGAGCCCCACCACGTGCGGATGCCCCGGGCGCAGCTCGGCGGCGTCCTCCACCAGCACGATCCGTTCGGTGGCCGGCACCATTCCCAGCAACGTGTTGAGCAGCGTCGTCTTGCCTGACCCGGTACCCCCGGTCACCAGGTACGCCAACCGGGCCGCCACGACGGCAGCGAGCAGTGGTGCCAACGGTCGCGGCACGGTCCCCTGGCGCACCAACTCGTCGAGGGTGAACGGCCGGTGTCGGAAGGTCCGCAGCGACAGATAGGGACCTTCGGTCGCCACCGGCGGCAGCACGGCGTGCAGTCGGGTGCCATCGGGAAGCCGCGCGTCCGCGTACGGGGAGCCGTCGTCGAGCCGCCGCCCCGCGCTGGCGATCAGCCGCTGCGCCAACCGGCGGACGTCCTCCACCGAGCCCATCGGGACGGCGACCTGCTGCAGCCCCGATCCGCGGTCGACCCAGACCCGGGCGCCGTTGACGAGGACGTCGGTGACCTCCGGGTCGGCCAGCAGCGGCGCCAACGGCCCGGCGCCGACGAGGTCGTCGCTGTCCTTGGGGGTCGGGGCCGAGCACTGCGGCGGCGGGCTCGGCCCGTACCGCGGAAACGATGGCCGCCGCGGTGACCGGGGTGGTGGCTGCCGCGATCCGCTGCCGTACCCGGGCGGCGAGCGTGCCGTCCTCCGGCCCGGCGGTCATGCCGCACCCGTAGCCGGCACGCCGGTGAGGTCGGTGACGATCCGTTGGCAGAGCGCGGCAAGTGGGCCCTTGCCCCCGGCGGCCGGCGCCTCGCCCCGTTCCAGCCCACGGCAGAGCCCCGGCTCGGGGCGCAGCGTGCCGGCCAAGGGAAGGCCCAGCGCGCGTGCCACCTCGGACGCCCGCAACCGCCCTGGCGCAGGCCCGCGCACCACCACCGAGAGCGCAGCGCAGTGCGGGGCGGCTGCGGCCACCACCCGAGTGGCCGCAGCGGTAGCGCGCAACTCGGCCGGCACGACGACGAACGCCTGGTCGGCGGCTTGCAGCGCCACCACTGCCGCATCGTCCAACTGTCGGGGCAGGTCGATCACCACGAAGTCCCGCCCACGCCGGGCCGCGTCGACGGTCGCCGCCCTCGCCGTCGGCGGCAACGGCAGCATCTCGCCGCGGTCCCAGGAGAGCACCACGAGATCACCCCGGCTGGGCAGGGCCTGCACCAGCGCCGGGGCGTCCACCCGTCCGTCGGCGCTGGTGAGCGACGGCCAGCGCAGACCCTCCAACTGCTCCCAGCCCAGCACGAGGTCGAGGCCACCACCAAGTGGGTCGGCGTCGACCAGGAGAGTGCGCAGCCGGGCCCGCGCGGCGGTCACCGCAAGACCACCGGCGAGCACACTCGCGCCCGCACCGCCCCGACCCCCAAGGACAGCGACGACCCGGGCGCCGACGCCGGCCGGACGGCCCGGATCATGCTCGGCGAACCGGTCGACCAGCCACGGCTCCGCGGCCGGCAGCGTGGCGACGTGCTCGGCCCCGATCAGCTCGGCGATCTGCCAGCCGGGGTCGAGCTGACCGGCCCGGCCGAGCAGCACCAGCCGGGGCCGCTGCGGCAACCGGGCGCGCAGGCACGCCTGCGCCTGGTCGGCGCCGAGCAGCACCAGGGGTGCGGGAAGCCAACGGGTACGGGCAGCCGCTGGGTCGCGGGCCAACTCCACCTCGGTGCCGCCGACGGCGGCGAGCCGGAGCACATCGTCGAGCAGATCGTCGTCGCCGGTGACGACCAGCGGGAGCCGGCGGATCGGCGGAACCGTGGTACGGGGTGGCATCGCGGCCTCCAGCGGTCGGGCTCTGGTATGCCGCCGACAGTGCTCGGAATCCGCCCCACGAGCCGTCGCGATGTCGTCGCCTGTGGACAACCTGGTGGCCTGTGGAAAACCCCCGCTGAGAAAGTTGATCTGCTACGGGCGCGGGCAACTCCGCAGCTAGCGCCGCTGAGCAAAGACAGCGGGGCCGCTCCCAAAAGGAGCGGCCCCGCAAGACGGTGGTCAGCTGGGCTGATTCGACCAGGCGGTATCGAGGATCACCTTGTACGAGCTGATCCGCACGGGCGACAGCGTCAACAGCTCATCGGCGAGCAATTCGCCCGTCTTCGGATCGAAGATCAGAAGGGATTGCTGGTCGTGTTCGCGGTCGTCGAAGGTGACGGCGACTCCTTTGCGGCCGGCACGGTCCGTGACCTGCCCCCGCCAGCGGAAGCCGGGCACGTCGGCCAGGACCCGCAGGACCGCCGCTCGGGTCGCACGCGGTACGACGTACTGCCCGTAGAGCGTGCCGACCCACTTGCTCGCCGCCCCCGCGCCGTACTCGACCTTCAGCCGCTCCCGGAGCTCCGACGGGTCGGCCGACAGTGGCCTGAGCTCCTCGGGCGACAGCGGAATGACGTCCGGTGCGGGGGTGCCGGTGGCTGCTGGCCGCGCAGCGCTCTCGCGCTGCCAGTAGTCCCGAGACTCCTGGTCGGGGTACTGCGGCTCCAGTTGGGTGCTGACCTGGTTACCGGTCCCGTCGGCGGCCTGCCAGAGCTTCGTCTCGCTGGCGAAGGCCACGTGGTGGCGGCCGTCGGCGGACGTCATCACCGGATCGCCCCACAGCTTCGTGTGGTGATACATGTAGCGGCCGCTCTGGTGGTCGTACGCCGCGTCTTTGATCTTGTCGGCCAGCATGCGCAGCTGCGGGCCGGCGGCCGGCGGATCCGCGTCGAACTGGTACGCGACCGGCACGAGCACCAACCCCGCTGCCGCCGCCGGTTCGCCCGGAGTATCCGGTGCGTCCCCGACGAACGGCTGGAGCACCGCCACGACACCGACCGCGACCGCCAGCGTCCCGGCCGTCAGGACCAGCCGGCGGGTCGGTCGTACGCGACGACGCCCGGCGACCGTTTCGGTAGCGTCGGCGCGGTCGATCAGCTCGCGCGCCGAGACCAGCGGTGGCCCGACGGAGGCGTTCCGGGCCGGGTCGGCCGGGCCGAGAAGAGTACGGGTGCGCTCTGCTCCGAACATCACAGATCCTCTCGAATGGTCACCAACACCGGGCTACGCCGGGTCTGCGCGGGCCGGTCCGACATCGCTTCGGCAAGACGGCGGCGGGCGCGATGCAGGCGCACCGCGGCGGTCGCCCCGGTGCAGCCGAGAACCTTGGCCGCCTCGGACACCGTCAGCTCCTCCCAGCCGACCAGCCGGAGGATTTCCTGGTCGAGGTCGTTGAGGGTGGCCAGAGCAGTCCAGATGTCGGCGACCCCGACGCTCGTGTCGGCACCCGACGATCCGGCCAGTCGCTCGAGGTCGACATCGGTGATCGAAAGGAGGTCCGGTGCGGTGCGTCGAGACCGCCACTGGTTTGCCAGAAGGCGCCGGGCCACCCCGTACAGCCAGGGCAGGCTGCGCTCCGGCACCTCGGCGCGGCGACGCCAGGCGACGACGAAGACCTCCTGGGCAAGCTCCGCGGACGCATCCCGGTCAGCGAGCCGGCGCAGACCGTATCGGACTATGTGCTCGTACTCGGCGGCGTAGAGACTGGTGAACCAGCCCTCGTCCCGCTTCTCCGGTGGACCCACCCGAACCCCCATTGCCTCGGCGACTCTCACAGTGGCTTGTGTCGCTGGGGGGCCCGGGATTACCGGGCGGCCGAGGGCGGGTGCCGCCCAACGGAAAACGAACGCGGCGGTCAGTCGTCGATCGCCTGGTAGACAGTGGTCCAGAAGTCGTGCCACATCGCCAGCCGCTGGTCGCCCGCGTGCGCCCGCTGCATGAACACGATCGTCGTCAGGTCCTCGGCGGGATCGTTGTACCAGGCGGTCCCGTAGAAACCGGGCCATCCGTAGCTGCCGACCGAGGGCCCGAGGTGTGTGCGGCGGGTCCGGACCGACATCCCGAAGCCCCAGCCGATGGCGTCGAAGTACCCGGGCCAGAACCCGGAGACGGCCTTCTGCGTCGGGGTCAGGTGGTCGCTCGTCATCAGCGTCACCGCCGGCCGCGACAGCACCCGCTCGCCGCGGTGGGCGCCGCCGGCGAGCAGAGCCGAGGCGAAGGCCAGGTAGTCCTGGGCGGTCGAGACGAGCCCGCCGCCACCGGACTCGAACATCCGCTGTCGACTGAACCGTCCGTCGGGCGCATCTTCGACGACCGGCTCGCCGGTGGCGGCGTTGTCCTGCTCGTACGCCGTCGCGAAGCGTCCGATGCTCTCGCTACCCACGTTGAAGGCGGTGTCGGCCATTCCCAGCGGCTTGCAGATCCGCTCACGCACGGCATCCCCGAAGGACATGCCGGTGGCTCGGGAGATGAGCACGCCGGTCACGTTGGCGGCGGTGTCGTACATCCAGCGCTCACCTGGCTGATGGACGAGCGGAAGGTCACCGAGCTGGCGGATCCACTCGGCCGGCGACTGATATTCGAGTGCGTCCAGCGCGTCGGCGATCGGGACCGTTCCCGGCTCGGCGGGGACCATGCCGGTGCCAAGGGTGCCGTCCAGGACGTCCCGCAGCGTAATCGGGCGTTTCGCCGGGACGGTGTCGTCCAGCGGGCCGTGCGGATCAGCGAGCACTGTCATGTCGGCCAGCTCCGGGAGGAGATCGTCGACCGGGTCGTCAAGGCGAAGGGTGCAGTCCTCGACGAGGGTCATCGCACACGCGGCGACGATCGGCTTCGACATCGAGCCCAGGCGACAGATCGTGTCGACCGCCATCGGCGTCTGCGACCCGGGACCCTCGAACGCGAGACGACCCGTCGCCTCGACGTGCACCTCGCCGTGCCGGGCGAGGACGACCACCATGCCCGGGACGAAGCCGGAGTCGACGCGGCGCTCAAGCAACCCTTGCAGCCGAGCCAGCCGTTTCGACGAAAAGCCGCCAGCAGCCACCTGTTCCTCCTCGGCTCGTCCCGTTTGGCAAATTACACGGCAGGCGGCGGTCGCACCGTCCGCGACGGGGTGGAAACGAAACCCCATCCGAGCGGTACTGGCCCCTTGACCAACCAGCTACTGGCACCAGGCGGGCCGAAGGCAAAGATCAACTGGTAGCTGGTCAGCGACAGTGGCAGCACCTCGCTGGCAGGCTGAGGGCATGGTGTTTGCCGACGATCAAGAACTGGGCAGGGTGATCGGGAATGCCGACTTGCCTACCTGGTCAGCAGGCCGGGCTGCGATTGGGTCAGTCACCGTTCGCGGAGACCTTCAGGCACAGGGTCCATCATGTCGGTTTCCACGAAAGAACTGCTCGCACATATGCCGACAACCCAGCAGTCATCCACGAATCCTTGGTTAACCGCTCGGACCGAATGGGTGCCGCGTGCAGGAGGTTCGCGCCGTCATCAAGCATCAACCCTGGCTGGGGCGTCATACGGCCGAGCCGGCTGCAACGGATACCTTCTGCATGAAGCTCTCTGCGTACGTCGTCTACCGAGTCCGGGGCTACAGTGCAAACAAGGCTCCAATCGCCCCACCCGATGGCAAGGTTGATCGGAGCCACACCGTGCTTTCGAGCCGACGACCGGACCGACTCGGCGAAGTCAATGGCATCCACTTCGATTATTGCGCCGATCGAGTTCCTTGCGGCGATGTGCGTCACCGTCACGGCCAACCCGTCGGAGTTATCGGCACACGATGTCACACCCGGCATTCTTGAAAGGATGGGGCCAGCCGAAACCTGCGCAGCCGGAAGAGCTACAGCCTTGGGGAACGACTGCACTCCACTCTTCGAATCGAGATACTCCGCCCAAAACTCTCCCACAGGGCCAATAACCATAAGGATATCCTCCGGCATTGCTCCTGCGCGCGACAGGACTCGCGGATGACATATCCCCATGGCCGTCGCTGTGACATTAAGCCTGGCCGACTCCTTGATGTTGCCGCCGATCACGGAAGCCCCGCAGGCATCCGCAGCCTCATCGATGCCATCGAGGAGACGCCTCAGCTCGCCCAGGCGCATTCCAGGCGGCAGTTCCAGCGAGTCAAGTAGAGCGACGGGGCGAGCACCAGCGGCGGCTAAATCGCTCATGTTGATAATGACCGAAAGCCAACCCCAATAGTAGTAATCCTCGTAGCCAAGATCGAAGACGGCGGGCGGCGGGCACGGATCCGTCGTTGCTACTAGCGATCCTTCCCCAAGCCCAAGGTCATTGAGGACGACAGCGCTGTCATCGCCAAATCGCCCAAATCCGCGAGATCGGTAGCGCGGCGCGAAAACGTGCTCTATTAGCCACGCCTCACCACAGTCGTCCAGGCGCGAGCCATCGTTCACTTGAAGTACCTTCCGGCGAACAGTTCTACTGCTAAACCACCCAAAATCGCGGCCAACGCAATGAGCACGGCGTTACCAACGCCAGACTCGAAGGGTGCCACGCTCATCCATATCGCACCGGCCGAGAGACCAGAGAAGGCCGCAAAACGCCCCCAGAAGGAAAAAGAGCTCGCGTTTTGCGCACGATGCCTCCGGCTAAACGCCGCCATAACGCTGACATCTAGGAAACGGCCTAGAACTCGCTGAGCCCATAGATGATCGAGGGTAGCACGCTTGTCGACGTTGCGAGGCTTGAAGTCACGACTTGATATTTTCCGTGTTATGCCATCAATAACGCGGATTACGTGCCGTCGCCTAGGAGCGTTTAGTCGACCGGGAGCTTGCATGAAAGCCAGCGCGACGATGCAATCAGGCATTAGGGCAATAAAATCGCTGTCCCGGTTCGATGAGCTATTCGGCCGCTCGACGAAGTCGTATCGGAACTGGTCGAAAAGTTCCCGTCTCGGCCGCCTCCGGGCCCAACGGGTCAATCCGCGTTCGGCCCTCACGACTGCATCCGCATATGTCTGCAAACGTTGAACGACGGGCGTGCCTTGATAGGAATGTAAGGCTAGGAGAGCGTACCCCACCAACGTGGGGGCCTGAAGCGATTCCGTCAGGTCGTAGCCCCGTTGCCGGTCTGCCAGAAACTTGAGGCCAGAAGCGCATTCGTCCATCGGGTAGAAGCTTTCATATCTACGGAGCGCATAGAGAGACGCGGCCGTAGCGAGCATAGTTGCATCTGGCTCTTCATCTGGCTCGTACCTATAATCCGGCCACCCGCCACTCGGCAAAGAAGCGGATACCAGGCGTGCATACGACCCGGGTGTTCCGGCTAGAACCGGTAGGTGCGAGTCTGTTGCCTCGACGCAAGCTGCGAGCTTGTAAACATTCAGGTGGTCCCGCTGTCGTTGGAAGCGGCTTGTTGGGTCTTCGACGCGGGCGATGACAGCCGTGGCCTCGCGAAGTAGCGAACTGCCCGGATTCCGCCCAGCGATCGACAGCGCCTCGATGCCAGCACTCGTGCCATAAATCCCATATTGGGTTGGAGACCAATCGAAGTGCTGGCCCCAGCATCGCTGACTCGTCTCGGACCGCTGAACCGGCGTGCGCTCGAATAGCTGTGCGATCTCTTCCTGCGCTTCCTTGGCCGCCGACAACCGGAACTTGTGTCGGCGAAAACGCTCACGAGCCGCCATGCTCAGGTTTTCGAACGGCCCCATTGTTACGATCGCTGCTGAGAAGTTGAATTTAGGATGCTGAACATATCGTCATATAGCTTGTCGGCGGCCCGAAGCTCGGAAGACTCACGCCAGTTCCATTGCTCCTCAATGCCGAGCGCTCGCGCCACAGCAAGACGAAGCATTTGCGACTCCAACCTCGTCCCACTGGACGGCTGGGCAATCATCGCCCCACGAACTTCATCAAGCCAAAACAGATACTCCCTGTCATCCAACCGATCATTCGCTCTAGAAATATCGTTCGGGATTGCCTGCCAGTCATAGTTCGGTAGCTCCACAAGAACATCTCGAGGCAACACGACAAAATGGAGGTGTGCATGCTCCACCGTGCATGGTATCCGCGTTCCTGTCCGCGAGGCTCCGTGCTCGAACGCTACGATAGTTCCGCCCGCCAACTGCCGGAGAACACGACGCGCCGTTCTGACGGCCTCTTGGAAGGCAATCACTCTTGACTGACTGGCGTCAGCCATACGTCGGCAGTGTTCGACGGGGCAAAGCAAGGCATGAGCTTCGCCCAATCCGCCAATGCTTGGAATCAGAACGAAATGCGGGTTCAGATCAATCACTCGACGCTTGTAGGACGCGTCCCTGAAGCTCAGATGAAAAAGGTCGGCCGCCTCATTTCCGGCGATCTGACCGCACAGAAAGCAGTTATCTTGCGATCCGGAGACAAGATCGGGAAGCATAGAGGAACGTTACCAGCCTCCGGCGCGCTCTTGGTTCCCCCCCGACGTGCATCTCGACCAGCCCAACTGGGTACACGTGGTCGTACTTGTTGGGCTGCCGCTCGGCCAGACGTTCGTTCGGCCGCCGCTGCTCAGGTTCAGAATTTTCGTGCACCAGATTGCCAGCCTGCAAGATCGCGATAGTTATGGTGCCTCTCATGCGCAGTCAACCTCGCCAACATGCTCCGACTCCGGACCGACGCCATCGGACTGTGCTACGAGATGTTCGCCGCAGTTCAAGCCTTCCGTTGCCAGCCAGCCTCCGCCACCGCCCGACCTGTGGAGTGACTGGGACTAGTTGCTATGGCTGCACCGCAGGTCGCGAGGCTCGGCCGGCGGCGGAGGCCTGTAGCTGCCGTTGGTTGCTTCACTCATGCTGTTCGGCGACCAGACGGACATGCCGTGACCCTGAGCCGGAGCCGGTCGGCGCTGCCGCTTGACGCCAATAGCACCACAACCCGCCCGGGCCCGGTCGTCCGGCTCGTCCCTCGCATCGGCGCGACCGTCGAGCCGGGTCACCTATACCAACCGCGAGGTCGCCAAGCTGTTCGGCCTCTCACTCGGCAGCACCTACCCACTCGTCCGCGACGGCACCAATCCCGCCACCCGCCTCGGAGGTCGGTGGCTCATCAACCGCATTCGCTCCCACGCCTGGTTCGACGGGATTGCCGAACAAGGACGGGATTGCCGAACAAGTCGGCCGCCACCGGCGCCGAGCAAAGACGGAGAGGCTGATGGGCCACATCATCAACGCTGCCGCTGGCACCTACTGGGCCAACTGGCGCGACGCCGCCGGACGACAAGGCGAAGACCTTCCGGAGCAAGAAGGAAGCGCGCACCTTCGTGGCACAGACGGAAGCCACACTCAGCCTGGGCACCTACGTGGACCCGCACTCTGGCCGTACTCGCTTCGATGCCTCTACGCGCTCGGTTGTTGGATGCCTTCACGCTACCTGCCGCCGATTTGCTGACTTCAGGCCCGGAAGATCCGGCGGAGAGCGCCTTCGACGGGAAGGGGAGGGCCTGTGAACCGGGCCGGAAGCGCTCCCGGGAAAGGGACGACCCCCGTCGGGGGGATGCGGGCTGAATCTGTCGGCTGCTGCTGGCTGGTAGCGGATCATGTCGGGGAGCAGGTGCCGACAGTCGTCGTCTGGCGCTCGGCATCGACCCGCGCCAAGGGTGCCGCTGCCTTCTCGCTGCCTCGCTGCCTCGCTGCCTGACGCCTCGCCAACAAGGCGCTTGCGGCAGATGTCGCAGCGTCCGCCGACGTCCACCGGGTCCGACTTCCGGGCGACACCCGTCCGCACTAGTTCAGCAGAGATCGCCTGCCTAAGTGCGAGGTGCCCGCATTGACGGATATGTCGGCGCGGTGTAGCCGGGTAGCGCAAGCGTGGGGCTAAAGCCTTGGCCGAGAGCAGTGCTATCGGTGCCGGACAGCGGAAGGAGGGGCCGCCGGAGGTAGCTGCTCCGCGCGTGAGGCTTGGGAAAGGCGTCCAGCCCGCTCCATTGTCATTGTCCTACCCAGACGCACTAGTCATGATGTCCGCGAGGCTCTCGTTGCCTTCGAGCCGGCGGGCGATCTCCCTCACGCCGAGCTCGGCTAGTTTCTCCGCCGTGGCGAATGGGCGGTGCGTTTCGCCGATGCCAAGGATGTCGATGAGGTCGCGGATGCTGCTTCCACTCTCTAATGTGCCGAGCGCGTTGAACTTGGTGTTGTAGCCGCCTGGCGGGGCATCTGCCGGATCAAGGCCAGCCGCCATGGCGTACGAGATTGCGAATCGGTACGCGTCCGTCTGATTCGCGAACCGCCGGTCTGCGACCAGTACCTGGATGGCCTCGTCGCCTTTGGCGGTCAGACCAATCTGCTGCTTATCTTCCTGATCCTTTCCCACGGCTACTGAGTCCTCTCGATCGTGGCCATTTCGGGATCATCGCTCGGCCGGTAGATCCTATACTCGTGCCCGATCCGGTTGCCCATAATGTCCCGAGCCTGCCCCTCTGTGAGCTCGCCTGACTGCACGAGCAAGATCGCCTGGTTGCCCAGCTCTGGCACCCAGGTCTTTAAAACGTTGGCACGGTGCTCTAGGTCAAGACGCGCCAGCGGGCTGTCCAGAACCACGGGGCCGCCCCGTACGGCGGCTCGCTTGAGCGCACCAATCAACGAGAGGGCGACGAGCTGCTTACCGCCCTCACTGGTCTTCATGGCCTCACCCCACTGACCGACAAGGTCAACCCTGTAGTCGCGGCTGATACGGAGCCCCTGGTAGGCCTGTGGATCGCGGACAAGCGTCACGAACATCTCGCTGGCAGCCTTCTCCACCTCAGCCCGCGTCCGCTCCTGGTAGCGCTCAATCGTCCGCGTCAGCAGCGTGCGCACGTACTCGAAGAAGAACGCCTCGGCTGCAACCTCTGGCTGGGCGCCGCCCCCAAGGCGCCGCAAAATGCCGGCGAGCTTGTCCTGCTGCTTGTTGATCTCGTCCTGTTTTGGCTTTTGGTTCCTGAGGATCTGCCCATATCGCTCGATCGCTACTTCGAGCCGATCCTGCTCTTCACCAAGTTGACGGACCGTGGCCGCATCGTTGTCCTTCAGGCGATCCTTCAGACCGTTGAGCCTGCGGTTGCGTTCGAACTGGGTAGCGACAACCTTGTTGAGCTGCTCCTGCTTCTGCTGGTACGTCTTGGCAGTCGTCGTATCGATCAGCTCCCGGATCCGCCGCTCAAGGCGGAGATCTGGCCCGTCGCCTGCCGATTCCTTCAACCGCTTCAGCTCGGCTTCGGCCTCCGCCAAATCCATCTGGGTCGACTCGTCCGGCGGCGGCAGTTCCTGCTGACAAGCCGGACAGATTCCACCCTGGATCTGCTTTCGCAGCACGTCGACGCGATCACGCGCGACCTGGATTGCCTTCTGCTGCTGCTGGGCCGCGTCGTTCTTCGCCACGACTTGCTGCAAGGCCCCGTTGAGCTTGCCGGCGGCAGGTGCGAGCCAGCCGGTTGTGAGCAACCGTCGCATGTCCTCCCGGAGCTGCTCCTCTTCCTGCTTTCCGCCCGCGATCAGGACCTCCAACCCCTCCATCTCACGAGCGTCGGCCTTCAGCTCTTCAACTCCCGCGATGCGCTCCTTGACGTCTTCCAGAGCTGACTTGGCCTTGCTGAGCGAGTCCTCGATCTCTTTTCGGTCCTTGTCCAAACTCTCCTGCTTGGACTTCAACTCGCGGATTTGCTTGCGCGCATTCTCGACGTCTTTCTTGTTCTTAAGCGCCTTAGCCTGCCTTTGAAGTGCGTGCTCGGTCAAAGTCGCAACGTCCCGCTCGGCCAGTTGCAACGCCGGGATCCCGAGTACGTTATCGATGCTCTCTCGGAGGAGGTCTCGCTCACGGTCCGTGTTCAGTCGGTCGTAGAAGTCCTTGAGCAGCTCACCATCGAACAGAAAGAACTCGGAGATTTGCGGGTGCAGCAGACGGCCGATCTCCGCGTCGATTGAAGCCTGCTGAATCACCGTTGAGTCCACACGAAGATCGGCGGATAGCTTTGGCGGTCCGCCTTCGAACCTCGCCATGCGCACGAGCCGGTACCTGTGTCCATTTGCTGTGAACTGCATGCACACCTGCATGTCAGTCTCGCCGTCTCTCGACGCCGGGCGGTTCATGTACTCGGACAGATGCCGAGCGGCTTGGGCGGGCGTACTCCCCGATTCAGGGCTCCCGTACAAACACCACCGCAGCGCCCGGAACAGGCTGGTCTTGCCAAGTGTGTTCTCGCCGTGAATCACGACGATGGGGGCGCTGGAATCAGTCCCTAGGTTAAGCGTGTCAATCTCACGGTATGGACCGAAATTCTTGAGGCTGACGCTCTCGAATCGCAGGCTCATTCGGACAACTCCACCCGGTCGAGGATTCGCTGGCTGACGTGCTCCTGGAGCGCTCTGAGGTCGCGCTTGAACTTGGTCCGGTCATCGTCGAACTGGTGGCGCCAGGCAAGAGCAATCAGCTGCTGGTAGTCCTCCGGCTCGAACGCGCCAGCCGCCGCGCCGAACTGCTTGACTACGTCGGGATCGGCGGCGACCTCGTTAAGGGCCGCCAAGGCGCCTTCCCGGCCATGGCCGGCCTCGTCGTTCTCGGGTTGGGACATGTTCAGTCGCTTTCTTCTTCGTAGTCGATCCAGTCAGGCAACGTGACCGGGTCTTGGCTGAGGGAAACGATCACCTTGAGCCGCTCTCTGGCTGCGGTATTTCGTGCCAACCGAACGAACTCCAGGGCCCGCATGGCTTCACTCTTGGTGAGTGCTCCGCCAATCGGATCGACAAGCATGAGGTCGTGAACCTCAGCGCTGACCTTATTCGTACCAGGGGCCTGACGGAGGACGCGCCCGCGACGCTGGATGTACTCGCGTTCCACCGTCGAGCTAGCGAGGATGAGCGCGTGGTCGGTAACCGGGATGTCGATGCCTTCATCGAGGCAGCGGATTGCAATGACGATGCCGCCGTACTCGCCAAGGCTGCGGATGACTGCGTCGCGGTCGCTTGTCATCTCGGAGTAGAACTCAAGTACAGGGAGCCCGGCGGCGAGACACTCCTTGGTGAGCGCCTTTAGCTGCTTCACGTCATCGCAGTAGACAAGCCAGCGATCGCCGGCCTGGTACTCCCGCTGTAGGATGTCGGCTGCCATTGGCACCTTGCCGCGAGCCTGCTTTAGGACGCGCGCGCGTCGGATCAGGAGCATCTGGAGCGGGCTGTTGGCGTCGTTGACCGAGACGCCTTGGCTGACCATCTGTCCGATCCGCTTAGTGAGGTGCTCGTACTGCTCAATCTCGTCGTCGTCTAGCCGCAGTTCGTGGAGGCGGTAGTCGTACGGGACGAGCAGGCCGAGCATCAGCGCTTCGGCCAGGCCGATCACTGGCATCAACACAGGTCCGAAGAAGTCCATCAGCCGGTTCGTGCCGTCCTCATCGAACTGCCTGCGGAAGGTGGCGCTCAGGCCGAGGGTGGCGCCGCACTTGGTTTGCTCTAGCGCATTCAGCATGCGTTGGCTGCCTGCCCGGTGCATTTCATCAGCGACGATCAGCAAGTGATCGCCGCTCTTGAGCCGGCGGTGGAAATCGTTACTGGCGAAGGTGTGATTAGTCGCCACCACGATCCGGCGATGGTGAGCCGAATTGCCTGGCGCGCTGAAGACGGGCAGCAACTGCTGCCAGGCGGCCTTGTCGCTGCCTGCGCCTGCGGGCAGGATCTGCGCGTCTGGAAGCTCAAGCTCGACTTCACGTACCCACTGGGCGTGCAGGTCGCGGCCCGGCGTCAAAATTACCGTGGCGCCGCCACGGCTGGTCCAGCGTTTGACGCCCTCGATGGCGGTTAGCGTCTTACCGGCACCGGTGGCAAAGTTGACGATGCCATGGTGGCCCTTCGCCTCCCAGTCCTCGAGCACCAATCGCTGGTGGTCCATGAGCGGTCGCCCGGTCGGCTGAGCCTGGCGGCCCAACCGACGCGACCGGACGGCGTTGATGGCGTGGTCCAGGTCGTCATCGGCGATCGCGACGAGTTGCTCGCGGGTGACTTGGTCCATGTGCGCGATGCGTACACCCGGCTCTCGGCCCCGCCACAGCCGCCGGAAGGTGTCGACGTGATCGCGGGTGCGGAGCAGTTCCGGCTCGTTCTTCCAGCTGCAGAACACCTCGAAGGACTCATGGTTGAGGCCCCACGCCCGCCACGTCTCGTTGGCGCTGCCGACGAAGCTGACGCGCTTGCCCTCCGCGTCCTCGAAAATGCCCAGCTTGTCATGGAAGATGCCGCTCGGGTTGTCAGTGAAGGCGATGCGCACGTCTACAATGTCATTGGCGATCAGGGTCGCCAGCAGTCGGGTGGCTGGTACTGCCTCTGGACGCGTCAGCAGCATCTGCAGGTCGGCGCGGACGGTTGACTGGGCGTGGCGGCCGATCTCGTCGGCCTCTTTCATTGCGGCGAAGTCCTCGGGCGTGAGGGCAGGCGAACAGATCAGCCGCATGCGGCCACCTCGCCGAACGAAGTCGGAGAAGGCCAGGGCAACCACGTGGTACAGCGTGCTGCTGAAGTACCCCACCGCCCGGTCGTAGAGCAGGGCCTCCTGGAGGCACGGCACGTAGAAATCATCGAGCAACATGTCGCGGCCCGATCGGTACGCAGGGCCGAGACCCAGGTCCCGCAGCGTCAACGCTGCCCCTCCCCTTCGAGGCGTCGCACGTAGGCTATGTCACCGATGCCTCGGGCTGGCGAATCAAGAAATGATCACAGTCTTCTACGCCGGGCGCAACGTGAGCCATGTCCATCAGCCCTAGGTCTTGTCAGACGTACGGTCTACATTCCACGTGCCTTCGGCAAGATCGATCTGTCTTGCCGCGACTGGACCCTCCTGGCAGCCCGGGTCGAGGCATCTGCTGTGGCAGAGTGGAGCCGTGAGGGACAACGGGACGGAAGGTTGAGACCACCCGCCCCAGGAGCGCCGCGGCGAGTGTCGCAGCGCTCCTGGGGTCATCTCATGCGGCAGCAGCGGTGGCGCCGACGCTCTCGTCCGGCTGCTCCTCCTCGCGGATGGTCGAGTCGCCGGCGCCCTCCTCGGAGAGATAGGTGTCGAGGATGTCGAGTGCGGTCTCCAACCGAGTCGACCACTCGGAGCGCTCCGAGACGTAGAACCGCGCACGGTCGTCGACGCTCTCCACCTCGCACGACCCGATGACGAACAGCATCACCTCGATCGCGGCCCGCAGTCGAGGCGTGGCGTCTTGGCCTTTGTAGACGCGGGTGTAGAAGCGATGCGAGGTGTTGAGCCAAACCACACGCGCTCCGCCGAGCTGCTCGACTCGGTAGAACGGAGCACCCGGGCTGGACTCCTCCTTCACAACGTACGGCCGCTCGATCGTCTCAGCCTGAAGCTCCTTCACGACCTCGATTTTCGGGCGGCCGGTCCTTTCGGCCACCTTCTCGGCCTGACGTTCAAGGTTCTCCTTGCCGCGCTGCTCCAGTCGTTCCCGGTCGGAAGGCGGCGTCTTGGAGAACTTCTCCGCCTCCGCCATGGTCTTCTCAGATGGCGTCGGCGCCTTGGAAGAGCCGCTGCCGCGCAGCTTCGCTTTCTCTTTGTCGTACTTAGTACGCATCTGCTGCACAGCCTCGATGAGGCCGTGCTCCTTGAGCTTGTCCCACATGCGGTCCGAGATGACCACGGACTGCTTGCTGGTGGTGATTGAGAACTCTTCGTCGAGCGACGGCGGGAAGTCCAGCTCGACGCCCACGTAGCGATCGTCGTTGTTGAAGTAGAGGACGCCGCGCTTAGACCCCACTACATCGATCTGGCGGTGGTTGCGCATCACGATGATCCCGTTGTTATCCGCACGGATCCGGAAGCGTTGGTTGTTCTTGCCGCGCTCCTTGCTCTTGTCCACCTGGCCGAATCGGGGCGGCATGTACGAATAGCGCAGAACGACAGGGCACTCCACGCCCTCGGAATTCGTGACCGTGAAGCGGGCCTCCGGCAGCGCCTCAGCGCGCTGGAAGTCCTCGTCGTAATAGAGCGCACCGGGCGTGAGGAACAGCGGGTCGATGGGCTTGATCTGGGTGCCGTCGACGAAGATATCGAGGTTACGCAGGTAGTCGCGGTACGTGACGGCGAAGTGGGGCACCAGATTCTGCTTCAGGCCCAGAGCGGTCGTCCAAGTGAGCCGGTCGAGCTTCTCCATGAGCACGATCGTGCCGCTGGACGGCTCGAACTTGAGATCCTTGAGCCGGACGGCGAGCGCCGGGGGAAGCGGCGTCACCTTGCCCTCCGGGATGACAATGCGGTGACCGTCGTTGTACTTGCCCTCGCTCATTTCGTCGAGGTCGAGGGTGACGCTCGAATACTCCGATGCCGTTCCGGTCTTTGAGAAGACGGTGAAGCGGCGGCCCTGGCTGACCGCTGAGCTAGGCAGACCGTAGCCGTAGCGGCCGAAGCCGTTGCGGTCGTTCTCGCGGTGCGTGCCACCCCAGGCCATGGCCAGGCGGATCATGTCCGCCTCCATTCCGTGACCGTCGTCGGCGACGGCAATCCACGTTGGCTTCTTCCCTGCCGTGTCCCACAGGACGTGGATGCTGTGGGCTCCCGCCTGGTCGGCGTTGTCGATCTGCTCGTCCAGGGCGGTACCCGAGTGCTTGTATCCCAGGTCCCGGATGCCGCGGATGAAGGCCGCCGTGTGGGCGATGCCGAAGTCGTGTCCGTGTCGTTTGAGGCTCTCGACGAAGTTGCGCTGCGCGAGGAGATCGGGGTCGGCGGAGAGGCTGCTCGATGTCATGACGGGCTCCAGGAAGTCGATGTCGAACTGGGTCTGTCGGTAACGGTGGGCGCTCACGCTGCTACCGCCGTCAGGTGCGTGGCGGAGGTGGCGGTGGCAGCCCCGGTGAGGCGGCCCTCGGCCAGCGCCTTGTCGTGGCGCCGCTGGGCCGACTGGGGCCGCACCCCGATCTCACGGGCGATCTGCGCAACGGGGACGTCCTGCCAGTACCGGCGGAAGATGATGTACCGGGTCGTGGGGTCGAGGCCACGGACGAACCGCCGGACGGACTGTGCCGTCAAGGGGTCGATCTCGGGCTCGGGCGCCGCCGGAGCGTCGTAGGGGGTCAGGTCCTCGACCGGGATGTCGAAGCCGAGACCCTTGTTCTTACGCACGTCGCGGTCGGTGCGGACGACGTGCCGCGCGGCCCCCACAAGGTAAGGCCACATGTATCCGTGGAACGGCACACCGCTGGCGGCCGAGTACGAGCCGGCCCGGCGGCAGAACTCCTCGCGGACGGCCTGCTCCACGTCCTCGAGGTCCTGGGCCTTGGGCTTCGCGGCCAAGGCAGCCCGGCGGATAAGCGTCTCGTCCTCCAGCGTCAGCGCGTTCGCGCCGAGCACCGGCAGACTGGTGTTGCTGTGGAGGGAGGGGGGGATGACGGACTTGAGCCCATTGACCATGACGACCTCCTACTCAAGCACCCGGGGGCGCGGGAGGGAGGTCGGCTTCGCCGAGGCGAAGTACGGGCCATCTGAGTCCGCCAACTCTTCGCAGCCTTTTGCGACCACGTTGTGAGAGGACCTCCAGTGTCTCCGCCTACAGAGTGCCAGGCGGCTCCGCGAAAAACAGCTGCCCGAGCCGGACAGGCCGCAAGCGCGTGCACGAGAGCACGCGAAGTAGCATAAAGGCGGCAGCGAGCCCCCTACCTCCCCTCGCGGGTCTCCACACCGTGACCCGCATCGCGGTGTCGTCACCCAGGCCCCCCGGGCTCACCCCGCACATGATGGGTGACGCGGAGCGAAAGGAGAGGATCTTCGCTCGGCAGCAGTCCATCGACAACCATCGGCCCCGGCCAGACGACAGTCCCGCCCCTGTGTTGCCTGCCGGGCCGCCACCCTGGGAGGGTCTGTCGTACCTCAGTGGTGAAATGACAGGTGTGTAAGTTAGGAGAGGTGACGGACGTGGCGACAGACGCCCCCACGGGGCGCGGCGATCTTGAGTCCCGGCGCTCAGTTGAGGCCCGGAGGCCGCGTACGCGACGCGGGGTGAAGCAGCCGCGCATCCAGGCGATCCCAGTCGCCAAGATCCGCCCCGAGGATGGTCTGGGACGTAAACGCGACCGAGAAGGTCACCGCGAGTTGCGCCAGTCCATCGAGCAGTTCGGCGTGCTCACCCCGGTGACCGTCCGGGTCGCACCGGACGGTTCCGGCGATTATCTCCTGATCAAGGGCCAGGGCCGGACGCTGGCTTGCCGCCTCCTGGGCATCGAGAAAATCCCAGCGATAGTGGTGGACGCCGAGTTCGGCGAGTACGAAAAGGTCCAGCAGTTTCTCGTCGAGAACGTGGCCCGGCTGCGGATGCGTCCCATCGACCGGGCAGTGCTCATCGCCCGGGCCCGTCAGGATGGTGAGGAAACGGCCAGCGTGGCCAAGCGCTTCGGCGTCACCCCCGCGACGGTCCGGAGGCTGGAGAGCCAGCTCGAGGGCGCCAGCAACCGTGAGGTGGCCGCCCTACAGGATGGCAACCTCAACTTGGCACTGCACGCGGTGATCGCGAGGTACATGGGTCCCGACGAGCGGTCGGACGCCGTTAGTGCCATCGCTGGATTCAAGCTGAAGACGAGGGAGCTCGAAGTGCTGTTCGAGGCGCTCGGCTGGAAGGACCTGGTACATCTGGGGCCGGAGCACAGTTTGGCTCGATTGAAGTTGTTGGCTTGGGCCTGCGCCACGCTGCACCGGCTGCCGGCCGGATCCATCGAAGCTCGGCTGGGTCAGCTGGGCGCGGAGCTGCCGATTGAATTCGGCGGCCCGGCCCCGCGACGGGCGGTGGCGAGTTGAAGCTTGTTGCACTGCGACCGGACGAGCTGAGCCTCAGCGACGAGCTTCGGCGATCGGGGAGTTCAAAGCAGTTCGAAGATCGGCTAAGGGCGTCCATCGAGGAGATCGGACTGGCCGAGCCGCTGAAGGTGGCGCACCTCCCAACCGGCAATTACCTGGTGGTTGACGGCACCATGCGGCTGCGTGCCATTCAGGCAATCCGACAGGACTACCCGGAGCGGTTCGAGACCGTGCCGGCCTATCTCACCGACTACGAACGTCGGTTCGAGATCCGATACCAGACGGACATCTACCAGGACCTACTACCCAGCCAACTAGCGTCACTTGTTGAGCACCTGCACCAGTCCGCGCGGGTGAAAAAGACCGACATTGCACGCTACCTTGGAGTGTCGCCGGCAACGCTCCGTAACTACACCGGGTTGTGGCGGCTCGTACAGCGTGGCGGCCTGTTTGCCAGGATCGTCGAGCTTATGGACGCGGAGGTCTTCCCGGCCTCCAACCCGTACGCTTGGCTGCGGCTGACGGCCGGCGGACTGGAGCACGTGCTGACGCAGAGCTTCTGCGAAAACGGCGAGACTCCGGACGAATGGATCGACCGCATGATTGTGGCGGCCCGGCACGGCAGCGTGCAGAGGGTACCTACGGCCGTGGTGGAGTCCGCGACCGGCGATCTAAACCCTGAGCACTATCGGGAAGTCGAAGACCTGCGGCTCGTCAAGAAGGATCTGGGGCTGCGGCGGGCCATGAACCTGACGCTGCCGGAGATGCCAGAGCCGAAGGCTCCTGAGCCGGAGATCGCTGAGCCTGCGCAATACGGGCCTGCCGCGCCAGCCAAGGCGCAGCCTCGGCGCAGCACAGTGGCGGCACGACGACACCTGTCCCGGGTAGCCCGTGAGTCGCCCGAACTGGTTCTACAAGCAGCGGCCCGTTCCCTAGCGGAGTACCTGACATGACCACTGCATCCTTGGACTGGTCTGAAGACGCATTCTTCGAGGCACCTGAGGCCAAACCACTCGATGGTGGCACCACCTCTCGGGGCCACCTGTGGCACACCGCGCCCCAACGATGGGGCCACTCGATGCACACCATGTGTTCATACCACGGCATGTTCCCAGCCAAGCTGGCGCACTACTTTATCCAGCGCTATACCCGGCCTGGGGACGTTGTACTCGACCCTTTCAGCGGCCGCGGCACCGTGGCACTGCAGACCCGAGCTGAGGGCCGGCGGTCGATCAGCAATGACCTCAGCCCGCTGGCCTACATTCTGACGCATGCCAAGGCGAAGGCCCCAGAGTACAAGATTGTGCTGGAGCACCTAGGGCAGATAGAGAAGCGTTACCGGCAGTTCAAGGCCCAGCCGGTGACGGTTTCTCCCGACATCGAGATGCTTTACCATCCCACAACCTTGCGGCAGCTGGTTTTCCTTCGCGAGGAGCTACATCGTAAGCCGTTCACCCAGTGGACCGCTGCAGAGACAGTGATCGCGGGTTCCCTGGCAGGCATCATGCATGGCTCATTCCGTCGCGACGGCACGTCGCAGTACCTGAGCATTAGCATGCCCAACACGTTCAGCATGTCGCCCTCCTATGTGGAGAAGTTCATCCGCGAGAAGGGGCTGGTGAAGCCGCCCCAGGATGTGTTCGAACGTCTGCGCGAGAAGCTGGCCCGTGTCTACCTGGACGCGGTAGATGGACCTGAGGGCCAGGTGTTTCATGAGGACGCTGCCCAACTCATGTTGAGCGACAGCATTCAAGCCAGAAGCGTGGACCTTGTGGTGACGTCACCGCCATATCTACAGGTCGTCAATTACGGTACGGCGAACTGGATTCGGCTGTGGCTTTTGGGAGTTGAGGAAGTGGGCCGAGAACGGGGCGCCGGACGTCGCAACCTCGACAAGACGCTCGATCACCGCCACACCTACGACTCGTACCGCGAGTTCATGACGCGGACCATCCAGGGCATAGAACGAGTCCTTAAGCCGAACGGCGTGGCTGCGATTGTTATTGGTGATGTAGCCAATCCCGGCAAGGAGGCCATCCAGCTGGCAAGCAAGATTTGGGCAGACGTCAGCAGTGAGACGACGCTGAGGTTGGTCGAGACCATTGACGACTTCATCGATATTGACAAGAAGGTAAGTCGGATCTGGAAGGACACTAAGGGGCAGGCCACGGCATGTGACTCGGTGCTCGTACTGACACACGCCAAAGGTAAGCCCTGGGACGGCCCGGAAGATATCGACTGGGACGAGCCTTACAAGGACGGCGGCCCTGACGCTGCTCATCAGCGTGTGAGCGCAGGTCGTCACCGACACCAGTAAACGAGGAGATCTGCCCAGCGAAAAACGCGAAGAGTCGGCGGCCCCGCGACGGGAAAAGCACTGCTTGGGCGCTGATAATGGGACCTTGGCGTCGGGCAGCGGCCCGCACTGCGTGGGGATCTGGCCGCCGTTCAGACCGCCACGTCAAGCGGATCTTGACACACGGACGGACGTTGCGGAACAGACTGAGTCGGCTCTCGTGTCGCGGACCGCGCCCCCGACGGACACCGCCACCGTGGCGCAGTTGACCTAACCTCGCCCGCCGCGGACCCGGCTCCCGGGGTCTAATCTCGCCCTCGGCGGTCACCCCTCCCCTCCAGGTGAGCAGTTGACCTAACCTTGATCGGCTGCGAGCCGGCTCCTGGACGACCGGCACGCCGCCCGCGCGGACACCGCCCCCAGGCCTGGGGCTTGCCACGCGGCCGGGTGCCTCCCTGCGCCGCGCGGGCTCGTGGCCGCGCGGCTCGGCCGGCTGCCGGCCCGCGCATACATTCGTCAACAGTCTGTCAATCTGCTGCGGCCCGGTCGGGCTCTCCGCTCCCGCGCCAGCCGCCGGGCGCTGGCGTGGTCCGGCCCTGTCGCAACGCAGAGGGGCCGGGCCGCGCGCCCTGGCGGCGGCGCGTGCGGCCCGCTTGTCGGGCCGCCTTGAAGACGTACAGAAACTTTGAACCACTTCGCCGGCAGTCCGGCCGCTGGCTTCACTCCGGTGATTGCGTGGCTGCGTCACGGGAGTGCTCACGCCAGGGACTCCCGCCAGCCTGGACGAGACGCCGCACCATCCGACGAGCCTCGTCCTCAGTGTCGAACTCCCAGCGGAGCACCCTGCCCGTCTCGGGGAGTCGCCCGCCCTGGCGATGACGTGCCACCGCACCTCCCTCGCAAGCCACACGTCACGTCGGGTCAGTCGTCCCCACACGCCGTTCCACCAACGCGTGACCAGCTCCTTCACCACGTGAGCATCGTACATATGTTCGATAGATGGAAGTGAGAAGCGGCGCGGGAGTGAGGAATGCCAGAATGGTGGGCGTGGGAGCTGGCCCAGACACAACCGCGGAGTGGTGGACGACCTCCGACGTGGCCGCGTACCTCGGGGTCAAGGTGGCAACCGTATCCAACTACCGGAAGCGGGGCCAGATGCCCGAGCCCGACGCGACCGTCGGTCGCACCCACATGTGGCGCCCGAGCCGCGTCGTGTCCTGGCACGAGAACCGACCGCGTCCCGGAGTCGGCGGTCGCCCCAGTCCGGTCAGCACAGGCGTGAGTGAACCCGATGTCAGCTCGGGCTAAGGGTCCGCACCTCGTCCAAGTACGACAGGACCTCCGGCTCGTTGGGGTACCGCTCCCGCAATAAGGTCGCCAACTCCCTGGAGCACATCAGGAGAGACGGCAACGACTTGCGGTCACCCTCCAAGGCCCGACGTCCTTCAGCGACCGCTAGCTCAAGGTCGCCTGATCGGGCAGCGACTACCCCGAGCGTGACCCGCGCTTCCGCTATCCGCATCGGCTTACGCTCGGTTCCATCCGGGTCCGCCGACGAGCGAATCACTTGCCCGGCGTACATCTCCGCTAGGCGATCCTCGCCTGCCAGCCGGTAGCAATCCATGGCGTAGAAGTCGAACTTTGCCGGGTCCACGACGAAGTGGTGATCCGTGTTCTCGGGATACGGCAGCGAATCAAGCAGCGTCCGGCCCTTGTCTAGCGCCATCTCAACTTGCCGTCTGTCACCGAGTCGGGCCCACGCCTTGGCACGCTGGGCGGCGAGCTGCACGGCAGCACTGCTGCTGGCCGCGATCGACTCGCCGGCCTCCGCCGCAGCGATGACACCTCGATAGTCGCCCTGTGTCAGCGCGTACCAGGCTCGCATCTCGTAAGCCCATCCGGAGACAGCAGCGTTTCCCGCCTCCTCGCCGAGCGTCAACGCCGCCTTGCGCGTTCCCTCAGCAATGCGGCGTAGCCCCATGTCGTATTCGACGCAGCCAACGAGCAACGCGACCCATCCCGCAAGGCTCAGCACCTCCTGGTGCTGCGCGAGGGTAAGCCGGCGATCCATCAGCGCAGTGATTCGGCGCAGCCACGCTCGCCCCTCGACCCGGAGCTGCTCGGACGACATGTACGGGTACTCGCTGCAAAGCCGGTCGGCGGTGATACGCAGCGCTTCCAACGTTGCGTTCGATACGTCTGAAGTCCGTAGACGAGCGAGGATTTCCACCGTTTCCATGCCGGTGCCGGCGATCAGTTCAGCATCAGCGTCATGCCGAACGGTCGGCGGAAAGAAGGCGGCCGTGACAGTCCCAAAGGTCTTCGCGATCAGCGACCTGTAAAAGCTGTCAGGCTCCGAGCTGCCGGCCTCCCACCTTTTCCAGTTCCGCAGGAGCGTGCTATCCGCCGGCAGTTGCTCGCTGGCATGGGCTCGCATCGCGCGGACAGCCTCGCCCTGCGACCAGCCCCGCGCGGTGCGTTCAGCCCTGAGGCGCGATGCCCAGGCTGGTCGATCGAGGTCAGCAGCAACGTCAGCCATACAGCCAGTATCGCCCGGACACAGGGGACATGGCGAGGGGACTTTGCCCTGTCACCGCAGTGACACCTGTCGTTCTATCGCACTCAAGGTCATCGTTGTGGGTGTCAGCGGAACGCCGAAAGAAAGACGGCGACAGTCTGGCGTAGTACCAACTCAGTTGGTACTTTGATTTGGAGGCAGTCATCCAACAAGGGATGCGCCTAGACACAGGAGGTTCGTTGTGAAGCTGTACGTGGACACCCAGAGCAAGCAGGTCCAGGTGACGAAGGACCCGGAGCCGAAGAACGACCAGAACGGCAACCAGCGGTCGGAGAAGAACACTGGCCGGCTCATGTGGTCGACCCAGGTCTTCGTGCTCGACGAGACTGGCGGCGAGATCATCACCATCACCACGGCGGGTGAGAAGCCGGGCGTGACGGTGGGACAGCTCGTCGCTGTCGAGCAGTTGGAGGCTATTCCGTGGGCGACCAACGGGCGTAACGGCGTCGCGTTCCGTGCGATCACGCTGAAGCCGAAGGCTGGTAACTCGGCGGCTAAGTAGGTCCTCGATCACCGTGCTGTGTTCGCCACCGGTGTCCGTGGCAATCGAAGCGGCTGAGGTCCGCTGATCAACAAGTGAAGGAAGCAGTCCGAGGGCGGCTCTGGCGTCCAACGTTCTCGGCCTGGTGACCACGATCGGTGGTCACATCCCGTAAGAGCTGGCGCGGGGTCGGTACTGGCGTCCAAACCTGCCGACCCCGTGCCCTCCACTCATCCAACCCAATGTGCTTGGGAGGACTCGTCGTGTCCAAGTCTAGCCCCCGCCGGTTCGCCGGCAGGTCAACCGGAACGGTGACGGTCATCGAGGCCAAAGTCCACCGTTCCTCCGCACGCAACGCCAAGATGGCGTTCATCCTCACGGCGGTCATCGTCGGCCTTCTCTCGGCTGTGGTGGCCGCTTCCTACTGGCACCCCATCGTGTCCCTGATCGTCGGCGCGCTGATCGGCGTTCCCACCGGTGCCGCCGTGTGGCTGCTCGTCCGCGTGTGGCCGGTTATCCGGCTGCTGTGGTGGTGGAGCCTCGAAACGCTCCTCGCTGTCGTGCTGCTCACCGCGTGGGTGCAGCTGGCAAACCACACCCCGACCCTGGTGACCCTGCTCGTGGTCGCCCTGGTCGTCGGCGTCCCCGCCGCCATCCGCCCGGTCCGCCGCCAGGTCAAAGCCTGGGGATGGTGCCTCGTGGTGAGGCACCGGCTGCGCGTGTGCTTCGCGCAGTTCATCATCGCCAACCAGTCCGGCTCCCTGCCACTGATCCTCTGGGCCAAGCCCACCCCGGTCGGCGAACGCGTCTGGGTCTACCTGCGCCCCGGCCTGTCCGCCAAGGACCTGGAAGGCCGCCTCGACAAGATCGCGGTCACCTGCCACGCCTCCACCGTGCTCATCGAGCGCGCTTCGGAGAACAACGCCGCCTACCTGCGGTTCGACATCAAACGCCGCGAGGTGCTGACCGCCCACGTCGGCTCCCCGCTGGTCGACGTCATCGACCCGACCGCACCCGTCTCGGCATCGCCGCTGACGGTCCCCACCGCCCTGGACCTGCCAGACGTCGACGCTCCGACGATCACCCTCCCAACCCAGGGCAAGCCCGCCGGCAAGAAGCCGGCCACCACCGCCAACGGCAGCAAGCCCGCGGCTTCCTCGTCGTCCGTGCCGGACGACGACACCTCCGACTGGATCTGACCCAACCCAACCCGGGACGCGAGGAGCCATGACGGCTCGTTCGTGTGGCTCCTCGCGCCCACCACTCGCCCAAGGAGGGCACCTGATGACCACCACGATTCCCACCCCCGCCGATGCGGTTCCGGTGGGTGCTGGCCTGTCGATGTTCGACCCGATCTTCATCGGGATCGACGAGTTCGGCCAACCCGTCTACCTCGACGTCATCTACCGCAACCTGCTCACCGCAGGCGAACCCGGCGGCGGCAAGTCCGGCCTCATCAACAACATCTGCGGCCACGCCGCCCTGTGCGACAACACCCGCCTCGTCCTCTTCGACGCCAAACTCGTCGAACTCGGCCCCTGGCGCGACCTCGCCGACGCCTTCATCGGCCCCGACATCGACCAGGGCATCGACGTCCTCCGTCGCCTCCTGGTCGTCGCCACCAACCGCTACGCCTGGCTCCTGGCCAACCGGCGCCGCAAGCTCGCCGACGGCGACGGCATGTCCGTCATCGTCACCATCATCGACGAACTCGCCATGTTCTCCACGGTGCTCGGCACCAAGCAGCAACAGGAGGAATTCTCCACCCTCCTGCGAGGGCTCGTCTCCCTCGGCCGGGCCTGCGGCATGCCCGTCGTCGCTGCGACTCAGCGACCGTCGTGGGACATCATCCCCGCCAGCCTGCGGGACCTGTTCGGCTACCGGGCCGCGTTCCGCTGCACCTCGCTGAACAGCTCCAACATCATTCTCGGTCAGGGCTGGGCCGAGCAGGGCTACACCGCCTCCGACATCTCGCCCACCAACCAGGGCGCGGCCTACCTCCTCGCCGAAGGTGGCGTTCCCCGCCGCATCAAGGCCGCCTACCTCACCGATACCGACATCTACAACATCGCCGACTACGCCGCCTGGACCCGCCGCCCCAACGGCACCAGCACCAGCGCAACGGCGGTCAACCCGACCGAGTGGGAGATGGCGGCATGACCACCCGCGAACGCGCCTACGCCAAGGCCAACAACCAGCGGGCCGCCCAGTTCACCGAGCTGTGGATCACCGGCAGTCCCGAGGACATCGCCGCCATGGTCCAGGCCGTCGCCCGCAGCGGGCGACTCGTCTACCTCTCCGCACCCACCCAGATGCCGGGTGACGACAACCGGCACCGCCGCTACCTGCGGCTACGCGCCCGCTAACCGGCCGACAGGACCAGTCAACGCCTGCCAGCAACCGCTGGTCCTGCCGACCTCCACCGACCGCCCCCGAAAGGACGTGGTTGCCATGAAGGCTACCCAAAACCCACCTCCCGCAGCAGAGGTCACACCTGCTGACCTGCTGCGGATGGCTGCCCTCTACCTGCGCCGGCACGGCTGGACCCAAGGCAGCTACTACGACATCTACGAGACCGCCGACTACCTCACCCCGCCTGCCTGCGCCGCCGGGGCTATCGGCATCGCCTGCGCCGGACACCGCGTGGAGCACTTCTCCCAGCTCGACCCCGACGCCCTCGCCGACTACCTCGCCGCCGTTGGCGTGTTCGTCGATTACCTCGACACCACCGCACCGGTGTTCTTCGTCGACGAGGACGGCTACCTGCTCGACGAGCACACCTCCCCCTACTCGTGGAACGACGACCCGGCCCGCACCGCCGAGCAGGTCATCACCGCCCTTGAGGCGGCTGCCACCGAATGGGACTCCCTCCGCAACGCGGAAGGGGAGACGCGATGAACACCGTCAAGAAGCCCTTGACGCCCGTTCCGCGCCAGCGGCGTCGGGACGTCGTCGAGAACGACCAGTTCGCCAGCTTCGCTCGGCGCATCATCCGCGCCCACGGCCGCCGCGTCGCCACCGGAGACGTCGAAGCCCTCCGCGACCTCATCGCACTGTCGTCCGTCATCGACGACGCCATCGGGGAAGCCGTGATCGGGCTGCGGGCCTTCGGCTACTCCTGGGCCGAAATCGGCTCCCGCCTCGGCATCTCCCGCCAAGCCGCCCAACAGCGCTGGGGCGGTGACAAGCCATGACCGACCTACGCCGCGTCGACCTCGACAACCTGGCCGAGCGCACCGGTATCCGGGTCGAGTTCTACGACCCGCTCGGCACCCGCTACGGGTTCCCCACCTTCCCCTACCACTGCGCCCCCACCGGCCTGGCCACCCTGCGGCAACTCCGCGCCGCCGGCCTACGCCCCGGAGGACACGACCCGGTCGCCCAAATCTATTGGCGACACCGCACCAACCGGCGGGTCGCCTACCTCTACCGCACCGACCTCGCCGCGCCCAAGCGCACCGCCACGCCTGCGCAGCGGGAGGCCATCGCCAAAGCCCTCCTCGCCCGCCGCACCTGCCGGCACTGCGGGCAGGTCAAGCCCTACTACATCCCCCGCCGCTACGGCTGCTGCCTCGACTGCCACGGAGGCCACTAATGACCACCACCCCGGCCAGCGCCGGCACCCGCTTGGAAGGCCTGGTCCTGGTCCTCATCCTCATCGTCGTCGGCGGCTCCGCCGGGGCCGCCTCGTTCACCCACGTCCACGACTGGACCATGGCCAACAGCCCCGACAACACCCCGGGATGGTTCGGCTGGGCCAACGCCGTCATCTCCGAACTCGTCCCCATCGCCGCCCTCCTCACCATCCGTCGACGCCGCCGGGTTGGCGCTCCCATCGGCTACCCGATGGTCCTGCTCATCGCCGCCGCCGGCCTCTCCCTCGCCGCCCAACTCGCCGTTGCCAAACCCGGACCGTCCGGGTGGCTCCTCTCGGCTGTTCCCGCGCTGGCGTTCATGGCCCTGGTCAAACTCGTCCTCGCCCCCGCACCCACCACGCAACCCATGACGGCTCCCTCCGAGCCGGGGCAGCCGATCCGCGTTCAGGTGGCCGAGCAGGTCACCACCGAACCGACACCACCGGCGGCCATCACCCCGGCACCCGAGCCAACCTCGGCCGTTCAGCCGGACCCCGTCAGCGTGCCGGCCTCGGAGCCGGTCGACGTCCCCGCGCACCTGTGCCTACCGCCCGTTTCGCGGCCGTGCAGCACGAACAAGCCACCGGTCAACCCATCACCCCTGTCGAGCTGGCCGACCGCCTCGACATCAGCCCGGCCGTTGCCGGGAAGCTCCTGACCAGCATCGGCGGTGTCCGATGACCATCGTCTTGGTCGACATCGAGCAGGTCACCCACACCTGCCCCGCCCACGAAGACGCCCACCCGTTCGACATCCGCCGAACCCTCGTCGACGTCATCCCCGGCGGACCCTGCCGTGCACCGGTCACCATCCGCTGCGGCGACACCACCGCCACCATTGCGTGCCGCAGGCACGAACCGGCCAAGCGCCAGTGCGGCGCCTGCCGGGTCATCGTCACCGAACACACCATCACCACCCGCCACCTCACCGAGGTACGCGGCTGATGGCCTCGACGCTGGACCTCACACCCCGAACCGTCTTGGCCCGGGGTGTGGGCTCGAACGCCGATACCATCCCCGTCTACGACTACACCGCCACCGGTTCCGCCTTCACCCGCGCCACCCAACCCGACTACTTCGGGTGGCTGGAACACGTCCGCGCCGCCGCCGGCTGCACCCGCCCCATCCGCCTCGCCGGCCAACTCCTCACCATCGAACAGAGCACCGGCCGGGTCCTCGACCAGCGGCACACCGACGCCATGCCCGACGCGGCGATCTACACCGCCTGCGGCAACCGCCGCGCCACCGTCTGCCCCGCCTGCGCCCACACCTACCAACGCGACGCGTTCCAACTCCTCCGCGCCGGCCTCATCGGCGGCAAAGGCGTCCCCGAGACGGTCACCTCCCATCCGGCGGTGTTCGCCACCTTCACTGCACCGTCGTTCGGGACCGTGCACACCCGGGCGGTCAAGCGGCACACCTGCGGCAACCGCAAACGCTGCGACTGCCGGGCCGACCCGTGCCACGCCCGCCGCGCCACCGACCCCACCGCCGGCCTCTGCCCCCACGGCCGACCGGCCGTCTGCTGGGCGCGACACGAAACCGGGGACCAGGTGCTCGGGCAGCCGCTGTGCCTGGACTGCTACGACCACACCCACCAAGTCGTCTGGAACCTCTTCTCCGGCGAACTATGGCACCGCACCAAGCAAGCCGCGGAACGATGGCTCGCCAAACTCGCCCGCCGCCGGGGAATCCCTCGCGTCTCCGTCGTCACCGCCTCCGGCAACATCCGCAAGGTTCCGCCGGTCCGGCTGTCGCACGGCAAGGTGGCCGAGTTCCAGGCACGCGGCGCAGTGCACTTCCACGCCCTGGTGCGCCTCGACGGCGTCCACCCCGACGACTCGACCGCCGTCATCCCACCACCCGCCGGGTTCACCGTCGCCGACCTGGATGACGCGATCCGGGCCGCCGTCGAGCAGGTCGCCTTCACCACTCCCACGCATCCCGACCAGCCGGGCGGCTGGCCTATCGCATGGGGTGACCCGGGCAAGGGCCTCGACATCCGACCCATCAGCCTCACCGGAGGCGGCGAGGTCACTGACAGCATGGTCGCGGGCTACCTTGCCAAGTACGCCACCAAAAGCACCGAGGTAACCGGGCACCGTTCCGTCAGGCTCGACGCCGACAGCATCGGCGACTACGCCGACCCCGACGGCGACCACACCGCCCGCCTCATCAACGCCTGCTGGCACACCGGCCGACCCACCGGAACACCCGTACCGCTGTCCCAGCGGCCCCGGGACCACCGGCCCGCACCCGGCTTCGTCGACCGCTGGGAATGCCCCGGCTGCGGCACCCACACCCGCTACGCCGCCTGCCCCGTCTGCGTCGCCCAGCGTCAAGCCGCCCTTGACACCCAACCGGCGAAACCAGCGACCGGCAACCCTTACACCCGGCTGCGCCGCTGGGCGCACATGCTCGGCTTCGGCGGCCACTTCCTCACCAAAGCCCGCCGCTACTCCGTCACCTTCCAACTCCTGCGCGACACTCGCGTCACCTACCGACGGCATGAGCACCAGGACCAGGCCGACGAGCAGCCCGGCACCCTCCGCGCCGTCGACCACCTCGACGAAGACGACACGACACTCATCGTCGGCACCCTCACCTTCGCCGGCGTCGGCTGGCACACCACCGGAGACGCACTCCTCGCCAACACCGCCGCCGCCATGGCACGCGAACGACGAACCACCGGCCGCGAAGAACTCGCCCACGAACTCGGCACCACCCCGGCCGGCACCGCGTCGGCCGCTGCCTGACCCCGACAGACCTGAGGAGGTCACCCGTCATGAGCACCACCGCCCGACCCAGCCCGGTTGTTCGGCTCGTCCCTCGCACCGGGGCAGGCCTCGTCGAGCCGGTCACCTACACCGTCCGGGAAGTCGCCAAGCTGCTCGGCCTCTCGCTCGGGAGCACCTACGCCCTCGTCCGGGACGGAACGATCCCCGCGACCCGCCTCGGCGGTCGCTGGCTCATCCCGCGCACCCGGTTTCACGCCTGGCTCGACGGCGTCACCGAACAACCCGCCGCCACCGGCACCGAGCACGGCCGGAGGCACTGATGGGCTTCGTTCGCAAGACCCCGGCTGGCACCCTTCCGCGCCTGCTGGCGTGACCCTGCCGGCGGGCAGAAGTCCAAGAGCTTTCGCACGAAGCGGGAGGCCAATGCCTTCCTGACGGAGGTCGAGAGCGGCCTGAACCGGGGCACCTACGTCAACCCGCACGCCGGTCGTACCCGCTTCGGTGAGTTCGCTCAGCAGTGGCTCGCCACCCGAGTCGTCGAGGCGCGTACCAGCGAGCGGACCGTCTCCATGCTCCGCACGCACGTCCTGCCGAAGTGGGGTGACTGGCCGCTCGGGAAGGTCGACTTCATGTCGGTGCAGGAGTGGGTTACCGGCCTGGGTCGGGATCTCGCCCCCGCCACCGTGGCCAAGTGCTACCAACTGCTGTCGATGATCCTCCGCACGGCAGTTCAGGCCCGGCTGATCGCCACCAACCCCGCCGAAGGGGTGAAGCTGCCGCGCGATCGGTCCCGCGACGTCAGGCCGATCACGATCAGTCGGGAGGACTTCCGACGCCGGCTGCTGCCCGCCGTCCCGCCTCGGCACCGGGCAATCGTCTCGACCGCTGCCGGGGCCGGGCTTCGCTGGGGTGAGTGCGCCGGGCTGACGTGGTCGTCGGTCGACCTCGACCGGGCATCGCTACGCGTAGTCCAAGTGGCCGAGGAAACCCACGGCGGGATCGTGCTGCGCCCGTACCCGAAGAGTCGCGCCGGGGTGCGGACCGTGCCGCTGCCCGGCTTCCTCCTGGCCGCGCTCCGCGAGCTGCACACCGCCGCCGACGATCCGGACCCACGCACCCTGGTCTTCCGCGACCGGGTTGGGCGCCCGCTGCGCCGGTCGAACTTCCGGCGTCGGATCTGGCTGCCATCGCTCGTCCGCGCCGGTCTGCTCGGCCAGATCGCCAACACCGGTCCGCACCGGTACCGCGCTACGTGGCCCGATCGGGAGGGCATCGAGTGGTCGGCTGAGTTCACCACCGAACGGGAGGCCGTCGCCTGCGTCGCGGCCAAGGCTGTCGGCGGGATGCGGTTCCATGATCTGCGGCACGCCTACGCCACCTGGCTGGTCACCGACGGCGTCCCGATCAACCTGGTGCAGCGGGTCATGGGCCACGAGCAGGCGTCGACCACGCTCAACCGGTACACCCACACCCCGGACGACTACGCCGCCCGCGTCCTGGAGGCGTTCGACGGCTCTGCTGCCTCTCTGCTGCCTCCGGCCGCAGAAACGCCGCCCGTGGACGGGCTGGACGGGCCGGAGGACGACTTGTGAGCTGTGGTGGAGCGTTTCCAGCAGAAAGGGACGACCCCCGTCGGGGGGAGACGGGGGTCGTCGGAGGTTCGGCTCCGGGGGGGTCGAGCCGAACCACTCAGCGGTCACGGGGGGTGCAACCGCTGAGGGTCTGCCTGTTTCGAGGATGTGAAAGCTCGTCGTACGGACAAGTCTGCCTGAGCGGGCCCGTCACGTCGAGTGGTGCTGCCTCCACTCACTGCGAAAATCTCCTCGCAGAGTGTGAGCGTGATCACGCGGAGCGGAGAGCCCGCAGGTCTGTGGGGTGGCATGACCCCGGGCACCCGCCGACGATAGACCATCCGGCTAGACTTTCGCGCCGTGGGCCGAAGTGCCGCTTTCTTCGATCTGGACAAGACCGTCATCGCCAAGTCGAGCGCCCTGGCGTTCGGTCGGCCGTTCTACCGGGATGGGCTGATAACCCGGCGTGACGTGGTCAAGTCGGCGTACGCGCAGCTGATGTTCCGGCTGGGCGGCACCGACGAGCAGACCATGGCCCGAACACGGGACTACCTGGCTGCGCTCTGCAAGGGCTGGCAGGTGGAGCAGGTTCGCCAGATCGTCGCGGAGACGCTGCACGAGCTGATCAACCCCTACGTGTACGCCGAAGCCGCCGCCCTGATCGAGGAGCACCAGGCGGCTGGGCGGGACGTGGTGCTGGTGTCGGCGTCCGGCGAGGAGATGGTCCGGCCGATCGGCGAGCTGCTCGGGGTGACCGACGTGATCGCCACTCGGATGACGGTGCGGGACGGCCGGTACAGCGGCGAGGTCGAGTTCTACGCGGCCGGCCCGAGCAAGGTCGAGGCGGTCAGCGAGTTGGCCGCCGCCCGGGGCTACGACCTGGCTGATTCGTACGCCTACTCCGACTCGTACAGCGATCGCCCGTTGCTGGAGTGCGTGGGCCACCCGAGTGTGGTCAACCCGGACCGGCAGCTACGCAAGTTGGCCTCGGAGAACGCGTGGCCGGTGCTGGAGTTCCGGCACCCGATTCCGCTGGGCCGGCGACTGCGGGAACGTCCCGCGGTCCCGGTGGCCGCGGCGGCCCTGGGGGTCGGGGTGGGCGTGGCCATCGGCATCGCCTGGTACGGCCGGCACCGCCGCACCCGAGCCGCCACCACCGCCTGACCATCCTCAACCCGTCCAGCCGCTCAGGCGGCGGCGAGGATCTCGTCTCCGATGGCGGTGAGCTGGTCGGTGCCGACCTCGACGGCGGCCATGTAGTGGCGTAGCCAGGAGCGCAGCCCGTCCGGGGTGCCGGTGGCGAAGGCACCGGCTGCGCCGACGTACTCGGGCTCCCGCTCGCGGTGCCCCACGTCGACGGGGAGCAGGCCACGCGGGTCGAGGCCACTGGCGAGCAGCACCAGCCGGGCGGCCCCGCGGGCCACCACGCCGGACGGCCCGGCGAACGGGCGCAGGTTCAGCAACTCCCCGTGTACGACGGCGGCGAGCACCAGCGGGGAGACCTTCGTGCCGCCGGCGACGAGGCCGGCCAGCCCGTCCAGCCGGGTGGCGACCACGGGGTCGGCGACCGGGCGGCCCAGCTCGGCCTCTGACACGAGGTCCCGGGCGGCGAGCACGTGCAGTTTCGCGAGCGCCTGGCGGGGGGCCTTCGGCCACAGCTCGCTCAGGCCCGGCAGCGCTCCGGCGACCCGCAGCGCCCCCTGGAGCACCGGGTCGGTGACGGTGCCGGCCCGGACCGCCTCGCGCTCGTGCCCGGCCCCTTCGAGGGCCGCGCTGGCCACCGCGGAGCGGAGGCTGACCTCGGCGGCGACCTGTCCACCGTGCCGGCGCAGCGCCCGGTGCCCGAGCGCCTGGTCGAACCGCGCGCGGGCCTGCTCGACGGCGGCGGAGATGTCGGCGAGCGCGAGCAGCGGGGCGAGCGGGTCGGTGGTCACCCCGCCACGCTAACGACCCGGCCCGGCGCGGCGGGCCGCACCCGCCCGCAACGCGACCCGGACCACCCGACCCGGGGGGCGAACCGGCGGGACGGGCCGCCGGGCGCGCGGCGGGGGCCACTCGGCGCGACGCAGTGGGCAGCCGTGGCCGGTAGCAGGCCCCGCGACTACCCTCGTGCCATCGAGACCCAGGTCACCCCGAGGATGAGGAGTCACGGCATGAGCGAGGCATTGGCCAATCTGCTGAACGAGACGCGCCAGTTCCCCCCGCCGGCCGAACTCGCCGCGCACGCCAACGTCACCATCGACGCGTACGCCGAGGCGGAGGCCGACCGGCTGGCCTTCTGGGCGAAGCAGGCCGATCGGCTGGCCTGGTCGAAGAAGTGGGATGAGGTGCTCGACTGGTCGAACCCGCCGTTCGCGAAGTGGTTCGTGGGTGGGCAGCTCAACGTCGCGTACAACTGCCTGGACCGGCACGTCGAGGCGGGCCGGGGCGACAAGGTGGCGATCCACTGGGAGGGCGAGCCGGGCGACACCCGCACCATCACGTACGCGGACCTGCACGAGCTGACCTGCCGGGCGGCGAACGCGCTCACCGACCTGGGGGTGACCGCCGGCGACCGGGTGGCGATCTACCTGCCGATGATCCCGGAGGCGGCGGTTGCCATGTTGGCGTGCGCCCGGATCGGCGCCGCGCACAGTGTGGTCTTCGGTGGCTTCTCCGCCGACTCGTTGAGCAACCGGATCCAGGACGCCAGCGCCAAGGTGGTGATCACCGCGGATGGTGGTTACCGGCGGGGCAAGCCGTCGGCGTTGAAGCCCACTGTGGACGAGGCGGTGGCGAACTCCCCGTCGGTGGAGCACGTCCTCGTGGTCCGCCGCACCGGCGAGGACGTGGCGTGGTCGGAGAAGGACCACTGGTGGCACGAGACGGTGGAGACCGCGTCGGCCGAGCACACCGCGCAGCCGTTCGACGCCGAGCACCCGCTGTTCATCCTCTACACCAGCGGCACCACGGCCCGCCCGAAGGGCATCCTGCACACCACCGGCGGTTACCTCACCCAGGCGTCGTACACGACGCACGCGGTGTTCGACCTGAAGCCGGAGACGGACGTCTACTGGTGCACTGCCGACATCGGCTGGGTCACCGGGCACTCCTACATCGTGTACGGCCCGCTCTCCAACGGCGCCACCCAGGTGATGTACGAGGGCACCCCGGACACGCCGCACAAGGGCCGGTTCTGGGAGATCATCGACAAGTACGGGGTGAGCATCCTCTACACCGCTCCCACCCTGATCCGGACGATGATGAAGTGGGGCGACGACATCCCGGCGGGCTTCGACCTGTCGTCGCTGCGCCTGTTGGGGAGCGTCGGCGAGCCGATCAACCCGGAGGCCTGGATGTGGTACCGGGAGCACATCGGCCGGGGCGAGCTGCCGGTGGTGGACACCTGGTGGCAGACCGAGACGGGCGCGATCATGATCTCGCCGTTGCCGGGGGTGACGGCGGCCAAGCCGGGTTCGGCGATGACGCCGCTGCCGGGCATCGTGGCCGACGTGGTGGACGACCAGGGCCAGTCGGTGCCGAACGGTGGTGGCGGCTACCTGGTGCTGCGCGAGCCGTGGCCGTCGATGCTGCGCACCATCTGGGGTGACGACGACCGGTTCATCGACACGTACTGGTCGCGTTTCCAGGGCATGTACTTCGCCGGCGACGGTGCGAAGAAGGACGACGACGGGCACATCTGGCTGCTCGGCCGGGTGGACGACGTGATGCTGGTGTCCGGGCACAACATCTCGACGACCGAGGTGGAGTCGGCGCTGGTGTCGCACCCGTCGGTGGCCGAGGCGGCGGTGGTCGGCGCGACCGACCCGACCACCGGTCAGGCGATCGTCGCGTTCGCCATTCCGCGGGGCAGCACTGACATCGCCGGTGAGGCGGGCGAGCAGCTCATCGCCGACCTGCGCAACCACGTGTCGAAGACGCTCGGCCCGATCGCCAAGCCGCGGCAGATCATGCTGGTGCCGGAGCTGCCGAAGACCCGCTCCGGCAAGATCATGCGCCGGTTGCTGCGGGACGTGGCGGAGAACCGGTCGCTGGGCGACGTGACCACGTTGCAGGACTCCTCGGTGATGGACCTGATCTCCTCGGGGATGAGCGGTACGAAGTCCGACGAGGACTGACGGTAGGCGTACTCATTGGAGGGTGGCGGTCCGTGCGGACCGCCACCCTCCGTCGTGTCTTACGGGTACGGTTTGCGCCGCCCCGCCACTGTCACATCGGTCGGTCGGGGGAGTCGGGAGAAGCTGAACGGGCACAGGCGTGGGCCACCGCTGTCCTTTCGGCCGGTTGTGCTTTAGGTTCACGCAGGTTGGAAGAGTTCGACACGCATCACATCGATGGTCGACCACGCCAACGTCCTCCTCCCCATGCCCGAGAAACGGAGCGGCATGAACCACAAACCGCAGTCCAGGGCGCGGCGACGTCTACTCGTCGCACTGCCCGCCATCGCCCTCGCGGCCACCTCACTGACCGTGAGTGGCAGCGCGGCGGCCCAGTCGCCGTCCGGCACCCCTCTGGCGGTGATCGGCGCCGACGAGCACTACATCAACTACGCCGAGCCCGAGGTGCAGCCGGACACCACCGGCCGTGAGGTGAAGGGCAAGGGTGGCATCTACACCCCTGCCGCGGAGTCCGCGCGAGCGTTCGACCAGAAGCACGCTCGGGGCAACCCGGTGACCGCACGGCAGTTGGCCAAGGACGAGGCCAAGTCGCTGAAGACGGGTCAGAACCCCCGCAAGTTCAAGAAGGCCCCGACCACCCAGACGGCGAAGCTGCTGACGCTGCTGGTGGAGTTCAACGACAAGGCCAACGACGACTTCACCGGCGTCATGGTCCCCAAGACGGTGTTCGAGGACCGCACCTGCGTCCCCGGCACGGTCCAGAACGGCCCGAAGCACAACAAGATCCCGGACCCGGCGCGCCTGCCCCACGAGGACAACAACTCGATGTGGGTGCCGGACTTCTCCCCGCAGCACTACAACAAGATGCTCTACAGCAAGAAGGGCATCACCGAGCGGGTCCGCACGGACCTGAAGGGCCCGGACGGCAAGAAGGGCATCGACCTGTCCGGTCGCACCATGCACAACATGTACCTGGAGATGTCCAAGAACGCGTACACGGTGGACGGGCAGGCCAGCCCGTGGATCACAGTGCCGCACTCGGAGGGCTGGTACGCGGCCAACCGCTGCTTCCAGGACGAGACCGGCGCGTGGGTTCCCGGCCGTGAGCAGTCGATGAACGGCCACCCGGACAACCCGGCCGGCGCGGGCCGCCTGGCGACCGACGCGATCGACGCGCTCGTCGCGAAGGACCCGGACTTCCCGTGGGCCGACTACGACATCGAGGACCAGGCCGACCGCGACGGTGACGGCAACGTCTTCGAGCCGGACGGCGTGATCGACCACCTCGTGCTGGTGCACGCCGGCCAGGGCAAGTCCCGCGGCGGCGGCGCCGAGGGCGTGTACGCCGTGTGGGCGCACTCCTCCACGGTCGCCGGTGGTTACACCATCCCGGGCACCAACCTGAAGGCGTCGAACTACATCGTGCAGCCGGAGGACGCCGGCGTCGGCGTCTTCGCCCACGAGTTCGGCCACGACCTGGGTCTGCCGGACCTCTACGACACGTCCGGCAACGCCGACTCCGACGTGGACTTCTGGGACCTGATGGCCTCGGGCTCGCACTCGGGTGAGATCTTCCAGGCGCTGCCGACGCACATGGGCATCTGGGACAAGTGGGTGCTCGGTTGGGCCGACCCGCTGACCATCCGCCCCGGGTCGAACCCGCGCGAGGTGAAGCTCGGCCAGACGTCACGCACCCCGATCGACTCCGAGGACGGCATCAAGGTCGACCTGCCGGACAAGGTGACGACGCTGGCGACCCCGCACAGCGGCACGAAGATGTGGCACAGCAACAACGACCAGGAGTGGGCCGACGTCAAGCTGAGCCGCTCGGTCGACGTGCCGGCGGCTGCCGACTCGAAGTTCTGGATGTGGAACAACTACATCATCGAGGAGGACTGGGACTACGGCTTCGTGGAGCTCTCCACCGACGGCGGTACGACCTGGACCGAGCAGAAGGTGTACGACGAGGGCGGCACGGTGGTCACCACGCCGGACGGCTACCCGGACCCCAACGGCCGCATGAACGACTTCGGCGGCAAGAAGTACGGCCTGACCGGCAGCACCGACGGCTGGCGGCACGACTACGTCGACCTGTCGGCGTACGCCGGCACGACGGTCCAGGTGCGGCTGCGCCTGGCCACCGACGAGGCGTTCGAGGAGCGCAACTGGTTCGTCGACGACTTCTCGGTCACCGGCGGCGGCGCCACCACCTGGAGCGACGACGTCGAGGGCGGCGCCAACGGCTGGACGGCCAACGGCGGCACCTTCGTCGACACCACCGGTGGCGGCTGGAAGGTCTCCAGCGGCACCGAGGTGCACGCCCAGTACTACCTGGCGGAGTGGCGCAACTTCGACGGCTTCGACAAGGGCCTGCAGTACGCCTATGACACCATCTACTCGCACGAGGCGTGGAAGGTCGACCGGATCTCCTACAACGCGCCGGGCATGCTGGTCTGGTACCGGGACACCGCGCTCGGCGACGTCAACCACGTCACCGGGCAGATGACCTCGCTGCCCAGCTACGGCGCGAAGGGCGGGTTGCTCATCGTCGACTCGCACTTCGACCCGTTGCGGCGCACCGGCGAGGCGGCCGTGAAGGACCCGTCGGTGACGGACAACCTGCCGAGCCGCCCGCAGTCCTCGAACGCGGCCTTCACGCTGAACCGGACGTACCCGTTCACCGAGTGCCTGGAGGCGGCGGACGAGCCGTACAGCGCGTACTGCACGAAGTTCAAGGGGCTCCCGCCGGTGAAGGCGTTCACCGACGCCAAGGGCTACTACCCGGGCATCGAGATGCGTGATGGCGCTGCCTACGCCCGGGACAACGACGCGTCGGTGGTCCTGCCGTCGCGTAACAACGCGCCGTACACCACCCGGGTCACCAACCCGGACGGCAGCCCGGCGCCGGAGTTCTACGGCGTGACCCTGGGCGGTGGCGCGATCGTGCTGGGCACCGGAAACCCCGGCGACCAGGGCGTGAACTACGGCGTCTCGCTGACGATCAAGAAGGCTGCCGGGGACAACTCGTCAGCCATGATCTACGTGACTCCGGCGAAGAAGTAACGGTTTCACGGATCGAGAACTGACTGTGGGGCCGGTGGCGGAGACGCTGCCGGCCCCACTGTCGTAAGTGCGCTCAGCTTGATCGAAAAATGTCGTTGTATACGTTCGCGTCCGGGCTCGCGCTGGTCAGCACGGCTGATGAACCGGCGGGGTGTGACGGTGAAAAGCATTCCCAACAAAATCTTGCAACAAATCGACGCGAGGTTCTTCCCACCCGTCCCGCCAGTAACTATGTTCACCAATGGTCCCACTAGTGGGATCGATCTCCCACCGGCCCGTACCCCCGTTGGGCCGGTTCCCTCAAACCGGAGGTACCACGTGCGCAAAGTCGCAGTGGGTCTGCTCGGGCTCTCACTGACGGCGACAGGCCTGGCTTTCGGCCCGTCCGCCTCGGCGGCGCCTCAGCCCAAACTGCCGGCAGCAGCACCGGCCGCTGCCGAACCGCAGTCACTGCAGGATGAGCTCCCCGACAAGCTCGAGGAGAAGCGCCGCGCGCTGCGTCAGCAGGGTCTCAGCGACGTGCTGACCGGTCGGAGCAAGCCGATCGAGCGCAACGGAAGCACGGTTGTCAAGGTCGGCGAGGTCGGCAAGGCGGGCGGAACGGGCGCCAACGCTCGCGCACGCGCCGGCGCCGGCGCGCAGACCAGGGACCAGTACGTCGAGCTCAAGCGTGAGCGGACCGACAAGATCTTCGTGATCCTGGCCGAGTTCGGTGACGAGCGGCACCCGTCCTACCCGGACAAGGACATGAACCCGGATGTCGCCGGCCCGGCGACGTTCGAGGGGCCGCTGCACAACAAGATCCCCGAGCCCAACCGGGCCGTGGACAACTCCACCATCTGGCAGCCGGACTTCAGCCCGGAGCACTTCCGCCAGCTCTACTTCGGCACCAACCCGGGCGACGAGTCGCTCAAGCAGTACTACGAGGCGCAGTCCTCGGGTCGCTACACCGTCGAGGGTGAGGTGACCGACTGGGTCAAGGTCCGGTACAACGAGGCCCGCTACGGTCGCTCCGACGACCCGAAGGCCGACGACGACCCGACCGGCGACCCCGCCGTCTGCGCCGACTCCGTCTGCCCGAGCACCTGGAACCTGATCCGCGACGCCGCCAACCAGTGGGTCGCCGACCAGAAGGCCAAGGGCCGGACGGACGCCCAGATCGCCACCGAGATGAAGTCCTTCGACCAGTGGGACCGCTTCGACTACGACGGTGACGGCGACTTCAACGAGTCGGACGGCTACATCGACCACTTCCAGATCGTCCACTCCGGCGGCGACCAGGCCGACGGTGACCCGCAGCAGGGTGAGGACGCCATCTGGAGCCACCGTTGGTCGGCCTTCAACAGCTCGCCCGTCGGCCCGCCGAACTTCCCGATCGGCGGCACCGAGATCGGCAACACCGGCGTCTGGATCCGCGACTACACGATCCAGCCGGAAAACGGCGGCCGCAGCGTCTTCTACCACGAGTACGGCCACGACCTGGGCCTGCCGGACGACTACGGCCCGGCGGACAACAGCAACGAGCACTGGACCCTGATGGCCCAGAGCCGGCTCGGCGCCAAGAACGACGCCGGCATCGGCGACCGTGGCGGCGACCTCGGGGCATGGAACAAGTTCCAGCTCGGCTGGCTCGACTACGAGGTGGTCGTGGCGGGGCAGAAGCGCACGTTGGAGCTCGGCCCGCAGGAGTACAACTCGAAGAAGGCACAGGCCGTCGTGGTCGTGCTGCCGAAGCGGGAGTACACCTTCGACTACGGTGCGCCGTTCGAGGGCTCGAAGCAGTACTTCTCCGGTAACAAGGACAACCTCGACGGCACCATGACGAGGACGTTCGACCTCACCGGCAAGTCCGCGGCGGCGCTGTCGCTCAAGGGCAAGTACAGCATCGAGGAGACCTACGACTACCTCTACTTCGAGGCGTCGACCGACGGTGGTCAGACCTGGACCGACCTGGACGGCACCGTCAACGGCCAGCCGATCGGCGTCGACGGCGCCGGCCGCCCGGCCCTCGACGGCAGCAGCAACGGCGCCTGGGCGGACATCAACATTCCGCTGAACTCGCTGGCCGGCAAGGTGGCGCAGGTCCGCCTGCACTACGTCACCGACGGTGGCGTGTCCGAGGGCGGCTTCTTCGGTGACGCGATCACCGTGACCGCCGACGGCCAGACCGTGCTCAGCGACGGCGCCGAGACCGACGCGGGTTGGGCGCTCGACGAGTGGGAGGTCGTCGGTGCCACGTACACCGACGAGTTCGACAACTTCTACATCGCCGGCAACCGCTCGTACGTCTCGTACGACAAGTACCTGAAGACCGGCCCGTACTTCTTCGGCTACGCGAACACCCGCCCGGACTGGGTGGACCACTACGCGTACCAGGAGGGCCTGCTCATCTCGTACTGGAACACCCGCTGGGACGACAACAACACCGCCCCGGCATCCCCGACCAACCCGGGTGGTCACCCCGGTGAGGGTCGCAACCTGTACATCGACGCGCACCCGCGCCCGATCTACAACCTGACCGGGGCTCCGTGGCGGGCCCGCGTCCAGGTGTACGACGCACCGTTCAGCCTGAACAAGGCCGACTCGTTCACCCTGCACCTCAACAGCCAGCCGCAGTACATCCGTGGCCAGGCTGCTGAGCCGCTGTTCGACGACACCAAGAAGTACTTCTACGAGGAGCTGCCGAACCACGGCGTCAAGCTCCCCGCGACCGGTGTCAAGATCAAGGTTCTGGAGCAGGACGGCACCGCGATGAAGATCCGGGTCAGCTGACCACTGATCCCGCACCAACCAGCGACGCCCCGGGCAGGTCATCTGCCCGGGGCGTCGCCCTTTGTGCGCCACCTCCGGGATGGCCGGACCTGCCTCAGTCGAGCCGGTGCCCCTGGTCCCGCTCCGGGGCAACCCGGGGCTTTCCCCTGTTCAACGCGACCACCAGGGTCGCCTGCGGCAACCGGGTCCTAGGCTGTCTGCCATGACCGACCAGCGCGGCGGGGCCGTCGACGAGTCCTGTGTCCTCACCGAGGGGCCGTGGACGCACCGTTTCGTCGGCGCCAACGGCAGCCGGTTCCACGTGGTCGAGGGCGGCACCGGGCCGATGGTGCTCTTCCTGCACGGCTTCCCGGAGCACTGGTGGGCCTGGCACCAGATGCTGCCGGCCATCGCCGACGCCGGCTTCCGGGCGGTCGCCGTCGACCTGCGCGGCTACGGCGCCAGCGACAAACCACCCCGGGGGTACGACGGCTACACCCTCGCCGCCGACATCGCCGGGCTGATCCGCGCGCTCGGTGAACGATCCGCGACGATCGTCGGCAGCGGCCTCGGCGGCATGGTGGCCTGGACGGTGGCCTCGTTCCACCCGTCCCTGGTCCGCCGGCTCGTGGTGCTGGGGGCACCGCACCCGCTGCGACTGCGCGCCGCCATCTTCGCCGACCCGCGCGGGCAGTTCACCGCCTCCACCCCGGCGTTGAAGTTCCAGCTACCCCGCTACGAGCACGTGCTGACCCGCGACGGTGCGGCGGCCGTCGGCGAGATCATTCGCCGCTGGGGCGGCCCACAGTGGGTGGCCGGGCCGGACTTCGAGGCGTACGCCGAGCGGTGCCGGGAGGCGATGTGCATCCCGCAGGCCGCGTTCTGCGCGCTGGAGGGTTACCGCTGGGCGTTCCGCTCGCTGCTGCGACTGCACGGCTACCGGTTCGTCCGCCTGATGCAGAAGCCGCTGTCCACCCCGACCCTGCAACTGCACGGTGCCCTGGACACCGCCTCCCTGCCCCGCACCGCGCTGGGTTCCGGCCGGTACGTCGTCGCCCCGTACGAGTGGCGACTGCTCGACGGGGTGGGGCACTTCCCGCACCTGGAGGCACCGGAGCTGGTGCTCGGCGAAATCCTGCGGTGGGCGAAGACCTGACCGGTCAGACCCGCTGCTCCCGCAGGTCGGTGACCTCGGCGGCCGGCGCCCAACCCTGGTAGACGCCGAAGTCGAAGACCTCCAGCCGCATCGCCTCGGCCACCGGCCAGCGACCACCGGTGTACTCCACCCGCAGCCAGGCGTCGTGCTCGCCGAGCACTATGAACGGCTGCCCCTGCCAGGTGCAGGTGGTCCGCACGTACGCCAGATCCTCGATCTCGCTCACCGGCAGCACCCGGACGTAGCGGCCCGCGCGGACCTCCTCGAAGCCCTCGCCCGCCTCGGGCTGGTAGAGCCGGATCTCGTCGGCGTCCGGGCTGGCCTGGTATTCCCGGCCCTGCCAACGGGCCACGTAACCGTCGCGCATCACGCCTCCCCGACCCGTCGCCAGGTGACCGAGTCGGTGTCCAGCTCCGCGACCACCCGCTCGCTGCCGTCCGCGCCGATGCGCCAGAGTTGGGCACCGTGCGGCAGCCGTGCGCTGTCCACCTTGAACTCCGCCACCACGTCGCTGCTCTCACCCGGGGCGAAGCCGTTGCCCCGGAACGGCGGACGTTCGATGACCCAGCCCTCCATGGCCCGCATCGCCGGCTCGTTCTGACCGCCGTACGGGATGCGGTAGAGGCTCGGCCGGTGCGCCGGCCAGCGCAGCACGTAGATCTCCTCGGCGTCCGGAGCGAACGGCGAACCGGGGTAGCTGAGGCCCAGCGCCTCGTGCAGCTGAGCCGGTGTGGTCAGGTGGGACAGCTCACCGGCCCGGTGCACGAACCCGGACACCCGGTCGTACCCACGATCCAGGTAGTACGCGAGCTGGCTGGGGGCGATCGCCTTCTGCATGACCGTCGGCCGGGTCGGGTCGACCGCTGCGGGGGCGTACCGGGGACGGGCGGCGGGTTCGGCCACGGCCGGCGCTTCCACCTGGTCCACTTCCAGGTCGTCGCCGAGCCCCACCTCGGCGGCCCAGTTGGCCAACGCGACGATCTGCTCGCCGGGCAACTTGGCACCCACCGGCGTGCCCGGGTTGACGGCGAACGACCAGTCCTCGTCGGGCCAGCGCCGGATCAGTTGGGCGAACTTCACCCGGACCGTGTCGACGTCCCCCTCGACATGGTCGGCGAGGCGCTCCGACGACGTGTAGACCACCACGTACGTCTCGCCGTCGAGCTGCCCGGTACGCCAGACGAAGCCGGGATCCCCAGGGCGGCTTCCCCGCACCGAGTCCGGTGCGGCCGGCAGTAGCACCCGGGCCAGCAGCAGGGTGGACAGGAACGTGTCGGTACTGCCCGAGCCGGCGGCGCTGAGCAGGTCCTCCTCGACCGTGTTGGCCGGCTCGAACTCGACCGGCGGCGGCTCGTCGGCCGGCGGGTGCGGAACCTCGTCCGCGATCACGCTCGCGCCGCTGCCCTCGCCGCCGGCCTGGTCCGTACCGGCCGGGCCGGCCGACGAAACAGCAGTGTCGGCGCGGTCGTCACGCAGCGGGGCGTCGACGCGGCCGTCGAATCGCGGGTCGCCCAGCCCACCGCCGGGAGCGCCTGCCCCGGTCGGAATCACGGGGTGCGGGGCGGACGGGCTCGGGGCGGGCTGACCAGGGCTGAACGGCGTGGGCCCGGATGGGCTGGAACCGAAGGACGAGGGACCGAACAGGCCCGGACCGGGGGGCGTCGAGCCGAACGCCGGCGGGGCGGCCTCGGCGGGGCTGGGCCGCCGGGGCGCGTCGACCGGCGCGCTGCTCTCGACCGGGTCGGTGAGATCGCGGGACTCGATGATGGTGCCCTCGATGACGATGGGCGTGAAGCCGCGGCGCGGCGCGGGCTGCCCGGAGACCGGTTCCGCGACGGACACCGGCAGATCCTCCGCCGTGTCGAACCGGCCCGGCCGGGCCTGCGGAATCGCCTGCGTCTCGTCCGCCGATGGCCGCCCAGGCGCACAGGTCAGGGGAGGCTCACCGGTCATCCGGAACGCACGGGTGGGTTCCTCAGCCAGCGGGGTGTGCCGGCGCGGCGGCAGCGGCTGGGTGATCTCCTCGCCGGATGGCGGCGCGTCCATCCCGCGGGACGCGCCGAGACCGCCCTCCGGCCGTCGTACCGGCTGGGTGGCTGCCGGGTCCGCCGCCATCGGAAAGGCCCGCGTCGTGGTCTCGTCGGCCGGCGCATCGGCCGGGCGGCGGCGAGGGAAGGGCTGGCTGCCTCGTCCGAACCGGGTCGGCGGGGCCGCCCGGTCACCGGGGCGCCCCCCGCTCGGGGCGGGATCGCGGGCCGGGCTGGGGTCGAAGAAGGAGCGCCGGGGCGCGGCCTGGGGGCCACCGTTGCCGTTAGCCGGAGCGGGGCCGTCGACGTCGCCCGGCCGGGTCGCTGCTGCCGGCCAGCCAGCGCCCGGCCCGGCCTGGTCGGTGGTGGGGCCGGCGGGCGCCAACGGGGTGACCCGGGACGGCCGGCCGGCACGGGGCAGCGCTCCGTTGCCCGGCGCGGGCCGGGGCGGCTCGGTCGGGTGCCGCTGACCGGCGGCGGGCAGGTCCTCCTCGCCAGGTCGGCGCGGCGGCTCAGCGGGGACGGGCGGCCGGGGCGCCGGACCCGGCACCGGCGGGGCACCCACCCGAGGGCCCGGGCTCCGCGCGGGCCTTCGGGGTGCGAGCGGAGCACTCTCGGGCCCGGACGGGGTCACCCCCGTCACGGGAGGCGATCCAGTGGCTGGCGCGGCGTCCCGCGGTGGCATGCCGGGCCGGGTGCGGGCCAACGTCTCGGCTCGCTCCAGGCGAGCGCGGGCACCCATGGCACGGCCGGGCAGTCGCACGTCGCCTCGGGACAGCTGGGACACGAACCAGGCCGGCAGGTAACCCTCGACCGGCAGACCCGGATTGACGGCGAGCCACCACTCGTGATTGGGCCAGCTGGCCGCGAGATCGGCGAAGGGGATGCGTCGGTTGCTGCCGGCGTGATCGCCGAGGCAGGCTCGCAGGGCGGCGGCGGAGGTGAAGGCCAGGACGTGGGTCCGGCCGCCGGTGGTCCAGGTGCCCCATCCGGCGGGTGGCTGGCCGGGCTGCGTCGGCGCGGAGACCGGCAGCAGCACATCGGTGCGGGACAGGAGCCGGAAGTAGAGCTCCTGGTCGTTGGCGCGCAGCGCGTCGCGCATCGCCACCTCGGCCTCCGTGGCCGGCTCCCATGCGGTCACGGCCACCTCCCCTTCCGAGAACAGGCCACAGGTATCGCGTACAACCTACAAGGTGGTACCAAGATCACAATGGCTGGCCGGCGGCGGCCTGCCAGGGCCCGGAGGAGGAGATAACATCCCGTTCCGGAGCCGACGCGATACGGAGGGTGTCGATGTCCCAATCGATCACGCGCCCGGTCCTCGCAGGTCTGGCCGCCAGCCTGTTGACCGTACCGGCCCTTCCGACCGTCGCCGCCACCGCCGGGCTCCGGGCGGCGCCGGCGTGCGCGACAGCACTCGCCCCCGTCCGGCCGGTCGCGGCCAGGCCCTGGCCACAGCAACGGTACGACCCGGCGCGGCTCGCGCCGCTGGCCACCGGCGCCGGGGTGACCGTCGCGGTGGTCGACTCCGGGGTGGACCGGGTGCACCCGCAGCTGGCTGGACGGGTGCTGGCCGGCGTCGACCTGCTCGACCCCGGCGGGGACGGCGGTCGGGACTGCGCCGGGCACGGCACCGGTGTGGCGAGCATCATCGCCGCGGCACCCCGCTCGGACGTCGCCTTCCGCGGTCTGGCACCGGGTGCCCGAATCCTGCCGGTGCGGGTGAGTGAGCAGCAGGTTGTGCAGGGACGGGAGTCGGGGCGCACGGTCAGCGCCGACGAGTTCGCCCGGGCCATCCGGTGGGCCGTAGATCATGACGCCGACGTGGTGAACCTGTCCGTGGTGCTGTACGCGGACGACCCGGAGGTCCGTTCGGCAGTGCGGTACGCGGTCGACCGGGACGTGGTGCTGGTGGCCGCCGCCGGCAATCTGCACGACAGCGGGAACCCCCGACCGTTCCCCGCCGGCTACGACGGGGTGCTCGGCGTGGGCGCGATCGGGGCGGACGGCGGGCGGGCGGCGTTCTCGCAGACCGGCCCGTACGTCGACCTGGTGGCCCCGGGCAGCGAGGTGCTGACCGCCGCGCCCGGTGCCGGCCACCATCGGGTCGAAGGCACCAGTTACGCGGCGCCCTTCGTGGCCGCCACCGCCGCGTTGCTGCGGCAGTACCGGCCGGAGCTGACCGCCGCCCAGGTGGCGGAGCGGATCATCGCCACCGCCGACCCAGCTCCGGGCGCGGGCCGGGGCGGCGGATACGGCGCCGGGGTGTTGAACCCCTACCGGGCGGTCACCGAGACCAGCGGCGGCCGTGCGGCCGGCGCGCGGCCGGTCGCCGCCCTCGCCGACGACCGGGCCGACCCGGCGCAGCTCGCCCGCCAGGCCCGCCGGGCCGCCGCACGGGACCGAGCCCTGCTGGTCGGGGCGGTGGCCGGCATCACGGCGGTCACAGTGGCGCTGCTCGCCCTGGTGGTGCCCCGTGGTACCCGTCGACGCTGGCGCCCGGCCGGCCCGGCCTGAGCCCGCCCGCGCACGGCCTGAGCCCGCCCGCGCACGGCCTGAGCCCGCCGGCGTGCGGCCCTGACCGCCGACCGGTTGCGGGCGGGGCGCTGGCCCGGACACGGTCAGCGCTCCCGGCCCACATCGCTCACTGGAACAGCCCGGTGTTCTTCTTTTCGGTGTCCAGGTAGTCGGTGGCGGAGTCGTTCACCGCCAACCTGATGTCACGCAGCATGGCCTGCAGGTCCTGCGAGGCCGAGCGCCACTTCGCCTGCCGCTGCTCGTATGCCTGTCGCGCCTCGCCCGTCCAGCTCGCCACCAGTGGGGCGGCGTCGCGTTCGAGTTGGCCGAGTTGCGCGTCGAGGGTGTTCAACGCCTTCTGAATGTCAGCGCCGGCCTGCTGCAGCGCGGCGAAGTTGACGACCAGCACACCATGGTCCATCGGATTCCCTCCCCAAGCGGGATCAGAGCGGCAACTGGATGCCGCCGCGGTTGGTGCCGGCCACCCGGCTGGACACCTCGTCGTCGGACACGTCGTACTGCCGACCGGCGGTGCGGATCGCACCGGCGGTCTCGCGCAGCGCGCGGTGCAGCGCCGCCTGGTCCTGTGACCACTGCTGCTTGACCTGCTCGAACGACCGGCCACCAGCGCCACGCCAGGCCTGCTGCAACACCTCCAGCTCGGCCAGCAGGCCGGTCAGCATGGACTGCAACGACTGGTCCACCTGCTCGAACTTCGCGGCAGTCTGCTGCATCACCGCTGCTTCTGCCTTGGTTTGGGACATCCGGACGTCACCTCGTCTCTCGGATCGCACCTGGCCGTCGACGCGCCCACCCTGGGGCGACGCGTCGTCGCTTGGCCCGGTCGTCGAGCACTGAGACACGGGTCAGCGAAGGACTTCGTGGCTGACGGTAGCGACCTCGTAGCGGTTCTGCTACCCCACCGGCTTCCCCTGTGGACAACCGAGGAGCCCATCGGTCGCTTACGATGTGCCGCAGCCACGTCGCGGCGTGTGACGGACCGCCGGAGGGCGGCCGGCCGCCCGACCCGGTCCCCAATGGTCGAGGAGGCACGGTGCCGGCGATCACCACCGGAGGGCCGCACCCGCCGACCCCGGTCGGGCCCGAGGCAGGCGCCTCCGCACGGGTGGGCGGGCCGGGTCGACCCACCGACCGGGGCCCGGGACCGGTCGATCAGCGCATCCCCCGTCGCCGGTCGCCGGTGGCCCACTGGGTCGCACTCGGCCGTCGGGCGGCTGCCGGAGCGCGAGCCGGCCAACTGGTCACCGCACAGGTCGCGGCGGCGCTGGTGCTCGTCACCCTCGGCCGACCCGCACCGGTCGTCGCGGCGGCCGTACTGGTGGCCGTGCTGCTGGTGGCCGCCGCCTGGGTGCCGGTGCGGGGGCGGTGGCTGTTCGAGTGGCTGGGCACCGCCATCGGGCACCTCACCCGCCGGCGGGCGTTGAGCGGGCCGGCCGACCCGGCCGAACTGCTCGACCTGGTCGCCCCGGGCACCGTCGTCCGCTCGACCGAGTTGACCGGCGGGCCGGCGGCCGTCCTGGAGGACACCACCGGCATGGTCGCGCTCCTGGAGCTCGGTGACCCCGGCGACCTGCTGGGCGACGTGTCCCAGGCGATTCCCGCCCCGGCCGCGTTGCTCCCCCCGACCGGGCCGGACCAGCCCCCGCTGCTGGTCCAACTGCTGCTCGCCGGTGCGCCGGCGCCGGTGCCGAGCGCCGGTGGCACTGTCGGCACGTCGTACCGGCAGCTCACCGACGGGCGGCTCCCCGGGCGCGAGCGGGCGGTGGTGGCGGTCCGGGTGCTGCGGGTGAACGGTTGGTCCGAGGAGGACCTGCGCCGGGTGCTCGCCGGCACGGTCCGCCGGATCGTCCGCCGGCTCGGGCCGTTGGCCGCGAGGCCGCTCGGGGTGCCGGCGGCGCTGCGTGTCCTGGGCGAGTTGGCCCACCACGACGGCGAACCGGTCCGGGAGTCCTGGCCGGCGATCCGGTCCGGCACTCTCGTCCAGGCCACCTTCCGTCTGCTCCACTGGCCCGACGCGGGTGCTGCGGCTGGACGCCGGCTGGTGCCCCGCCTGCTCGCACTGCCGGCGACGGCCACGACGGTGTCGATCTGCTCAGGCCCGTCGCCGACGATGTCGACGTCGTCGGGTCCGCCGGCGGCCGGCGGAGTGCCGACCGAGCTGACCGTACGCCTGGCCGCCGCGACGGCGACCGAGTTGGCGGCGGCCACCGAGGCGCTGACCCGCCTGGTGACCGACCTGGGCGGAAAACTACGCCGACTGGACGGCGCCCACCTGAGCGGGCTCGCCGCCACGCTGCCGTTGGCGCTGACGGCACCCGGGGCGCAGCCCCGCCCACCGACGCCCGGAGCGCGACCCGGCTCGGCGGTCGACGACTGGGAGCTGTCCCTGGGCGACGCGGGAATGATGGTCGGCACCAACCGGCACGGGCGAGCCGTCACAGTGCGACTGTTCCGGCCGGAGAGCACCCGTGTGCTGCTGGTCGGCGGGGTGCGGGCAGCCCAGCTGGTGGCCCTGCGCGCCCTGGCACTCGGCGCCCTGGTGGTGGTGCAGACCGCCCGGCCACGCGCCTGGGAACCGTTCATCCGAGGGGTTGGCGCGCCGGGCGGCACGATCCCGTTGCTCCCTCCCGGTCGGGCGGTCGCCGACGGGGTGGGCACCGCGCTGCGTCCGTTGCTGCTGATCGTCGACGCCGGGCCGGTGGCGGCCGAGGCCGCGCCGGGCCCGCCGTGGCGGGCCACCCTTGTGGTACGCGACGAGCTGACCCCGGCCGATGTGGACGCGTTGAGCCGCGCCGACCTGGCGTTGCTCCAGCCACTGACCTCCGCCGAGGCCACCCTGGCCGGAGCCGCGCTGGGGCTGGGCGGCTCGGCCGAGTGGCTGACCCGGATCCGGGAGGACATGGTGGCCGTGGTCAACCGTCGGGCGCTGCGCTGGGCACTGCTCTCCCCCACTCCGATCGAGGCACAACTGATCGGCCCGCCGACGCGCGCCTGATTCCACCGGGACGGCCAGCCGGCGGGTTACGTCGGTGCGGTGTCCGTGGCACGATCCCCGCCATGGGTTTTCTGAAAGGTCTGCTGATTCGGCTGGCCAGCACAGCTCTGGCTTTCTGGCTGGCCACGCTCCTCATCCCGGGCATCTCCCTGGATTCGAACTCGGCCACCGAGACGGTGACCACGCTGCTCCTGGTGGCGGTGATCTTCGGCGTGGTCAACGCGGTTCTCCAGCCGATCATCAAGACCGTCGGTTGTGGCTTCTACCTCCTGACCCTGGGTCTCATCGCCCTGGTGGTGAACGGGTTGCTCTTCCTGCTCACCAGCTGGATCGCCGACCAGGCCGGGCTGCCGTTCTCGGTGGACGGTTTCTGGCCGGCAGCAGTGCTCGGCGCTCTCTTCGTGAGCATCGTGACCTGGATCCTCGGCGCCGTCCTCGACCGGGACTGACCGCCGACCAGCCAGCACCGCCCCGGTCCGTCCGGGGCTCCGACCTCGGCCGGGGCCCCGGCGGGCCGTTGACCAGAGTTCGGGAATGTGGCGGCCGGACCGCCCACCTCGGCGGTTAGCGTCGCGGCATGTTCTCGCTGACCTATTCCGACGGCCACCTGCTCAGTACCGATCCGGCGCGGATCGACCTGGACCTGGTGCACCACTGGTTGTCCACCGACGCGTACTGGGCGCTCGGACGGGACCGGGAGACCACCGAGCGGTCGTTCGCCGGCTCGCTGCCGTTCGGCATCTACCGGCCGGAGGACGGCCGCCAGGTCGCGGTGGCCCGGGTCGTCACTGACGGTGCCACCTTCGCCTGGCTCTGCGACGTGTACGTCGACCGGGCCGCCCGGGGTCGAGGGCTGGGCGGGTGGCTGGCCGGCGCGGTCCGCGACCACCTGGACGAGCTGGGCGTACGCCGGATCCTGCTCTGCACCAACGACGCCCACCAGGTGTACGCGGGGGTGGGCTTCACCCCGCTGGACGCGCCGCAACGGTGGATGCAGCTGGACCGTCGAGCCCCGGTGACCCCGATCACCGGAAAGGAACAAAGCAGCACTACGCCCCTTACGGTGGAGGCGTGACGCCACTCCGTCTGGGATACCTCTACGGCCTCGGCGCGTACCTGCTCTGGGGTTTCTTTCCGCTCTACCTGAAGCTGCTGCGACCCGCCGGCCCGCTGGAGATCCTGTCCCACCGGATCGTCTGGTCGGTGGTCTTCGTGGCGCTGCTACTGGCGGCGCTGCGCAACGTCGGCTTCCTGCGGTCGCTGCTGCGCCGCCCCTGGGCGGTGGCGGGGATCGTCGCCGCCGCCGCGTTGATCGCTGTGAACTGGGGCGCCTACATCTACGGGGTCAACTCCGACCGGGTGGTGGAGACGGCGCTCGGCTACTTCATCAACCCGCTGGTAGTGGTGCTGCTCGGGGTGACGGTGCTGCGGGAGCGGCTGCGCCCGGCGCAGTGGGTGGCGCTGGGGATCGGCGCGTCGGCGGTCGCGGTGCTCACCGTGGACTACGGCCGGCTGCCCTGGTTGGCGTTGACCCTGGCGTTCAGCTTCGCCGGCTACGGCCTGGTGAAGAAGCGGCTCGGGCTGCCGGCGGCGGAGGGGCTCTTCGTCGAGTCGGCGGTGCTGGCGTTGCCGGCGCTGGGCTACCTGGGCTGGCTGACGGCGAGGGCCGACCTGACCTTCGGGCACGTCTCGGCCGGGCACACAGCGCTGCTGGTGCTGGCCGGCGCGGCCACGGCGGTTCCCCTGCTGCTGTTCGCCGGGGCGGCCAACCGACTGCCCCTGAGCAGCCTCGGCATGATCCAGTACCTGGCGCCGATCCTTCAGCTCGGCTGCGGGGTGCTGATCTTCCACGAGCCGATGCCGCCGGCCCGGCTGGCCGGCGTCGCGCTGGTCTGGCTGGCCCTGATCGTCTTCACCGCCGACGC
>NZ_JAGPXY010000212.1 GCF_018070325.1 Micromonospora sp. H61
GTCGTGCAGATGTTCCTCGTCGGCCCAGCGCTTGAGCTCGTACAGTGGCGCTGGGTCGTGGTGACGTAGCACGATCTTGACCATCATCTCGGCAACCTGGTTGCCAAGGTCCTGCGCCTCCTGTCGGCTACCGCCGACGGCGAGCCCGACGGCCCAGCTCCACAGCCCCGTCCGGAAGCGGGTCTCCCGGTCGCCGAATAGGAAAGACAGCGTGGCTTCGGCGTAGCCTGGCTTACGGAATCGCAGTAGACCATCCTCTATATCGGCGTCAACGGCTTCCTTTAGAGCGTGTAGCCCTGCTGCGGCGAGCCCCTCTGCCCGATATCCCGGCAGCCCACTTACCTTCTTTCCCAGCTCGTCGAGGACGTCGAGGATCTGGTGTGCAGGTCGGCCCTCCAGCATGGCGGCTGCCGTAAGGAAGAGGCGCTCCCGCAGTCCGTTCTGCTTATCGTCGAACCAGGAGCCGAGAACCTCACGCCATCCCCGGTAGGCGCCCAACGCGTCAGTTACCAACTGGTCGACGCTGATGTCCGCACGTGCCCCCAGCACGTCCTCGAGGATCCATGCAAAGCGGGCCGCGTCGGCCACCGAGGCGCGATCCAGCAGGTCGGCGACCTTAGGATGAGCGAGCACGGCGTCGACATCGACTGCCTTGTTGACGGGATGGTGTCGCAACACCTCGGCTCCGGAGGGCGGGATGGCCTCGAGGACGTGCGGGCCGCCGAAGCCGCCGGCGGCCCGCCAGACATCGGCTGTGGCGGTGACGAGCAGATGAGCGTCGAGCTCCGACAGTGCCACAGCGTGGCCCCGGATCTCCTCGGCGACGTGTGGCCCGATGAGGCCTGGCTGGCGAGGCAGCCGCAGCAGGTAGATGACACCCCGCTCGGCCGGGAGGTCGGCACCCGTGAAGCGGCCGGTCTGCTCCTCGTCGATGCGGATCCGCTCGAGCCGCCGGCCCTGCTCGCTGGACTCTTTCAGTAGCGCCTCGGCTGCCGTGCCCACACCCGACCCATGCTCGCCCACCACCACGACAAAAGGTAACCTAGCGAGCAGGGCCGCAGCGCCCGCCCGGTCCAGTTCTGGTCCGGCGGACGGCCGGTACGTGCGGGGTGCAAACCGCTCGAGCACCTCCTCGATTCGGCCACGGTCCAGCCTTTGCGCCACGATGAGCCGGCTGAGCAAGCGTGTCTCGTGCCTGTGGGTATGCATGCCGCCGTAGTTGATGCCTGCATACTGCCCGTAATTGGTGAGTGCCGCCGTCTCGCTCATCGCGTTGTCCCTCCGCTTTGGCGCATGCCGCCGTGATTGATTTGGGCCGCCTGCCCGTAGTTGGTGCCGAGGAACGGCATGGGCCGGACCATCGCGGCATCGTGCGTCGGGTCATCGGGCTGAGGGGAGCTACTGGGGAATGCGCGGCCGGGCTGCGCCGGCAGGTGGAGCCAGGCCGGCTGGTCAAAGCCCTTGCCGGCGACCCGGGCCGTGACGGAGACAAAATTGTCGG
>NZ_JAGPXY010000213.1 GCF_018070325.1 Micromonospora sp. H61
TCGGAGGCACCCTGCTCAGCGGTGGGCGTGGGACGATCATCGGTTCCCTGCTCGGCGTGGTCATCTTCTCCACGATCACGAACCTCTTCGCCATCAACGGCCTCTCCACCGAGGCCCAGAACATGGTCAAGGGCGGCATCATCGTCGCCGCCGTCCTGATTCAGCAGGTCCAGTTCCGCAGCCTCACCCAATTCCTGGGCCGCAACCGGCTCACCACCCGATAAACGGCACCACCCGAAGATCCACACCAAGTAGCTGGGCCACCCGACGTCACGACGGTGGCCGGACCCCACTCACCCTTTTCCTCCACTATGCCAACCAGGAGGTCGTCATGACCCAGCACAGCAGCGATCTGTCGCGTCGCCGGCTGCTCTTCGGCGGTGCTGCAGTCGGCGCCGGCGTACTGCTCGCCGGTTGCACCAGCAACGAGAAGTCGCCGACCGACGCGCAGACGAAGGCGGCGGCGCCGGGCGGCAACGCCGAGCCTGGCAAGCGCGTCATCATCGGCTTCTCCGCCCCGGCCGCCGACCACGGCTGGACCGCCGCCATCACCAACAACGCCAAGGCGCAGGCCGGTGCGTTCTCCGACGTGGAGTTCAAGACGGTCGAGGCTGGCGCGGACGCAGCGGCCCAGCGGGCGGCGCTGTCCACCCTGATCTCCCAGAAGCCCGACGTGATCGTGCTGCTGCCGCACGACGGGAAGGAGCTCAACGCGTTCGGCTTGGAGGCGATGAAGGCCGGTATCCCGGTGGTCAACCTGGACCGTGCGTTCCCGGACGCCAAGGCCTACCGTCTCCAGATCAAGGGCGACAACTACGGCATGGGCGTGGCTGCCGCCACGTACATGATCGAGCAGTTCAAGGCCAAGGGCCTCAGCAACCCCGTGATCGGCGAGATCGCCGGCATGGACGAACTGGAGCTGACCCAGGAGCGGTCGAAGGGTTTCGCCGACACCCTCGGTCAGGCCGGGTTCAAAGTGAAGAACCGGCGCGCCGCCCGTTTCACGGCCGACTCGGGCCAGCAGGAGGCGAGCGGTCTCTTCCAGGCCGAGCCGAAGCTGGACGCGGTCTGGAACCACGACGACGACCAGGGTATCGGTGTGCTGGCCGCGGTCAACCAGACCAACCGCAAGGAATTCTTCATGATCGGCGGTGCCGGCTCGAAGAAGGCGATGCAGGACATCCAAGCTGACAACACGGTCCTGAAGGCGACTGTCACCTACAGCCCCTCGATGGCGTCGTCGGCCATCTCGCTGGCCCGCCTCATCGCACAGGGCAGGGGCATGTCGGACCTGGTGGAGCTGCAGGTGCCGAAGGAAATCATCCTCGCCTCCGAGACGATCACCAAGGACAACGCGGCCGAGTACCTCAAGCTCGGGTTCTGACATACCGGGGGGAGACCCACCTTGTCCACGACAGACAAAGAACTGCGGGTCGGCATGGTCGGCTACGCGTTCATGGGCGCCGCG
>NZ_JAGPXY010000214.1 GCF_018070325.1 Micromonospora sp. H61
TCAGCCCCGACGGTCGCACGCTCCCCGCGAGCAGCACGTGACCAGCATTAGCCAGCCACCGGCTTATCGAATCCGTCACGCTCCGCGCCCGTCAGCCGGGCGATGTGGTCGCTGGCAGGCGGGTGTCGTGATGCGCGATGATGTCCTGCGACGCACCAACTGCTGCGGTCTGTGCGCCGCCACCTGCTCGGACGACAGGCACAGGCTTGGGCAGAGCGTCCAGCACATGTTGTCGAGTGATCCTCGTAAGGAGCCTTGTGAGCGCCCTCGGTAGTTTCATCTGGTCGATCGCCGACCAGCTCCGGGGCCCCTACCGCCCCAACCAATACGGCAACGTGATCCTCCCCCTCACCATCCTGCGACGCCTCGACTGCATCCTCGAGCCCGACCGGGAAACGGTGCGCGTGCTGGCGGCGAAGTACGACAACCCGAACCGGCTCAAGGTCGAGGTCAAGAAGGCGACCGGTAGGCATTTTTACAACACTTCGAACTACTCCTTCGCCAACCTTCTGGCTGACGTCGATGGGCTGGCGGACAACCTGGCCGACTACATCGACCGGTTCTCGCCCGATGTCGACGTGTTCCAGTACTTCGACTTCAAGAAGGAGATCTTCACCCTGGAGAAGGCGGAGCTGCTCCGCGAGGTCATCACGTCCTTCAAGGCCGTCGACCTGCATCCAAACGTCGTCGACAACGCTGACATGGGCGATGCGTTCGAGTACATCATCCGCAAGTTCAACGAGGCCGCGAACGAGACCTCCGGTGACCACTACACCCCGCGAGACGCGATCCGGCTACTGGTCGACCTTCTCTTCGCCGAGAAGGACGCTGACCTGGCCCAGGCCGACATCATTCGCACGCTGTACGACCCCACCGCGGGCACCGGCGGCATACTCGCACTGGCCGAGGACCACCTGCTTGATCAGAACCCCGACGCGAAACTGAGTCTGTACGGGCAGGAGTACAACCCACAGTCGTACGCCATTTGCAAGTCCGACCTGCTGGCCAAGGGCCACGACGCGACCAACATCGCCTTCGGCAACACTCTCACCGACGATGCGTTCAAGGGCCGCCAGTTCGACTTCTGCATGTCCAACCCGCCCTACGGCGTCGACTGGAAGCAATATGCCAAGGCGGTCATAAAAGAGCGCAACGAAGCGGGCCCCTACGGCCGGTTCGCCCCCGGCCTCCCGTCGACCTCAGACGGGCAGATGCTCTTCCTACTCCACCTCGTTCACAAGATGCGGGCGCCGGAGGATGGCGGCGGCCGGACCGGCATCGTGATGAACGGCTCGCCGCTCTTCAACGGCGCCGCGGAGTCCGGCCCCTCCAACATCCGCAAGTGGCTGCTAGAGAACGATCTGGTCGATGCCATCGTCGCACTGCCGGCCAACATGTTCTTCAACACCGGCATCGCCACCTACATCTGGATCCTCGACAACAGCAAGCGCTC
>NZ_JAGPXY010000215.1 GCF_018070325.1 Micromonospora sp. H61
CATCCTGCACCGCGGCCTGCGCCGCGGCGAGGCCGTCGGACTCACCGACACCGCCGTCGACCTCGACAACTGCCTGATCAGCGTCACCCAACAGATCGCCACCCACGGCTACACACCCGTGATCAAAAAGGTCAAGTCCGAGTCCGGCAACCGGATCATGGCCATGGCCAGCATCACCCGTATCGTCCTGCGCGCCCACCACGCCCGCCGCGCCCAATGGAAACTCGCCGCCGGCCACACCTGGCCCGACACCGGACTGTTCTTCGTCCAACCCGACGGAAAGCCCTGGCACCCCAACGCCGTCACCGACCGCTTCGAGGTCCTCGTCCGCGACGCCGACCTACCCCCGATCCGACTGCACGACCTGCGGCACTGCGCCGCCACCTACCTCAAAGCCGCCGGCGCCGACCTCAAAGACATCCAGGAACTCCTCGGCCACTCCTCGGCCGCCATGACCGACGTCTACACCTCGGTCATCGTCGAACTCGACGTCGAACGCGCCAAAGCCGAAGCCGCCGCCGAACTCCTTTCCCGCCACCGAGGACGGGCTACCGCTCGGGTATCTGCTATCAGCACTCGTCCCTAGTGAAGAGGACGGTGGGTCTTGCGCCCGAAGACGTAGGCATCGGCAAGCTGCCCAATCCGCGTCTTCGGCCAGATCGCCCGATGACGGCGTCGCATCGACGGGCGGGCACGGGTACTGCGAGTTGACATGGTTTCACGTACGGTGGTCCTGCTTTCTGGAGATCGGGCCGATGGCCACATGTTGGTTTGACGTGAGGAACCGAGGCACGGATGAACGACAGACGCGACCCACGCCTGTCGCTAGCAAGCCTTGATTTCGTCGGTGACGAGGCCGCGCTTCAGCGACAGGTCGGACAGCTACTGCGCGAGCGTGGGCATCTCTCCCGCACGGGTGGTTTCCGTGGATCTGATGCAACCGGATCGGTCTCCGTGGTCATCGACACGCAACGCCGCGTGGACACCGTCACGGTTGGCCGTGAGTGGCGTGGCGAGGTTGGCGTGGCTCGGTTCCCGGCCGTGCTCTTCGAGGCCTACAGCGCCGCCCTCGGCGCCGCACTGGAACATGCCGCCTTGACGGAACTTCGGCAGGGACAGGCGTCGTCGACACCGCCACGCCAAACCTCGGTGCAGGCGTCGCCCGAGCTTGACGAGGACGTGTGGTCGCGGGAGACCTGGCGCACGCTACGAGGCCTCGACGCGGAGCTGGATCGAGTGGCACAGCTGCGCGTTTCCCCAGTCGAGCAGGTCATGACCAGCCCCAATGGTTGTCTGACGTTGCGGATTCGGGCGAACAGCATCGTCGGTATCACCGGCGACACGGCACGGATCGCCCGTGCCGACGCCGGTCAGCTGCAGTTCGAAGCACGGTCCGTCCTTCGCGCCTTCGACCTCGCAGGGGCAGATGAACACGACCTTGAGG
>NZ_JAGPXY010000024.1 GCF_018070325.1 Micromonospora sp. H61
GGGGTGGGGTGGGGTGGGGTTAGTGGCAGGTGTTGGTGCCGGTGTCTGTGTAGGTCTGGCCGGCTACTGGCACGAACTGCCAGTCGTAGCTGGTGGAGTGCAGGGTGAACTTGAGGACGCCCCAGGCTGAGCTGTTGCGCGCCTCGCTGTTGGGTTGGATGGTGCCGAAGCCGTAGTGGCCGGCGCCGCCCATCCCGGCGACGAAGCTGCGCAGACCTCGGCTGGAGTCGGCGCCACCGGCCGGGTTCATCGGGGCGAACCGCTCGTACACGTGGTTGTGCCCCCAGACCACGACGTCGGCGTTGTAGTCGTAGAGGGCCTGGTACAGCGGACGCGTCGACGTCGACGGCGCGTGGTTGGAGCTGGACGTGAACAGCGGGTGGTGCCAGTACGCGATGGTGCACGGCTTGCTGCTGGCGGCCAGGTCCGCGCGCAGCCACTGCTCCTGAGTCGACCCGGCCGACATGCTGATGTTCGAGTTCAGCGACACGACGTGCCAGTTGCCGAGGTCGAATGAGTAGTAGCCGCGACCGCTCGGGCCGGCCGACGTACCGAAGTAGTTGTAGTAGCCGGTCGCGCCCGACGTGTTGTAGTCGTGGTTGCCCGGCGACGGGCGGGTGCGGGACTTGTGCCGACCCCAGGTGGGCTCGTAGTAGTTGTTGAACTGCGACGCCGTTCCGCTGTCGTAGACGTTGTCGCCGGTGGTGAAGACCGTTCCCGGGATGCTGTCGAGCAGCGTCGCGGTGGCGCTGTCGCCGGAGCCCGAGTCGGCGATGTCGCCGGCACCGACGAACACGGGGTCGCCCGACGGGGGTGGCGTCGTGCTCCCGGTGGTGACCACCAGTTGCGGGGCGTCCGCGCCACTCTCTCGGGTGTCGTAGTAGGCGCCGTCGCCGCTGGTCGAGGTGGCGCCGAAGCTGTACGTGCCGTTGCCGGTGACCGCGGCAGTGACGTCGACCTCGTACCAGGTGTTGCCGCTGACCGCGCCGATCGTGCCGAGCGCGGCGCCGTCGATGGTCGGCTGGTTGTTCCAGGTGGTGCCGGTCTCCGACCAGGTCGTGTTGGACATCCGGCGGAACGTGCCGCCGGCGTCGCTGCCGCTGTTGCCGCTGATCGTGCGCAGTCGCAGCTTGGCGCCGGTCACCGTGCCGCTGACACCGCTCACTGTGAAGCGCAGGAACGAATGCCGCACGGGCGAGTTGTCGACCACTACCTGCGTGGACGTGCCGTAGTTGGTGGCGGCCGTGTCGCTCTGGACGTAGGTGTCGGCGACCGGCGTGAAGGTCACGCTCGCCGCCGACGCCGCGCCAGCGCCGGTCACGACGACGGCGCCGGTCGCGGCGACGATCACCGTGACCACCCCCAGCGTCACCGACGGACGGGGGAGTCGAATGTCCATCCAGGACTCCTTGCCTCGTGGGGTAGAGCGCAAGGAATGTAGGAAGGTCGATGAGACGGTGGGCGGCGGGCGGATGAACAGTGCGTCCCGGCAGGCGAACACCTCGGTGTTGGAAGTCCCTTCACCCGACCCTCGTCCGGATGCCACCCGCGGTCCGTTGTGCCCCCTCCACTGAGTACGGACGATGGCTGCCCGTCGACCGCCGATTAGAGGAGATGCTCGTGTACCTGTCGACCGTCTCCCGACCGGTCGCCGATGAACCCGGATCGGGGCTCCGACGCCGCCGGTTCGCGATGGTCAGCGGCAACGTCGTCGCGCTCGGCACGGTCAGTCTGATCACCGACGTGTCGGCCGAGATGGTGGCCGCGGTCCTGCCGCTCTATCTGGTGCTGGGCCTGAACCTCAGCCCGGTGGCCTTCGGCGTGCTGGACGGTGTCCACACCGGCGCGACCGCGCTGCTGCGGGTCGTCGGTGGTTTCGCCGCCGACCGGTTCCGACGGCGCAAGCTGATCGCCGGCATCGGCTACACGCTCTCGGCGGTCGCGAAGCTCGGCCTGCTGCTCGCCGGCCGGTCGATACCCGCCATCGGCGCCGTCATCGCCGTCGACCGGCTCGGCAAGGGTGTACGCAGCGCGCCGCGCGACGCGCTGATCACGCTCTCCACGCCACCCGAGGCGCTGGGTCGGGCGTTCGGGGTGCACCGGGCGATGGACAGCGTCGGGGCGTTCCTCGGGCCACTCGCCGCGTTCGCGGTCCTGCTGGTCGTCGGGCAGTCGTACGACGCGGTCTTCGTCACCAGCTTCTGCATCGCGGCCCTGGCCGTCGTGGTGCTCGTGCTCTTCGTCCGGGAGCAGCCGTCCGGCGAGGCGGCGGGCGGTGACGCGGCGGGCGGCGAGGCGGCGGGCGAGGCCAGCGACGCCAAGGTCTCCGTCCGCGAGGCGTTCGGGTTGCTGCGCGGCGGACCGGCCCGGCGGCTGGTGCTTGCCGCCGCGATGCTCGGGCTGGCCACCATCGGCGACGGCTTCGTCTACCTGCTGCTGCAACGCCGGATGGACCTCGGCCTGCGCTGGTTCCCGCTGCTCGCGGTGGGGACCAGCCTGGCGTACCTGCTGCTCGCCGCCCCGCTCGGCGTACTCGCCGACCGGATCGGTCGCCTGCCCGTGGTGATCGGCGGCTACACCGCCCTCGCTGCGACGTACCTGCTGCTGGCCGGCCCGGTCGACGGTTGGCCGCTGATCGCCCTGGCGCTGACGCTGTACGGCGCCTTCTACGCAGCCACCGACGGCGTGCTCATCGCGCTCGCCGGTCCGGTGCTGCCGGCGCGTCTGCGGACCACCGGAATCGCGTTGGTGCAGACCGGGCAGGCCCTCGCGTACCTCGTCTCCTCCGTGCTGTTCGGTCTGGCCTGGCAGGCGTGGGGGCCGGAGAACGCGATCCGCGCGGCGGCCGTGGCCGTCGCCGGCGTCCTGGTCGGCACGCTGCTCCTGCTGGCCTCCCCGTCCCGACTCACCACCCGGAAGGTGCTCCGATGACAGCGATGTCGACCCGAGCGAAGCTCGGCGTGGTGGTCGCCTCGGCAGTGCTGCTGGGCACCGTGGCGGCCGGCTACGCCGCCACGGCCGCGCAGGCTCCCCGGACGACGCCCCCCGCCGGCGGCGAGCAGGCGGTCACCCTGGCACCCGGGCCGCGCCTGCTGGCGATCACCGACCGGCACGTCTCCACAGTCGCCGCGACCGACCCCGCCGGGCCGCGCACCGTCGCCGGCCTGGAGTGCCTCCGGGTGTACGCGGCGGCCGGCACCGGGGTCTGTCTGAAGCCGGAGACCGCCTGGTCGTACCAGGTTGTCGTGCTCGACGCGACGCTGCGCCAGACGAGGGCGGTCAGTGTGCCGGGGCTGCCGAACCGGGCCCGGGTCTCGGCGTCCGGCCGGATGGTCTCCTGGACGACGTTCGTCGGTGGCGACTCGTACACCTCCAGTGGCTTCTCCACCCGCACCGGGATCCTCGACACCCGTACCGGCACCACTGTGGCCTCCCTCGAGGAGTTCGGGATCACCCGGGACGGCCGGGCCTACCGCAACGCGGACGTCAACTACTGGGGCGTCACCTTCACCGCCGACGACAACCGCTTCTACGCGACAATGGCGACCGGCGGTAGGAGGTACCTCGTCCGGGGTGACCTCGCGGCCCGTAGCGTCGAGACGCTGAAGGAGAACGTCGAGTGCCCGTCGCTGTCACCGGACGGCACCCGGCTCGCGTTCAAGGAGGCGGTCGACGCCGACCCGGCGAAGGGCTGGCGGCTGTCGGTCCTGGACCTGTCGAGCATGCGGGTCACCGCGACCGCCGAGGTCCGCAGCGTCGATGACCAGGCCGCGTGGCTGGACAACGAAAAGCTGGCCTACACGCTACGCCGGGACGACGGCCAGCCCGACGTCTGGAGCGTTCCGGCGCACGGGTTCGGCACGCCGGCGCTGGTGATCCCCGGCGCCGAGTCGCCGTCCCCGCTCACCTGACGGTCCGGTCCCCGGCCCCGGCGTCCGGACACCTGAACGCCTTTGCGCGGACAGCATTCCGTCATGCCGGATTCCGCCGCGCTGCCATCGCCGTTCATCGACGTTCCCGAGGCTGTTGACCATGACAAGGCTGAGCCGTCGCATCTTCGTCCTCGGTGGACTGGTGACCGCCGGAGCAGCGGTGACACCCCGCCAGGGTGCCCGCGCCGCGGTGCCGTACCCCTTCAAACTCGGTGTGGCGTCCGGTGACCCGGCGCCCGACAGCGTGGTCCTCTGGACCCGGCTGGCACCCTCCCCGCTCAACGCCGACGGGCACTGTGGCATGGCCAACGCCGACGTGACAGTGGAGTGGCAGGTGTCCGCCACCGACCGGTTCACCTCGCTGGTCGCCTCCGGCTCGGTGGTCGCCCGGTACGCCGACGCGCACTCCGTGCACGCCATCGCGGACGGGCTCGCCGCCGACTCCGACTACTACTACCGGTTCCGGGCCCAGGGCCAGATCTCGCCGGTCGGGCGGACCCGGACCGCCCCGGCGCCCAGCGCCTTCGGCCGCGACCTGGTGATGGCCTTCGCCTCCTGCGCCCACTACGAGGCCGGCTACTACACCGCGTACCGGCGGATGGCCGAGGACAACCCCGGCCTGGTCCTGCACCTCGGCGACTACATCTACGAGGGCGGCGTCGGCAGCTCCACGGTGCGGCAGCACGTCGGCGCCGAGATCGTGTCGCTGGCCGACTACCGCCGCCGGTACGCGCTGTACAAGTCCGACCCGGACCTGCAGGCGGCCCACGCGGCGGCGCCCTGGCTGGTGGTGCCGGACGACCACGAGGTGGAGAACAACTACGCCAACATGGTCCGCAACGACAGCAGCCCCACGCTGACCGCCGCCCAGTGGACCGCCCGGCGCACCGCCGCGTACCGGGCCTACTACGAGAACATGCCGCTGCGGCCGGCGTCCGCCGCCAACGGCAACAGCATCCCGCTGTACCGACGGGTCCGGTGGGGGCAGCTCGCCACCTTCCACATGCTCGACACCCGGCAGTTCCGTGACGACCAGGCCTGCGGCGACGGTTGGAAGGTCTGCGCCGACGCGGACCTGGCGTCCCGGTCGCTGACCGGCGCCACCCAGGAGGCGTGGCTGCTCGACGGGCTGGCCCAGCGCTACGGCACCTGGGACATCCTCGGCCAGCAGGTCTTCTTCGCCCAGCAACTCGACGCGAACGGGGCGGCGAGCATGGACGCGTGGGACGGCTACCGGGCCTCCCGCAGCCGCATCCAGACCGGCTGGCAGCAGCGTGGGGTACGCAACCCGCTGGTGCTCACCGGCGACGTGCACCGGTCGTGGGCCAACGACCTCAAGGCCGACTACGCCAACCCCGCCTCGGCCACCATCGGCACCGAGCTGGTCTGCACCTCGATCAGCTCCACCGGCAACGGCAGCGGCAGCACCACGGTCCCGAACGCGGCGGCCAACCCGCACTTGAAGTTCTACTCGGACCGGCGCGGCTACGTCCGTACCACGATCAGCCGCAGCCAGGTCCGCGCGGACTTCCGCGCGGTGAACACAGTGACCGAGCACGGCGCGGCGGCGTCCACAGTGCGCTCGTTCGTCATCCTCGACGGCCAGCCCGGCCTGCAGGCCGGGTAAGGGAGAGAACCACAATGACCGCGATCACCGCACTGCTCACCGCGTCCCTGCTGGTCCCGAACGTGGTCTCCGGCCCGACCGCGATGACCGCCGAGGCGGTCACCTGGACCACCGCGAACAGCGTCGCCACCGGCGACCAGGACCTGCCCTCCATCGCCATGAACCGCAACGGCCACGTCGCCGTGGTCTGGGAGGACGACCGGGACGGCACCGCACCGCAGGACGACACCCACAGCGAGATCTACCTGCGGCTGTTCCGCGACGGCACGTCCGCGTACGAGCTGAAGCTCTCCACCGGGGGAACCAGCGGGGCCGCCTGGCGGCACCTCAGCCCCGACGTCGGGCTCGACGACCGGGGCAACGCCGTGGTGGTCTGGGCCGCCGACGGCGACGGCAACGGCGTCTACAACATCCAGTACCGGGTGGTGTCACCCGCCGGCACGGTGCTCGGCTCGGGGCAGGCCAACGCCAGCGACGCCGGGCAGCAGATCTGGCCGAAGGTCGCGGTCGACCCGGACGGCGCGCCCACCAACGCCGCCGCCGTCGGCTTCACAGTGGTCTGGGAGGACGTGCAGGGCACCGCTCCCGCCACCGTCAAGGCCGCCGGCTTCACCGCCGCCACCACCAAGGCGTACGAGGTGACCGCCTCGCAGACGACGGGCCCGCACCACCGCCCCGACGTCGCGGTGTCCGCCTCCGGCGAGGCGCTGGTGGTCTGGGACGAGGACGCCGACGCCAACGGCTCGTACAACATCGGGCTGACCCGGCTGGCGCGGTCCAACGGTGCCGTGGCGCTGTCGCGGCGGACGGCCAACGCCCAGAGCGGCGGACAGCAGCAGCGTGCCTCGGTGGCGGCGAACTTCGCCGGTGACTTCACAGTCGGGTGGGAATCCGACCACACCGGCACCCGGGGTGTCTGGGCTCGATCGTTCACCGCAGCGGGCACGGCACGGCACGGCGAGGTTCCGGTCTCCACCGGCACCGGTGCCATCGCTCCCGGGATCGGCATCGACGACCAGGACAACGTGGTGGTGGGCTGGACGGTGTCCGGCGCCAACCCGGACGTCTGGGCGCGCGGCCTCAACCCGGACGGCACGTCCACCGGCCGGCTGGCGGCCCAGGCGCTGAGCCAGACCACGACGGGCCGCCAGGAGCACTTCGCGGTCGCCGCGTCGCCCTGGGGCGAGGTGAGCGTCTGCTACACCGACGACAACGACGGCAACACCTTCGACCAGGTGCTCCTCGGCCTGGGGACGACGAACTCCACCTGGCTGATGTCCGCCGACGAGCTGCGCCGACTGAAGGCTCGGGCGGGCGTCACGACCCACTGAGCCGGGCGGGATCCAGTCGGGTCGGGTGAAGTCGCGGTGTCCCGCTACCGGGGGCACCGCGACTTCGGCACCACCGAGTCGATCAGCCGAAGAGCAGGTCGAGGTGGGCGTCCAGCGCGCCCAGCGCCTGTTCGGCTGTGTACTGCCCGCCCAGCAGGTAGACACCGAGCCCTTCCATCAGCGCCAGCAGGCCGGCCGCGGCGGCGGGGCCGTGCCGGTCGGGCAGGACGCCGGCGATGAACCCGGTGAATTGCGCGGTGTCCTCGTGCAGGCTGGGCGCGGCCGACGGTCGCACCGCCGTGTAGGCGAGGAACGCGAGCGCCACCCGTCCGTTGTCGCGGGTGCCGTCGTCGAGCGGCAGGAGCGCGGCGAGCATCGTGCGCAGCAGCAGTCGAGGCGACGGGGTCTCGCCCAGCCGCGCCACCGCCTCGGTGACCCGGAGTTGGCTGCGCTCGCGCACTACGCTCAACGCGAACGCCATCATCTCGTCCTTGGTCCGGAAGTAGTGCTGGACCATCCCGGCGGACACGCCGGCCTCGGCGGCCACGTGTCGGAGGCTGACGGCCTCCAGGCCCTGATCAGCGGCGACCCGCATCAGCGCGTCCGCGATGAGGGTGCGTCGCTCCTGGTGATCGACCTTCTTGGGCATGGCCTCGATCGTTTCACAGTGGGTGGCCCGGGGACTCCGCCAGCGCGGCGGTCACCGGCTGACGGTCTGGCTCACCGGAGTGCCCCGCGCGCTGCGCAGCAGGCCGTCCGGGTCGTCGGCGTACAGTCGCAGCTCGTTTACCGGCGTGGACCCGGTCTTCGGCAGGTCGAAGGTCAGCGGCCGGCGCAGCAGGACGTCGATGCTGGTCTGGCTGCCGACCGAGATGGACACCACCCGCCGGTCGCCCTCCTGCTCGACCTGTACCGATTTGCTCGACGGCAGCGAACGGTAGCGCTTTCGCAACGCCTCGACGTCAGTCCACGGGATCCAGACGTCGATGCCCCAGCTGAGCCGTACCCGCAGGCCCCGGTCGCCCACGACGTGGGGGTGGATCGTCATGCTGGCGAACAGGCCGATCATCCAGAGCAGACCCCAGATGCCGAGGCCGAGCACGATCCAGCGGGCGGGCCGCCACGGCACCACGTGGGTGACCACGACGTCGAAGATCGGGATCTCCACGACCGACAGGCCGATGAAGATGCCCAGGATCGGCTTGACCACGCCGAGGTAGCCGAACGGCTCGTCGCCGGGCCCCAGCGGCAGTGGGCGACGCCGCGCCCACACGTACAGGCTGCGCCACGTCGCGGCCTCGGCTTCGGCCGCCCGCCGCAGCAGCGGGCCCACCCGTGCCCTGGCCGGTGTCTTCGTGTCGGTCATTGTCGTCCTTCTTGCTCGGGGGCCGATGGTCCGTGCGGCGTGACGGTTCCGGCGCCGCCGTCCACTGTGACGAGCTGCCCGGTGGTGATGGTCCGGGTGGCGTCCGGCACGCAGATGACGGCGGGAATGCCGTACTCACGGGCCACCGTCGGGCCGTGCGCCATGATCGCGCCGGTCTCGGTGACCAGCGCCGCCGCGGTGAGGAACAGCGGGGTCCAGCCGGGGTCCGTGGTCGCGGCCACCAGGACTTCGCCGGGCTCGACGTGGGCGGTGCTCGGGTCGTGCACCACCCGGGCGGGGCCGGTCACCCGGCCCGCCGACGCACCCACTCCGGCGAGCGTCCCGTCGCCGGCCGATGCGGCCGTCAGGACGGTCTCGACATCCGTACCGTCGGAGAGCAGTGCCACCGGCACCGTCCGACGCCGCAGCTCCCGGCGGTGCACGGTCCGTCGGGAGGTGACGGTGCCGCGCAGATCAACACCCTGGTGTACGACGGTGTGCACCTCGTCGAGGGTCAGGAACATGATGTCGTCGGCCTTGTCCAGCAGGCCGGAGCCGTGCAGGTCGGCGCCGATGAGCAGCAGTTGGCGACGGGTCTCGCGCAGCGGGTACAGCCCGGCGAACTTGCCGGCCTCGCGCAGGCCGGCCAGCGACCGCGCCCGGCGCAACAGGAAAGCGGCGGCCCTGCCCCGCACCGGCCGCCGACGGCACGTTCGGGTGACCAGTTCCTCCAGCGCTGTCTCCGCCGCTGACGCGGCCCGCTGGAAGCGCTGGTCGGGACCCTGTTGCGGATCGGTGACCCGCAGGTAGTTGGCGACCGCGGCGAAGACCGGCGTGGGGTCCTCCGCCCAGCGGGGCACCCCGAGGTCGACTTCGGCGACGCCCCGGTGCCCGTAGACGTCGAGGAAGGCCGCCATGCCGATGTCGGGCAGCGTTCCGCGCAGGTAAAGTGCGGCCAACTCGGCCGGCGGGGTGTCCAGGAGAAGCTGGCGGTGCTCGCCCACGCCCTGGGCGAGCCGCCACAGGGCCAGGTCCATCTCGATGGTGATGTTGTGCGGCATGCCGCCGAGCACGGTGTGGATCTCGTCCGGGCCGGCGACGCCCTTGAGCAGCGCGGTCGGCAGAGCGGCGGCGAGCATCCCGGCGACGATCGGCCACATGATCGCGTCGGCGCTGTCGTCGGCGTCGGCGTCGGCGTCCTGCGCCTGCACGAAGCGCAGCCGGTCGGCTGTGGTACGCAGGTCGGCGGGGGCCGCTGAGCTCACCCTCAGGTGCTCGATCGCCTCGAACATCCGGGTCCGCGCGGCCTCGGGACGGGCCAGCGCCCGCAGGATCCCCACGACCGCGCGGCGGGCCGTCCGCAGCGACGCGGCCCCCGGTGCCCCACCGTGCCGGGCGCCGCCGCTGGTCGGGGCGAACCGGGGATCGGCCAGCACGTGCTGCATCGCCGCCTGGGCGCGCGGCCCGAAGTCGACCGCCAGGAGCTTCACCAGTCGCTTGCGGGACGACCGGTCGCGGGCGAGGTCGGTCAGGTCGCCGTAGAGGCGGCCGCCGATGTCGACGATCTCGACCCGCACCCCGAGCGCGGCGAGCATCGCGGCGATCTGCGTGCGCAGGGTCGACATGCCCATCGGGGTGACCGGTTGCAGCATGCCCTGAACGTGCCCGAACTCCAGGTAGACGCGGGGGAGGGGCTTCTCGCTGAGCGGCGGGGCGGGGAACAGGCTGGTGATCGGCCGGGACTGGAGGAGCCACAGTACGTCGTCCGCGTCGATGGCCCACTCGACATCCTGCGGGCAGCCGAAGTGGGCCTGCAACCGCTCGCCGGTGGCGCGGAGGCGGGCCAGCTGCGTGGACGTCAGGCATCCGGCCTCGGTGCGGGTGACGTCGTCGAGGATGTAGTGGTCGACGGCTGCGGCGCCGTCCACCACTGTCGTGCCGAGGCCGGCAGCGGCGTCGACGGCCATCTCGTCGCGGCGCCCGGTCAGCGGGTTCGCGGTGAACAGCACTCCCGCCACAGTGGGTGTGACCATGCGCTGCACGACGACGGCCATCAGCACCGTTTGGTGATCGATGCCGTGGGCGTGGCGGTAGGCGGTAGCGCGGTCGCCGTGCAGCGAAGCCCAGCATTTCTCGATGGCGGCGATCAGCTCGGCGGTGCCGGTGACGTTGAGGACGGTGTCCTGCTGCCCGGCGAAGCTCGCATCCGGCAGGTCCTCGGCGGTCGAGCTGGAGCGCACCGCCACCGGGCCCGCGCCGAGCCGCTGATACGCGGCGACGACCTCGGCCGTGGGGACGACGCCGAGCCGGTGTGCCTCGGTGGTGACGCAGAAGCCGTCGGGGACCCGCTCGCCGTGCCGGATCAGCTCGCCCAGCCCGGCCGCCTTGCCGCCGACCAGGGGGGTCATGGCGGCGGTCACCTCGGACAACGCGATCACGTGCATGGCAGCCCACTCTCGTTGCAATACAACTGCATTGCACCTGACGGTATCTCGTTTGCGATGCGACTGCAATGTCACCGCTGCGGGTACGCCACCTCGGGATCGGAACGTTGCCGGGATCTGCCATGCTCGGGCCGGTGACGACCGGTCGCCCCACCAGATCCCGCTCCCACCGCCGCCCTCGAAGCCGTGCCATCCGCGTCCTGCTCGTGCTCGTCGCGGCGGCGGCCGTCCTGGGTGTCGCGGTGGTCGCGGTGCCGATGCTGCGACCGGCCGGGCCGCGCCCGCTCTTCCAGATGCCGGTGACCTGCGGCGAGACGTGGCAGCTCAGCACCTACCCCGGTCACGACGACTACGACGTCGACTTCTTCCCGGTCGAGGGCGAGACGTGGGGGCGGCCGGTGCTCGCCTCGTACGCCGGCACTGTCACAGTGGCGGGCATCAACGGCTCGCTGGGTGGCCGGACCCCGGAGAACCCGGACGGCCCACGGGGGCGCGGCGGCGGCTACTGGGTGAAGATCGACCACGGCGGCAAGTGGGAGACGCAGTACCTGCACCTGCTCGAACCGCCGCTGGTCACCGTCGGTCAGAAGGTCGCCCAGGGGGACCAGATCGGGCGGCTCGGCAGCACCGGAAACTCCGGAGCCCCGCACCTGCACTACGAGCAGCGCCGCGGCTGGGACAAGGTCGAGACCCACTTCGACGGTACGCCGTCCGGCATCACCACCGACGAACGCGAACAGATCCTCCGGCGGGTGAGCAACAACTGCCCGGCCGTCTCCTGAGGACCGCAGTTTGCCCGACACGGCTCGGGGGCACTGATTCGGGAGACAGTTCAGACGCAGGGAGGGAGCGGGCCATGGCCAAGGGTGATGTCGACACGTACCACGAGGACGGGCAGTGGAAGAACAAGCCGGAGGGCCACGAGCGAGCCAGCAGCACGCATGACGTGAAGGCCGACGCGCAGGCCCAGGGCCGCGAGATGGCGGCCGACCGCGGCGTCGAACACGTGATCAAGAAGCAGGACGGCACGATCGGGGAGAAGAACACCTACCCCCGCAGCCGTGACCCCCGTGACATCGAGGGCTGACAGCTTCCCGTCCCAGCGGACCGACCCACCCGGCGTGACCGTGGGGTCGGTCCGCTTTTTGCGCGGCGGGAAGCCAGTCGGCTTTATCCCCGTACGAGAAATATGGGTGTTTTTGGGGGATATAGTCCAGATCGGGACTGGAGTGAAAGCTGGGAGTGGGGCATGTCGTTTCCGGGCCGGCGTCGTCCGAGCAGCATCACAGCGCTGACGGTAGCCGTGACCGTGGGAGTTCTCGCGGTCGCGCCGCTCCCCGCCTCGGCGGCCGGGTCCGTCCTGTTCGACCAGCCGTTCCACAACAACACCCCGAACGGCGTCGGCGCGGTGGCGGTGCCGGGCGTGCCGGCCGCCACCGCGAGCAACGTCGCCTGCCTGAGTGCGGCAGGCAACTCGACGATCGGCCCGCTACTGAGCTGCCCAACGTCAACCGATCCGCAGGGCTCGGGCAAGCTGCGGCTCACCCCGGCTGTCGCGAACCGGCAGGGCGGGGTGTTCGGCGCGGTGAGCGTGCCCACCTCCCAGGGGTTGCACGTCACCTTCAACACCTATCAGTACGGCGGAATCAGCATCGGAGCGGACGGCCTGGCGTTCGCGCTGGCCGCTGTCGACCCCGCCAACCCGCGGTCCCCGGCGGTGATCGGCCAGTCGGGCGGATCCCTGGGCTACTCGGCGGCGTTCAACGGTGGCTCGGTGGGTCTGTCCAACGGCTATCTGGGCATCGGGCTGGACGTCTTCGGCAACTTCAGCAACAGCCTCTACCAGGGCACCGGTTGCACGAATCCGCCCTACATCTCGACCACGAACACGCGGGTCCCCGGCCAGGTGGTGATCCGGGGTCCGGGCCGCAACGGGGTCGGGTACTGCGCGATCAACAGCACCGCCACCAGCACCTCGTCGCCCGCCGTGGCGTTGCGCGCCAGCACCCGGGCCGCCTCGGTGGTGCCGGTCGAGGTGGTCGCCAACACCACCGCGTCCTCGTTCACCACCGACAGCGGCATCACCGTTCCGGCCGGGGAGTACCGGGTCAGGTTCACCCCGGTCGGTGGGTCGGCGCGGACCCTGGCCGGCAGTCTTCCGGTCGTGTCGCCGAACCTGTACCCGTCGCCGTCCTGGCTGAACGCCAGCGGTTACCCCCGGCAGCTTGCCTTCGGCTGGGTTGGCTCCACCGGTTCGGTCACGGACTTCCACGAGATCGACAACGTTCGGACGGTGAGCTTCAACCAGGTGCCGGACCTGAACGTGTCGCAGACCAGCGCGGTCGGAGCCACCCCGCAGCCCGGTGACCCGGTCACCTACTCGATCACCGCCGGGGTCGATGCCGGCGCCGCCGAGACGTCGCCGATCTCGGTCACGCAGACCGTGCCCACCGGTGTCGTACCGCGCAGCGCGTCTGGCTCCGGCTGGGTCTGTGCGGCACCGTCAGGGCAGACCATCACCTGCACCAACAGCAACGGGCCGTTCGCCGGCGGCAGCTTTCTGGCACCCCTCACGGTCGTCGCGACCGTCACCGGCACCGGCGTGACGCCGGCGCTGATCCAGACCGCGACGGTGGCGACCTCATCGTCGATCGACGCGAACCCGGGTTACTCCACCGTCACCACACCCGTTGCGCCGGCCGCCGCACCGAGCGGCGTCACCGTCACCCCGGCGCAGAGCTCCATCGCCGGTGGCATCGCGGTCACCGTCGGCGGCAGCAATCTGACCGGCGCAACAGCGATCACCATCGGTACGGCCGCCGAACAGCAGGCCGGCACGTCGGTGCTGCTGGTGCCGTGCACCTCCGGCCCCGCCGCCGGCTGTTTCACAGTGAACCCCGACGGCACCCTCGGCATCTCCGCCATGCCGGCCCGGTCCAGCCCGGCGACGGTCACGGTCAGCGTCGTCACCCGGGGCTCCGCCGGGTCGGCGACCTACGTCTACGCGTCCACGCCGGGCACGCCAGCCACGCCCACCGCGGTCGCGGGCGTCACCAGCGCCACGGTGGGCTGGACCGCGCCGGCGAGCAACGGCAGCCCGATCACCAGCTACCTGATCACCCCGACCCGGGACGGCGTCACCCAAGCGACAGTCACCTTCGACGCCTCCGCCACCAGCCGCACCCTGACCGGGCTGACCGCCGGCGCGTCGTACACCTTCCGGGTGGCGGCGGTGAACGCGTACGGGACCGGTGTGGCCAGCCCACCCTCGGCGGCGGTGGTCCCGTACACAGTGCCGGGGGCGCCGACGAACACCTCGGCCACCGCCGGAACCAACGCCGCCACGGTGAGCTGGACGGCCCCGGCCAACGGGGGGTCGCCGATCACCGGTTACACAGTGACGCCGTACCTCGCCGGGGTGGCGCAGACACCCCGGGTCTTCAGCGGAACCGCCACGACCCAGATCGTCACCGGGCTGAGCGCCGGTGCCACGTACACCTTCCGGGTGGCCGCGACGAACGCCGGCGGGACCGGCCCACAGTCGGACCCCTCCGGGTCGGTGACTGTCAACGCGCCGCCGACGCTGACCTTCCCACCGCCTCCACCCGGCAGGGCGTACGACCCGTACCAGTACCAGCTCACGGTGACCGGCGGCACCGGCCCGCTCGCCTGGTCGGTCAGCGCCGGGAGCCTGCCCGCCGGGCTGACCCTCGACCCGGTCACCGGCCTGCTCTCCGGCACGCCCACCGTGTCCGGCACGTTCCCGTTCACCGTCCGGGTGACCGACTCGTTCGACCAGTCCGCGACCCGACCGGTCGATCTGGTCATCACTCCGCTCGGTGGGCTCTCCATCAGCGTCCCGGCGATCTCGGCGCTCGGCACCGTCACCTCCGGCGCGACCGGCGTCTCGGGCCAACTCGGCCCGGTGACCGTCACCGACGACCGAGGGCCGTTCTCCGGTAACTGGGTCACCGTCGTCTCCAGTACGAGCTTCACCACGGGCTCCGGCTCGGGTGGCGAGACCATCCCCAACAGCACCATCACGTACGCCTCCGGGCCTCTCCTTGCCAGCACCGGAGTCGGATCCTTCGTCCCGCAGCCCGGGGCGGTGCTGAACACGCCGCGTACGGCCGCCGGGTGGTCCGGCCAAACGGGAGGCCCGAACTCCGCCACCTGGAACCCCACGCTGTTCGTGACCCTCCCGTCCGAGGTGGTGGTCGGCGACTACGTGGCGGTCGTGACGCACTCCGTCATCTGAACCCCGCCCCACACCCTCGCCCACCGCCCCGCCTCGAGGATCATGGAGTTGTGGTGGGGGACAAATCATTCTGGTGGCGCCCGAGTCGACCACCACAAGTCCATGATCGACTCGGTCAGACGGTGCTGCCCGGCCGTTCCGGGGGGAACGGACGGTGCTGCCCGGCCGTTCCGGGGGGAACGGCCGGGCAGGTTGCTTGGCAGGGGCGGTGGTCAGGCCAGCTGGGTCCGGCGCCGCCGGACGAGATACCAGCCGCCAAGGGTGACCGGCACCAGCAGGGCGACGCCGCCGACCGTGTAGACCAGCCAACTCGGCCCGCCGGACGTCGCGACCGTCATCGGCGCCGCGACGGGTAGGACGATCTTCCCGGTCGCGGTGCGTTCCACGGTGCCGCTGGCGAGCTTCGCGTGCACGTCCCAGGTCCCGGCGGGCAGGGCCTGGTTGACCTCGATCCGAACCTGACCGCTCTGGCCGGGCAGGATCGTCACGCCGTTTGTCACCTTGAACGGACCGGCCTGGACCGCCGTCTTGGTCAGCGACAGAGTGCCGGTCATGTCCAGCGCGCGTTCGCCGGTATTGGTGACCTTCGCGGTGACCACGGGGAACTCGCCGGTGCCAGGCTCCGCGGCCAACCCTTCGATCCGGAAGTCCGTTGGCGGCTCACCACCCGGACCGATGTCGAGGTAGACCCGGATGCCCACCCGGTGGATCTGGGTGACGTTGCCGGTGCGTTCCTTCGCGCTGGTGACCTGCGCCCAGATCGCGGCGTACCGCTCGCCCTTCGATGCCTTCTTCGGCACGGCGAGCTCGACCTCGACCGGTCGTCGCTCACCCGGGTCCAACTCGATCGTGGCGGTCTTCAGCCGGATCCACCCGCTCAGTTCGTTGCCGGTACGCCCCTCGGGCACTGTGAAGGCGTTGTTCTCGACCGACGCGGCGCCGGAATAGAACTCGATCTTCTGCGTCTCGGCGGAGGTGTTCTGCACCTCGACCCGGCGGTTGATCGTCGCTCCGGGCTTCAGGTGATCCACGATGTAGACCTGGGCCCGGGGGTCCTGCACCCGACTGGCCGGGATGTCCAGCATCCGGATGCTGATCGCGGCTTCCTCGGCCGGCTCCTGTCGCTGCTCCCGCACGGCAACGGCCGGTGCCGCCGAAACCCCGAGCGCCCCGAGGGCGACCGAGGCCAGCAGCACCAGCCGGCCGAGCGGCTCAGAACACCGAATGTGTCACCGTCCCGGTGTAGACACCTTGGACGGTGCCGACGGGCACGTCCACCACCAGGGTCGGGTTCCAGGTGGCGAAGTTGTTGCCGGTGCCGCCGGTGTGGCTCATCGCCGTTTGGGGGACGTTGATGATCACTGCTTGGGCGGCGGTGGGCTGACCCGGTGTGAAGGTGCCGCCACCAGCGGTCGCGGTCGGGGGACCCGACCAGTACTGGACGTTGATGTTCGGGATCGTCTCCCCGGAGGAGCCACCGCCGGTGACGAAGTCGGTGGAGATGACGTTGGCGGTCCAGTTGGGGGTGAGCGATCCGCGCTGGTCCAGCACGGTGACCGGGCCGAGCTGACCGGAAACGGTCGAGCCCTCCACGCCGTGGCCGATGTTCGCCGTCGCCGGCACCGTGATCGACAGGCCACCGGCGGCGTCGACGGTGAGGGTCACGATCGTGTCGCCCGTGGTGTCCGCGGCGGCCGGTCCGGCGAGCGCGACGACGGCGGCAACGCCGGCCAAGCCCGCGAGAATCTCTCTGCGCATCGAGTCTCCTATGTCCCAAAGTGCCCTGGTGAGCACTTAAGAGAATAACTACGCAAAACGCCCATATGGGCCGAATGGTGCGTGCGTCACCCGGTGGGCGTTCGAAGATCGCGCTCGGTCCGGGACGTAGTGGTGTCGCGTGCGCGGGAAGGGCTTCTTTCCTCAATCAAGGACGATCATGGATCGGCCAGTCATGTGCGTTCGGCCCTCGCGGAGGGCGCGCACGGCAAGGGCTCGGCGCCCTGCCGGCCGCCGAGCCCTGCGAGCGAATTCAGGCCGCGACCACGTACGGGAACGTCGCGGAACGGGCGGCCTTGGTGACCTCCGAGGTGAGGCCGGCGGTGGTGCCGGTGTTGAGGATCAGGGAGAACATGACCTCGGGCACGTTGTCGGCCAGGGTGCGCCCGTTGCGGACCGCGAAGCCGAAGTTCGCGGCCGTGCCGACCTTGTACGAGAGCACGTCGGGGTAGAGCTGCCGGGCGACGCTCCAGCCGTACGCCTGCGGGTCCGGTGCGGTGCCGTTCGCCTTGACCACCCCGGCGACCGCGTTCGCGATCTCCTCCCCGCCCTCGGTGAGGTCGTTGCTGGGGTGCCGGAAGTTGGCGGGGTCGGAGAAGTCGGTGTCGTGGGGCCAGAAGATCGGCCACATCATGGGGTGGCCGGCGCGGTTGATCTGGCGCCATCCGCCGGCGTCGGTGGCCAGCATGGTGCGACACCACACACCGATCTCGGTGCCGTCGCGCAGCAGCGGCTCGTTGTGGGAGACCTCAAGGACTATCGACTCGACTGTGGTGCCGGCGAAGCTGTTCTTGGCCTGGTCGACTCGCCACGCCGACCGGTCCACAGGCGAACCGTTCTTGACCGCGCCGTTGATGGTGGCGAGTTCGTCGAGGTCGACGTAGAAGGGGTCGGTGATCCGGCCGGCCCAGATCCGGACGTTGCCGCCGGTGGTCACCTCGCCGGTGCGGCCTTCGGCGATGGGGGTGCCCATCGCGGCGTCGTCGCGGGCGTCCGCTCCGGGGAGCTCGTACAACTGGAGGGCCTGCCGGGCTTCGCCGTCCGGCTCACCGAAGGCGAACCGGTAGGTCAGGTCCTCCACGGCGGTGCCATTGATGTGGATCTTGATCTCGTAGCGCGCCTCGGCGTGGAAGCCGCGCTTGATGTCGGCCTTGGTCACCGAGCTGTTGACGTCCATGACGAACACCGTGGCGCGGTCGCCGTTGAAGACGTACAGGTCGTCGATGTGCAACTGGCCGTCCTGGGCGGCCAGGGGCGTATCGAGGTGGTGCGACATGAGCTCACTCCCGGAACTGCCGGATTCTGGACTAATCCGAACATAGTGGGCATGAGCCTGGCCTCCCGCCCATCGAGTCAATCTGGTTCGAGGAGGTGGGCGGGGCTCCAACGGCGGTGGGCCGCCCGAGTTCTCCTCGGACGGCCCACGCCTTCGTGCTCGGGTGATCAGATGCGAGACCATTTCTGGTTGGCGGCGCCGAGGCAGTCCCACAGGTGCAGCTTGCCACCGTTGTTGGGGTTGGCCTCCCGTACGTCCACGCACTTGTTGGCGTTGAGGTTGACCAGGTCGCCGGAGGCGTTGAGGGTGAAGCGTTGCGCGGTGTTGCCGTTGCAGCTGACCAGGTTGACCTCGGTGCCGTTGGCGGTGCCGGCCCAGGCCGGGTCCATGCACTTGCCCATCGCGCGGACGGTCCCGTCGGAGGCGAAGGTCCAGCTCTGGGCCGCCGTGGTGTTGCAGTCCCAGATCTGGAGTTTGGCGCCCTCGACCGGGTTGGCGCCGGGGATGTCGATGCAGCGACCGCTCTGCGCGCCCCGGATCCGGTTGGTGCCGGGAGTCGGGTCGCCCCCGCCGCCCGAGGTGTAGCTGGACACCCGGACGTAGTCGACGAGCATCTGCTGTGGGAACTGGGTCGAGCCGTCGGGGTAGCCGGGCCAGTTACCACCGACCGCCACGTTGAGGATCATGAAGAAGGGGTGGTCGAACACCCAGCGGTTGCCGCCGAGCCGAGCGGGATCGACCCGGTGGTACTGCACCCCGTCGACGTACCAGGTGATGACGTTCGGCTCCCAGTCCACCCGGTAGGTGTGGAAGGTGTCGGCGAGCGGCGCGCCGAGGGTGCGGCTGCCCGTGATGCCGCCGCCGCCGGAGTAGCCGGGCCCGTGCACGGTGCCGTAGACGGTGTTGGGCTCCCGGCCGATGTTCTCCATGATGTCGATCTCGCCGGCGTCGGGCCACCCGCCGCCGGTGCCGAGCATCCAGAAGGCCGGCCAGATACCCTGACCACGCGGGACCTTGATCCGGGCCTCGAACCGCCCGTACGTCTGGGTGAAGGTGGCCGCCGTCAGCAACCGCGCCGACGTGTACTCGCAGCGCCCGTAGTGGCACTGGTAGTTGGCGGGATTGTCCCGGCGGGCGGTGATGACCAGGTTGCCCTGGCCGTCGTGGACGGCGTTGCTGGTGCTGTTCGTGTAGTACTGCCGCTCGTTGTTGCCCCAGCCGCCGCCACCGGTGTCGAACCGCCACTTGTTCTGGTCGACGGGTGTGCCGGCGGGGGAGTTGAACTCGTCCTGCCAGCTGATGGGGCCGATGGCGGCCTCGGCCCGGTCGGGGTTCGCCGGGACGACGAGCGCCGTCGCTGTCGCGACGAGGGCGGCCGCCAGGAGTACGAGGGGGCGGAAGCGGAGGCTGGGCCGGTCTGTGAACACGGGAGGCTCCTCAGCTTGGGGGTGATGGAGGCGGTTGACCAGGATAGAGAGCGCTCTCTAAAGCGAAGCATGTCGATATCATTTCTTTCTGTCAAGAGTGTTTCCAATATCACGACCGTCCGTTACCGCCCGATGCTGACCAGTGAGCGGTCGAGCGCCGACACCGGTCGTCGCCGTGGCATCGCTCGATGCCTCCGAGATGGACGAGGCCGACCCATCGAGGGAGTTCGGCGCGGCCGAGGGTTACTCGATAGCGGTCGAATCGACCTTTCCTATTGCCGTGGGGCGTCCACGCGGGACAGGATGACGAGGCGTGCCGGAAACTTTCCCGTAACCTGCGCGCTGCTGGTCTCTGTCACAAGGAAGTGGGAGTCAGTCATGAGTGAGGCGTCGACGGCGCTGGGTGTGCGCCTCTACCCGGATCTGGTCGAGCGGGGTGGCCTGGCCCCCGCGCTGATCGAAACCGCTGCCCGCCACGGGCTCGACGTCGGCCGGGTGACCGCGCCGGAGCAGGGGCGGGCCCGGTTCACCTGCGCCGAGCTGCACTCCGACGAGGGCGTGGTCTGCGTGGGGCTGGGCTCGCAGGCCCGGTACTTCATGATTGACCTGCGCGTCTCGGGAGAGGTTCTCGCCCGTGGTGACGTCATGGATCTGGTGCAGGTCGCCCAGGTGGCCGCCGCCTGGCGGGCCGGCCTGACGTTCGCCGAGCTGACCGCCCGGTTCCCGTTCATGGAGGAGATCAAGCAGCGCCCGGCGCCGGTGGCCCAGGTCAGCTAGTCGGCGGGGTCGGGGCAGGTCAGCAGCGCAGCCGAGGTGGCAGTGGTGACTCCGTACCGGCACTCCGGTTGAGGTAGGTCGACTGGACGAAGTCGACGAGGCGCTCCGCGTCGGTCGCAATCGAGGCCAGTCCGAACGAGACGCGGACCGCGCCGCCCGTCGGCAGCCCCAGCGCGGCAAGGTACTGGTCGATCGTGTCGACCCCCGCCAACAGCCGCTGCCGCATCGACGTCCGGCTCATCCCGAACGCGCCCTCGGCCGCGCCCGGGTTGCAGAAACAGCCGGTACGCAGGGAGAGACCGGCCATTGCCGCCTCCCGCGCCACGAGCCGTTCGTCGACCAGCGTGCCGTCCGGGTGACGGAGGTTGAAGGTCACAGTGCCACCGCGCCCCGCACCCGTCGTCGGCCCGTACACCTGGACCAGCGGCCCGCCGGTGTCGTGCCGCAGGGTGGCCAGCCGCTCCAGCAGCCACTCGGTGAGCAGGCCGACCCGGGCGTGGACGAGGTCCACGCCGATCGAGTCGAGCCAGCCCAACCCGAACTCCACGTCCGGGATGCTCAGGAAGTTGAGTGTGCCGTCCTCGAACGCCGACTCGTCGTCCATCGGCCGGTGCCAGTCGCCCTGCACGCTCACGGCGCGGATGGTGCCGCCGGCGAACCACGGCCGGCGCAACCGGGCCAGCGCGGAACGGCGAGCCAGCAGCGCGCCGACCCCGGTGGGGTAGCCGAAGAGCTTGTACCAGCTCAGGCAGACGAAATCCGGCCGGACGACGCTGAGGTCCAGCCGGTTCGTCGGCGCGAAGGCGGCAGCGTCGAGCAGCACGTCGTAGCCGCGCTGGTGGGCCAGCTCCACCCAGCCCAGCGGGTGCTGCACACCGGAGAAGTTGCTCTGCGCCGGATAGGCGAACAGCCCGCGTCGACCGGGCCGACCCCACCGACGGGCCAGCCCGCCACTGCCGGCGTCGAGCGCCGCGACCAGGTCCGACTCGGCAACTCGCAGCTCCGGCCCGTTCAGCGGCAGGTAGCGTACGGACGCGCGAGCCGACCGGGCGTACTCGCGAATGCCGTTGACCGAGTTGTGGTTGTCCCAGGTGAGCACCAGCGGCGCGGCCCGGCCGAAGTCGTACGCCTCGCCCACCAGCCGGCAGGCGCCGCTGGCGTTCGGGGTGAAGATGACCGCGTACTCGGCCGGGTCGGCGCGGAAGAAGTCGAGCACCGCGCGTCGCGCCGAGTCCACCAGTGAGCCCGCCGCCACGCTCGTGGGGTTCTCCGAGTGGGGGTTGCTGTACAGGCCGGCGAGCAACCGGTCGTGGTGGGAGCGAACCTGGGCCTGGGCGGCCACCCCGGCTCCGGCGTAGTCGAGGTACACCTGCCCGTCGGTGTCCAGGTGTCGGTACTCGGTGGCGCGTAGTTCGTCGATCCGGCCGGTGGCGGCGTACCCCGGCAGCGCAGTGGGGGAGGCGGGCGGCGCCGGGTCAGGACGCACGACGGGGATCCCGTCGGAGCAGGACCGCCCAGGCGGCGCCCAGGAAGAGCAGCACGAAACCGCCGAGCACCAGCCAGTCGACCCACACCGGCCGGGAGAAGCTGTCGCCGTACGTGGCCAGCAGCGGCGGGCCGAGCGGAGAGCCGCCGTCGCGCCAGAGCCGCTCCACCCCGGCGGTGTGCCCCAGGCCCTCGAACGCCCACCGGTTCGACATCGCGTAGCTGAGCCACTGACCGCCGGCCGCCATCGCCGGCACCGGCAGGATCGCGCCGACGAACAGCACCTGTGGGAAGCAGAGCATCGGCAGCATGAGCGTCGCCTGGGCCGCGTCGGACACGGCCGCCGAGCAGAGCAGACCGAGGGCGAGCGCCGCCGCCGAGGAGAGCAGCAGCGTCGCGTACAGGGCGGCGAAGTCGGCGCCGCCGACCGGCGGCAGCCGGTCCATGCCGCGCAGTACCCCGAGCAGGGCAAGGTCCACCACGGCCAGCAGCGGCAGCAGCACCGCGACCTTCGCCAGCAGGTACGGGACCAGCCGGACACCGGCCAGCCGCTCCCGGCGCAGGATCGGCAGCTCGGTGCAGATCTGGAGGAGCCCGTAGGTCAGCCCGAAGAAGAAGCCGCCGAACGCGATCCAGAACAGGATCATCACGGTCACCGTCGGGCTGGGTCTGGTCGGCTCGAATGCCCCCGGGCGGAACAGCAGCGCGAACATGCCGAGCACCATCAGCGGCGAGCCGAGCAGGATGGCCAGGGTCAGCCGGTTGCGGACGACGATCTCCGTGTTGCGCGCGGTGAGGACCGCCCACTGGCGCAGCCGGCCGACGCGCCGGGGCGGCGTCGCGGCGGCGTCACCGTCGTCGGTGGTACGCGGCGGCGGTTCGGCCGCGCGTTGCTCGGCGAAGCGATCGGGCCACTCGGCGGGTTGCGTCGCTTCGTCGAGCCGGAGGTGCACCTCGGCCAGGGACCGCAGGCCGAAGAACTCCCGGGCGGCGGTCGGGGTGCCGGTGAACGCCAGCCGGCCCTGACGGGTCAGCACGACGACCCGGTCGCAATGGTCCACGTCGGTGATCTGGTGAGTGGTCAGCACGACGGTGGCGCCGGTGTCGGCCAGCGCGCGGAGCACCCGGAGCAGCTCCACGGCGATCGCCGGGTCCAATCCGGAGGTGGGCTCGTCCAGGAAGAACACGCCGGGTCGGGTGAGCAGCTCGACGGCGATGCTGGCGCGCTTGCGTTCACCGCCGCTGAGCAGACCGACCGGCGTGGCGGCCCGGTCGGTGAGCCGCAGCTCGGCGAGCACCTCCGCGACCCGGTCACTGATCTCGGCCGGCCCGGTGGTGGAGGGCAGACGCAGTCGGGCGGCGTAGCGCAGGGTGCGGGCCAGGGGCAGCTCGCGGTGGATGATGTCGTCCTGCGGAACGACACCGATGGTGCCGCCCGCGGTGGTGCCGTCGTACGTCAGGGTGCCCGCTGCCGGTCGCTGTACCCCGGCGAGGATCTCCAGCAGGGTGGTCTTGCCGGCACCGCTGGCGCCGATGATCGCGACCAGCTCGCCCGGCGCGATGCTCACTGAGATGTCGGTCAGGATCTGGCGACCGCTTCGGACGCTCTGGCCCAGCCCCTGAGCGGCGATGCCGACACCGGCACGCGGGGGAGACGTGGTCTGCTCGGTCGTCATGTCGAGTGCTCGATCCGGTCGGGGAGTGGTCCGCCTGAATATCGTGCCTCGCCGATGTTACTGAGCGGCCCGCGCAGTGCGCCCGGAGTGGACGGTCAGCGACCGTCGTCCGTTCAGCCGGTGGTGGTCCGTGCCGGCGCCGGCACCTGCAGGAGATCGAGGCAGTTGCGCCACAGCGTCTCCAGTTGGGTCGGATCGTTCAGCAACTTCGCGAGCAGGACCCGCCCCTCGATCTGGGCGACGATCGATCGGGCGGCCTCCCGGCTGTCGACCGCCGGGCCCGCCAGGCCGCGCTCCTTCGCCTCGACGACGACCTGCTCGATGAGGCTGATCTGCTCCTCGAAGATCTCCTGGAGCCGGCCGCGGATCTCCTCGGCCTGGTTGCTGAGTTCGAGGGCGAGGTTGCCGAACAGGCAGCCCGCGACCACGCCGGCCTTCTGCTGGCCGACGCGCTGGACCTCTTCGGTGGCCTCGAACAGGTCCCGGAGCCGCTGTAGCGGGTCGCGCTCGCTGCCGAGCAACTGCTCCCACTGGCGGCGCTGGGTGATCCAGTGCTCGTCGATGACGGTGCGGGCGAGCGCCCGCTTGGACTCGAAGAAGTAGTAGAAGCTGCCCTTCGGCACGCCCGCCGCCGCGCAGATCTCGGCCACGCCGAGCGCCGTGTAGCCGCGCTGCTCGATCAGCGTGGCGGCCGCGTCGAGGATCTTGTTCTTCGCGTCACTGGTTCGACCCATGCCTCGACGATACACGACCGGTCGGCTAGCCTTTAGTAGACCAGTCGTCTAGTGAAGGTGGTTTTCTCATGAACAGCAGTCAGAGCCAGAAGGTCGTCGTGATCACCGGCGCCTCGCAGGGCATCGGCGCCGACCTCGTGGCCGCCTACCGCAAGCTCGGGTACGGCGTCGTGGCGACCTCGCGTTCGATCGGCGCGTCCGACGACCCGGAGATCGTCACGGTCCGGGGCGACATCGCCGAGGCCGACACCGCCGAACGGGTGGTGCGTGCCGCACTGGACCGATTCGGGCGGATCGACACCCTCGTGAACAACGCCGGTGTCTTCGTCGCCAAGCCGTTCACCGACTACACCGACGAGGAGTTCGACCTGGTCACCGGGGTCAACCTCGCCGGCTTCTTCCACCTCACCCGACGCGTCCTGCCGCACCTGCTGGCTGAGGGCTCGGGGCACATCGTCAGCATCACGACCAGCTTCGTCGACCAGCCCAGTTCGCACGTTCCGTCGGTGCTCGCGTCGCTGACCAAGGGCGGCCTCAGCTCGGCCACCAAGTCCCTGGCCATCGAGTACGCGGCTCGCGGCGTACGGGTCAACGCCGTCGCGCCCGGCATCATCAAGACCCCGATGCACCCGGTCGAGACGCACCAGACGCTCGCGGGCCTGCACCCGGTCGGCCGGATGGGCGAGACCAGCGACGTCGTCGACGCCGTCCTCTACCTCGAGTCCGCCCCGTTCGTCACCGGCGAGATCCTGCACGTCGACGGCGGGCAGAACGCCGGTCACTGATCCCCGCCATACCCAGTCCGTGGATCCCGCCGATGTGCCGGGCCGGATTCGCACCGCCGGTGCGGATCCGGCCCGGCGGCGGCTGGTGGAGACACCCCGCGCGACCAGGTCATCGCCGACGCGGCCCGGCTGGTCAACGCCGCTGGTGCGATCGGGGTCGCCGGTGTGTACCCGGACCGGGACCCACACCCAGGGCCCGGCGCGCAGTGTGCCGTCACGAACTGCGCGTAAGGGACGTCAGGGCACTGACCCGTCGTCCGGTGCACGGCGTTGCAGGACGATGGCCATCGATTCGTGCGGCCGGTAGAGGCGTGGGTCACATCAGCCGCCCGAGGGCTCGTGGTGCGCCTCGCGTACGGCGCCGGGCTGGCGCCCGATTCCCATCGTTCGATGGCCTGACGTGTGCGCTGCGTTACCGGACGCACCGTCCCCGAGGCATCTTGCCTGGTGGGAAAGCTGCGGGAACGGCCGGGGTCAATTGGCACGTTGTCGCAGGTGGGCGTGGGTGCTGCAGTCATGCCAGGGGTACCGCGAGGGGCTGCCGTGGTCGCTGTGGCGGACGAACACTGTGCGACATCTATATTGCCGGATTGTTACTTTTTCAACAGTCCCTCGCCTTGCGGATGGCCCTTCGGCCGCAATACGTTGCCGTCAACAACAAAACCAAGTGAAGGTTCAACCTTCCGGAGGCAACCGATGACGTTGGCGAGGTGGTACGAGCGATGAGCGACGTGCCCATCCTCCTTGAGATGCGCTCCATCACCAAGGAGTTTCCCGGAGTCAAGGCCCTCTCCGACGTCAACCTGGTGGTTCGCGCCGGCGAGATCCATGCCATCTGCGGCGAGAACGGCGCGGGCAAGTCCACCCTGATGAAGGTGCTCAGCGGGGTGTACCCGCACGGCACCTACGACGGCAAGATCACCTACCAGGGGTCGGAGAGCAAGTTCTCCGACATCCGGGCCAGTGAGAACGCCGGCATCGTGATCATCCACCAGGAGCTCGCGCTCATTCCCGGGATGTCGATCGCCGAGAACATCTTCCTCGGCAACGAACCGCGCAAGCGGGGCGCGATCGACTGGAAGGCCGCGAACCGGATGGCGCTGGACCTGATGGCCCGGGTCGGTCTGGAAGAGGACCCGGACACCCTGATCAAGGACATCGGGGTCGGCAAGCAGCAGCTCGTCGAGATCGCCAAGGCGTTCGCCAAGGACGTGAAGCTGCTCATCCTCGACGAGCCCACCGCGGCGCTCAACGAGGCCGACTCCAAGCACCTGCTGGACCTGCTGCGCGGGTTCCGCTCCCGCGGCATCACCTCGATCATGATCTCGCACAAGCTCAACGAGATCGAGGCGATCGCCGACCAGATCACCATCCTGCGCGACGGCCGGACCGTGGAGACCCTCGACGTCAAGGCGGACGGGGTCGACGAGGACCGGATCGTGCGGGGCATGGTCGGCCGCGAGCTGAGCAGCCGGTTCCCGGACCACACGCCGAAGATCGGCGAGGTCTTCTTCGAGGTCCGCGACTGGAACGTCCGGCACCCGATCTCCGCCGAGCGGCAGGTCTGCAAGAACGAGAGCTTCGTGGTGCGCCGCGGCGAGATCGTCGGCTTCGCCGGTCTCATGGGCGCGGGCCGAACCGAACTCGCGATGAGTGTCTTCGGCCGCTCCTACGGGGTGTTCGAGTCGGGCACGATCATCAAGGACGGCAAGGAGATCGTCCTGAAGTCGGTGGCGGATGCCATCGACAACGGCCTCGCCTACGTCAGCGAGGACCGCAAGGCGATCGGCCTCAACCTGCTCGACGACATCAAGACGTCGACGGTGGCAGCCAAGCTGTCCAAGATCTCGCACCACGGCGTCCTGAACGAGGTCGAGGAATACCAGGCGGCTGAGTCGTACCGCAAGGAGTTGCGGACCAAGGCCCCGACTGTCGACGAGAGCGTCTCCAAGCTCTCCGGCGGCAACCAGCAGAAGGTCGTCCTGGCCAAGTGGATGTTCACCGACCCGGACCTGCTGATCCTCGACGAGCCGACGCGCGGCATCGACGTGGGTGCCAAGTACGAGATCTACGGCATCATCCAGCGGCTCGCCGACCAGGGGAAGGGCGTCATCGTCATCTCCTCGGAGCTGCCTGAGCTGATCGGGCTGTGCGACCGCATCTACACCGTGTTCGAAGGCGCCATCACGGGCGAGATCGCCCGGGCGGACGCCACCCCGGAAACCCTCATGAAGCAGATGACCTCGACGAAGAAGATGGCCACACGATGAGCCGATTGAAGGACCTTCAGAAGAACCTGTTCGGAGGCACCACCTCCAACGCTCGCCAGTTCGGCATGATCTTCACCCTGGTGGCGATCGTCGTCCTGTTCCAGATTCTGACCGACGGCCTCACCCTGCGGTCGGACAACCTGATCGCGCTGTTCCAGCAGAACTCGTACATTCTGATTCTGGCCATCGGCATGCTCATGGTGATCGTGGCCGGGCACATCGACCTCTCGGTCGGCTCGGTCGCCGCCTTCGCCGGCATCCTGGTCGCCAAGTCGATGACCGAGTGGGACCTTCCCTGGCCCGCTGCCATCGTGTTCGGCCTCGCCATCGGCGCGGTGATCGGCGCCTGGCAAGGCTTCTGGGTGGCCTACATCGGGGTGCCGGCGTTCATCGTCACCCTGGCGGGCATGCTGCTCTTCCGGGGCGGCAACCAGTTCATCGGTAACGCGAGCACCGTCCCGGTGCCGGAGGGCTTCCGGGAGATCGGCTCCGGCTTCCTGCCCGAGTTCGGCCCTAACACCGGCTACAACAACGCCACGCTGCTGCTCGGCCTGGCCGCGGCGTTGGCGGTGGTGTGGCGCGAGATCCAGTCCCGCAAGACCCGACGGGCGATGGACGCCGACCCGGCGCCCATGTGGATCTCCATCCTGCGGATGGCCATCATGGTCGGCGTCATCGCCTTCGCGGCGCTGCGCTTCGCCAGCGGTCGCGTCGGCACCAGCTTCCCGATCTCCGGCATCATCCTGCTGGTCCTGGTCATCGCGTACTCCTTCTACACCCGCAACACGGCCGGTGGCCGGCACATCTACGCGGTGGGCGGCAACTCCCGGGCGGCCGAGCTGTCCGGTGTGAAGCTCAAGCGGGTCAACTTCTTCGTCATGATGAACATGTCCGTCCTGGCCGCGCTGGCCGGCATGATCTTCGTGGCCCGTTCGGCGGCCTCCGGACCGCAGGACGGCAACGGCTGGGAACTGGACGCCATCGCCGCCGTCTTCATCGGTGGCGCGGCCGTCGCCGGCGGTATCGGCACCATCAGCGGATCCATCGTCGGTGGTCTCGTCATGGCCGTGCTCAACAACGGCCTCCAGCTCATGGGTGTCGGCACCGACCGCGTCCAGATCATCAAGGGCCTGGTCCTGCTGCTGGCCGTCGCGATCGACGTCTACAACAAGAGCCAGGGGCGTTTCTCCATCATCGGGAGCCTGATGCGGCCGTTCCGCCGCGAGGACTCCGTCCCACCCGCCTCACCGCCGGACGCGGAGCGCAAGCCCGCCAAGGCAGCGGTGTCCGGCTGACGGCCACCGACCTCTCTACCCGCCTCACCATCTAGAAAGGCAAGTCCTCACCATGCGTAAATTCTTCGGCACGTCGGTGGTGGCCATCAGCGCCGCCGCCATGCTGGCCCTCGCCGGCTGCGGTTCCGGCCGCGACGCCGACAGCGGCTCCGGCGGCGAGGCCGCCAAGGGCTTCCCGGCGAACTCGCTGATCGGCGTGGCCCTGCCGGCCAAGACCTCGGAGAACTGGGTCCTCGCCGGTGACCTGTTCAGCAACGGTCTCAAGGAGGCCGGCTTCCAGGGTGACGTGCAGTACGCCGGCGCGTCGACCACTGTCGCCGACCAGCAGGCCCAGATCACCGCCATGGTCACCAAGGGTGCCAAGGTCATCGTCATCGGCGCGACCGACGCGGCGCAGCTGTCGACCCAGGTCGCGGCGGCCCACACGGCCGGCGTGAAGGTCATCGCCTACGACCGGCTCATCACGAACACCCCGGACCTCGACTACTACGTCGCCTTCGACAACTTCAAGGTCGGCCAGCTGCAGGGCCAGGCCCTGCTGGACGGCATGAAGGCCAAGAAGCCGAACGGCCCGTACAACATCGAGCTGTTCTCCGGCTCGCCGGACGACAACAACGCCGGTGTCTTCTTCAACGGCGCCATGGACGTGCTCAAGCCGGAGATCGACAAGGGCAACGTGGTCGTCGCCTCGGGTCAGAAGGACGTCAAGCAGACCGCCATCCAGGGCTGGAAGGCCGAGGGTGCGCAGGCCCGCATGGACCAGCTGCTGACCTCGACCTACGGCAACAAGGAGCTGGACGGCGTCCTCTCCCCGAACGACACGCTGGCCCGCGCCATCCTGACCTCGGTCAAGGGTGCTGGCAAGCCGACCCCGATCGTCACCGGTCAGGACTCCGAGGTCGAGTCGGTCAAGTCGATCGTCAAGGGCGAGCAGTACATGACGATCAACAAGGACACCCGCAACCTGGTGAAGGAGACCATCAACATGGTCAAGGCTCTCCAGGCCGGCGACAAGCCGCAGGTGAACGACACCAAGTCCTACAACAACGGCAGCAAGGTCGTCGACACGTACCTGCTCCCGCCGGTCGCCGTCACCAAGGCGAACGCGGCTGAGGCGTACGCCACCGACCCGAAGCTCGCGCCGCTCACCAAGTAATCACCGCACGGTAGGTAGTAACGCCGATGGGTCCCGGGTCTCCTCTACCGGGACCCATCGTCGTCCCTGCACCCCCGCACCAACCGGCCTCGACCCGGAAGGAGGTCTGACCGTGGCGACACCAGTACGGGCCAGGCCAGCCGGCGTCGGCCGCAACGCCGAATCCCCGCTGCCGTCGGTCCCCGGCGCCAGCCAGGAGGAGATCCGGCGGCAGAACCTCGGCGCTGTGCTGCGTTACGTCCACCTGCACGGACCGACGTCCCGCGCCGAGCTGACCAGCCGGCTCGGCCTCAACCGAAGCACCATCGGCGCCCTCGCGGCCGACCTGGTCACCAGCGGCCTGGTCACCGAGGAGGCGCCGACCACCGCCCGCCGCGCCGGCCGCCCCTCGCTGGTGGTCAGCCCCCGCTCCGACCGGGTCTACGCACACGCGTTGAGCATCGACGCGGACCGGCTGCGTGCCGCCCGGGTCGGCCTCGGCGGGCAGATCCTCGATCTGCGGGAGATCCCCCGACCCAGCGGCATGTCGGCGATCGAAGCCGTCGGTCCCCTCGCCGACCTGGTCCGCGACATGGAACGCTCGGTGGCCGGCGACGCGCTGCTGGTCGGCGGCGCCGCCGCGGTCACCGACACCACCCGCGACCCGGACGGCAGGCTCCGGATCGCCAGCATCGACGAGACGCTCGGCGCCGCGCTGGAGGCGGAGTTCAGCTCCGGCCCGGGTTTCGTGGCCGGGGACCTGGCCGACATCGCCGGCCTGGCCGAGCACGTCCGGGGTGTCGCGGTCGGCATCGACGACGTCATCTACCTGCACGGCGACCTGGGCATCAGCGCCGGCATCATCGTCGGTGGCCGACTGGTGATCGGCCACCGGGGTCACAGCGGCAAGGTCGGCCACATGGTCGTCAACCCCAACGGCCTGCCCTGCGGCTGCGGTTCACGCGGCTGCTGGGAGACCGAGATCTCCGAAGCCGCGCTGTTACGGCACGCCGGCCGTGACCCGAGCGACCGCGCGGCGGTGGCCGAGGTGCTGCGCGCCGCGGCGGAGGGCGACCCGACCGCCCGCGCGGCGGTCGAGCAGGTGGCGGACTGGCTCGGCTTCGGCGTGGCGAACCTGGTCAACGTGGTCAACCCGGATGCAGTGGTGTTCGGTGGCTCGCTGCGCGACATCTTCACCGCCGGTGCGGACGTGGTCCGGGACCGGCTCGACACCATGCCACTGCCCGCCTCCCGCGAGCACCTGCGGTTGCGGGCGGCGGCGCTCGGCCGCGACGCCGTCCTGATCGGCGCCGCCGAGCTGGCGTTCGACAAACTCCTGGCCGACCCGTTGAACGTCGGCGTCGCGGGCCAGGTCGGGACAGCCGAGCCCGAGTAGCCGCGACTCCCTGCCGGTGCCGGCCCGGGTTCGGAACGCGTGGCGCGTGAACTCATCGTCTGCCGCGACGGTTACCGCTGGCCCCACCCTGCCCTCACTCGGTCTGGTCGTCATTCCCGAACGCGTTATCGTACGTTGTACGGTAAGGTGGCCGTTCAGTTTCGGGAGGGGAGCGCTGTGACGACAACAGTCGACGCGATAGTGGCCCAAGGGCTGCGCAAGCGGTATCGGGACCGGTACGCGCTGGACGGGTTCGACCTGCGGGTGCCGCGGGGAACGGTGTGCGGCCTGCTCGGCCCGAACGGGGCCGGTAAGACCACAGCGGTACGGATCCTCTCCACCCTGCTCCGACTCGACGAGGGTCGTGCCGAGGTGGCCGGCTTCGACGTGACCCGCCAGCCCGACCAGGTCCGCTACCGCATCGGACTGGTGGGGCAGCATCCCGCGCTCGACGAGGCGCTGAGCGGCCGGCAGAATCTGGTGCTCTTCGGCCGGCTGTTCCACCTGGGTCGCCGTCGGGCCCGCCAACGGGCGGGCGAGCTGCTGGAACATTTCGGTCTCGCCGACGCCGCCGAGCAGCCGGTCAGCACGTACTCCGGGGGCATGCGCCGACGGCTCGACCTGGCGGCCGGCATGATCCTGGCCCCCGCGGTCCTCTTCCTCGACGAGCCCACCACCGGGCTGGACCCGCGTGGCCGCAACGAGGTGTGGGAGTCGGTCCGGGAGTTGGTACGCACCGGCACCACAGTGCTGCTCACCACCCAGCAGCTGGACGAGGCCGACCAACTCGCCGACCGGATCTCAGTGGTCGAGGCCGGACGGGTAATCGCCGAGGGAACTCCGGACGACCTCAAGACCCGGCTCGGCGGCGATCGGATCGAGGTGGTCGTCGCGGCGCCGACCGACCTTGCCGTCGCCGTCGCCCAGATACGCCGGGCGGCCGACGACGAACCGACTGTCGACGTGGACCGGCGGATGGTGAGCGTCCGGGTCGGTCACCAGGCCGGTGCGCTCGTCGACGTGCTGCGGGCGCTCGACGCCGTGAACGTCCCGGTGGCGGACGTCGCGCTGCGCCGCCCAACCCTGGACGACGTGTTCCTGCACCTCACCGGGCACCGGGCGGCGTCGGCCGAGGTGGCGGCATGAGCGCGGTGAGCACGCCGGCCCCGCCGGTGGATCTGACGCCCGGCCGGCCCACCCTCCTGGCCGACAGCGGCACGCTGATCTGGCGCGGCCTGGCCCGGTGGCGACGCGATCCCGGCCCGCTGATCGCCTCGCTCGGCTTCAACATCCTGATCGTGCTGATGTTCGCCTACCTGTTCGGTGGCGCGTTGCAGGTGCCCGGCGGCGGCAGCTACCGAGAGTTCCTGATGCCCGGCATGTTCGTGATGACCATGGTCTTCGGCATCAGCCTCACCACGATCGCCGTTGCCGAGGACCTGGAGCGCGGGGTGACCGACCGGCTCCGATCGATGCCCGTCTCACCGCTGGCGCCGCTGGCGGCCCGGGCGGTGGCCGACATGCTGTTCGCGCTGGTCACCCTCGGGGTCCTGCTGCTGACCGGTCTCGCAATCGGGTGGCGGGCACACGGTGGGGTCGGTGCCACACTGGCGGCGGTCGGGTTGATCCTGCTGCTGCGTTTCGCCCTGATCTGGGTCGGCATCTTCCTCGGGTTGGTCACCCGCGGGCAGACGGCAGTGGTGGCCGTGCAGACCCTGGAGTTTCCGCTCGGCTTCCTCTCCAACGCGTTCGTCGCACCGTCCACCATGCCCGCCTGGCTCGGTGCGGTGGCCGCGTGGAACCCGCTGTCGGCAACCGTCGGCGCCACCCGTGAGCTGTTCGGCAACCCCGGTTGGGGCGGCGACTCCTGGGCGGCGCAGCACTACCAGTTGCTGGCGGTGCTCTGGCCGCTGGTCCTGGTCGCGGTCTTCCTGCCGCTCTCGGTCGCCCGGTACCGACGGCTGGCGGGCTGAGCCGCGCGGACGCGGAGTTCGACTCTCTGGGCCCGATCGGTGTCGGTGGCCGTCGTCAGGCTCACCGGCGTGGACCTGCACCGACTCGATCGGGCCCAGGCGGGTGATCGCCGAGGCCCCCGCTCCCCGACGAGCACCGTCGCCCAACTAGGCGATCCGCCGGATCCGGCGCACCGCCAGGTAGAGCAGGAGCACGGCGAGGGCGACGAAGATGCCCGTCTCGATGCCCTGGAACAGCCAGAACCGGTCCGCCGGCTGGTAGAGCTGCCAGTTGTACGCGCCCGGTTCGACGCCCAACTCGGCGCCGCAGACCCGACCGTCCGGCCCCTTCCCGCCCGGTGGGCACTGAATCCGGGTGTCCTCCGCGATCATCGTTCCGTCCGGGTTCCGGACACCCTGGGTGAGGATCCAGTCCCCCCGGCTGACCTCCGGCGGCCCGTCCCCCTCGATCGGAAAGGTCTTGGTGCGGGCTGCCTGGTAGTACGGCCGGGCCAGGATCTCCACCGCCGCTCGTACCCCGATGAACCCGGCGAGGGTGATGCCCATGGCGGGCAACATCCGCTTCCACACCGTGCCGGCGAAGATGCCGAGCGCCACGGCGAAGAGGGTGTAGCCGATCGGGGCGATGCCCTGCAGATCGAAGACGATCATGCCGAGTCGGCCCTCGTGGGCGGCCTGGTTGAGCGGGTCGACCCACCAGGACATGCCCAGCCCGTAGACCGCCGCGAGGATCACGACAGCCGCGCCGACCAGCCCGAACTTCACCAGGGCCCACCGGTTGCGGCCGACGCCCTGGGTCCAGACGAACCGGTGCGTGCCCTGCTCCACCTCACGGGCGACCAGCGGGGCACCCCAGAACAGGCCGACCAGTGCCGGCAGGGTGATCAGCAGTACGGCCACCAGGTTGAGGCTGCCGTACTGGTTGCCAAAGCGTCGGAAGCCCGCGTCGCAGGTCTCGCGGGTCGTCTGCGCCACGTCGGCGCGGGCGAGTTGACTGACGCAGTCCACCAGCCCGAGGTCGCTGAAGGTGTTCCGCATCGCCAGGCCGATCGGCACCAGCACCGCGGCGAGTGCCGCGAACCCCAGCAGGGTGTAGAACGCCTGCTTGCGATGTTGCCGCCAGGTCAACCAGATCATGCCGCTACCCCCCACTCGCTGTGACTGGTCTTCGTGGTGCCGTCGGCCAGGTAGGCCAGCACGACGTCCTCCAGGCTCACCTCGCGGACCGTCCAGGCCGGATCGGTGACCGGCCCGTCGGTGCGGACGAGCAACGTGGACTGCCGGTCGGTGTGGCTGGCCCGGATCACTGCGGCGACGCCCCCGACAGCGCCACCGTCGTGTCGCGGCCCGACGAGCTGCCGGTGCCCCGCGACCAGGTCGTCGACAGTGCCGGTGAGCTGCACCTGGGAGGCGTTCAGCACGATCAGGTAGTCGCAGACGCGTTCCAGGTCGGCCAGCAGGTGCGAGGAGAGCAGAACTGTGGTGCCCGACTCCGCGACGCTGCCCATCAACGACTGGAGGAACTCCCGTCGAGCCAGGGGGTCGAGGCTGGCGACCGGTTCGTCGAGCAGCAGCAGCCGCGGCTGCTTGGCCAGTGCCAGAGCCAGCGCGACCTGGGCCCGTTGACCGCCGGAGAGCTTGCCGACCGGCTTGTCCGGCGGGATGCCGAGCTGCGCCAGCCGAGTACGGGCCAACGCCGCGTTCCACCGCTTGTTCAGCTTGCCGCCGGCGACGACCAACTCGGATGCCGTGAAGTCCCGGTACAGCGGGGTGTCCTGGGCGACGAACCCGATGTCGGCCAGCCCCTCCGTGTCGCCGTACGGGGACCGACCGAACACCCGGACCGTGCCCGCGTCGGGCTTGAGCAGCCCGACGGCCAGGTGCAACAACGTGCTCTTACCCGCGCCGTTCGGCCCGACCAGCGCGGCGATCCGGCCGGTCGGCAGATGCAGCGAGCAGTCCCGCAACGCCCAGGTGCTGCCGTACCGTTTGCCGAGCCGGTCTGCTTCCAAGACCATGTCCATTCCTTGTCCTCTCGTTCCGTCCACGCCACCGCTTCGCGGTCGCACGAGCGCTTGCGGTGCCTGATGGTTCGTTCGCTCTGCTCGCTCACGCGGGCTCCTTCTGCGGGGCGTCGTCGGCGAGGGTGGCGCGCAGCGTCGTCTCCACCAGGGCGATGACGTCCTCGGCCGTGAGACCGGCCGCTTGCGCCCGGTGCAGCCAGGCCACCAGGTCGTCGCGCAGCTCGGCCTGGTTGGGCAGGGACGCGCTGGCCAGGGTGCGTTGGACGAACGTGCCCACCCCGGGTCGGCCGCCGACCAGACCCTCGATCTCCAACTCCCGGTACGCCTTCAGCACCGTGTTCGGGTTGATCGCCAGGGATTGCGCGACGTCCCGGACCTTCGGCAACTGGTCGCCCGGTGTCAGCAGGCCAACCCGTAGCGCCTGTTTCACCTGCTGCACGAGCTGCATGTAGGTGTTCACCTTCGACCGGCTGTCCAGTACGAACTCGATCACTCCCGATGATCCTTCCTGTTGTCCTACGACAGTAGGACTAATAGACAGCTTCATCGGTGACCCACCGGCTGTCAAGCCCGGCGCGGCACGTTCTGTTCGGGCACGGCGCGTCTCGTCCGGCGCGCCGCGCGCTCGCCGGCGGCGCATCGGACCCTGCCCGGCGCGGCGGGCCGACCCCGGTGGCACCGGCAGGCCACCGGTTGGCACCCAAGGGTCAGTCCGCGGGGAAGGGACCGGCAGCGATTTGTGTGGACGGGGAGGTGTTCGGTGGTCACCAACGAACTGACGACGTCGAGGGCGACTCCACTGCAGGCCGCTCGCGCCCGGGGCCGCGTACGCGGGCGGTTGATCCTGCTCGGCCCGGCGTTCGTCGCCGCCGTCGCCTACGTCGACCCCGGCAACTTCGCCACCAACTCCGCCGCCGGCGCCCGGTACGGCTACCTGCTGGTCTGGGTCGTGGTGGTGGCCAACCTGATGGCGATGCTGGTGCAGACGCTCACCGCGAAGCTGGGTCTGGCCACCGGGCGCAGCCTGCCCGAGCTGTGCCGGGAACGCCTACCCCGGCCGGTGAACCGGGTGATGTGGGTGCAGGCCGAGTTGGTCGCCATGGCCACCGACCTGGCCGAGGTGATCGGTGGCGCGGTCGCCCTGTACCTGCTCTTCGGCATCCCCCTGCTGCCCGGCGGGATCATCATCGGCACTGCCGCGTTCGCCGTGCTCGCGCTGCGCTCGCGCGGGTACCGCGCCTTCGAGGTCGTCATCGCCGTCCTGCTCGGGGTGATCGTCCTGGCCTTCGCCGCCAACCTGCTCGCCTCCGGCTCCGATCCCGCCTCGGCCATGGCCGGTCTGGTGCCGCGCCTACAGGGCACGGACAGCGTGCTGTTGGCCGCCGGCATCCTCGGCGCGACAGTCATGCCGCACGTCATCTACGTGCACTCCGCGCTCACCCGCGACCGCATTCCCGCCGCCGACGACACCGAGCGCCGGATCCTGTTCCGCGGCCAGCGCACCGACGTGCTGCTCGCCCTGAGCGCGGCCGGCGCGGTCAACCTCGCCATGCTGCTGATCGCCGCGGCCAGCTTCCGGGGCGGCGGCCCGGGCGGCGCGGACAGCCTGGAGGGGGTGCACGCCGGGCTCGGCCAGACCATCGGGACCGCCGCCGCGTTCGGGTTCGCCGTCGCCCTGCTGGTCTCGGGGCTCGCCTCCACGAGCGTCGGCACCTACGCCGGAGAGGTGATCATGCAGGGTTTCCTGCGTCGGCGGGTACCGCTGCTGCTGCGTCGGCTGGTCACCCTGCTGCCCGCGCTGGCAGTGCTCGCCATCGGCCTCGACCCGACCCGGGCGCTCGTGCTGTCCCAGGTCATCCTCAGCTTCGGCATCCCGTTCGCGCTGATCCCGGTGGTCGCCTTCACCCGTCGGCGTGACCTGATGGGCAACCTGGTCAACCACCCGCTCACCACCGCCGCCGCGTCCCTGGTGGCCGTGCTGGTGGTCGCGCTCAACGCGTTCCTCCTCTGGCAGGTCGTCGCCGGCTGAGCCGGCTGGTCGGCGGTGCCGGCTGAGCCGGATGGTCGGCGGTGCGGGCTGAGCCGGGCCGGCTGCCTGGGCCCGGACACTCGTACGAGCGTTATACCTGTGAGTCATTTTTATGACTCACAGGTATAACCATCGAGGACCATGTCGGGCCGGGAGCCCGTGTGGGTAGCCGGATCCGTGTACGTGGGCGGCACCTGTGTGGGTGACCGGAGCCGCGTGGGTGGGCCAGGCCCTGTGGGTGGCCGGGCCCGTTCCGAGGGCAGCCCCGCCTTGGCGGTGGAGCCGCTTGGCGGCCGAAGCCGGCTCGGGGCGGGTGTGGTCAGGTGCGACGCCCCTCGTCGCGGGCCGGGATCTCCTGGCGCTGTTCGAGGGCGTCCGCCGGGTTGGCGTCGGCCGGCAGCGACGTCACCTCCTCGAGCGCGCCCGCCGGGAAGGCGCCCTGCTCGGCCAGGTCGGCCTCGGCCGCCTCCGGGTCCACGTCCCCCGACACCCGGTCCGGCGGCCCGACGTCGAACGCGTCCTGCCGTTGTTCCAGGGCATCCGCCTCCGGCGGAGGGAACGTGCCGCCCTGTTCGTCCCGGTACGTGCTCATCGGAGCCTCCCACCCGGCGGGTGTCGACATGCCGCCGGGCCGCTGCCTACCCGCCAGCGCCGCACTCACGCCGGCACGCCGGTCAGCGTCACGACCGGCGGCAGTGGCCCGCGGTCGGATTCCGTACCGTGGTGGCCGCCCCCAGTTCCCAGGCGCAGCGGGTGCCCGTGAACGACGAAGAGCGCCGGCGGGGTGTCGATCTCGTCGAGGTCGTGGCCGGGAAAGACCTCGGTGAGGATGGCGGCGGCCTCGGCCCGGTCGGGTTGCGGTCGGCGCGTCCCCCCGATGACCGCCGACCGTGGCCGGGATCAGCCAGGATGGGCGGGTGGCCGGTCACGGCCGCGACGAGGAGGGTGGGCGATGCGGGTACGTGGACGGTTGACCTGGGGGCGGCGTGCTCGTGCGGGGGCGGTACTGACCGCGTTGCTCGCGGGCATGCTGCCCCCGGCCGTGGTGCTGGTGCCGGCCGCTGCCACGGCGGGCGCGGCAGCGGGGACGCCGGTCTGCCAGGTGCGCGACGACCGGCTGCGCGAGATCTCCGGGATGGTCGCCACCGACGACGGGTACGTGGTGATCAACGACGGGGCCGACGACGAGGCCCGCCGCCGGATCTTCTTCCTCGACCAGCGCTGCGCTGTGGTGCGCACCGTCTCCTTCCCGTCCCGGCCCCGCGACACCGAGGACATGGCCATCGGCCGGGACGGCACCGTCTGGGTCGCCGACATCGGCGACAACGACCGCACCCGGACGACTGTCGGCGTGTGGCGGCTCGCGCCGGGGGCGAAGCAGCCGGTGCTGCACCGGATGACCTACCCGGACCGTCCGCACGACGCCGAGGCGCTGCTGCTCGACGCGTCCGGTCGGCCGCTGATCGTCACCAAGGGCGGCAGTGGCACGGTCTTCCTGTACGCGCCGACCACCGCGTTGCGGCCGGACGCGCCGACGCCGCTGACCGCGCTCGGCCAGGTGACAGTGCCCTCGACCACGACCAGCAATCCGTTCTCGTTCCTGGGCCGCGGGGTGATCACCGGCGCGGCGAGCGCACCGGACGGACGGCGGGTGGCGCTGCGCAGCTACGCCGACGCCTTCGAGTACGACGTGCCCGACGGCGACGTGGTTCGCGCGTTGACCACCGGCACCCCGCGGATCACCCCGTTGCCGGACGAGCCCCAGGGCGAGTCGATCACCTACAGCCGGGACGGGCGGTCGTTGCTGACCGTCTCCGAGTCCGCCGGTCAACCAGCCGGCACCCGCCCGACGATCCTGCGCTATCCGGCCACGGCCACCACGGTCACCGCCGCGCCCTCCACGGAGTCCGTCGACCCGGTGTCGCCCACTGCGGTCCGTCCGGCCGCCGGAGAGGTCGACGGCGGAGAGGGCGCGCGGACCTGGCCGCTGGCCCTCGGCGCGGGAACACTGCTGATCCTGCTCGGGTTGGCCGGCGTGCTGCGGTGGAGGCACACCGCGCGCCGGTGAGCGGGTCGGTCCTGCGGCAGGATGGGGGGATGTCCGTCCTGTCCACGTTGCGCCACCCGATCATCGCCGCCCCGATGGCTGGTGGCCCGTCCACGCCTGCGCTGGTGGCCGCCGTGTCCGCCGCGGGTGGGCTGGGCTTCCTCGCCGCCGGGATGATCGACACCGGCCGGCTGGTCGCCGACGTCGCCGACGTCCGCGCGCGTACCGATCGGCCGTTCGGCGTGAACCTTTTCCTGCCCGACCCTGGCGACGTCGACGAGGCCGCCGTTCGGGCGTACGCCGAACGGCTTGCCCCGCAGGCCGCGCAACGCGGCGTGAGCCTGGGCGAGCCGGTGGGCGGCGACGACGCGTACCCGGAGAAGCTGGCCGCGTTGCTCGCGGACCCGGTCCCGGTCGTGTCCTTCGTGTTCGGGCTGCCCGACCGGGCGGCGGTGACCGCCCTGCGCGAGCGGGGCACCGAGGTGTGGGCCACCGTCACCCGCCCGGACGCCGCGACCGCCGCCGCCGACCTGGGTGTGGACGCGGTGGTGGTGCAGGGCACCGAGGCCGGTGGGCATCGCGGCGGCCTGCCGGACGACGACGACTTCGGGTTGCTGCCGCTGCTCCGGCTGACCGCCGCTCGCTGTGACCGGCCGTTGGTGGCCGCGGGTGGCCTCGTCGACGGGCCCTCGGTGGCCGCCGTGCTGGCTGCCGGCGCCGCCGCCGCGCAACTCGGCACGGCCTTCCTGCGCTGTCCGGAGGCGGGCAGTTCGCCGATGCACCGGGCGGCGGTGGCCGGTGCCGCGCCGACCGCGTTGACCCGGGCGTACACCGGTAAGCGGGCCCGTGGCGTGGCCAACGACTTCCTGCGCGAGCACGACGCGGTGGCACCGCGCGGTTACCCCCAGGTGCTGCACCTGACGCGTCCCCTGCTCGCCGCCGCCCGGCGCGACGCGGACGCATCGGTGGTCAACCTGTGGGCCGGGCAGGCACACCCGCTGGCTCGGGACATGCCGGCGGCGCAGGTGGTCGCCGAGGTGAGCGCCCACGCCCGGGCCGCGCTGGCCACAGTGGTCGAGCGGTCCAGCCGCTGGGGCTGACCAGGACGCCGGCAACCGTCTCGGGCGGGCGGGACAGGCCGGGCGGGGCAACCCGTTAGAGTCTCGCCGTGATGGAGATCGGTGCGCAGGTCGAGCTTTCCCACCCGGCTGAGCGGGTCTGGCGCGCCCTGACCGATCGGGAGTTGCTCGGCCGGTGGTTCGCCGAGGCCGAGATGGTCGAGGGCGTACCGGACCGGATGCTGCTGCACACCGCCGGTCTGCCCGGCTTCGAGGCCAACGTCGAGGTCGAGGTGACCGAGCGGCAGGAACCGGACCTGCTCGTGCTGGCCTGCGACGAGGCAGGTCGGCTCAGCGAGCTGACCTGCACGGTCACGACCACGAAGCAGGGCTGCCGGCTGGAGCTACGGGAGGTCAGCACGCACGGCGCGTGGTCCGCCGAGCAGCACGAGCCGCGCGAGCAACAGCTCCGGCAGGCGCTGACGGTACGGCTGCCGGCCATCCTCGACTGGCTCGCCTTCCAGCAGGTCGACCTGCGCCGGGCCGACGGTGGGATGACCGCGGAACTGCCGCTGATCGGCGTACGCGGCAGGGCCGGCCGCAACCCTCGTCGGCGTCGCACGCTGGTCGCCGTGGTCGCGGGTGCCGTGGTGGTGGCGGGTACGGCGGCATGGGTGACGTTGCCGCCCGACTCGAAGCCGTCCGCCGCGCCCGCGCCGACCGCGACCGCGTCGCCTACCGTGACGGCCGGCACGGTGACCGTCGCCCCCACGGCGACCCCCTCGGCGCGCCCCTCCCGGACCACCGCGTCGGCGACCACCTCGCCGAGTCGGACCCCGTCGGCGAAGCCCTCGCGGACACCCGCGTCGGCTGCGCCACCGCCACCTCCACCACCGGCGCCCGTCACGGCCCGATACGAGACCGACTCCGACCGACTGTTCGGCTACACCGGCGAGATCGTGGTCCGCAACCCCGGTGGCGCACCGGTGGCGGACTGGGCAGTGGTGGTCACCCTCGCCGAAGGCACCACAGTCGACGACGTCGACGGCGCGAACTGGCGACAGGACAGACAGGTGATCACCTTCACCGGAGCCGCCCTGGCGGCCGGGGGATCCCAGACGATCAGCTTCGACGTCCGCGACAGCCGGCCGAACGCCCGGGAGCCGGAGGGCTGCACGATCGGCGGGCAACAGTGCGCGGGCCTCTGACTAGGCTGCCGTCATGGCACTGCTGCACAGGGCGACCCTGCACCCCACGAAGCTGGACCTGCTGACGGCCTGGCTGCCCGACCGACAATGGTTCGCCGGACCGACCGGCGTCGAGGTGGTGAGCCGGGGCGCCTACCGCTTCGACGACCCGGCCGGCGAGGTTGGCATCGAGACGATGCTGGTCGGTGCCGCCGACGGGCCGGTCCACCATGTTCCGCTCACCTACCGCGCCGCGCCCCTCGAGGGTGCGGACAGCTGGCTGGTCGGCACCACCGAGCACTCGGTGCTCGGCCGGCGCTGGGTGTACGACGGCTGCGTCGACCCGGTGTACGCGGCCGCGCTGGCCCACGCGATCCTCACCGGCAGCGGCCAGGCGGAGCAGTACTTCGAGGTCGACGGCCGGCGCGAGGTGCGTGAGCCGACGGTGACTGTCGTCGTCGACGGCGCCCCCGACGCCCAGGTGCCGGTCGTCGGCGCGGTGCGACGGGTGGTCGACGAGGACCGCACGCTCATCGACACCGACACCGTCGAGCTGGTCGTCGTGCGCCGGCCGGGAGCCGGGGCCGACGGGCCGGCCGGGGGCACGCTGCGCGGCAGATGGCACGGTCAGTCCACGACCGTGCCTTTGGCGTACGCCAGGACGCGCTGATCGGTGTGCGGTGGGCGGCCCGATCGCTCGGGCCGCCCACCGCTGTCACCACTGCGCCGGAGGCGGGGGCGGCGACACGGGCGGCCGGTCGTCGCAGGTGATGGTGTTGGGCAGCAGCCACGGCGCGAGCCACCCGCCGTCGTTGCCGCCGAGGTCGGTCAGTGTGAACTCCGAACCGGCCGGGGTGAAGTGGAACGATCCGCAGTTGTTGACGCCGACCGCGCCAACGTTGCGGGCGTCCACGTTGGCGAACGAGGCGGAGCCGGCCGCGCGGGCGCTGACCACCGAGGTGCCGGTGCCGTCGACCCGGACGTCCCGGAACCGCGCATCGGAGATCGAGTAGAGATCCTTCACCGGCCAGTCACTGACCAGCATGATCGCGTTGTACGTGTTGTCCAGGTACGCGTCGCCGGTCACCTCGATGGGCGCCTCGATGCTGCGATCCAGGGCGAAGACCCAGATCGCGCCCAGCCCGATGTTCCAGTTCAGCTCGTACGTGCCGGCGCGGGCGGTGGTGTTGTTGGTGAACCGCAGGTACCCGGTGAACGGCTCCGCGCCGAAGCGGGCACCGGCGTGCAGGCCGCTGCCCTCGCGTACCGGGTCGGCGACCAGGTTGTGCGAGACGGTGGTGTCGGTGCCGCCGTAGATGGCGATGCCGTTGGCCAGGGTCGGTGACTGCACTGTGTTGTGGTCGAACGTGTTCCGCGCGTTGGCGGTCTTCTCCGACCACATCGCCAGGCCGTCGTCGCCGGTGTTGCGGACGAAGTTGTGCGACACGAGGGAGTCGGTCACGCCGGTGTGGAAGTTGAGCGCGTCGGCGATCTGGTCGACGATGACGTTGTTGGTGACCCGGACGTTGCGCATCGGGCCGTCGAACCACAAGCCGGCCTTGGTGTGGTGCAGGTAGAGCCCGTCGATGGTGGAGTCGCTCATCGCCCCACCGATCGCGTTGACCTGGTCGGTGTCGATGCGCTCCCGCACGTCGCCCTCGATGGCGAAGCCGGAGAGGTGCACGTTACGGCTGCCGCCGTCGGTGGCGTCCCGACCGTAGAACCCGACTCCGGTGTGCATCGAGCCGTCCGGTGCGGGGGTCGGCAGGGCGACCTCGCGGCCCTTGATGGTGGTGTACCAGTTGCCGGCGCCCTCGATGGTCACGTCGTCGACGATGATGTGCCGGTTGACCTGGTAGGTGCCCGGCGGGACGTACACCTTGAGGTGGGCGCGCCGAGCGAAGGCGATGGCCCGGTCCAGCGCGTCGGCGGAGTCCCGCCGGCCGGTGGGGTCGGCGCCGAAGGCGAGCACGTTCGCGGCGAGCAGCCGGACGTGTGGCGGCGCGACCAACTCGGAGTCGAGCAGGTCGATGACGGTCCAGGCGGCGGCGCTACCGGGCGGCGCGGTGAGCCGGACCTTGTCGCCGGCCCGGTAGGTACGCCCGAGCAGCAGCCGCTGCTCGTCGTAGAAGTGGGTGGGCCGGAACGGCTTGTCGATGCTCGGGTACGGCGTGGTGGCCGACGGCACGCACTGGCACTCGGTGATCCACCAGTCCGGGTGCAGCAGCCCGGCCTGTGGGTCGTTGGTGAACGGGTACTGGTTGTAGAGCCACGAGTACTGCGACGTGAGCGTCATGGTGCGCAGGTGCTTGCCGTTGACGGCGACCCGCAGCGGGGCGGTGATCCCACCGCCCTCTGGCGCGTCCGGGATGCTGTACCGCACGGTGACCCCGTTCGCCGCGCTGGGCAGGACGAACTCCACGTACTCCCCGGGGGTGAGCCGGACCGCCCGGCGGCCGGAAGCCTCCGAGGGCAGCGTGTAGGCGGTCCGGTCGGGCCCGATGATCTCGCCGTTGGTGCGGGCGTTCTCCGCTTCCTGCTCAAGGAAGTCGACGTCCGCGCCGCGTCCGGCGACCAGCGCCGGATCGAGTGCGGCCCGGGTGACCACCGGCTGCGCGCCGACGGGCGCGGGTGGACTGGCGGCGGCCGCGGTGGGCCCGGCGACCAGCACGGCGAGACCGGCCGCGAGCGCGACGGCGGTGCCGCTGGGCCGGCCGGGGCGTCCCCGCGCCGGCGTGAGGCTGCGAAACATCGGTGACCCTCCTGGGTGGGTGGTGGTGGAGGTCCGCCCGGCGTTCCCCCAACGCCCGACATTGATCGTCATGATGCAGCACCGGACAGGGCACTGCAAGACGTCTATCGAACAACGAAAATAAACGACTATGAGGCCGCAAGAAATGGACGGTCGTCGAGTTGAGGTGTCGCGCGTCGCCTACCCCGACCAGCTCATGCCCGGCGTAGGCTGATCCGCGTGGATCAAGAAGACCGGATTGCCCTCTTCCTCGATTACGAGAACCTCGCGTTGGGCGCGCGCGACCATCGCGGCGGCGCGGCCTTCGACTTCCGGCCCATCGCCGACGCGCTGGCCGAACGAGGTCGGGTGGTGGTCCGCCGGGCGTACGCCGACTGGTCCTACTTCGACGAGGACCGCCGGATGCTCACCCGGTCCCACGTCGAGCTGATCGAGATCCCGCAGCGGATGGGCGCGTCCCGTAAGAACGCCGCGGACATCAAGATGGCCGTCGACGCGATCGAGTTGGCGTTCGAGCGCGACTACATCTCCACCTTCGTGATCTGTAGTGGTGACAGCGACTTCACTCCGCTAGTGCACAAGCTGCGCGAGCTGAACAAGCGGGTCATCGGCGTCGGGGTCGAGGGGTCCACCTCGGGGCTGCTTCCCCCGGCGTGCGACGAGTTCCTGTACTACGACCGGCTGGAGGGCGTGGACATCCCGCCGGCCCGTGGTCGGCGCGCTCGTCCCGCCACCCGGCAGGCCGGCGCGGAGCAACGCCCACCCGAGCCGGAGCGGGAGCACGAGCCGGAGGTTGACCGCCGGCCGGCGGGGGAGGAGCCCGGCCGCGACGTGGACGCCCTCGCCGTGCTCGTCGCCCAGTCGGTCGCCGGGTTGCAGGGCAGCGCCAACGGTGAGGTCACCGCCTCCCGCCTCAAGCGCACCCTGCTGCGCAAGGACCCCACCTTCAGCGAGTCCGACTACGGCTTCCGTACCTTCGGCGAACTGCTGCGCCACCTCGCCGAGCGCAACGTGATCGAGCTGGCCGAAGGCCCGGCGAAGGGTGACCCCGAGGTCTCGCTGCCCGAGCACGGCGACCGCGAGGTGGCGTTCGGCCTACTCCGGGGCGTCGTGGCGGACCTGGGTAGCGGCGGCAACCCGGTGGCGTTGTCCGGGTTGAAGAACCAGGTACGCCGGGCCCGCCCCGACTTCAGCGAGAAGAAGCTCGGCTACCGCAGCTTCCTGCAGTTCTGCAAGGCCGCCGCCACCGCCGGCGTACTGGATCTGCGCTGGAGCCCCGAAGCCGACGACTACCTCCTGACAACCCAAACCTGACCGCGCTGCCCCCTCTCGTGTCTCCCGCGTGTCTCCCGCGTGTTGATCAAGAGGTTCGCGTCACCGGGAACGGGATTCGTGACGCGAACCTCTTGATCAACAAGGGTTGGGGGTGGGAGTTGCGGGGAGGGTGCAGAGTGGGGCGGGGTTCCTGATTCGCAAGTCAGGAGCGGGAGAACCGCCCGTTATGGTTTCGAACCGTCAACGGTTGGGCTGAAATGCGCCTGGAATGTCGCTCTTGCCCCGGTCCGGGCATACCTGCGCCGTACCCTCGGCGCGGGAATTGCTATACGGTCGGCGAATGAAGGTGGAGGAACACTGGTGGAACGGAGACACGACCCCGCGCGGGCGCCGGGACGTGTACATCCGTACTGACGGGCAGGGTTGGGAGGTCCGCGCCCAGATCGGTGGGGCGTCGGGTCGTGAGCGGGTGCAGCAGTGCCCCAGCCGGGCCTCGGCGGCCATCCTCGCCGACGCCTGGCGCGGCACCCACCCATCCTGGCGCGAGCTGAAGCAGCGCTGATCCGGCACCGGGCCGGGTCGGCAACGCTCCCGGGCTCCAGCCCGGCGCGCCCGCCGACCGGCCCGGCGCTCGGTACGTTGGTCCGCCGAAACCGCTCAGCTCACGCGTCACCGCTTCTGAAGCATGACGGAAGCAGCATCTGCCAGAAGCGCTAACGCCCAATCCAGTTGCGGGCAGATGTCGCGACCTTGGCACTCAAGGCAACCGCCCGCTCGCCACGGCCTCTCCAGAGCCCGAGTCCAGTGCGTATCCAACACCCGTCAGTGTGATAACGGTTCAGCGGGCGATCATCGTCCTTCAGACACGCGGCTTGGTGGTGGGTCTTCAGGGCCGTGGCCTCTGGGTCGCGGAAGACGTGGGATCTCCTTGATCAAGTGATGAGAAGTAGGTCTCGAGGGGCAGATACAGCTGTTTTTCATCACTTGATCAAAGGGCAGCGGCAGACATCCGTGTCTCCGCCCTTAGGTCGGGTACCCGGAGGTCTGCCGGTCGCGCCCGATGGAGGTCCCATGTCGCAGGGTCCCGACGAGGAGAACCCCAGGCTCGACGAGGAGGTCCGGGAGGCCGAGCGGCGGCTCGCCGACCTGGCCACCTCGTCGGACGACGGGCTGACCGACGATGACGCGCTGACCGACGACGACGCCCGGACGCCGGACGAAGCCCTCTCCGAGGAGAGCGCCGGCTAGGGGCCTGCCCGGCGTTCTGCCGGACAGGCCCCGAGGAGCGGGTCAGCGCTTCAGCGTGAAGGTGAAGTCGCCGGAGAGCTTGCCGCTCAACCGGAACGCCGAAACGACCTTCCCCTCCGCTATCAGTCGGTCGACCTCGCCCCGCGACAGACCGCAACCCTCAGCGATCAGTCGGGTCGGCCGGACCGGGATCCGTGCCGCGTTGCGGACCGCGACGTCGATCACGTCGAGGTCCAGGTGATCCGATCCGCCGGTGTCGAAACGCCAGGCGTTGTCCCAGTCCAGGACGAATCGGTTTCGGTGCTGGACGGTCGGATCCCGGAGCAGTTCGGCGGTCAGGCCCGGGTCGTTGGCATGGAGCCGGTCCAGCAGTTCGGGTGGGATGGAGCGCACGGTCATCCGCTCCAGGACGGTGAGCTTCGCCGTCTCCCCGCACACGGTGCAGAGCGCGAGCAGCCAGACGTCGAGGATCTTGTGGTTGGCGTTGACACGGAACTTGCCGCTCGCCCGAAGGCGTTGGGACGCGCACGCGTGGCAACGGCGGCGAATGATCGGTAGGCAGGTGGGCACGACGGCCCAATTTATGAGCACAGAAGTACACCGGTTTTCAGTGAGAAGTCCGCAGCAAAAAGGAGCGCGGCGCAACTGCGCGACGCGCGACAGATCAGCTCTCGGGAGGTCTCACAGGGTGTACAACGGCACGTCCTTGCCTAGACGACCTGGTTGCGCAGCACGCTAACGGCGCACGGTGGCGCCGCTCCACTGGTTTTCGCGTACGCGTCAGGAGCCCGGGTGCCGGGAGGTACCGATCGCTCAGGTGTCCGCCCCGGTCAGGCGGTCGGGACCGGCAGCACCACGCCCTCGGCCGCCGACCGGTGGGCCAGCTCGATCAACTCGACAGTGTGGACGGAGTCCCGTGGGTCCACCGGCATCGGCGCACCGTCGCGCAGCGCAGCCGCCACCTGGGCGTAGAAGCTCTGGTACGCGCCGGGTTCGGTCGGCACCGGCCGCAGGTCACCGTCGACGCCGAGCAGGCCGTAGCGGTCCGACGGGACCTCGCCCCAGCCCGGCTGGTCCGGTCGGCCACCGTCGTGCAGCGCCGCCTCCTGCACGTCCAGCCCGTAGCTGGTGTAGCCGGCCCGGTCGCCCAGCACCCGGAGGCGCGGCCCGAGCTGCGCGGTCACCGCGCCCATCCACAGGTGCGAGTGGACCCCGTTGGCGTGGGTCAACGCCACGAAGGCGTCGTCGTCGACGGCCGCGCCCGCACGGCGACGGTCCACCTCCGCGTAGACCCGGTCGACACTGCCGAACAACTGCACCGCCTGGTCGACGAGGTGGGCGCCGAGGTCGAAGAGGGCACCGCCGGCCTCTTCCGGACCGGCGAGCTCCCGCCAGCCCGGCTTGATCGTCGGACGGAACCGCTCGAACCGGGACTCGAAGCGCAGCACCTGCCCCAACTCGCCCTGCTCGACCAGGCGGCGGACGGTCAGGAAGTCGCCGTCCCAGCGCCGGTTCTGAAAGACCGTCAGCGGCACCCCTCGCTCGGTAGCCTCGTCGATCAGCACGCGGCCCTCAGCGGCGGTAGGGGAGAGCGGCTTGTCGACGACGACCGGCAGGCCGGCGGCGAGCGCCGCGCGTGCCATCGGCACGTGCTGCCGGTTCGGCGTCGCCACCACGACCAGGTCCAGGGCGTCGGGGGTACGCCACAGCTCGTCGGCGTCGTCGACCAGGCGGGCGTCCGGGAAGTGCTGTCGCGCCTGCTCGCGTCGCTGCGGATCGCGGGTCACGATGGCGTCGAGTCGCAGCCCGGGAGTCGCGGCGATCAGCGGCGCGTGGAACACCCGTCCCGCCAGCCCGTACCCCAGCAGACCAACCCGCAGCGCCTTCGTCATGCCGTTCCCCCGTCTCCCTGGTCGGCGCCCTGACCTGGGCGCCGGTACCGCTGAGAAGAATCTACGCCGGGGGCGGTCGGGCCCGATCTCGGCCCGTCAGCTCACCGGGTCGGCGCGCAGGTAGGTGAGGACCGCGAGCACCCGACGGTTGGTGTCGTCGCTGGGGGGCAGGTCGAGCTTCAGCAGGATGTTGCCGACGTGCTTGCCGACCGCTGCCTCGCTGACGTGCAGCCGCCCGGCGATCGACGCGTTGGACCGTCCCTCGGCGAGCAGCGCCAACACCTCGCGTTCCCGGGCGGACAGTGCGGCGAGCGGGTCGCGGGGGCGGTGCAGCAGTTGCCGGACCACGTCCGGGTCGATGGCGGTGCCGCCGCCGGCGACCCGGCGCAGCGTGTCGACGAACTCGGTGACCTCGGCGACCCGGTCCTTGAGCAGGTAGCCGACGCGTTGGCCGTCGCCGCTGTCCAGCAGCGCCGCCGCGTACCCGGTCTGCACGTACTGGCTGAGCACCACGACCGGGAGGTCAGGTCGCTCGGCGCGCAGCGCGACGGCCGCGCGCAGCCCGTCGTCGCGGCGGCCCGGCGGCATCCGGATGTCGGTCAGCACCAGGTCCGGTTGGTGGTCGCGGGCCGCCGCCAGCAGGTCCGGTGCGGAGCCGACGGCCGCGCACACAGTGAAGTCGAAGCGGGTCAGCAGCGCGACCAGACCCTCCCGCAGCAGCACCTCGTCCTCGGCGAGCACCACCCGGGTCACCGACGACATGGCAGCTCCACCCGCACCACCGTAGGCCCGCCGGGCGGGCTGGACAGCAGCAGCCGGCCGTCCACGGCGGCGATCCGGTCGGCGAGCCCGGTCAGGCCGGTGCCCCGGGCCGGGTCGGCGCCGCCGTGACCGTCGTCGGTCACCTCGACGACGAGGTCACCGCCGGCCCGGGTGACGCGTACGTCGGCGTGGGTCGCCCGGGCGTGCCGGGCCACGTTGCCCAGCGCCTCGGAGACCACGAAGTAGGCGGTGGTCTCCACGATCTCCGGCAGCTCGTCGTACAGGTCGGCGTGCACAGCGACGGGGATGGTGGCGGCGTCGGCCAGCTCGCGTACGGCGCCGGCCAGGCCGAGGTCGGTGAGGCTCTGCGGGCGGATGCCGTGCACCAACTGCCGCAGCATCACCATCAGTCCCCGGGCCTGGTCGTGCGCCACGGCGAGTGGTCGGGAGGCGGGGGAGTCCTCGGGCACGTCCAGCCGGGCCAGCCCCAGCTGGAGGGTGAGGCTGGTGAGCCGGGGCTGTGCGCCGTCGTGCAGGTCGCGCTCGATGCGGCGGCGTTCGGCCTCGTACGCGCCGACCAGTCGGGTGCGGGAGCGGGTGACCTCGCGCAGCGCCGCCGCGTCCACCGGGTGGGCCAGCAACCACCGGGCCACGGCTGCCTGGACGGCGGCGAGCAGACCGACGGCGTACCAGAGAACCGGGATCAGCAGCACCCCCACGATCGCGTACGGAATGGCTTCGCCGGTGCTGTCGATCGGCTGCCAGATCACCACCGGCTGGTCGGCGTCGCCGGCCAGCCAGGGGCTGGAGATCATTCCGAGGTCGAGCAGCACCAGCACCAGGAACACCCAGTAGGCGACCGGAGTGAACCCGCCCAGCCAGAACAGGTACGCCACCTCCCGCCAGGTCGCGGCGCTGCGGTAGCGGGCGACCAGGCCCGGCCACGGCGACGAGGCCAGCGGACGACCGTCGACGAGCCCGACGCGCCACCGCTCGACGACGGCCACCGGGAAGCTCACCAGCGGGGCCAACGCCAACAGGATGAGGCTGCCGGTCGCCAGGAACAGCATCAGGGCGATGCTCGGCGGTCGGCCGTGCTGGCGGAGCCCGTTGGCGGCGGCCAGCAGGGGCGCGCCGATGACGAGCAGCCCGACACCGAGGACGCCGGCGATCGGCACTGTGGTCACCAGGTAGGCCAGCGCGCGCCAGGGCCACCCGGAGATCAGCCAGCGGCGGCGGCGTAGCGCCTCGGCCAGGTGCGAAGGGGGTTGCGTGGTCATGCAGCAGACGCTAATCGGGAGCGACCGGGTGCCCCAGCCGTCCAGATCCACTCTTCGGGGTATGCCCAGCACTACCGGGGAACGGGTGTGCGGGGTCCGGAAACGGGAAGAACGCGCCGTCACGCGGCCCGCGTGACCTGTGCTGGCGGCGGCTGGAGAGACATGGGTGCCAGAACCTTCGTGGTGGTCGGCGGGACCAGCGGCCTCGGCCTCGCGGTGGCCCGACTGCTCGTCGACGAGCATCAGGTAGTGGTGTTCGGCGACGTGCCGGCCGAGGTCGCCGCCGCGACCGACGAGCTGGGTTGCGACGGCGCCGTCTGCGACATCTCCTCCTACGAGCAGGTCCGCGACGGGTTCGCCGAGGTGGTCGAGCGCTACGGCACTATCGACGGGGTGGCGGCCTGCGCCTCCATGTGGGCGGGCGGCGACCTGGGGGACCTGTCGGTGGAACACATCCGCCGGGCCGTGGAGATCAACGTTCTGGGCATCACCTACCTGCTGCGGGAGGCGGTGCGGCACCTGCACCGACAGGGCCACGGCAACGTCGTCTACATCGGCGCGCTGGCGCTGGCGGCCCCCCGGCCCGGCATCCCCGTCTACCGGGCCACCAAGAGCTACGGCAACAGCCTCGTCGACTCGCTGGCCGAGGCCCAGCACAGCAACCGGGTCAAGGTGATGCAGCTGCATCCCGGGCCGATGCCGACGCGGCTACAGGAACGGGTGGGCGCCGAGTTCCTGGACGAGGTGTACGCCATGCCCGAACAGGTCGCCACCGAGGTCGTCCGGTTGCTGCTGCTCGAACCCGACGACCTCTACGTCTCAGGTGAGCGCGTGCTGCGCGCGGACGGGCGGTGGTGACGGCCGCAGCCGGACCCGCCGACCGTCCGGCCTCGGCCTGGGCGCCGCTGCGTACGGCGGTCTACCGCAACCTGTGGCTGGCCCTGCTCGCCGCCAACATCGGCACCTGGATGCAGACCGTCGGCGCGCAGTGGCTGCTGATCAACCACTCCAACGCCTCCACCCTTGTCGCGTTGGTGCAGACCGCCAGTCTGCTGCCGGTGCTGCTGCTGGCGTTGCCCGCCGGGGTGCTGGCCGACAGCTTCGACCGCCGGCACCTGCTGATCGCCGTGCAGCTGTTCCTGGTGGCGGTGGCGGTGGCGTTGACGCTGCTCACCCTCGCCGGCCGAATGCCGCCGGCGCTGCTGCTCACGCTCACCTTCGCGTTCGGGGTCGGGCAGGCGCTGACCCTGCCCGCCTGGGCGGCGGTGATCCCGGAGCTGGTGCCGCAGGACCAACTGCGGTCGGCGTCCGCGCTCGGTTCGATAAGCGTGAACGTGGCCAGGGCGGTCGGGCCCGCGGTGGCCGGCGTGCTGATCGCCCGTACCGGCGTCGCCCCGGTCTTCGGCATCAACGCGGTCGCCTTCGGGATCTTCGCGTACGCGCTGTGGCGCTGGCGGCCCGGTAACGCCCGCGCGGTCGAGGTGCCCGAGCGGTTCGCCGCCGCGTTGCGCGCCGGCAGCCGCTACGTACGCCACTCGCCGACCGTCCGCCGGCTGTTGCGCCGTGCGCTGGTCTTCGTGGTCCCGGCCAGCGCGCTGTGGGCGTTGCTGCCGTTGGTGGCGAGTCGGCGGCTGGGGTTGGGCTCCGGCGGGTACGGGGTCCTGTTGGCAGCCCTCGGCGTGGGCGCCATCGCGGGGGGCGTGCTGCTGGCCGTGATCCGTACCCGGCTGTCGGCCAACCAGCTCCTGCTGATCGCCGGGGCGCTGTTCACAGTGGCGTTGACAGTGGTCGGCACCGTGCGGGTTGTGCCGCTGGTGCTGCTGGCCCTGCTGCCCGCCGGGATGGCCTGGGTGACGGTGCTGGCCAACGTCAACGCCGAGATGCAGCTCTTCCTGCCCAGCTGGGTACGGGCCCGGGGCCTCGCCGTCTACCAGGTGTGCTTCGCCGGTGGGCAGGCCGTCGGCGCGCTGCTGTGGGGGTTGGTGGCCGACATGGCCGGGCTGGTCCTCGCGTATCTGGCGGCGGCGGCGCTGATGCTTGTCGGCACCCTGACGAGTCGGATCTGGCCGTTGCCGGACCTGCGGTCGGTGGACCGCGAACCGGCGGCCTACTGGCCGCAACTGCACCTGGCGCACGAGCCGGACCCGGCTGTGGGGCCGGTGCTGGTGACCGTGCAGTACACCGTCCGGCCGGAGCGGACCCAACGGTTCCTGGCGGCGATGGACCTGGTGCGTGGCGCGCGGCAGCGGACCGGCGCGATGCGCTGGGGGCTGTTCCGCCCGGCCGAGACGATGGACCGGTTCGTCGAGGTGTATCTGGTGCCGTCCTGGGACGAGCACCTGCGTCAGCACGGTGGCCGGTTGACCGGTGAGGACCGCGCGGCCGAGCGACGGGCCCGGGAGCTGACCGACGGGGAACCCGAGGTCCGACACCTGGTGCCCGCCGCCGCCGGTCCGACGCTCTCCGACGACCGCGAGGCGCTCTGACGCACGCCGTGGCGCGACCGCGCGGACCACCCGGGAGCAGACCGGCGCGGTCGTACGGCGTACGGCCGCGTTGTTAGGATGGCCGAACCATGGCGAGTGAGCGCAAGGCGACCGCGGACCCGGCCCGCAGCCTGGCCCTTCTCTGGCGCACCCGGGAGCCGACCAGCCGCAGCGCCGGTCCGGCGCTCAGCGTCGACCGGATCGTCCGGGTCGCGATCGACATCGCCGACGCCGAGGGGCTCGACGCGCTGACCATGCGCCGGGTCGGTGAGGCGTTGGGGGTCGGCACGATGTCGGTCTACACCTACGTGCCGGGCAAGGCCGAACTCGTCGCCGTCATGATCGACACCGCGTACGGCGAGATGCCGCGCCCTGCCGTCGACGGCGACTGGCGGACCAGGCTGGAACGGATCGCCCGCGACAATCTGGCGCTCTACCAGCGGCATCCCTGGATGCTGCGGGCCGAGACGACGCGACCGGTGCTCGGCCCGCACCTGATGGCCAAGTACGACTACGAGCTCGGCGCGATCGTCGACATCGGGCTCACCGACGTCGAGGTCGACGCGGTGCTCACCCTTGTGCTGGGTCACGTGAAGAGCGCCGCCCGGGCCGCGTCCGAGGTGGTCGACCTGGAGCGCGAGACCGGCATGACCGACGGTCAGTGGTGGCAGTCGCACGCGCCCTGGCTGGAGACCTTCCTGAAGCCGGGCGCCTACCCGATCGCCTCTCGGGTCGGCACCGCGGCCGGCGAGCAGCACGGCGCCGCGTACGGCCCGGAGTACGCGTTCGAGTTCGGACTGCAACGTGTTCTCGACGGGATCTCGGTGGTGGTAGCCGAGCGGGCGGCCGACCGCTAGCCGGCCCGCTCCGGGGAGGGCGACGCTAGCGCGGTGCCGCCCGTCGAGCCAGCCGGGCCAGCGAGCGCGCCGACGGGCTGCCCGGCTCGGCGTGATAGACCACCAGCGACTGGTTGGTGCCGCTGATCGAGAGCTTCTCGTAGCGCAGCGCCAACTCGCCCAACTCCGGGTGCTGGAACACCCGCACCCCGCCGCCCGCACGGGCCGTGACGTCGTGCCGGGCCCACAACCGCCGAAACCGCTCGCTGCCGGCCGTCAACTCCTCCACCAGTTCGACGAGGCGGGGATCGTCCACGTCGGGGCCGACCTGTGCGCGCAGGCCGGCCACCGCGTTGGCCGCGACCGCCGTCAGAGCCGGGTAGAGCGCCGCCACGCTCGGGTCGAGGAAGACCGCGCGCAGCAGGTTCACCCCGGCGGTGAAGATCGGCGCCAGCGCGGTCGCGGCGGGGTTGGCGAACAGCACGTCCAGGTGTCGACCGTGCACGAAGGCGGGCGTCTCCGCCCACGAGCCGACCAACTGCCGGATGCCCACCGGCACCCGCTCCGAGGGGCGCGCCACCCGGCGCGGAGGCACCGGCCGGGCCAGGCCGTGCAGGTGTGCCGCGGCGTCCGCGTCCAGCCTCAACGCGCGGGCCAGCGCCTCGACCACCTGCGTCGACGGGTGCCGGTCACGCCCCTGCTCCAACCGCAGGTAGTAGTCGGCGCTGATGCCGGCGAGCAGGGCCGCCTCCTCGCGGCGCAGGCCGGGCACCCGCCGACGGCCGTGCGCGGGCAGGCCGACGTCGCCCGGCCCGATCAGCTCGCGCCGGGCACGCAGGTATTCGCCCAGCGGGCCGGCCGTGCTCACCCGCCCATCGTAGGAGCCGCCACCGACCGCCCAGCCTGGTCCTGCCACTACCAGGAAAAACAGGGAACCGGCTAGCGCCTGCCACCGGGGTGACAGTGTCGGAGTAAGCGTGATCGAGAGACGGGACAGCAATGGCAGAGCGCATCACGACCCCCTTCGGTTTCGCCTCGACCGCCGACGAGGTCATCGCCGGGGTGGACCTGAGCGGCAAGCGGGCCATCATCACCGGCGGCGCCGCCGGCATCGGCATCGAGACGGCCCGTTCGCTCGCCGCCGCCGGCGCCGAGGTCGTGCTCGGGGTCCGCCGGGTCGCGGCGGGTGAGCAGGCCGCCGCCGACATCGCGGCCGGCATCGGCGCGCAGCGGGTCACCGTCCGCGAGCTGGACCTCGCCGACCAGACGTCGGTACGCCAGTTCGTCGCCGGCTGGGACCAGCCGCTGCACATCCTTGTCAACAACGCGGGGATCATGGCGCTGCCCGAGTTGGAGCGCACCGCCGAGGGCTGGGAGATGCAGTTCGCCACCAACTTCATGGGGCACTTCGCGTTGACCGTCGGCCTGCACGACGCCCTCGCCGCGGCCGGCGGCGCCCGGGTGGTGTCGGTCAGCTCCAGCGGCAACCTCTTCTCCCCGGTCATCTTCGACGACCTGCACTTCGCGTTCCGGCCCTACGACCCGCTGCTGGCCTACGGGCAGTCCAAGAGCGCCGAGGCCCTGCTCGCCGTGGAAGCCACCCGCCGCTGGGCCGACCAGGGGATCTACTCCAACGCGCTGAACCCGGGCGCGATCGCCACCGGGTTGCAGAAGCACACCGGCGGGCTCAAGTCGCCGAAGGAAATGCACAAGACCCCGCAACAGGGCGCCGCGACCTCGGTGCTGCTCGCGGCATCCCCGTTGCTCGACGGCGTCGGCGGTCGCTACTTCGAGGACTGCGCCGAGGCCCCGGTCGTCACCGAGCGGCCCGCCGACTACAGCGGCGTGGCCGCGTATGCGGTCGACCCGGGCAACGCCGAGCGGCTCTGGACCGTGGCGTCCGACCTGATCTCCTAGCGCGGCGTCACCGCTGGCCGCTGACAACGGCGGCCCGGGCTCGGCGGAACCGACCCGGGCCCGGCAGTCCGGGTGGTACGACTGGGGCGGCGGTGGCAGCCGCGGGCCGGGGAAGGATGGCGATGGCGGGCAGGCTTCCGGGACGGCTGCTGCTTCGGCGGGAGAACCCGGGGAAGGCGTCGTTCCTGGAACTCTTCTTCGACCTGGCGTTCATCTTCGCGCTGACCCGGTTGTCCCGGGCGCTGCTCGACGACCCCAGCCTCAACGGCGGTTTCGAGGTGCTGCTGATGTTGGCGGCGCTCTGGTGGGTGTGGTTCGTGACCGCCTGGTCGGCGGACTGGTTCGAGCCCCGGGCTCCGCTGATCGTCACCCTGCTGCTCTGGACGATGTTCGGCGGCCTGCTGATGGCCGCGGCCGTACCCACCGTGTTCGACCGGCACGCCATGGTGTTCGCCGTCGCCTACGTGGCCATCCACCTGGGTCGGGCGGCCATCCTGATCCCCGCCCTGCGGGGGCACCCGCTACAGGTGCGCAGCCTGCGGGTGGCGGTCTGGTTCGCGATCTCCGGCGTGCTCTGGGTGGTCGGGGCGGCCGTCGCCCCGGCCCGGGAGGCGCTCTGGGCGGTCGCACTCGTGCTGGAGTACTCCCTGGCCCGGCTGCGCTGGCCGTTCCCGCGGCTCGGGCGCAGCACCTGGCCCGAACTCCAGGTGAACGGCAGACACCTCTCCGAGCGGTACCAACAGATCTTCATCATCGCCCTGGGTGAGCTGATCCTGATCGCCGGCATCACCTACAGCGGGTCCGGGCTGGACCGGGACAGCACGGTGGCCTTCGCCCTGGCGTTCGTGACCGCGGTGGCCCTCGCCCGGCTCTATCTGGTGCCCGCCGGCGGGCGGCTGGGCGCCAGAATCGAGGCGGAGGGCCCGCCCGGCAGCAAGTTGACGCTGATGGCGGGCTACCTGCACCTCGTCATGATCGCCGGTGTGCTGGCCACCTCGGTGGCCATGGAGATGACGATCGACCATCCGGGAGAACGCGAAACGGGGCAGACGACCGTGGGCGTCATCGGCCCCGCGTTGTTCCTGACCGCCCGGATCCTGCTCGCGGCGGTGGTCGACGGCAGTTGGCCCTGGGCGCGTCTGGTCGGTGTGCCGGCCATCATCGTGGGCGGGCTGGCCACCGTGCGGTCTCCGCAACTGGTCAACAGCGCAGTCGTCGCCGGGGTGCTAGTGCTGATCGTCCTGTTCGACGCGATGCCGGGACTGCGGCGGTTCATCCGCCACTCCGGGAAGAGCGACCCAGTCAACCAGCGGCGACCCGGATAGCTCCGCCGATGCCTGAGGGAAGACCGCAGCACAGCGACCAACCGCGACGACACGACGTGGTGGAGTTGCGGGTGCACGGCGTGTCCGGGGCGGACCCGACGGTCATCCTCGACCAGCCGCAGGTCCGGCAGGTCGCCGGCGACGGCAGCGGGGGCTTCCACCGCGCCACCCGTTCGGACGGCGTCGCCCCGGACGAGGTGACCCTGGAGGCGTACCGCTGGGGAGACCTGCCCTCGGGCACCGTCGGCCGTACCCTGGCCATGGTCTTCCTGCTGCCGTTCATGCTCAGCAACGTGGCCGTGTGGATGCGCCCCACCGGCCGCCGCCGCGCCGCCGCGGTCAGCGTGCTGTGTCGGCTCCTCGCGCTCAACCTCACAGTGCTGTACGTGGTGTCCATCGCCGGAGTCGCCCTCGACCTGCTCGCCTGGCAGTGTCTCGGCGCGGCCCGCTGCCGCCCGCCCTTCGACACCATGTCCGGGCTCGACGGCCGGCACGTCGGGCAGCGCCTGGCCGTGCTGGCGTTCCTGCCGATCGCCGCCATAGCGGTCCTGCGCCTCCTCGGCACCCGTCGGTCCGGCCCGGCCGACAACCCACTGTGGGCCGTGGAGCCCCTGGTGCACCGGCTGCGCGCGATCCACGTGGCCGCCGCCCTCGCCGTACTCGATGTCGTGCTGCTCACGGCCCGTCGCGCCGGCGGCGCGACGTTCTCCACGACGCTGCTGCTGGCGCTCAGCGTGGCGGTGTTGCTGACCTGCGTCGGTCTGCTCGCCGCTCCGGGACTGATCGACCGGGCGGCGACCGCGCTAACGGCCACCTGGACCGCCCGCACGGCGGGCGTCGTGGCGGCCGTCCTGAGCGTGGCGACCCTCGCCACCGTGGCGAGCGACCGGCGCGACTGGTCGTCGGCGACGGGGCTTCCCGGCTACGGCGGGCTCGCGGGTGTGGCGCTGTTCGGCCAGATGACGTTGCTGGTGTTGCTCAGCGCGGTGGTGCTGTGGCAGCGCGGTCGGGTGGGCGGCCGGTCCGCGCTGCCGGGTGGCCTGGGTGCGGCGGTCCTCGCCGCCCTCGCGGTCGGCCTGACCGGCGCGCTCTCCGCCGGCCTCGTCTACCAGACGGGGGAGCTGCTCGGTGGCTACCGCGGTGACGATGGGCCACCGTCGCCGTACCGCTGGACGCTGCTGGCCTTCTTCATGCACGTGGTCGCGGCGGTGCTGCTGTGTGGCGCGTTGTCAGTGGTGTCGCTGCGGCGCCGGCGGCGTGCGGCGGCGGCGATCACCACCAGTGACTTCCCGGTCGTGCCGCCGGAGGCGGTCGGCCGGCTGCGGCTGGCGACGAAGGCCGTCGCCCGGGCGCGGTTCACCGAGTGGTTGGGTCTGCTGGCCGCCACGTACGCGGCGCTCGCGGTGGTCGGACTGGCCACGAGTCTGGTGGGGCGTACCGGGCGCGAACCGGAGGAGTTGACCCGGCAACTGCTCGGGCTGCCGGCCGACGCCGTCCAGATGGGGCTCAGCGGGGGCAGCTACCTTCTCGCCGCGCTGCTGCTCACGCTCTTGACCGGCGGCGTGTTCGCCTATCGGACCGCGTGGTTCCGCCGGCACGTCGGCATCCTGTGGGACCTGGGCACCTTCTGGCCCCGGGCCGCGCACCCGTTCGCACCACCGAGCTACGCCGACCGCGCGGTGCCGGAACTGGCCGACCGGATCAGCCAACTGACCGAACGGCACGTCGGGGTGTTGCTCTGCGGGCACAGCCACGGGTCCGCGCTGCTCGCTCTCGCGGTGCTGCGGCTGCCCCCGCGCGTACGTCAACGGGTCGCGCTGCTCACCTACGGGTCACCGCTGGATCGCCTGTACGCCCGGCTCTTTCCGGCCTATCTCAACGAGGAGGTGCTGCGTGAGGTGGGGGAGCGGGTCGAGTGGCGGTGGCTCAACCTCTGGCGGGACACCGACCCAGTCGGCGGCTGGATCTTCGCCGCGCACCGCCCCGGCGATCCGCCCCCGGACCCGGCCGATCCGGCGGGCCAGGTCGACCGGCGGTTGCGGGACCCAGCGAACCTGCTGCCGGCGCCGGGGGAGCGGTCTGCGCCGCCGCTGCGGGGCCACCATCCGGGCGAGACCGACCCCGAGTTCCGGGCGGCGGTGCGCGAACTCGCCGAACGCCTTCGTGGCGCTGGCTGAGCCCGCCGGCCAGGGGCCGGGCGGTGCGGGGACGCCACTGCGGTCAACGGTCCATCCCGGGAATCCGGTCGGACTCCGCCACCGTCGCTCGGACCTTGCGCAGCGTGGCGTCGGGGGCACGAATCGCGGCGCGCCAGCGGTCCAGCGTCCGAGTGAGCACCCGGACCACGAACTGCAACTGGTTGACCTGCTCGCGGAGCATGCCCAGCTCGGACCGGGCGCTGAACGCCTCGCCCTCCAACTGGGTGATCCGCGTCTGCAACGGCTGCACGAGCGTGAGTGCGGCCTCGGTGAGCGTGTCGGCGGCATCGGCCTTGAACTTGCCGCGCTGCACCACGACGGTGGCGATGGCGGCCAGGCCGGTGCCTCCGCCGAGGATGCCGAGCACGCTGAGCGCCACCTGCACCCAATGCGGTGCAGCCGGCGCGGGTGCGGTAATCACGTGACACCTGCCTGCAACTGTTCGTAGGTCACAAATTCACACGCTCGGGCCAGGCGACGCAGGTCGATGGCGATCTGCGCGGCCCGCCAGAGCGACCCGACCGTCACCGCCATCACGAACGACGTGGCGACGATGGAATTTCGACCCGACATGGTCAACAGGGCCACCACGTACATGCCGGTGAGCGTGCCGAGCACCAGCACCGACGCGAGTTCGAGGCCGAGCCCGGTGGAGAGCCGGCCGGGCCAGAGGATGCCCAGTAGTCCACCCACGCCCACCGCGACCAGACCCAACTCCCAGGCGACCTGGATGGGATTCGGCATCGACGTCTGTACTGACGTCGGCCGGACGTCGAGGGCCATCATCAGAATGCCGCAGAGCGGTGCAGCGGCCAGGACAGCGATCTCGTACGGCTGGTGGCGGGATCGGATTCGTAGGTTTCCCACGGCAACTCCTTGGTCGAGGACCGGCGTCCGGCAGCGCCCGGTGGACCAGTGCCGTTCGGTGGGTCGCGACTGTCGAGCTGCGGTCCGTGCGGCGAAGCCCAGTGGTGCGTTGCCTGTGGACGGTCGTTGGGCGAGAAGATGAAGCGACTCGACGTCGTTGGCTGCCGGTATCTGCCTGTGTATCACCGATGACCGGTTGCCGTCCACCTCGTGTAACGTCGCATTACCGCAGGTCAGGACCCATTTCTGGACGGTTCTCGAGGCATGGGGCGGATGAGACGCGGCGACCCGGCCGCGCGGCCAGCCGGTGACGGCAAGTGTCGGATATCTTGCCCAGGGTGACAGCGGTGGCCGGGTCGCCGATCGATCAACGGACGAGCAGGGCGCGCAACGCCCGGAGCACCTCCGCCGGGGCCTCCTCCGCCATGAAGTGTCCGCAGGTGACCGTCTGGTGGTCCAGGTCCGGCGCCCAGGCCCGCCACACCGCCGCCGCGTCGTAGCCCAGCGCCGCGCCCCAGTCCTGCTGGAGCACCGTCACCGGCATCCGCAGCCGGTTGCCGGCCGTCCGGTCGGCGGCGTCGTGGGTCACGTCGATCCCGGCGGACGCCCGATAGTCGGCGACGATCGAGGGAACGGCGTCGCGGGACGCGCGCAGGTACGCGGCCCGCACCTCCGCCGGCAGGGCGCTCGGATCACGGGTCCAGACGTCCAGGAAGTGACCGAAGAAGGCGTCCGGGCTGCCGGCGATCAGCTCTTCGGGCAGGCCGGACGGCTGCGCCATCAGATAGAGGTGAAACGCCACGGCGGCGCTGGCGCCGTGCAGCACGTCCCACATGTCCAGGGTGGGTAGCACGTCGAGCAGGGCCAGCTGACTGATCGCCGCCGGGTGGTCGAGGCCGGCGCGGAACGCGACCAGGGCGCCCCGGTCGTGCCCGGCCAACGCGAACCGATCGTGACCGAGCGCGCCGGCCAGCGTCACGATGTCGGCGGCCATTGTGCGCTTGGCGTACCCGGTGCCGTCGGTGTCGAGGGGCTTGTCGCTGTCGCCGTAGCCGCGCAGGTCGGGGCAGATGACCGTGTGGTCGGCGGCCAGATCGGCGGCGACGTGCCGCCACATGAGGTGGGTCTGCGGAAAGCCGTGCAACAGCACGATCGCCGGCCCGGAGCCGCCCACGGCGGCGTTGAGCGTCACCCCGTCGGCGACGGTGACGCGTCGGTAGTCGAATCCGTTGATCTTCGGGTCCACGGGGAACCTTCCTGGTGAGCAGTGCTGGCGGGGGCGGTGGCCCGTCGCCGTCGTACCTCACCGAGCCTGCCCGGAGGTGATCAGCAGCCGGTCAGCGTCGGATCAGTGCCGGCCGGGCCGCGGGCCTAGATTGGTGCCATGACCAGGCAGCTGACGGCGCCCGTCGCGGTGACCTTCGGCGTACTCGGGCCGGTGACCGCCGCGACCGAGCGCGGCCCGGTCCCGCTGCGGGGACACCGGCAGCGCCTGGTGCTGGGCCGGCTGCTGATCGCCCACGGTCGGGTGGTGCCGGTGGATCGTCTCGTCGACGACCTGTGGGAGGTAGCGCCCGACGGCGCGGTGGGTGCGATCCGGACCTTCGTCGCCGACCTGCGCCGGGCCCCCCGCCCCCGCCGCCGGCGCCGCCGACCCGGAAGATGGTTCGACTGGCGGTGCGGTCGACCCCGCCACCGGGCGGTTCCGTCGCCACCGCGCCGTGGCCTCGCTGATCGCGGCGGTCGCCGACCGGGAGCCGGTCCTGCTGGTCCTCGACGACCTGCACCGCGCCGACGGTGACACCCTGGACCTGCTGACCGCACTGCTCACCGGCCCACAGCCGGCCAGCGGGCCGGTGCTGATCCTCGCCACCTACCGGGCCACCGAGATCAGCCCGGAGCTGACCGCCACCCTGGCCCGCGCCGCCGGGCTGGAGCCGGTCCGCGAGTATCTCGCCGGCCTGCCCGCGTCGGCGACCGGCGAGCTGGCCGGCGCCATCGTCGGGGCGGAACTGGACCCGGCCACCGCCCGGTCGATCCACCAGCGCAGCGGCGGTAACCCGTTCTTCGTCCGCGAGCTGGCCCAGCTGTACGCGAGCACGGGGCAGGCGGGGTTGGCCGCCGTGCCGCCCGGGGTCCGCGACGTGATCCGGCACCGGTTGGCGCAGCTACCCGCCTCGACCCGTACCGTGCTGCGGCAGGCGGCAGTGCTCGGCCGGGACCTCGACCCGGACGTGCTGGGCGTGTTGGCCGGTGACCCGACGACAGCGCTGGACGCCGTGGACCGCGCACTGGCGGCCGGGTTCCTCACCGAACGGGAGTCCGACGGGCGGCTGCGCTTCACCCACATCCTGGTCCGCGACACGCTCTACGCCGACCTGTCCGCGCCGCGCCGCGCCGCCTGGCACGCGGCCGTCGCCGAGGTGCTGCGACAGCGGGAACCCGTCGAGCCGGCGGCCCTCGCGTACCACCTGCTGCGCGCCGGCGGGCCGGTCCACGCCGCCGAGGCGTCGACGTACGCCCAGGTGGCGGCCGAGCGGGCCGAACGGGGCGGCAACCCCCACGAGGCGGCCCGCCTGTGGGGCCAGGCGATCGAGGCGTACGACCGCGCTGGCGGGGTCGCGCCGCGTGGACGGGTGACCGCGCTGCTCGGCCTGGGACGAGCGCTGGCCGTGACGGGCCGGCTGGCCGAGGCGCGGCTACGGCGTGCCGAGGCGATCACCGTCGCCGAGTCCACCGGCGACCCCCTCCTGATCCAGGAGGCCCTGGCTGGCTTCGACGTGCCCGCCAGTTGGACGCGCAACGACGACGATTTGCTCTCCGGGCACATCGTCCGAGCCGCCGAACACGCCCTGACCGCCCTCGGCCCGGTCGGCTCGGCGCAGCGCAGCCGGCTGCTGAGCACCCTCGCGCTGGAGCTGCGCGGCACCACCACCGATCGTGGACGCCGCGCCGCCGCCGAGGCCGAGACAATCGCCCGCGACATCGGCGATCCCGGGCTGTTGGCCTTCGCGCTCAACGCCCGCTTCATGCACGCCTTCCACAGCGTGGGTCTGGCCGACGCGCGGGCCCGGATCGGCCTCGAACTGGTCGACCTGGCTGCCCGGCACCACCTGGTGACCTTTGAGGTGCTCGGCCACCTCGTCCTGGTCCAGGCCAACTGTGCGCTGGCCGACCGGCCCGCCGCCGACGAGCACGCCCGCGCCGCCGACCGCCTCGCCGAACGGTACGAGCTGCCGTTGGTCGGTGTCTTCACCCGGTGGTACGCCGCGCTGCGGCTGGCCCTCGACGGTCAGTCGGACGCGGCGGCGCAGGCGTACCGCTCGGCTGCCGACCGGGTGAGCGCCGACGGCATGCCGGGGCTGACCCAGGGGTTGCTCCCGCTGGCCCTGCTCGGCCTGCGACTGGCCGACACCGTCAGCAACGACTCACTGGTAGGTGACGCCCGGCGGGTCCCCGGTGGGCAACCGATTCCCGGGCCGGACGACGAGGACTGGGCGCGGCTGGACTGGGGCCCGCACGAGCCCTGGGTCCGACCACTGCTGCTCGCCGCCGCCGGCGACCGCAGTGCCACCCGGGCGGCGCTGCGGGCCCTGCCGGACGGGCCGCACGACCTGCTGCGGGAGGTGCGGCTCTGCCTCACCGCTCGGGCGGCGCTCGCCATCGGCGACCGGCCGACCATGGAACGCGTCGCCGCCGCGCTCCGCCCGGCCGCCGCCGAACTGGCAGCCGGCAGCGGGGTGATCACCATCGGTCCGGTGGCCGGGCATCTCGCGGATCTGGCCGCTGCGCTGGGCCGCGACGAGGAAGCCGCCGCGTACCGCCGTACCGCCCGGGTGCTCACCGCACGTGTCCGCGGCGACGACCCAACCTGAGCGCCGTCGGGCGCACGGCGGAACCACGACCCATGCGGAGAGGTATCGCGTAGCTCTCCGGTTCCCCTTCTGGTGCCACACGACACTGCCCCCGCGCTCGGGCTGCCCGGCGACTTGCCGGTTTCCGCCGGAACCCACCGGCGGGTGCGGTCAGATGGAACCACCGGCGCGTCCACCGTCGGCCATGGTCCGAGGGGGTGTACGCGTGGAGGCGCTCATCCTGATCGTGGTGCTCGGCGTCACCGTCCTCGTCGGCACTACCCTCGGCGGCCGGTACCGGGTCGCCCCGCCGGTTCTGCTCATCGCGTTGGGCGTACTGCTCGGGCTCACGCCGCCGCTGTCCGAGGTCACCCTGGAACCCGACCTGGTCCTGCTGATCTTCCTGCCGGCGATCCTGTACCGGGAGAGCCTCACCATCAGCCTGCGCGAGATCCGGGCCAACCTGCCGGTGATCGGGCTGCTCGCCGTGGTGCTGGTGGTGCTCACCATGGTCACTGTGTCGTTCGCCGCGCAGGCGCTCGGCGTGAACCCCGCCGCCGCCTGGGTGCTCGGCGCGGTCCTCGCGCCGACCGACGCCGCCGCGGTCACCGGCCTGGCCAAGCGGCTGCCCCGGAAGCTGCTCACCACCCTGCACGCGGAGAGCCTGATCAACGACGGCACCGCGCTGGTGGTCTTCGCGGTGGCCGTGGCTCTGCTCAGCCACAGCGACGAGCCGGGCGTGCTGGGTGTCGGCGAGGAGTTCGTCGGCGCCAGCGTCGGCGGCGTGGTCGCCGGTCTGCTGGTGGGGGCCGCCGTGGTGCTGATCCGCAAGCGGCTCGACGATCCGCTGCGCGAGGGCGCACTCAGCGTGCTGACCCCGTTCGGCGCCTTCCTGCTCGCCGACTCTGTGCACGCCAGCGGTGTGCTGGCGGTGGTGGTCGCCGGCCTGGTGCTGGCCTACGCCGGCCCACGGGTGATCCGCGCCCGGTCCCGGGTGCTGGCGTACGCGTTCTGGGACCTGACCACGTTCCTGATCAACGGCGGGTTGTTCGTCCTGCTCGGCACGCAGATTCCCCGGTCGGTGCGGAGCATCACCAGCACCTCGCCCGGGCGGGCTCTGGTGATCGTGCTGGTGGTCACCCTGGTCGTGATCGGCACCCGGCTGCTCTTCATCTACCTGACCGCGCAGTCGGCGCGGCTGCGGCGCCGCCGGATGGTGGACCCGAGCCAGGGACCGTCCGCCTGGCGGGTGGGGACCGTCGCGGGCTGGTCCGGTTTCCGGGGCGCGGTGTCGTTGGCCGCCGCCCTGGCCGTCCCGACGGTGATGGTCGATGGTCAACCGGTGGTCGAACGCGATCTGATCATCTTCGTCACCGCGCTGGTGATCGTGCTGATCATGCTGCTTCAGGGCACCACCCTGCCGTTGGTGGTGCGCTGGGCCGGGCTGAGCGGCGACCCGCAACGCGTCGACGAGGCCCGCAACGCCCGGCGGCGGGCCACCGAGGTGGGCCTGGCCGCTCTTCCCCAGGTCGCCGCGGAGATCGGTGCCCAGGATGAATCGGTGCGCCGGCTGGAGGCCGAGTACCGGCGGCATCTGGAGGACCTCGACGAGAGCTGTGGGAACACCGCCGAGGAGCGCCGGCTGGAACGCCGACTGCGCCTCGGCGTCCTCGCCCACAAGAGGCGGGAGGTCACCCGGCTGCGCGACAACCGGGAGATCGACGACCTGGTGCTCCAGGAACTCCAGGCCGCGTTGGACAACGAGGAGATCCGGCTGCTGGGGCGCGGGCCCAACGAGTGATCGTCGGCGGCCGTCCGACCAGGGCTCAGAGCACCTGGTCGAGGAACCGGCGAAGCCGCGGATGCTCGGCCCGCTCGAAGATCGCCTCGGGTGGGCCGGCCTCCAGTACCACCCCCCGGTCCATGAAGGCGACCGTGTCGGCGACCTGCCGGGCGAAGCCCATCTCGTGGGTCACCACCACCATGGTCATGCCGGCGGCGGACAGGTCGGCCATCACCCCGAGGACGCCCTTGACCAACTCCGGGTCGAGCGCCGAGGTGGCCTCGTCGAAGAGCATCACCTCGGGCCGCAGCGCCAGCGCGCGGGCGATCGCCACCCGCTGCTGTTGACCGCCGGAAAGCTGCGCCGGCCGGGAGTTCGCCTTGCCGGCCAGCCCCACCAACTCCAACTGGGCCCGGGCGACGCTCTCCGCCTCGTCCGCACCGAGCTTGCGCAGCCGGCGCAGCGCCAGCGTGACGTTGCGCAGCACGCTCATGTGCGGGAAGAGGTTGAACTGCTGGAACACCATGCCCACCCGCTGCCGCAGCGCGTCCGGGTCGTCGCCCAGCACGCTGCGCCCGTCCAGCAGCACGTCGCCCCGGTCCGGTTCGATCAGCCGGTTGATGGTGCGCAGCAGGGTGGACTTGCCCGACCCGGACGGCCCGATGACGCAGGCCGTCGCGCCCCGGGGCACCGAGAGGTCGACGCCGCGCAGCACCCGGTTCGGCCCGAAGGCGAGGTGCACGTCGCGTACGTCGAGGCTGACCGAGGTCGTCGTGGTGGCGGTCATCGCCGATCTCCTTCCGTCGCGGCGTACGACGTGACGTCGTCGTCGTCCTCTTCGGTCGACGCGGTGGCCGGCCGGCCGTTGCGCAGCCGCCTGTCGATCCAGTTGACGACGTGCGTCAGCGGGACGGTCAACGCCAGGTAGCAGAGCCCCGCCAGCAGCAGGGCCGACTCGTTGCCGGTGGTGGCCGCGTAGTCCTGCCCGATCCGGAACAGCTCCCGCTGGCTGGCCACCAGGCCGAGGAAGTAGACAAGGCTGGAGTCCTTGATCAGCGCGATGAGCTGGTTCACCCAGGCCGGCAACACCCGCCGGATGCCCTGCGGAATGATCACCAGCCGCATCGCGTCGGCCCAGGAGAAGCCGAGCGCCCGGGCGCCCTCCAACTGGGCGGCCTCCACGGACTGGATGCCCGAGCGGAAGATCTCCCCGATGTACGCGGCGGCGATGAGCGACAGCGCCAGGATGCCCAACGGGTAGGGATCGGGCCCCCAGACCTGCATGCCCAGCGGGGCCAGCCCGACGCCGATCAGCAGGATCGTCGCCGCGGCCGGCAGCCCTCGGAACACGTCGGTGTAGACCCGCGCCGGCCAGCGCAGCCAGCGGCTGCGGGAGATCCCGGCGACGGCCAGCAGCAGGCCCAGCACCGAGCCGAGCAGGGCGGCGGAGACCGCCAGGATCAGCGTGTTGGGCAACCCGACGGTCAGCATCTCGGGCAGCGCCTCGCGCATGGCGTCCCAGTCGAAGAAGGTCTCCCACAGGGTGCTCAACGGATCCATCGGTCGCTCCTCCTACCGCCCCGCTCGCTCGTCACCGGTTCAGGACGCGGTCGACGCGGACGCCGACGGACCCGTCGGCACAGCCGACACCGACGCGGACGGGGCCTTCACAGTGCCGCTGCCCGGCGTGAAGTCCGCCGGGATCGGCCGGCCCGGGTAGTACTGCGCCTGCAACCTGCTCCAGGTGCCATCGGCGATGACCTCGTCGAGGCCCTTGTTCAGCGCCTCGCGCAGCTTGTCGTTGCCCTTGGCCACGGCGTACGCGGTCGGTGCCGGGCTGAGCTGCTTGGCCGCCACGGTGATCTTGCCGTTGCTGTCGGTGGCCGACTTCTCGCCGATCTCCGCCGGGGCGATCCAGGCGTCGGCGGTGCCGGCCTTGAGCTGGTTGATCGCACCGTTGTAGTCGGGCACCCGCACCGGGTCGAGCTGCTTGCCGGTGGCGTAGTCGTCCTGGACGGTGCCCTGCACCACCACTACCCGCTTGCCGGCGAGCTGGTCGAAGCCGGTGATCGGCGAGCCGGCCGGGACGTCCAGGCCGAAGTAGCCGAAGTCGTAGCCGTCGCCGAAGTCGACTGTCTTCTTGCGGGCCTCGGTGATGGTGATCGAGGAGCTGCCCACGTCGAACTTGCGGTTGTTGACCTGGCTGAGCAGCGCGGAGAAGTCGGTGCCGACGAACTCGACAGTGAGGCCGAGCTTGCCGGCCACGGCGGTCAGCAGGTCGTTGTCGAAGCCGGTGAACTTGCCGTCCTTGAGGTACACGTTCGGCGGCGCGTCGGTCAGCGTTCCGGCGCGCAGCACACCCGCCTGGGCCAGGCCGTACGGGTTGGCGGTGGCGTCGGACGAGCTGTCGTCGCCGCAGGCGGTCAGGGCGGTGGCGGCCAGGATCGTGGCCGCGCCCAGGGCGGCGGCGCGGGTCAGGGCAGGAAGGAATCGCACTGGTGTCTCCGAAGGGTGGTGTCTCGGCGCGCACGGACGTGCGCCACCGACGGCGCGCCCGATGGGCGTACCGGTGGAAAGGAGCTTGGGAAGAGGGTGCTAGAGCGCGATGCCGCGACAGGCGGCGCTGCACATTCGCATCATGTCCACGTGCCGTCGCCGGATCAGTGCGGGCGAGGGTCGACCGGTGCGGGAGTCCGCGACGTCGGTCGGTGGGGTGGTGCTGAGGATGCGCATGGTTCTCCCGGGTCTGTGCTGACCTGGGTGCCAGGCCACGCTTGCACCGACGTCCTGCCGGTGCCTGGTCTTCACCCGGGGCACCCCACCGCGGAGGAGGGTTGCCGGCCAGCGAGCCGGGGCTTCGCGCTGGCGCTCATGACCTGCGCCGAGGCTAACAGCAGGAACGGGTGGATCGTCCAGTCGATATGACCACGCTCACGGTGCTCGCGTCCCCCGTCATCCCGCCCACGGTCACCGTGGGTATCCGCCCGACCGGTCGCCCCGTCCGCCGGTGTGGAACCCAGCCGACGCCACTGCCGGTTTCAGGGCAGAGGACACGGGGAAGCAGCGCCCCGGGCTGGCTGGAACGGCACCGGGGGAGGGGACAGGGCATGGTCGGCGGCCGTCGCTTCCGCCCGGGTGGTGGCTTCGGCCGCCAACTCGACGAGTACGAGACGAGGGTCGGTGTGGCGCCGTCCGCGGAGTCGCCCGCCGCGTCCCACGGCGGCCTGGTGGACAGCGCGGTCTACATCCGGGGGCACCGGTTCGCCTCGCCGTCCGGCCTCGCCGAGACGTACCGCTGCCTCCAGGAGCAGGACGGCGCGATGGCCTGGATCGGGTTGTACCGGCCCGACATCGAGCAGATCACCTCGCTGGCCCGGGAGTTTCGGCTGCACGACCTGGCGGTCGAGGACGCGATCAACGCCCACCAGCGGCCCAAGCTGGAGCGGTACGGGCACACCCTGTTCGTGGTGCTGCGCGCCGCCCGCTACGACGACCTCCGGGAGGAGGTCGAGTTCTCCGAGCTGCACCTGTTCATCGGCCCGGGCTTCGTGGTCACCGTCCGACACGGTGAGGCGCCCGACCTGGCCGCGGTGCGGCGGCGGCTGGAGACCGAGGCGCAGATGCTCGCCCGGGGGCCGGAGGCGGTCCTGTACGCGATCCTCGACCAGGTCGTCGACGGGTACGCGCCGGTGGTGGCCGGACTGGAGAACGACATCGACGAGATCGAGACCCAGGTGTTCGGTGGCGACCCGAACGCCAGCCGCCGCATCTACGGGCTCAGCCGTGAGGTCATCCAGTTCCAGCGGGCCGCCCGCCCGCTGCTCAGCGTGCTGGACGCGCTGGCCGACGGCGCCGGCAGCGCCAGCGCCGACGAGGAGCTGCGCCGCTACCTGCGCGACGTGACCGACCACCTGACCCAGGTGGTGGAGCGGGTGGACGGTTTCCGGCACCTGTTGCAGAACATCCTCACCGTCAACGCCACCCTCGTCTCGCAGCAGCAGAACGAGGAGATGCGCAGCCTCACCGCGGCCAGCTACAGCCAGAACGAGGAGCTGAAGAAGGTGTCCTCCTGGGCGGCGATCCTCTTCGCTCCCACGCTCATCGGCACCGTGTACGGCATGAACTTCGTCCACATGCCGGAGCTGAACTGGCGCTTCGGCTACCTCTTCGCGCTGCTGTTGATGCTGCTGGTCTGCGGCACCCTCTACGTGATCTTCAAGCGGCGCGGCTGGCTCTGAGCCGCGCGGCCGGGATCACTCGATGCCGCGCAGGATGTGCCGTTCGTCCTCGACGTCGTCGTCGCCGGCACCGATCCGGCCGAGCAGTACGGCGGCCGCCCAGATCGTCAGTGGCGTGGCCGCCCCGGTCATTCCGCCGCCGGTCCGGTCGTCCCGGGTCTGCCTCCGCTCCGTGCGCGGTGGCCTGCGCTGAGCCTGCATGGGCCCTGCCTCTCCTCGTCGAAGCCGCCGTGGGTGGCGCGGGGTGACCTCGCGCCACACCGGCTGGGTGGACCGCCTGTGAGCAGCCCACCACCGGTACGACAGCCACTCGAACCTTCCCACGCCCGGCCGCATCCGCACCGCTTGTTTTCGGGTTTCCGACTGTCGCCCGCCAAACCGGACATTACGCCTTGACGGTCGAGGCGCGGTCAAGGCAGCGGGTGGGCGATGCCACGCGCGTGGTCGGTGAGCGCCGCGCCGACCACTGTCGCGGCCAGCGGCAACACCTCCAGACAGCGGCGCACCGCGGCGGCCATCAGCGTGTTCGGCACCCGCATGGACAGCGTGCAGTGCGGCACCCACCGCCCCGGCTGGTAGTGCTCGGCGAGGGCGATGCCGGCGCCGGCGAGCCGGTCGTGCACCAGCCGGTGGTGTGCCAGCAACTCCGGGGTGGGCACCGGGCCGAGCCAGAGCACCCGACCGACGAACTGACCGGCGTGCTGGAAGTCGAGCCGCAGCGGGGCGGCCACCACCGTCCCCTGTAGCGCCTCGGCGACCTGCTCCCTGTCGAAACGGGGCGCCACCATGAGCGAGACGTGCGGACGGTGGCGCTGCTCCAGCAGCGAGCGCATGCTCTGCACCCCCTCGGCCTCCAGCGCGTCCCAGAGCACTCGGATCCGGCGGGTGGCGTCCGGGTCCAGGTACAACTCCACCGCGGCGACCATTCGATCACCGTAGCGGCCGAGGTTTGCCCACCCCGGTCCGGCGGTACCTGTTCGGAAACCGACCAGGAAGGCGTACCCGTGGACGTGAGTGAGCTGCTGACCGAGGCGTACGACAGGCTGCCCGACCTCGTCCGCGCGGCCGTCGACGGCCTCCGCCCCGAGCAACTGCGCCACCAGCCCGGGCCGGGCGCCAACTCGGTCGGCTGGCTGGTCTGGCACCTCACCCGGGTGCAGGACCACCACGTCGCCGACCTGCTCGACGCCGAGCAGATCTGGGTGAGCGACGACTGGGCGGGTCGGTTCGGGCTCGCCGCCGACCCCGACAACACCGGCTACGGGCACTCGCCCGCCCAGGTCGCCGCGGTGCGGCCGGAGAGCGCCCAGGCGCTGATCGACTACTACCAGGCGGTCGCGGCGCGTACCGGACGCTTCCTGGCCGGCCTGGGCCCGGCGGACCTGGACCGCGTGGTCGACGAGGCGTGGGAACCGCCGGTCACCCTCGGCGTCCGGTTGGTCAGCATCGTCGACGACGACCTGCAACACGTGGGCCAGGCCGCCTACGTCCGCGGCCTCATCCAGGCCGACTGAACGCCGGGGTCACGGCACGATCACTGCCCGGCCGTCCAGGGTCCCGTCGCGCAACTGGCGGTACGCGTCCAGGGCGTCTCCCAGCGCGAAGGTGGTGGTCTTCGGACGGACCAGGCCCCGGGCACCCAGGTCGAGTACCTCCACCAGCTCGGGGCGGCTGCCCCAGTAGGTGGTCGCGATACTCACCTCGTAGGGCACGGAGAAGAACGACACTCCCACGGTGCCGCCGCCGATCCCCACGATGGTCAGGTCGCCCACGGTGCGGGCCGCCGCCACGCCGAGCGCCAGGGTGGCGTCCGTGCCGACGAAGTCCAGCACCACGTCGGCGCCGCGGCCTTCGGTGGCGTCCCGGATCTCCTCGGCGGCGGTCGGTCCGGGGGCCACGGTGCGTTCGGCGCCGCATTCCTCGGCCAGCCGCAGCGCCTCAGCTCGGGTGTCGACGGCGATCACGCGCGCGGCGGTGGTGGCCTTGAGGATCTGCACACCCACATGCCCCAACCCGCCGACCCCGATCACCACTGCCGTGCTGCCCGGCGGCAGTTTCGGCCAGCTGCGCCGGATCGCGTGGTAGGGGGTGAGCCCCGCGTCGGTCAGCGGTGCCGCATCCACCGGATCCAGTCCCTCCGGAAGGGGCACGAGGTGCCGCGCGTCCGGGACCAGCTCGAACTCGGCCATGCCGCCGTCCAGTCCGAGCCCGCCGCCGCCGCTGGGCACCGGCGCTGCGGACGGGTTCTCGCAGTACGGGTCGACTCCGACCCGGCATCGAGCGCAGGTGCCGCAGCCCCAGGGGCCGAAGACGGCGACCGGTTGGCCGACGGACAGGCCGGTCACCCCATCGCCGAGGGCGTGCACCCAGCCGGCGTTCTCGTGCCCGAGGGTGAATGGTGGGTTCCAGGGCATCGTGCCGGGCTCGAACTCGTCCATCAGGTGCAGGTCGGAATGGCAGGCGCCGGCACCGCCGATCCGGACCACCACCTGACCTGGCCCCGGCGTCGGGTCGGGAACCTCGACGAACTCCGGTTCCGACTTCCACTCCCGCAACCGCAGCGCTCGCATACCGGTGCTCCCGTCCGTCTCGGCCGAACCGTGGGCTGCCCACCTCATCCCAGAGCAAGCCGAACCGTGGGCTGCCCACCTCATCCCAGAGCAAACGGGCTGACACCACGGCGGATCTGGCACCTCACCTGTTTCGGGTGAGCCGGGGTCACCCCGACGCGGGTGATCCTGCGGGAAACCGTGGGGAGGGGACCCGATGGGCGCGACGGCGGAGCAGTACCTGCGACAGCTGGATACCGGCCGGCGGCCCGACCTGCCGGAGACCACGGCGGGGACGCTGCGGCTGGACGTCCGCGACGACGGCAGCACCGATCACTGGTACCTGACCATCGCCGACCAACAGGTCCGGGTGACCCGCTCGGCCGACGACGCCGAGCTGGTGGTGCGGGCCGACCGGCCGGTCTTCGACCGGATGGCCCGCGGCGAGCTGCACCCGGGCGCGGGCCTGCTGCGCAACGAGCTGACCGTGCACGGCAACATGCGACTGCTGATGCTGCTGCGGCGGATCTTCTCCGGGCCGGACGGCGCCCGTCACCCGCATGAGCTGGGCCGAGCCGCGCTGGCTGGCCGGGCCGCGACGACCGCTCGGAACGAGACGACCGCTCGGAATGAGACGACCGCTCGGAATGAGCGGCCGTGAAGCAGGAACTGGTGCACGTCATCGCCGGCAACCTGTTCGCGATCAGCGACGCCCAGGGCGACATCGAGGTCGACCCGCAGACCCCGGTCGGACTCTTCGCGTACGACACCCGGTTCTTGTCCCACTGGGTGCTCAGGATCGACGGTGAGCGGATCAACGCACTCGCCCGCGACGACCTCACGTACTTCGAGACCCGGTTCTTCCTGGTCCCCGGTGCGGCGAGCCACTACGTCGACGCCGACATGTCGATCATCAGGCACCGCTCGGTGCACGACTGCTTCCACGAGAACATCACAGTGCTCAACCACTCGTCGCAGCCCGCCGAGCACACCGTCCGGGTGGAGATTGCCAGTGACTTCACCGACATCGTCGAGGTCGGGCAGCTCCGGCAGCGGGCCGTCGAGGTCAGCGCCGACTCGGCGGGCCAGCAGCTCGTGCTGCGCTACCAGCGGGACCGGTTCGTCCGCCAGACCACAGTGCGCAGTACCGTCCCCGCCGAGGTGGACGAGAAGGGAATGACGTTCCGGATCCGGATCGCACCCGAGGGGAAATGGGAGACCGACCTGCACGTCAGCGTGACAATGGGCGGCGAGGAAGGCCGGGATCTCCGCGCCGACCTCCAGTCGCACCAACAGACCGTGCGGACGGGCATGCGTGAGGACCTGGTGCAGTGGCTGGACCGGGCGCCGCAGCTGGTGGCCGAACGCAACGGCCTGGAGGAGCTCTACCGGGGCAGCCTCGCGGACCTGGCGGCACTGCGGTACAAGCCGTTGTCGTACCGCGAGCGGGTGCCGATCGGCGGTCTGCCGTGGGCGATGGGGTTGTTTGGACGGGACGCTCTCATCACCTGCCTCCAGACGATGGCCTTCACCCCCGAACTGGCTCCGGCGACGCTACGGATGCTGGCGCTCATGCAGGGCGGCCAGCTCGACGACGCGCTGGACGAGGAGCCCGGCAAGATCCTCGCCCAGCTCCGGTACGGCGAGACCGGAACGTTCAGCGACCGGGTGAGCGCGCTGTACTACGGCGCGGCGGACACCACCCCGCTCTTCGTCGTGCTGCTCGACGAGTACGAGCGTTGGTCCGGTGACGCCGACCTGGTCCGCGAGCTGCGCCACCCGGCCCGGATGGCGTTGGACTGGATCGACGAGTACGGCGACCTGACCGGGGACGGCTACCTGCGCTACCAGCGCCGCAACGAGCGCGACGGCACGATCAACCAGTGCTGGAAGGACTCCCCGGACGCCATCGTCGACGCCCACGGTCGGCAACCCGCCTTCCCCCGCGCCACCTGCGAGTTGCAGGGCTACGCGTACGACGCGAAGCGGCGTGGCGCCCGGCTGGCCCGGGAGTTCTGGGGCGACCCCGCGTACGCCGACCGGTTGGAACGGGAGGCGGCAGCGCTGAAGGAGCGCTTCAACCGGGATTTCTGGCTGCCACACCGGGAGTACTACGCGTTGGCGCTCGACCCGTACGGCGAACCGGTCGATGCGCTGGCCTCCAACATGGGGCATCTGCTCTGGAGCGGGATCGTCGATGACGACCGTGCGGAGGCGGTCGCCGAGCACCTGGTCGGGCCGCGACTGTTCAGCGGGTGGGGAGTGCGCACGTTCGCCACCGGGCAGCGCACGTACAACCCGGTGGGCGCCCACCTGGGCGCGGTGTGGCCGTCGGACAACGCGCTGATCGCCGCCGGGTTGCGCCGCTACCGCCTCGACGTGCAGGCGGCCCGGGTCGCGGACGGCATCTTCGACATGGCGCAGACGCTCGGTGGCCAGGTGCCGGAGGTGATCGCCGGTTACGAGCGCAGCCTGACGACCTATCCTGTCCGACTGGCGATGAGCTGCCGCCCGCAGGCGTGGTCGTCGGGAGCGTTGCTGATGCTGCTCGGCACCATGCTGGGCCTGCGACCCACCGGCGACAACCTGTTGGTGAACCCGGCGGTGCCGGAGGGGTTCGGTCGGCTGGAGCTGCTGGACATCCCCGGCCGATGGGGGCATTCCGACGCCTATGCGAGAGACCGGACCACCGAACGCCGGCACCGCCTGCGTTGAGGCGGTGCGGCAGCGCTCGGTGCGGCAGCGCTCGGCGCGGCAGCGCTCGGCGGTCGGTGTCGGGGTCAGCCCATGGTCTTGGCGCCGTCGATCGACTCGCGCAGGATGTCGGCGTGCCCGGCGTGCTGGGCCGTCTCGGCGATCAGGTGCAGCAGCACCCGGCGGACCGTCCAACTCGCTCCCGGCTCGAACCAGGGCGCCTGCGGCAGCGGGTGTGCCGCGTCCAGGTCAAGGGTGGCGATCAACTCGTCGGTCCGGGCGGCCACCTCCTGGAAGCGCTCGACCAGCCCGGCGAGGGTCTCGCCCGGCAGCATCTGGAACTGACCGATCCAGTCGATCTCCTCGCGGCCCATCGCCTCCGCGCCACCGACGGCGAAGAGCATCCACCGGTGCTCGACGCCGGACACGTGCTTGACGAGGCCGCCGAGGCAGAGCCCGCTGACGGTGGGGCGGCTGGCCGCCTGCTCGTCGGTGAGCCCGTCGACCGTCTGCAGGAGGAAACCGCGGTGCCTGCGGAGTGTCTGCAGGAGGTCGGTGCGCTCACCGGTGAGCTGCTCAGTGCTGGTCATGCCGCCACCCTTCGTTGATGTCCGCCGGTGCCACCGTAGGGCGAGGCACCGACACTTCCCGGGCGCGACACCTCCTCGACCGAAGACCCGCCAGCGGTTGCCGATCCGCGCCGGTGGCGGTCCACTGAATGACATGGGTGTGATTAAGGTGGGCACGTCGTCCTGGGCGGACCAGTCCCTGCTGCGCTCCGGGTGGTACCCACGCTCGGCCAGCACGCCGGCCCGTCGACTGGGCTTCTACGCCAGCCAGTTCCCGATGGTCGAGGTGGACACGTCCTACTACGCCATCCCGGTCCCGGAGACGACCCAGGGCTGGGTGGACGCCACACCTGACGACTTCACCTTCGACGTCAAGGCGTTCAGCCTCTTCACCGGTCACCCGACACCGGTCGCCGTGCTGCCCCGGGACCTGCGGCCGACCAGCGGCCCGAGCCGGATCCGCCGCCGGGACCTGCCGGAGCCGGCGTACGACGAGCTGTGGACCCGGTTCCGCGCGGCCCTCGACCCGATCGCGGCGGCCGGCAAGCTCGGTGTGGTGATGTTGCAGTTCCCGCCGTGGCTGGTGCGCAGCCCCGCGGCCGAACGCCGGATCGTCGAGCTGGCGCAGCGCTGCCGCCCGTGGCGGGTCGGGGTGGAGTTGCGGCACGGCTCCTGGTTGGACGACGACGCCGCGGCGGACACTCTGGATCTGCTACGCGCCCACGACCTGTCAGTGGTCTGCGTCGACATGCCACAGGGGCATCCGTCGTCGGTGCCGCCGATCCTGACCATGACGGCGGAGCCGGCGATCGTCCGGTTCCACGGTCACAGCGACGCCTGGGGCGGGGGTGACAAGCAGGAGAAGTTCCGGTACGCGTACGCCGAGGACGAGCTGCGGCACTGGGCCGGACGGCTGGCCGAGTTCGCTGATCTCCCCGATGAGCTGCACGTGCTGTTCAACAACTGCTGCGCCGGGCAGGCCCAGCGCGACGCGACCCGGCTGGCGCAGCTGCTCGCCGAGACGCTGGTCGTCGAGCAGGCCGTCCCGGCGACCGGCTGATCTCCGCACCGGCCGCCCGGCCGGGCGCCGGTCCGCTCAGGACCGCCGTCCCCGGCTGCGCAGGGCGTCCTGGGTCGACTCGCCGATGTCCGCGTCGTCGGGGAAGCTCCGGCCGCTGGGAGCGGGATCGGGTGGGGCACCCGGTCCGGCCATCGTCGTACGGGTCGGCTCGACCGAGCCGAAGCCGTGTCGTCCCGCCGGGTCCGACCGGCCCGCCGGAGCACCCGCACGTCGCTCGCCGCGCCGTCCCTCGGGCACCGCGGTCTCCTCGCTGCCCTCGTCCATCGGTGAATCGTCGTCAGTGCCCCAGGGCGCGTCGGCGTCGAAGCCGTCGCCGGTGCCCCACGGCTTGGTCGCCTCCGGCTGAAGCCGGTCGTTGTCACCGCTGCGTCCCTTGTGCGCCGTCATCGCCACCCCGCTCGTCGGTCCGCCGCTCCGGCGGACGATGTGCCGTCCTCGGGCCGGGATCGCCGGCCCGGGTGCGGCGCACGACATGTCGCCGCCACGCCGCCGCGCGCGCGGGACCCGTTCATCGCTCCGGTGCGCGCGCAGGCCGGCCAGCGCCCCGCCGTCGAGGTGGCGGCGGGACGCCGGCCGGCCCGACGTTCAGCGTCCGGCCATCGCCATCGGCCGCTTGCCGTTGCTCATTCCCGCCATCTTGATCATGCCCTTCGAGGCGCCCTTCATCCCACCGGCGCGACCGAGCATCCCGCGGAACACCTGCCCGGGCTTCTGCTGCTCACCCATGTACGCGGTGACCACGACCAGGGTCCCGGTCAGCGCCGGAATGGCCCACTGGAGCAGCTTCATCTGCCGCTGCGACGAGGCCACACTGGCCGGGGTCTGGTGGTTCGGCTCGGTGGCACCGCTCACCGACGGACCGCCGGCCTTCTCCAGCCGCATGCCGATCAACCGGCTGTAGCCGGTGACCGCCAGCGCGCCGATGGTCAACGCGGTCTTGATGGCGCTGGCCCGGCCCACGCCGGACTGGGCCGCCACCCGTGGGCTCTCGGTCACCAGCTCGCCGACGGCGCCGGCCAGGTGGGCGCCGATCGCGGCCGCGTTCACCGGTGTCCACTTGGACCATCCGGCCGAGGCGACCGGGAGCCGCTGGGTCGAGTCGCTGATTTTCGCAGCTGCGCCGTTGACGCCGAAGGCACCCATGAGGGAGCCGCCAAACCAGGCCGCCAGGCCCAGATCGTGCATCGAGCGCAGTGCGGTATGCCGTTCGGACATGTGATCCCCTTCCGCCGTGTCGGGCGGTGCGGCTTACCCGAGGGTCGGGCGGCTAACCCCGCCCCGGGCGGGCCGATCCGCGTCGTGGCGGGCCGCTACCGGACACCCGTGGCGTCGGCGGGTCGACCTGCCCCGGGCAGGAGTCGTTCGCCCGGTGGCGGGTAGTTCCCGAGTGACGCCGACGAGAGGGGAACGCGATGTCGCAGCCGGACGAGAGCCGGGAGAAGACCCCCAAAACAGACGCGGTGCTCATGCACCCCGACAACGACCCACACCGGAACACCGCAGAGGTCGCACCCCGCAAGGAACACGCCGAGATCCAGGTGGAACGGGACGGTGAACTGGTGCCGCTGGACCAGGACGAGTGAGCCGACCGGCCGGTACGGCTCAGCGGGGCGGCAGGTCGCCGACGAAACCGGCGATCCGCCGCGCCAGCGGGACGCTGGCGCGGACCCAGGTGAAGTGGTCCAACGTCGTACCGGCCTGCGCCACTGTGTACCGCTCCCGGGTCACCGGCGCGTCGACGAGCTTCGCGCAGAGGTGGTCCATGGTCTCGTGCGGGGTGAACTGGTCGTCGTCCACACTGACGGCCAGCACCGGGGTTCGTACCGCGCGGACGGCGGCCTCGGTGTCCGTACCGTCGAGCCGGGGGAATCGGCCGGTCCGCGCGGTGTGGGCCCAGTCGCGGATCACACCGCGTGCCTGCCGACCGCCGAAGCCCCAGCCCGGCCAGACCCCGAGCAGCGCCGCCGTGGCGGCGATCCCCTGGGTGTAGGGCAGTACGCCGAGGCCGCGCCGGCCCGGGTAGCTCCGCCAGTACGGGATGCCGACCGCCACCAGCGCCAACCCGTCCACCTCGCCGCTGCCGTGCAGGGCGAGGTGCAGCAGCGCGGCCTGCCCGCCGAGCGAGTGCCCGAGGAGCAGTCGGGTGCGTCCGTCCAGACGTGGCTTGAGGGCGGCCAGGACGGCGCCGACGTCGTCGGCCAGATCGGCGTAACCGTGCCGGTCCGCCCGACTCGGCGCGGGCGTGCTCGCCCCGGTGCCGCGCAGGTCGGCCACGGCCACTGCCAGTCCGGCGGCGCGCAGCGCGGCGGCGAAGGGCCGGTAGTACCTGGCCCGGACCCCCATCGCGGGCCAGATCACCACCACCGGCGCGCCCGGCACCCCGGCCGGTTCCGGGTAGACCTGCACACCCAACCGGCCACCGTCGACGTCGACGAACTCCTGCGCGTACTCCGGGTCCCCGTTCACCGGCCCAGCCTACGGCCTGACGTTACCGGCGGGTAGCAGCAGGCCGTCGGGTCCACGGCAGCAGGGGGGCGCTCGACGGACGCGACGGAGGGCCCCGCCGAACGGCGGAGCCCTCCGACGGACGCTGCGGTCAGGAGACCGAGATCGCCCCGTTGCTGGCCCGCACGCAGGCCACCGAACGGGCGCTGGTGGAGGCCGCGCCGCTCAGGCACTGGCCGAGCACCTGGTGCCCGGTGGCGTTCGGGTGCCACGACTCCTGGCAGGTCTGGAAGTAGGTGACGCAGGTGTTGGCGATGCGCTGGATGGCGATCTTGTCCTTGCCGGCGAGGCTGGTGACGAAGGTGCCGGTCGCGCCGTCCTGAAGCCGGATCGGAGTGGCCAGCGCGCCGCTCGGGCTGCTGGTCTGCTCGCAGAGCCGGGCACCGTTGAACGCCTGCTGCACGCTCAGGTACACCAGGTCGTCGGCGGGGAACTCGGCGGCCAGAGTGTCCCGGGTGGACTTCACGATGCTGCCCAGGCCCTGGGAGAAGCGGTGCCCCGGCGCCAGGCTGGCCCGGTGGATCGGGCAACCGGCCGCGTACCGCTCGGCACCCAGGTCACGGAACTTGTCCCGGGTGTCGTCCCGGCTGTCCTCCTCGTGGAACTGCTGGTTCAGGTCCAGCGGCAGCGGGTTCGTGTAGTCCTGGAACACCACCCGGTGCTGCCCGTCCGCGTCCACCTGGTCGAGGGTGGTCAGGATCTGACGTACGGCCGCGGTGGTCTCCGCGGTCGCGGCGCTGAGCTGCGCGGCGGTGGCCAGGTCGGCGTCGCTGCACGGCTTCTGCTCCACCGGCCCGTTCAGGTACGCCCAGAACTCCCACCAACCGGTCCAGGCGTCGGCGATGAACCGGTTGGCGCACTTCTCCGCGACGCTGCCGAAGGTGAACGAGCTGTTGTTGGAACCGAGGCCGATCAGCACCAGGTCGATGTCCTGGGTCTGCGCGACAGCGCGCAGCTGACTCAGCTGCGAGGCGACGGTGCGACCGTTGGTCCGCGCCTGGGAGGCGTTGGCGATGTCGTGTGGCTGACCACCGGAGCAGGCCAGGTTGAACCGGTTCTGGATGCCCGGCAGGTTGGCCTGGTTGAGCGAGGCGTTCGCCGAGCGGTGGCAGAAGAACGCGTTGTTGTTCGCCGCGGTCCAACCGGGGAAACCCTGGCTGACACCGTTGGCGTCGACGACCGGGGTGTACGCCCCGGCGCCCTCGCCACTGATGAAGCTGTCCCCGAGTGCCACCGCGGCGGTGGGCAACGCGGCGGACGCGGGTGCGGGCAGCGCGACGGCGGTCGACAACGCGGCCATGGCGATCGTTAGTCCCGCGGCGAGCGCGGTACGCCGGAACCTGGGCATGGGGCCCCCAACCATCGAAAGATGAAAGATTCTCTGAGAGCGCGATCAGATCACCCCGGCGCGACAGGCGTCAATGGCCCGTAACAGATTCGTTCGACGAAGGACACGCGCCCGTAGGCATCACGGGCTACCGCGTCGAGACTGGACCCGCGCTCCGGGTAGTCGACCGCCCTCGGCGCGGAGTCAGCGACCGGTCGGGCGGCCGCGGCGGTTCAACAGGGCCGCGTCCACCGCGCCCAGCAGCGCGAACAGCCCCAGCGGCAGGATGATCACGGCCAGGAACGCCAGCACCACCGAGCGCAGCAACAGGCCCAGCCCGGTGCCCACCAGACCGGCGACGATCTGCACCAGCACACTGCCCACCGCGACCGTCCCGGCGAACCGCCACGGCGCGTCGGCGACGTCGGCCGGGGTGAGGGCCAGCATCGCGACGCAGATCAGCACGCCGACCACGCCGACGACGACCGCCGGCAGCACCACCGCGAGCACTGTGGGCAGGACCGGGAGGCGGACCGGCGCCCGGCGCAGGTCGCGTACCAGCAAGATGCCGAAGAGCGGGGTCGCGGCCGACATCAAACTCTGCGCAGTGCCCGAGAGTTCGGCGAAGGTCCGGTCGGCGGCATCCGCGACCAGCGCCACGGCGACCAGCAGCCCGGTCACCAGGGTGCCCACCAGCAGCCACCGCCGGGCCGGCGTACCGAGGGAGCGCCGCAGCGCGTCGCGAATCGTCTCGTCCACCGCGAGCACCTTCCGACTACCGGTCGGGTGGGCGAGCCTACCGGAGGTGGTGCCTCTGCGTGATCCGGCGATCACGGCCGTACCGAGCTGCTCCTCGGGCTGTCACCGACCGTCCCGGTCGAGGCCCGCGTCCCGCACGTATGCGGCACCTCGTTCCATTTGTGCTCACGGGATGTGACAAGCGTGGACAGTGCCCGACACCGCTCTCTACAGTTCCTCCGTCTGGCTGTCTTACATCCACGGGGGTTGCGGTGGCCACTGGCCGCTCCATGCATGCTGTCCACATCCACAAACCGTCCATGATGCCCCGACCGTCCACGCGCGGCCTGCTCGCCGCCGGGATCGCGGCGTCCATCGGCGTCGCCCTGCTCGCCGCACCCGCGTCGGCGGCGCCGGCGGAGGGCGTCGCCGCGAGCGGCACGGCCGGCCGGGAGGCCGTCCAGGCAACCGCCACGGCCACGCGCACCGGCCAGCGGGTGGAGGTCGTCTCCGCCCGCACGGAGTTGACCCAGGTCTTCGCCAAGCCAGGCGGGGGCTTCGTGTCCGAAACCGCCGCCGTTCCCCAGCGAATCCGTCAGAGCGACGGATCCTGGTCCGACGTCGACCTGTCCCTGCGGCGCGGCGCCACCGGCCTCCGACCGGCGGTCTCCCCGACCGACCTGGTGTTCTCGTCCGGAGGGCACGGTCCCGCGGCCACGCTGACCAGCGGAACGAGCGCGATGACGCTGGGCTGGCCGGGTGGGCTGCCCACGCCGACCGTGTCCAAGGACGCGGCCACCTACCCCGAGGTACTGCCCGGTGTGGACCTGGTGCTCACGGCGACCCACACCGGCTTCACCCATGTCCTCGTGGTGAAGACACCGCAGGCGGCGGCGAACCCGGCGCTCCGGGAGATCCGGTTCGACCTCGGCGGCGACGTGCGGGTCCGGCGGGAGGCCGACGGCTCGCTGCGGGCGCTCGCCGGCGAGACCGAGGTGGCGCGCGGCGCGGCGGCCGAGATGTGGGACTCGGCCGGCTCCGGCCGCTCGGCCCGCTCGGCGGCGACCTCGTCGCCGTCCGGCCCCGGCGCAGCCGCCCGCACCGCCCCCGTGGCGACCGCGGTCGACCCCGCCGGTGACCTCGTGCTGCGTCCGTCGCCGGACCTGCTCGACCCGGCCAAGGCCACCTTCCCGGTGTTCATCGACCCGGCCTGGTCCGCCACCCGCTCCCGCTGGGCGTACGCCACGAACAACAACTCCACCAACAGCGACACGACGGCCGCCCTGGTTGGCAAGAATGTCGATTCCGGCGTCACCTACCGCTCCTACTTCGAGTTCCCGATCGCGGCGCTGAGCGGCAAGATCATCAGGTCGGCCTCCGTCCAGGTGGGGGTGACCCACACCTGGTCCTGCTTCGACACCCCGACCTACCTCTACCAGTCGGCGGGCATCACGAGCACTCCTCGCACCGCGTGGGCCCCCGCACTGACCACGCTGCGGGCTTCCGCAAGTTCGCACGTCCGCGCGACTGGCTGCGCCGACTCACCGCAACCGCCCATGACCGTGCGATTCACCGGCAGCGTCGCCGCCGGCCTCAGCAGCGCCACGGCCGCTCACCTGTCCTCGATCACCTACGGGCTCTGCGCCTGTAGCGACTCGGCCGGGACCGGCGAGAGCACCCTGGACCGGTGGAAGAAGTTCGACCCGAGTACGGCGCGCCTGCTCGTCGACTACGACTCGGCGCCCACCCAGCCCACCAGCCTCCAGGCCGGCGGCGCCGCCTGCGTCGCGGGCGGCCGGGTCACCCGGACCACCCCGCCGACCCTCTCCGCCGTCTTCCCCGACGCGGACACCGGTCAGGTCCTCCAGACGTCGTACGAGCTGCTGGAGATCCCCGCCTCGGGCACCTACGACAGCTCCACCCCCCGGATGAGCCCACCGGCGGGCTCGACCGTGGTGGCCGGTGCGCGGTCCACCACGGCCGCGGTGACCGGCACTGCCAGCGGAAAGTCGTACGCGTTCCGGACGCGCAGCGACGACAGCTACGTGACCAGCCCCTGGTCGGCCTGGTGTGAATTCACCATCGACGACCAGCCGCCCACCGTGAGCGTCGACGCGGTCGCCACCCCCGCCCCGCCCGGGCAGCTCTACACCTACAAGGTGCGCTCGCCGGACCCGGACGTGGTCAGCTTCCGCTACGGCTGGAGCAGCCCGCCCACCGAGGAGGCGGAGGCCGGCACCAGCCTCGGCTACTCCGGCAAGACCGTGTCGGTGACCCTTGCCACGCCGGCGTACGGCACCAACACGCTGTACGTCGCCGCGGTGGACAGCGCTGGGAACGTCGGCCACGGCTCGCTTGTTATCGAGGTGGCACCGTAGTCGGGCCGCTGAGAGGCAACCGGTCACGGCGCGGCTAACGCGCCGAATCCGGACAGCAGCACACGATGTCGGGGCCCGCATCCGCAACGAGGATGCGGGCCCCGACTGCGGGGTGCCGTCATCGTGTCGCATCTGCCGGTTAGGCTCGCTGCGGCGCGCGCCGGCCGACTGACAGTTCGGACGCGGCACCACACCGCCGAGACCGGGGAGTACGACCAGTTGACCGCAGAGCCTGACACCCTGTACGGGGCCGATGACCTCACCCACCTTGAGGGGCTGGACGCTGTCCGCAAGCGGCCCGGCATGTACATCGGTTCCACCGACAGCCGTGGCGTGGGTCACCTCGTCAACGAGATCCTCGACAACTCCACCGATGAGGGTGTCGCCGGTCATGCCAGCCACGTCGAGGTGATCCTGCACGCCGACGGCTCGGTGCAGGTCGACGACGACGGCCGGGGCATCCCCACCGACGTGCACGCCAAGTCCGGCATCTCCGGCGTCGAGCTGGTGCTGACCCGGCTGCACGCCGGCGGCAAGTTCGGCGGCTCCGGCTACAAGACCTCCGGTGGTCTGCACGGCGTCGGCGCATCGGCGGTCAACGCGCTGTCCCGCCGCTTCGACGTGACCGTCCGCCGGGCTGGCAAGATCCACGCGATGTCGTTCCGGCACGGCGTCCCGGGCATCTTCGACGGCGACGGCCCGGACGCCCCCTTCACCGCCGGCCCCGGCCTCCAGGTGACCGGCGCCATGAAGCGCGGCCAGCACACCGGCACCTCGATCCGCTGGTGGCACGACGCCCGCTACTTCGAGACCGGCGCCGCACTCGACGTCGACGCCGTCCGGATGAAGCTGCGCAACACCGCGTTCCTGGTCCCCGGCGTGACCTACCTGCTGCGCGACCTGACCGGCGAGGCGCCCGCCGAGGAGCGGTTCCACTACCCCAACGGGCTCAGCGACATGGTGGACTTCCTCGCCCCGGCCAGCGACCGGCCGGTCTCCGGCACCCTGCTGGTCAACGGGGAGGGCACCTACCGGGAGAACGCCGCCGACGCCAACGGCGTCATGCAGTCCAACGTGCAGCGGCGCGCCGAGGTCGAGGTGGCGTTCCGGTGGGGCACCGGTTACGAGCGCACCGTCGAATGCTTCACCAACACCATCCGCAACGCGCACGGCGGCACCCACCGCAAGGGCTTCGAGCGGGCCCTCGTCCGCTCGCTCGCCGACGCGATCCGTAACACCCGCGGTCTGCTCAAGGCCAAGGAGGAGCCGCCCACCCTGGACGACGTCCTGGAGGGGATGACGGCGGTGGTGCACGTGCGGATCCCCGAGCCGCAGTTCACCTCGCAGACCAAGGACGAGCTCTCCACCACCGGCATCACCAAGGTTCTCCAGTCCCTGGTCGACGCGCACATCAAGGCATGGCTGGAGGACCGGCGCACCAAGGCCGAGGCGCGCACCGTCCTGCAGAAGATCGTCGACGCCGCCCGGGTGCGGCTCACCCAGAAGCAACAGAAGGACGCCGCCCGGCGCAAGACCGCCCTGGAGGGCGCGTCCATGCCGCCGAAGCTGGTCGACTGCCGGGCCACCGGCATCGACCGCAGCGAGTTGTTCATCGTCGAGGGCGACAGCGCGTTGGGAACGAGCCGGATGGCCCGTTCCTCGGAGTACCAGGCGCTGCTGCCGATCCGCGGCAAGATCCTCAATGTGCAGAAGGCCAACCTCCAGCAGGTTCTGGACAATGCCGAGTGCGCTGCCATCGTGCAGGTCCTCGGCGCCGGCTCGGGGCGCACCTTCGACCTCTCGGCGCTGCGCTACGGCCGTGTGCTGATCATGGCCGATGCCGACGTGGACGGCGCCCACATCCGTACGCTGCTGATCACCCTGTTCGCCCGGTACATGCGGCCGCTGATCGAGGCCGGTCGGCTCTACGCCGCGATGCCGCCCCTGCACAAGATCACCACCAGGGGGCGCAGCCCGCAGACCGTCTACACCTACACCCAGGCCGAGATGGAGACGACGGTCCGCAAGCTGGAGAAGGCCGGCAAGCAGATCGTCACGCCCATCCCACGGTTCAAGGGTCTCGGTGAGATGGACGCCGACGAGTTGTGGGACACCACGATGAACCCGGCCACCCGGGCCGTCCGCCGGATCACCCTCGACGACGTCGACGCCGCCGAACGCATCCTCGAGCTGCTGATGGGCGAGAAGGTCGAGCCGCGCCGCAACTGGCTCATCGACTCCGCCGACCGCGTCGACCGGGATGCGATCGACGCATGAGTGAGCGACAGCGAGCGAATCTTCGATGCAGCGCCCGTTCCGTTCCAGTGGAGAGCTGAGTCATGGCACGCCGTAAGGAAAACAAGGTCGACCTCTCCTCGTTCGACCAGGCCGGCGCGCGGGTGTTCGACAACCCGCTGGTCACCGAGGTCTCCGACTCCTACCTGGAGTACGCGTTCTCGGTCATCCACTCCCGCGCCCTGCCCGATGCGCGCGACGGCCTCAAGCCCGTGCACCGGCGCATCCTCTGGTCGATGTACGAGCAGGGCTACCGTCCGGATCGCGGGCATGTCAAATCTGCCCGAATTGTCGGGGATGCGATGGGAAAGTACCATCCGCACGGCGACACGGCGATCTATGACGCCATGGTCCGCCTCGCGCAGGACTTCTCGCTCAACGTTCCGCTCATCGACGGGCATGGAAACTTTGGCTCCCCCGACGATGGCCCGGCCGCGTCGAGATACTGCGTTACCGGAGATACCCGCATTCGACTTGCTGACGGCACCAGCCCTCGAATTGCTGACCTGGTAAGCCTCCCTGCAGACAGCGAAGCCGATGTTGACTTCGAGGTGCTCGACAAAGACGGTAAAGCTGTCCAGGTCGACAAGGTGTTCAACTCCGGCGTCCATCCGACGGTCCGGATCGGCACGGAGGCCGGGTTCTCGCTCCGGGGCAGCGAGAATCACCTCGTGCTCTGTCTTGAGGCGCCCGCGGGCGTTCCCCTCTTCCAGTGGCGACGGCTAGACGAGCTTGCAGTTGGTTCGATCGTCTGTGTGGCACGGAACGCTTGGTCCCAGGTCATACCCACCGCTCGTGAATACTCGCTGGGCGTCCTCGGCGGCGCGTGGGCGTCCGAGGGCTTCGCGAGTGAGTCCAGGGCCGGGTTCAACAACACCGACGAGCACTTCTTCGGTGAGGTTCTGCATGCGTACGATCAAGTGGTTGGTGGTCGGCGTTACGTCAGCGAACGGCAGACCCGTCGCGACCGGAAGCGTGTCCAGGAAATCGATGTTCAGATTTATGCCGGCGGTATGGACGCTTTCCGTGCAAGTCCGCTGGCCGAATTCATCGGGCACCAGGCCCGGGACAAGTTCGTACCGCAATTCGTCTGGAACGGTGGCTGGGGTGTTAAGCGCGCCTTCCTCATGTCCCTCTTCGAAGGGGACGGCGGGGTGCGGGTCGCCAAGGACAGCTTTACCATCCAGTACACGAGTTACAGCGAGCGGCTCACCAGGGAGGTCCAGGAGCTGCTCACCGAATTCGGGGTTGTTGCCTGCTGGCGCCGTTACACGCGCCCCAGCGGCTCGGTCGAGCATCGCTTGGTGATTTCCGGCCTGCGAAACATCAAGGCATTCGCCAATCGGGTGGGCTTCCTCCGCACCAAACAGGCAAAGCTGAACAAGGTTCTGCGACACGCGCCGTTGCGCCCACATCGGCTGAGCAAGGACCACGTTCCCTTCGTTGCCAGTTACGTGCGTGACACCTTGGACTTCGACCGTCGTGGTAGCGGCCGGAAGTGGCTGACGACGCACAACTTCGATCGCGTCGAGCGATGGGAGACCGAGCGCCTCCGGATCATCGATCGCATCAAAGAGCCGGAACTTCTGGCGACCATTCTCCCGATCATGGATTCTGGCTACCGGTTCGAGCGCGTCACCGAGGTGACGCCCTGCGAGCCGGCGGAGGTCTACTCGGTTCGGGTCAAGTCCGAGGACCACTCCTTCCTCGCTGGCGGTTTCGTCAACCACAACACCGAGGCCCGCATGTCTCGCGAGGCCATGCTGCTCGTCGGTGAGCTGGGCGAGGACACCGTCGACGTCGAGCCCAACTACGACGGGTCGCTGACCCAGCCGACCGTGCTGCCGGCGGCCTTCCCCAACCTGCTGGTCAACGGCGCGTCCGGGATCGCGGTCGGGATGGCCACCAACATGATCCCGCACAACCTGGCGGAGGTCGTCTCCGCGGCCCGCTGGCTGATCAACCACCCGGACGCCACTCTGGACAAACTCATGGAGTTCGTCCCCGGCCCCGACCTGCCCACCGGTGGGGTGCTGCTGGGCCTGGACGAGGTGCGCCGGGCATACGAGACCGGGCGTGGCGTGGTGCGGATGCGCGGCAAGGTGGAGATCGGCCCGATCGAGGGCAGCCGGGGCCGTCAGGCGATCACAGTGGTCGAGTTGCCCTACGGCGTCGGCGCGGAGAAGGTCATCGCCGCGATCACCAACGAGGTCACCAAAACCAAGCGGCTCACCGGCATCGCCGACGTCAAGGACCTCACCGACCGGGAGAGCGGCACCCGGCTCGTCGTCGAGTGCAAGGTCGGGGTCAACCCGCAGGCGCTGCTCGCCGACCTCTACCGGCTGACCCCGCTGGAGCAGTCGTTCGGCGTCAACAACCTGGTCCTGGTCGACGGGCAGCCGCGCACGCTGGGCCTCAAGGCACTGCTGGAGGTCTTCCTGGCCCACCGGTACGAGGTGGTCACCCGGCGCACCTCGTACCGTCGGCGCAAGCGTCAGGAGCGGCTGCACCTGGTCGACGGTCTGCTGATCGCGCTGCTGGACATCGACGAGGTGGTCCGGCTGATCCGGGGCAGCGACGACGCGCAGGCCGCGAAGGACGGGCTGATGAGTCGGTTCGGCCTCTCCGACATCCAGGCCACGTACATTCTGGACACTCCGTTGCGCCGGCTGACCAAGTTCGACCGGATCGAGCTGGAGGCCGAGCAGGAGCGGCTGCGCTCCGAGATCGCCGAGCTGAGCAAGATCCTCGACGACGAGCGGGTGCTCAGGAAGGTGGTCTCCGACGAGCTGGCCGCCGTGGTCAAGCAGTTCAGCACCGAACGCCGTACGACGCTTGTCGACGGTGACCTGAAGGAGGTGCTGGCCGCGTCCGCGCCGGCCGGCCCGCTGGAGGTCGCCGACGACCCGTGCCAGGTGATCCTCTCCGCGACCGGGCTGGTGGCCCGGACCGCGGCCGAGTCGGAGGAGAGCTCCGAGGGGCGCCGACGCAACGGCCGGGTCAAGCACGACACGGTACGCGCCATCGCGCACTCCACCGCCCGCGGTCGGGTGCTGCTGTTGACCAGCGCCGGTCGGGCGTTCAAGGTCGACGTCCTGCCCCTGCCGGTGTTGCCGGAGCAGGCGGGCACTGTGTCACTGCGTGGCGGTATGTCCGCGGCCGAGCTGGTGCCGTTGGCGGCGGGGGAGACCGTTGTCGGCCTGGCCCCGCTCGGCGGGCAGGCGGAGGGCTCACCGGGGCTGGCGTTGGGCACCCGACAGGGCGCGGTGAAGATCTGCTCACCGGAGTGGCCGGTGCGCTCCGACGAGTTCGAGGTGATCGGTCTGCGCGACGGTGACGAGGTGGTCGGGGCGACCTGGCTGACCGACGGCACCGAGACGCTGACCTTCGTCACCTCGGAGGCGTCGCTGTTACGCTTTCCCGCCGGGTTGGTCCGGCCGCAGGGCCTCAAGGGCGGCGGTATGGCCGGCATCAACCTGCCGGCCGGGGCGCGGGTCGCGTTCTTCGGCGCGGTGCGCACCGACGACCCGGGGCATGGCGAGCCGATGGTGGTCACCTCCACCGGCGCGACGGTCAAGGTGACGCCGTTCAAGGCGTACCCGGCAAAGGGCCGGGCGACCGGCGGCGTGCGCGCGCACCGCTTCCTCAAGGGCGAGACGGACGTGGCCGTCGCCTGGGTGGGCCCGCGTCCGGTCGGCGCGACAGCCACCGGCGACCCGGTGGAGCTGCCCGCGGCGGACCCACGCCGCGACGGCAGCGGCTTCGCGGTGATGCTCGGCCCAACGGTCGTAGGCCACCTGATCGAACGCGACTGACCCCCACCCGCGTTGGCGCGCCGTTGGCGCCTTCTGTTGTGGGTGAGGGTCCGGGTGCACGCGAAGCACCCTGCAGGGTAGGTCCGGACAAGGGTCCCGTCGCGTCCGGACCTACCCTGCAGTCCCTGGTCACCGCGTGGCTGTCGGGCCGCTCGCGATGATGCCCCGGTAGGGAGAGGGCTGGCCGGGCCAGTTGGCCAGGCAGCGCCGCATCGGCTTCCAGATGTCGGTCAGCAGGTGCGGGAGTTGTAGGCGGCCCAGTAGGGGCCGCTGCCCTTGGGCGGGTAGAAGCGGTAGTTCCCGTCGGGCGAACGCTGCAGGACGAACTGGTGCGAGCCGTACGGGCTCCGGGAACCCGTCGCCCCGTGGTACACCACGTACAGCCATCCGTTCTGGTTGTCGTGCTGCACCAGCTTGTCGCCGGCCTTCGTCCAGCTGTTCCGGCCTGCGGAGCCATCCGCTGAGAGGCCCTTGTCGCGCTGGAAGTTCCTCGTCGCGGCATCGGTCTGGTCGCCGAAGACGCCGTCGACTCCGGACGAGGGCAGGTAGCCATTCGCCCAGAGAATGGTCTGCCAGAGACAGGCGACGTTCGAGTTGCGGTGGGTGGTGACGTTGGTGACGCCTTCGTCATCGAAGTCGTCGGACACCGCGCCGGCGCCATGGACGAACGCCCGGCCCGTGTAGGAGCCGCTGGCCGCGGCGGGCGTGGCGATGGTGACGTTGATGCCGATGGCCAGTGCCGCGCCGATGGCGGGCACGGCAGCCCGCTTGAGGATGCGGCGGGCGGAGCGGAGCGACGACATGCATCTCCTTCAGTTGGGAATCATGAGGGGGCAACGGTGCTGGGGTGTCGCGCCAGCCGACGGTGTCAGGCCCGGCACGACGAGGCGAGGTGGCTTAGCGCCAGTGTGGACGGACGGTCGTGCCATCAGACCTGGCGATTGGTGCTCTTGTTTGGCGCGGTGAGGACGGTAGAAAC
>NZ_JAGPXY010000216.1 GCF_018070325.1 Micromonospora sp. H61
ACAATGGGCACCTGACGATGCTGCCCCATCTGGCAGCGGCCATCGGCCGCACTGATGGTCGGCGCTGCTCGGCCGGCCCGGAAGATTGTCACAGGCGGCAGCTATCGTCTGCACACATCGTGACTGCACGTCTGCAGTAGACCGGGGGTTAGCGATGGCTGACAGCGAGACCAAAGCCGCCCGCCGCAAGCTCGGCCGCCGGCTCGCCCAGTTGCGCAGGGCTGGCGGTCACACCCAGCACGACTTGGCGCGGCTCGTGCAGTATGGCCGCAGCTCCGTGGCGAACACGGAGACGGGTCACCAGCACCCGGACCGTGCCTTCTGGGCGCGCTGCGACACTGTGCTGCAGACCGGTGGCGTGCTCGTCAGTGAGTATGACCGCATCACCGAGCTGAACCGTCAACGACGACGCTCATCGGCGATCCAGGAGGCCAGGAGCCCGTCGGGGCCGGCGACGCCGACCGATGCTGGCCACGACGCCTTTGGAGCTAATGGCGGTGCTGTCCTGTGGGAACGCGAGGACAGCATAGATGCCCGCCGGCTGGCGCTGAAGTCTTCCATCGATGACAACATTCGTCTCGCGTATCTGGAAAACGAGGTCCGGCAGGCGATCGCCGACAACGAGCGCCTCACCCCGGTAATCCTCATAGCGCGTATGCGACCGCTGCGTTCCTACGTCGACCAGCTCATGGCAGGCCGGCAGCACCCACCGCAACGCGCCCGGCTCTACGCCGTCGCCGCGCACCTGTCCGGACTTCTCGGCGCACTCGCTCTTGACCTCGGCGCATTCCGTGCGGCGCACGCCTACGCCGCCGAGGCGTTCGACCTCGCCGAGGCTGCCGAGCAGTCCGACGCACAAGCCTGGGCACGGGCCACGCAAAGCCTGATCGCCTTCTACGCCGGTGACTACCATGACGCGCTGGCCTACGCCCAGGACGGCCTGCGCCGTGGCGGCACCAGCGGGCACCGCATCCGCCTCACGATCAACGGTCAGGCACGGGCCCTCGCCTGTCTCGGCGACCGGTACGGCGTCGACCGCGCCGTCGACCACGCGTTCACCATGCTGTCCGACTACCCGGCCGGCTCGTCGGTCAGCGCTAGTCTCGCCCTCGGCCCGTACTGCCCGGCCAGAACCGCGGCCAACGCGGCGACCGCCTACCTGGCGCTCGGCCGTACCGCGGGTGTCACCAACCATCTCACCACCGCGATCACCGCGTTCGACACCGCAGGGTTGGCTGGCCCGCGCGCACTCTGCCGCCTCGACTTGGCCACCGCGCACCTGCGCGTCAACAACCCCGACCCCGAGGAAGCAGGCGCACTGGCGGTGGAGGCCCTTACCCTCACCGCGGACCAGCGTTTCGAATCGGTCCACCAACGCGCCCGTCAGTTCCTCGCCGCCGCCCACCCCTTCGCTCGCCACCCGCGGCTACG
>NZ_JAGPXY010000217.1 GCF_018070325.1 Micromonospora sp. H61
CGCCGATCTGTGAGTGGGGGTTGTCAAGGGGTGCGGTGGTGGGTGGTGATGGTTCGGTAGAGCTGTCGGGCGATGTAGCGCTTGAGGCAGCGGGTGATTTCTCTGGTGGTGCGGCCTTCGGCGCGGCGTCGGTTGATGTAGTCGCGGGTTTCGGGGTGGATGCGGCGGCGGGTTAGGGCGATGGTGTGTAGGGCGCTGTTGAGGGTTCTGTCGCCGCCGCGGTTGAGGCGGTGTCGGTCGGTGCGGCCGCTGGCCACGGGGATGGGGGCGGCGCCGGCGAGGGTGGCGTAGGCGGCTTCTGAGCGGACGCGGCCGGGGTGTGACCAGGCGGTGAGGGCGATCGCGGCGGTGACGGGTCCGACTCCGGGTTGGTCGAGCAGGGGTGGGCACAGGTCGGTGACGAGGGCGCGTAGGCGGCGGTGGTTGTCGGCCAGTGCGGCGTCGAGGGTGTGGATGTGACGGGCGAGGGTGCCCAGTTCGCGGCGGCGGGTGTGTTCCTCGATGGGCAGGTGGGTGTTCTCGGGTAGGTCGAGGGCTGCCAGGCGGGTGACCTGGCTGGCGGTGGATAGCCCGCGTAGGGCGTGGCGCAGAGTGTCGTCGGCGGTCAGGATCAGGGCCTTGACCAGGTTGACCGTGGCGGTGCGGGCGTCGCTGTGGTGGCGGCGGCAGACCAGCAGCAGACGCAGCGCTTCGCGTGGTCCGTCGCTGCGGGGCACAGCGATATGGTCGGTGGACAGCGCCAGCACCGCGTGGGCGGCGGCGACCGCGTCCAGCTGATCGGACTTGCCGCCCCGACGGCGGGCCGCTGCGGCCGGTTTGGGTGCCTCGCAGACCGGTTCACCCGCGGCGCTGAGCAGTCGACATAGTCCCTGACCGTGCGCCCGGGTGCCCTCCACCGCCCACAACCGGCGCCCGTCCGGTGGGGTGTGCGCGGCGGCGAAGGCCACCAGCCGGCTCAACCCGTCCGCGTCGGTGGACACAGTGACCTGCGCCAGCACCGCCCCGAACCGGTCGAGCACGGCAGCGGTGTGCGTGTCGGTGTGGGTATCCACCCCCACCACCACGTCATAGCGATCCGTGACCCGCTCTACGATCTGTGCCATCTCGGGTTGTTGCTCCTTTGCCAGTGACGACCGGGACAGTCGGCGTCGGCTCGGGATGCGGTCACCTCGGCGGCAAATCTGTGATGGGCCACGTGTGCTCGCACGGGCAGGCTTCTGATCAGGCCAGCAAGGTGGGCCGGGCCGGCGCCGACGACCACCTGGGGACAGGTCTTGCACAAGGCACACCCGCACTCCGAGCGGCCGGATCGGCAATGAGCCACCCAAGCGATCACCGACGCCGAACCTAGCGGCAACCAGCCGAACCGATCACCACCGACATAGAAGCGTCTTGCACTT
>NZ_JAGPXY010000218.1 GCF_018070325.1 Micromonospora sp. H61
CCCCTCGATGCCTGTGGCGACGGTCCAGTTTGTCAGCCAGTCCCAGACCTCTCGCATGTCCGTTGTTTGTGGCGTCAGGGTGAGCTGGGGCGGTGCGTCGACGAGCAGCCGCTCCAGCCGGGCCCGCCGCTCCGAAAGGGGCAGGTTCAAGAGGAGTTGGCCGCCCGCGTCGGCGAGCAGGTCGAAGAGCACGTAGTGGGCAGGGCATTCGCGGGCCAGGCGGAGAAGCCCCCGGCCGGCCGTGATTCGCCGCTGCAACTGCGCGAAGCTCCGGCACCCACGTTACGAAGAGACCTGCCCCAACCTTGCGGGCGGCCGTGTCCCTATCAGCGGTCCATCGACGCCACCCGGCCCGGCGACAACACCCCCCGGATCATCGGCGCGACAGGGGCAGCAAGTCATACCGAGCCGGGCGACCGAGCAGTCCCCGGCTGGGGACCTGAAAAAGGTAACGGGGTCTGCGGGACTGCTACCGGCTTGCCGACTACCTCGAACAACTCGGCCGCGCCGAACGTGCCGGCGTGTATCCGCCCGAGAGCCTGTGGGCAGCGTTCACCTCCACCATCACGGACCCGCTCTCCTTCACGCGCTCGGCGAACAGGTCGAGAATGAAGGCCGCTACCAGCACGCTGTCCGGCTTTATCTGCAGGCCACCGACTGCGGCAACATGGATGCGTTGAAGTCGCTGGAGACGTGGTTGTGCACCGCGCCGTGCGGCAGGAGGACCCGGGGCGCAAGCTGGGCGTGGCAGAGCGAGACGCCGCGATCGGTGAGCCGCCGCAGCCACGTCGACGCCGCCGGTGTCCTGAACATCAGCGCCCGCACCTTCATCCGCCGCGAGCATCTCCGCCGCGAGCCGTCCGCCGCTGGCTAGTGGGTCGCCGACACGTTCCCTCAGAGATTCAGGAGGGTTGTGCGCCAGCCCGTTCTTGGCCCGTCTCGCTGGAGTCGTCGTCCAGACCAGCCCCGTTTAGCGGCGGCGGAAGGTCGCCGAGCAGCTCCCTCAGCCGTTGCAGTTGGCGATCGCTTACCCGCGCACCCTGCAGGTACGCCCTAACAAGGTACAAGGAAGACATATGCGGGTCGAACACATCCGCGTCCTGCAGCTGCACGTTGTCCAGGACTGCGTTCCGCAGATCGGCGTTGCTAAGGTTCGCGCCCTGCAGTTGGGTGCTTTCGAGGATCGCTCCTCGAAGTTGCGCGAGGAACAGGAAAGCACCCTGCATCTGCGCCTTGGCCAGGCGGGCGCCTTGCAACTGCGTGCCGGCTAGTTCCGCACCTTGCAACTGGGCGCCGGTCAAATCGGCGTCTCGCAATTGCGCCTTGGTCAGATACGCGCCCTGCAGGTTGGCGTGGGTG
>NZ_JAGPXY010000025.1 GCF_018070325.1 Micromonospora sp. H61
CTTGCACAAGGCACACCCGCACTCCGAGCGGCCGGATCGGCAATGAGCCACCCAAGCGATCACCGACGCCGAACCTAGCGGCAACCAGCCGAACCGATCACCACCGACATAGAAGCGTCTTGCACTTCCTGTCCCGGCGAAAGTGGCCGAGTAGGGCATTTCGGCGTCAGAAAGTGCAAGATCGACGCGCGTAGGGGGGCGGTGGGTGCCCCGGTCAGCGCAGCGGGGTGTGTTCCGGGTCCACCGGCTCGGTGGGGGGTGGGGGCGGGGTGCCGTCGCCGAAGGGGCGGCCACCGAGCGCCTCCCTGCCGGGTGGGGTGAGCCAGTTGGACAGGTCCGGGCCGAGCGGCACGATCCCGGTCGGGTTGATGTCGCGGTGCACCTCGTAGTAGTGCCGCTTGATGTGGTCGAAGTCGATGGTGTCGCCGAAACCGGGAGTCTGGAACAGGTCCCGGGCGTACGCCCACAGCACCGGCATCTCGCTCAGCTTCTGCCGGTTGCACTTGAAGTGGCCGTGGTAGACCGGATCGAAGCGGACCAGCGTGGTGAACAGTCGCACGTCGGCCTCGGTGATGGTGTCGCCGACCAGGTAGCGCTGGTCGGTCAACCGCTCGGTGAGCCAGTCCAGCCGGTCGAAGAGCTGGTGGTACGCCTTGTCGTACGCCTCCTGGTTGCCAGCGAACCCGCACCGGTAGACGCCGTTGTTCACGTCCCGGAACACCATGGCGTTGACCTCGTCGATCTGCTTTCGCAGGTGCTCGGGGTAGAGCCGCGGGGCGCCCTCGCGGTGGTACGCCCTCCACTGCGTGGACAGGTCAAGGCTCATCTGCGCGTAGTCGTTGGTCACCACCTGCCCGGTCGGCACGTCCACGATCGCCGGCACGGTGATGCCGCGCTCGTAGCCGGGGAAGCGCTTGAAGTACGCCTCCTGGATGCGCTCGATGCCGAGCACCGGGTCCCGGCCGTCCGGGTCGAGGTCGAAGGTCCAGCTCCGGGCGTCGTGGGTCGGGCCGGCCACCGCCATCGAGATGGCGTCCTCCAGACCGAGCAACCGCCGCACGATGATCAGGCGGTTGGCCCACGGGCAGGCGCGGCTGACCGCCAGCCGGTACCGGCCCGGCTCGACCGGATAACCGTCGCGCCCGTCCTCGGTGATCCGGGTGGCGATGTACCGCTGGTCGCGGGTGAACTCGCCGCCCGGCTCGACGTACTTGCCGCCTTTTTCCTCGCCCACGTCGCCCTCCCGGTCTGGTCAGTGTCTCTACCCAATCCTCGCGGATCTACGGCGCACAGTGGTCCCGGATACCCTGCCGGCATGACGGATGTGGAGACGGCGGCCCGCCGGTTCATCGCCGATGTGTGGAATGCCCGCCAGGAGGAGTCGGCGTACGAGCTGGTCGCCGAGGAGTGCCCGGGGCTGGGCGGCACCGGGCCGGAGGCGACGTTGGCCTGGCATCGCGAGCGCCGGGCGGCCTTCCCGGACCTCCGCTACAAGATCGTCGATGTGGTCGCGGCCGGCGAGCGGGTGGCAGTGCACTGGCGGGCCGCCGGCACCCACGCCGGGCAGTTCGGACCGGTGCCGCCGACCGGGCAGGTGGTCAGCTACTCGGGGGCGACGTTCCTGCGTTTCGACGCGGCGGGCCGGATCGTCGAGGTGTGGAGCTGCAACGAGCTGTTCCAGTTGCTGCAACAACTCGGCGTCGAGATGCTCCCACCGGCCGTCGTCAGCGGACCCGGGGCGTGATCCGACTGATCGGCAGATTGATCGGAAAGGGCTCGCCGGTGTCGACGAACTTCGTCCACCGCCCGGTCTCGGTGTAGACCTCGTTCACCGCGTCGATCCGGTAGGTCACGACCTCCAGCGCGCCTTCGGTCTCGATCCGCCAGTAGTAGGGGATGCCGGCCTGGGCGTACAGCGCCGGCTTCAACACCCGGTCGATGGAGCGGGTGTTCGGTGAGACGATCTCGATGGCAACGACCACCTCGTGCGGCTCGTACTTCGAGGGCTCGCGAGCCGCCGCGGCAGCCGTGGTGATCAGCACGTCGGGGATGAAGGATCGGGTGCGGTTGATCCGCACCTCGACCGCCTGGGTCACGTCGTAGCCGTCGGGGCAGTCTTCGTCGAGCGCGGCCATCAGGTGGCCAGCGATGGTCTGGTGGGTGCGGGTGGGGGAGGGGGACATCAGCAGCACTCCATCGAGCAGTTCCCGGCGGCGACCATCCTCGGGCAGCGCATCCAGGTCGTCAGTCGTCCACTCGCTCTCGGGCGGGTAGGCGCTCTGCAGCGCGGCGGTCATGGGCAGGTCCTTCCAGGTGCGTTCCTTCTCCCCGCGACCACGGTACCGCCCCGGACCTGTGGGTGGTGGTCGCGCGCGCCGTGGCCACAGGGCAGGATGGTCGACATGAGCGACCCCAGCGAGCGCGATGACACCGGCGGACGCGGCCTTCCCGGCGCGGGCCTGGTGAAGGGGCTGGCGGTCACCCTCAAGACGATGACCAGCCGTTCGACCACCCAGCAGTACCCGGACACGGCCCCTGACCTGCCGCCGCGCTCGCGCGGCGTGATCGCCCTGTCCGAGGAGAACTGCACGGTCTGCATGCTCTGCGCCCGGGAGTGTCCGGACTGGTGCATCTACATCGACTCGCACAAGGAGGAGGTGGTGGTGCCCGGCGCCGCCCGCCCCCGCCAGCGCAACGTGCTCGACAAGTTCGACATCGACTTCTCGCTCTGCATGTACTGCGGCATCTGCATCGAGGTGTGCCCGTTCGACGCGCTCTACTGGTCGCCGGAGTTCGAGTACGCCGAGTACGACATCAAGGACCTGTTGCACGACAAGGACCACCTCGGTCAGTGGATGGCCACCGTTCCGCCGCCGCCCGCCCACGACCCCAACGGCGAGCCGGCCAAGGAGGAAACCTCCGCCGCGCGCAAGGCGGCCGCCGCACGTCCCGCTCCGTCAGCGGTGCGCCCCGACGCCGATCAGGACCCGGCGTCGTGAGCGCCCGAGCCGGAAGGGTGCACCGGTGACCGGGGCGGATGTGCTGCTGCTCGCCCTCGGTGCGGTGGCGGTCGGCGCCGGCGTGCTGGTGGTGACCACGAAACACCTGGTCCGGGCCGGGCTCTACCTGGTGGTGTGCCTGGGCGCGCTGGCCGGCGACTTCCTGGTGCTCAGCGCCGAGCTGGTGGCCTGGGTGCAGGTGCTGATCTACGTGGGCGCGGTGGTGGTCCTGCTGCTGTTCGCGGTGATGCTGACCCGGGCCCCGATCGGCGCATCCGACGACCTGGACCGGCCCGGCTGGCCGGCCGCGCTGATCGGTGGCGGCGCCGGGCTGGGGCTGACCGCCCTGCTGGTCGACGCGTACCGATGGAGCACCGTCACGCTGCCCAGCGCCGGCACCGCCGAGCGGTTGGGCGAGCAGATCTTCCAATCCTGGGTGCTGCCGTTCGAGGTGCTCTCGGTGCTGCTGCTCTCTGCCCTGGTGGGCGCGATCGTGCTGTCCCGGCCGGACATCGGCCGAGCCGCGCCGCAACGAGACGGCGCGGCAGGCGACCTGGTCGACAGCGAACCCGGGGGCCGCCGGTGAGGCCGGTCATCCCGTACGTCACCGCCGCGCTGCTGTTCGGCCTCGGCGTGTACGGCGTCCTGCGCCGCCGCAACGCGGTGCTGGTGCTGATGTCGGTCGAGTTGATGCTCAACGCGGTCAACCTGATCCTCGTCACCGCCGACACCACCGCCCGCGCCGTGCTCCCGCACTCGGGGCAGGTCTTCGCACTGTTCGTCATCGTCCTCGCCGCCGCAGAGATCGGGGTGGGGCTGGCGATCGTCCTTCAGCTCTACCGGCTGCGGGCGACCGTCGCAGTGGACGACGTGCCGCTGACCGAGTCGCCGGATCCCGTCGACGGGCGCGAGCCGGCCGTCGCAGACTCGGAGGCGGGCCGGTGACCGGGCTGCTCGGGGCGCTGCTGCCCGCCGTACCGCTGGTCGCCGGGCTGCTCGGTCTGCTGCTGCCACCGGCCCCTCGGCGCGACAGCGCGACCGGCGGCGACCGGGCCCGGACGGCCGCCGTGACGCTCGGCGTCACCGGTGCGGCCGGCGCGCTGGCGCTGGCCGTCGCGCTGCTGCTCACTGTCGACGGGCCGACCGAGACGTCGACCACCTGGGTGGACTTCGGCGGGCTGGCGGTGACCCTCGGCGTACGGCTGGACGGCGCCGCCGCACTGGTCGCGGTGGCGGTCACCGCTGTCGCCCTGGCCGTGCAGGTCTACTCGATCGGCTACCTGCGGCGCGGTCCCCACGACGACGTCGACGTGGACCACCGCTACCCGCCCTACGCCGCCCAGATCAGCCTCTTCACCGGTGCCATGCTGCTGGTGGTGGTCGCCGGCGACCTGATCATGTTGTTGGTCGGCTGGGAGGTGATGGGCTTCTGCTCGTACCTCCTGATCGCCCACGACCGCCGACTGGCCGGCGCCCCCGCCGCCGCCATGAAGGCGTTCCTGGTGACCCGGGTCGGTGACGTCGGGTTCCTGCTCGGCATCGCGCTGCTGGGCGTGTCGACGGGCAGCTTCCGGATCGCCGACGTGCTCGCCCACGACCACTCCGGCGCGACGTTGACCGCCGCTGGCCTGCTGCTGCTCGCCGGTGTGGCCGGCAAGAGCGCGCAGTTCCCGCTGCACACCTGGCTGCCGGACGCGATGGCCGGTCCGACCCCGATCTCCGCGCTGATCCACGCCGCGACGATGGTCGCCGCCGGGGTGTACGCGGTGGCCCGGCTCTACCCGCTGTTCACGGCCGCGCCGGTGACGTTGACAGTGCTGGGGGTGCTCGGCGCGATCACGCTGCTGCTCGGCGCGCTCGCCGCCACCGCCCAGGACGACATCAAACGCGTGCTGGCCTGGTCGACAGTGTCCCAACTGGGTTACATGACCGGCGCGCTGGCGGTCGGTTCACCGTCGGCCGCACTGTTCCACCTGCTCACCCATGCCGCCTTCAAGGCGCTGCTGTTCCTCGCCGCCGGTGCGGTGATCCACGCCGTCGGCACCACACTGATGTCGGAGATGGGCGGGCTGCGGCGCAGCATGCCGGTGACGTTCTGGTGCACTGTGGTGGGCCTGGGCGCGCTGGCCGGGGTGCCGCCGTTGGCCGGCTTCTGGAGCAAGGACGGCGTCCTGACGGTCGCCGAGTCGGCAGCGCTGGAGGGCACCGGCCCCGCCCCGTCCTGGGTGGGCTGGATCGTCTGGATCGCCGGGCTCGTCGGCGTGGCGGTCACCGCCTGGTACGCAGGTCGGCTGCTGCTGCGCGCCTTCTTCGGCACCCCGCGCCTGCCCCTGGTCCAGCCGCACGACCCGCCGGCCGTGCTGCGCTGGCCGGTGCTGCTGCTGGCCGTGCCGGCCGCGCTGCTCGGTCTGGCCGGGTTCGTCGGGGTGTTCGCCGACCGCCTGCGGTTCCCCACCGTCCCGGTGGCGGGCTCCGAGGACGGCCTGGTCCACCTGGGGCCGGGGGTGCTGCTGCCGCTCGCGTTCCTGCTGTTCGGCGCCGCGCTGGTGACGCTGGGCTGGCGGCGCGACCAGGCCGCCGACCCGGCCGCCGCGCTGGGTCCGCTGCGGCCGGTCTTCGCCAGCGCGTTCCGGCTCGACGACGTCCAGCGCACCCTCGTGGTACGCCCGGTCCGCGCGCTGGCCCGCGCCGCGTGCACGAGTGACGAGGTGGTGGTGGACGGCGCGGTCGAGGGCAGTGGGCGAGCCGCGTCCGGTCTGGGTGCCGGGCTGGCCGCGCTGCACCGCGCGGCGCTGCCCCGGGCCGCCGCCGGCGTGCTGGCCGGCGCGCTGCTGATCGGCCTGGCCGCTGCCCTGGTTGGAGTTAACCGATGACGTTTGGGCAGGGGTTGCTGGTCGCGGTGCTGGCGGTGCCGGCGTTGGGTGCGGTCGCGGTGGCGGCGACGCCCCGGGACCGGGCGGCCCGGCTGGTCGGCACGGTCGCGGCGGCGTTGACCCTGCTGGTCGCGGTGCCGCTGGTGTTCGGCGGTCGGGGCTGGGCCGCCTGGTCGGCGGACGCGCCGGCGGTGCGCCCGTGGCACCAACTGGACCTGCCCTGGGTGCCCGGTCTGGAGTTGCGCTTCCACCTCGGCGTCGACGGCATCTCCTGGCCGCTAGTGGTGTTGACCGCGTTGCTCACGTTGCTCTGCTGCGCGTACACGATGTGGCGGGTGCCGGACGGCGGCAGCGGCCGGGCCCTTGTCGCGCTGCTGCTGGTGGTCGAGGTGGGCATCCTGGGCACCTTCCTCGCCCTGGACCTGGTGTTGTTCTTCCTCTTCTTCGAGGTCGTCCTGCTGCCGATGTACGCGATCATCGCCGGCTGGGGTGGCGCGGATCGGCGTCGGGCGGCCCGGAAGTTCGCGCTCTACACGCTGTTCGGCTCGGTGTTGCTGCTTGTCGGCGTGTACGTCGTGGTCGCCGCCGCCGGCACCGCCGACCTGATGACGCTGACCGGTGGCGCGGGGATGTCCAGGGGCACCCAGTTGGCCGCGTTCACACTGCTCGCGTTGGCGTTCGCGGTGAAGAGCCCGCTGTGGCCGTTGCACTCCTGGCTGCCCGACGCGCACACCCAGGCACCCACCGTGGGCAGTGTCGTGCTGGCCGGTGTGCTGCTCAAAATGGGCACGTACGGCCTGATAAGGGTCGCGGTGGGGGTGGCGCCGGAGGGCGCCCGTTGGGCGGCGCCGGTGCTCGGCGTGCTCGCCGTCGCCGCGATCCTGATCGGATCGCTGGTGTGCCTGGCCCAGTCGGACGTGAAGCGGCTCATCGCGTACTCCAGCGTGGGGCACATGGGCTTCGTGCTGCTGGGCGTCGCCACGCTGACGGCCACCGGCATCCAGGCGGCGTTGATCGGCAACGTCGCGCACGGTGTGATCACCGGCCTGCTGTTCTTCCTGGCCGGGGCGGTGAAGGACCGTACCGGCACGGGCACCCTCGCCGAACTGTCCGGGCTACGGGAGACCGCGCCCCGGTTGGCGGGTCTGCTCGCGTTCGCGGCGATCGCGTCACTGGGCCTGCCCGGGCTGGCCGGCTTCTGGGGCGAGGCGTTCGCGGTGATCGCCGCCGTGCAGGTGGGCGGCCCGCTCTGGACCACCCTCGGGGTGCTGGCGGCGGTCGGTGGGGCGCTCACCGCCGCGTACTTCCTGCGGTTGCTGCGCCAGGTAACCCACAACCGGCCGAGCCCCGCCGTCGGTCAGGTCGGCCCCGGCCTGGCCGGTGCGGAGTTGACCGCCTGGGTGCCGCTGGTGCTGCTCGCGTTGGCCATCGGGCTGGCGCCGACGCTGGTCCTCGGCGTCGCCGAGGCCCCCGTCGACGCCCTGATCGGGGTGGTCAAACCATGAACGTCGTGCAGAGCGTGGACAGCGTCGCGCTGCTGCCGGCCTACCTGGCCGCCGGCACGGCCGTACTCGTACTCATCACCGACCTGCTCGTGGCTCGGCCACGGGCCACCATCGCCGTGGCCGCGCTCGGCGCCCTCGGCACCGCCGTCGGCTCCGCGCTGGTCGGGGCGGGTGCCGAGCGGCGGACCTTCTGCGTGGGCGCCGACTGCTCCTGGATCTTCGGTGGTCGCGCGGCACTGGTCGCCGTGGTGGTCGCGCTGCTCACCGTGGGCGTGCTCGGGCTGTCGGTGCCGGCGCTGCGGGCCGGGCGGTCACCGGTCGGGGAGTACGCCTTCCTGTTGGCCTGCTCGATGACCGGCGGCGTGGTGCTCGGCGCGGCCGGCGACCTGATCACACTGATCGTCGCCCTGGAGACGCTGACCCTGCCGCTGTACGTGCTGGTCGGCCTGCGCCGGGGGAGCCTCGCGAGCGCCGAAGCGGCGGTGACCTTCTTCGTGGTGAGCGTGGTGGCGACCACGCTGACCCTGCTCGGCGCGGCGCTGCTGTACGCGGTGACCGGTGGGCTGCACCTGGACCGGCTCGGCGCGTTGCTCGCCGAGCAGCCAGAGTTGCGGAACCTGCCGCTGACCACCGCCGCGGTGGCGGTGCTGCTGGTCGGCCTGGCCTTCAAGGTGGCGGCGGTGCCGTTCCACGCCTGGGCTCCGGCCACCTACGACGGCGCGCCGCTGCCGGTGGCCGCGTACCTGTCCACCGCCTCGAAGCTGGGCGGCCTGGTCGCCCTGCTCGCCGTGGTGCAACGGGCGCTGCCGGCGGAGCAGACCGGTCCGGTGCTCGCCCTGCTCGCCGTGCTCACCATGACCGTCGGCAACCTGGTCGCCCTGCGTCAGCGGCGGACCGTCCGGCTGCTCGCCTGGTCGTCCGTCGCGCAGGCCGGGTACATTCTCGCCCCGTTGGGAGCGTTGGCGCTGGCCGCCGGGCGCACGGACGAGGCACGGTCCGCCGCGTACGCGGCCGCCATGGCGTACGCCGTGTTCTTCGTGGTGTTGGAGCTTGCCGCCTTCGCCGGAGTGACAGCGCTGCGGCCGGCGGGTGCGGACGGCGGCACGCTGGACGACCTGCGCGGGGCAGCCCGACGGCACCCGTGGCGAGCTGCGGCGTTCGGTCTCGCGCTGGTGGGTCTGGCTGGTCTGCCGCCGGGGCTGGCCGGCCTGTTCGCGAAGGTGACAGTGGTCCGGGCGCTGCTGGACGGTGGCGCGGCCTGGCTGGCACTGGTGGTGGCGCTGAACGCCGTGATCGGGCTCGCCTACTACCTGCGGGTGACCGCCGCGCTCTGGGCGCCGGCCACGACGCCCGGCCCGGCCGCGGCGCTCGCCGGCGGCGGAGCGCCGGGCGTACCAGTGGTGGGTGTGGTGGCGGTGGTGCTGGCGGTGGCGACGGTGGCCGCCGTGGTGCTCGGCGTCGCCCCGCAGCTGGTGCTCGACCTGGCTGCCCGCTGACCCCACCTGGGCCCCGGTCTCAGTCAACTCTCAGCGTTGAGACGGATGGTTGGCGGGTACCGGGTTGTTACACCGGTCAGCGGATCCCGGCGATCCGTGCACCGAAGGAGACATCGTGCACCACAACCGTCTGAAGACCGCAGCGCTGCTCGGCCTGCTCAGCGCCCTGATCCTGGCGGTGGGCTACTGGTTCGGCGGCAGCGGCGGCCTGGTCATCGCCGTCGTCGTGTCTCTGGTCATGAACGGCGTCACCTACTTCTACTCCGACAAGCTCGCACTGCGCTCGATGGGGGCGCAACCGGTCACCGAGGCGCAGTTCCCCGAGCTGTACCGGATGGTCCGAGAGTTGGCCACCGACGCCCGGCAGCCGATGCCGCGGCTCTACGTCAGCCCCACCGCGCAGCCCAACGCGTTCGCCACCGGTCGCAACCCGCAGCACGCGGCCGTCTGCGTGACCCAGGGCATCACCGAGATCCTCGACTACCGTGAGTTGCGCGGCGTGATCGGGCACGAGCTGTCCCACGTCTACAACCGGGACATCCTGATCTCCAGCGTGGCGGCCGGCCTGGCCAGCATCATCACCCTGCTGGCGAACCTCGCCTTCTTCCTTCCGTTGGGCGGCGGGGACGACGAGGACCGACCCAACCCGGCTGTGCTGCTGCTCACCCTGATCCTGGGCCCGATCGCGGCCACGGTGATCCAGTTGGCGATCAGCCGGAGCCGCGAGTTCCAGGCGGACGCCTCCGGCGCCGAGCTGAGCCGCGACCCGCTGGCGCTGGCCAGCGCGCTCCGCAAGATCGACGCGGTGGCCCGACGTCGGCCGTTGCCGGCCCAGGGCCAGCTCACCAGCACCGCCCACCTCATGATCGCCAACCCGTTCCGGGGTGGCGGCATGGCGGCGCTCTTCTCCACCCACCCGAAGATGGAGGACCGCGTCGCCCGGCTGGAGCAGATGGCCCGCAACTCGGGGCCGGTGCAGTTCCAGCGCTGACCCGCTGACCCACCGCCTCCGCCCGTACCCGGCCACGCCGGGTACGGGCGGATCGCTGTGTCGGAGACTATTCCGGTGTCCGCCTGTCAGGCAGCGGCGTTAGGGTCATAACGGCTCACGCTCATTACATCCTCGGGAGGTTCACGGTGACCGCGCTGCGTCAGTACCTGGGTGTCTGGCGGATCCCCGGCGCACCCATGCTGCTGATCACCGGCATCATCGGGCGGCTCGGAATCGGCATGACCCCGCTGGCGCTGCTCCTGGTCGTCGAGCAGGTGACCGGGCGCTACTCACTTGCCGCCATCGCCGGTGGCATCTACGCCCTTGCCGGTGCCGCGCTCAGCCCGGTGGCCGGACGGATCGCCGACCGGGTCGGCCCCAGCCCCGTCCTGCTGCTCACCGCCATGGCCCACCCGTTGGCACTCATCGGGTTGCTGCTGGCCAGCCGCTCCGGCGACGACGCGCTCCCCGTCATCTACCTCGCCGCAGGCGTGGCCGGCGCCACCTACCCGCCGCTCACCGCCGCCATCCGAGGCGCCTGGAACGACCTGACCGGCCCCAACTCCGGCCGATACCACCTCCGCAACACCGCGCTCGCAGCCGAGACCACGCTCTTCGAAATCGTCTTCGTCCTCGGCCCACTGCTCGTCGCCGGCTTCGTCCTCGTCGCCGACGCGGCGGCCGCGCTGATCGGCGCCGCAGTGGTCACCCTGGTCGGCACCACCGCCGTGGCCCTCGGCCGGGTCATGCGCGGCTGGCGTCCGCACCCGCGGGAACACCACGCCCGTGGGCTCGGCCCGCTACGGGTCCCCGGCTTCCCGGCCCTGCTGATCTGCGTCGCCGGCCTGGGCATCGCGTTCGGGGCCGCCGGTGTGATCGTGCCGGCGTTCGCGAGCGACCACTCCACCGGCGACCCGGAGAGCCTCGCCGGCGTGCTGCTCGCGGTCTGGGGCGTCGGCAGCGCCATCGGTGGGCTCTGGTTCGGCGTCCGCAAGCCAGCACCGAACATGACCCGGCAGTTCGCCCTGCTGCTCGCCGCGCTGGCCGCCACCTTCGCCGTGTTCGCGGTGATGCCCACTCCGCTGGCGCTGGGTGTCGCGCTGGTCGCCGGCGGGGCCACCATCGCGCCCGCGCTGACCCTGGAGAACACCCTGGTCGGCCGGATCGCCCCGACCGGCATGTTGAACGAGGCGTACACCTGGGTGGTCACCGTCGCGGTGGCGGCGAGCGCCGCCGGCGGCTCGATCGCCGGCGTGATCGTGGACCACGCCGGCGGTGTCCGCTGGGCGTTCCTGTTCGCCGGGGCTGCGGTCGCCGTCGGGGCCGCGGTCGCCGCGCTACCCGCCGGGCCCATCGCCCGCGCGGAAACCACGGCGGTACGCGCCGAACACCCCGTCCCCGTCTGACGGTGGTAATTGGGTCGGCCCGCGTCGCCCGGTGGGTCCGTGCCTTGGCCGGTCCGTGCCTTGGCTGGTTGTTCTTGATCGACCGGACGCGCCGCGGCCGGGGACCGGATCGCTGGGGACAGGCGTCAGCGGTAGTTGTTGAACTGGAGGGCGACGCCGAAGTCTTCGCCCTTGAGCAGCGAGATGACAGCCTGGAGGTCGTCCCTCTTCTTGCCGGTGACCCGCAGCTGGTCACCCTGGATCTGCGCCTGCACGCCCTTGGGGCCCTCTTCGCGGATCTTCTTGCTGATCGCCTTGGCCTTGTCCGTCTCGATGCCCTGGATCACCTTGCAGTCGATCTTGAAGATCTTGCCCGACGGGCGGGGCTCCCCAGCATCCAGCGACTTCAGCGAGATGTTCCGCTTGACGAGCTTCTCCTTGAACACGTCCAGTGCGGCGCGGACGCGCTCCTCGGTCTCCGCCTGAAGGCCGATCGCCTCCTCGCCAGACCAGGAGATCTCAGCGCCGGTGCCGCGGAAGTCGAACCGCGTCGCAAGCTCCTTCTCCGCCTGCCGAAGGGCGTTGTCGACCTCCTGACGGTCAACCTTGCTCACGATGTCGAACGACGGGTTCGCTGCCATGTTTCTGCTCCTGCTGTCCGGCGGTCTGGGCCTGCCGTCGGCCGCCGACCAGCGGCACGACCCCCTGACCGTACCCGGTTGCGTAGGTGCCGGGGGGAGCCGCTATCCTTGCTTCCGCCGCCGCGTTACGACGCGGTGGGGTGCCCTGGCGGGTTGCCCGAGCGGCCAATGGGAGCGGACTGTAAATCCGTCGCGAAAGCTTCAGAGGTTCGAATCCTCTACCCGCCACCAGGTGCAGACACGGCCCCTGACCAGCAGAGATGCTGATCGGGGGCCGTTGTCGTTGATCTAGTCGAGTCTGGCTGAGTCCAGCCGTTGACGACTGGTTGTGGGCAGATGGTGGGCAGGTCGATCTTGCTTCTCAGGGCTCCTCTGGGGCTGCGACTCTTGGCGTTGGTGGCCCGCTCGCCGGGCTGGCATAGCCCCGCGCGCTTAGCGACCGGCTGAGGGCTCCGGGTTGGCATCTCGCTGGCCGTGGGAGGTAGGCCGAGGGCAAGCCAGTCCTGGGGTTGGACTGGCGCGGCAGTCGGAAGCCCTGGTCCGCGATCAGGTCGACTCGCCGGCTTCCGTACCGCCTGGCCATGGTCGTGCTGCGTCTAGACCAGCGGAGTTGGGGGCGGCGGTCCGGCGGCAGTCGGTGGCTCACCGCCCCGGCGCCGAAGGCAGCCGGGGCGGCTTGCCGCCGGCCGGCTCACCGCCCGCGCCGCGCGGAGCGCGGCGCCTTGACAGCCTGTGCGTACGCCTCGACGGCAAGCCCGCGGCTGCCTCCACCGTCCAGCGGAAGCGGGCCACTTTCTACAAGTGCTCGGGTACGCCGTCGAGCTGGAGCTGATTGCCTCCAACCCGGTCGACCGGGTCCAGTGGACCGCCCCCGAGGTTGCACAGTCCATCGACCGGCGGGTGGTGGCTAACCCAGCCCAGGTCGCCACGCTGCTGGAGGCGGTGATCTCTCGGCAAACGTGCCGACAAGGTCACGGCGTTCTTCGGCTGCCTCTACTACGCGGGGATGCGACCCTCGGAAGCGGCGGACCTACGGCGGACTGCGACCTTGCCGGCCGGTGCGCCGGCTGCGGGGCCGACTTCGACGACCTGTCAGCGGTCAAGCCTTCCCGGTCCTGCGACCACGAGAAGATCGAACATCGCTGGGGCCGACTGGTGCTCGCCGGCACCGCGCCGCGCGCCGGGTCGCACTGGACCGACGACGGCGGCTCCCACGAGCGGCGCGGACTCAAGCACCGGGGAAGGGCTGAGACTCGGGCGGTCCCGATCCCGCCCCGGCTCGTCGAGCTGCTGTGCGCGCACGTTGAGAATCACGGGGTTGGCTCGGACGGTCGGTTCTTCCGGGGCCTGCACGGTGGGCCGCTTTCCGAGTCGGTCTACGACTGCTGGTGGAAGCTCGCCCGCGAGAAGGCGCTGACCGAATCGCAGGTTGCCTCGCCGCTCGTCTGCCGGCCGTACGACCTGCGGCACGCAGCGGCTTCGCTCTGGCTGAATGCCGGCGTCCCGCCGACCGAGGTAGCCCAGCGCCTGGGCCACGGCGTCGCCGTCCTCCTCCGCGTCTACGCCAACTGCATAGACGGGGGAGACGACACGATGAACGACAAGATCGGCGATGCCCTCGGATGACTCGAAGCTAGGCTTCGTCTTGGATCGGACACGGAGAGTAGCGGAACCCACGGTTGTAGCTAGGGCGATGCTAACGCTCCGTAGTTACAAACCTAAGTTCCAAATGTAAGTTTCAGGCTAGATGCTTTAGATCCGCCTCAGGTGTTGGGGCTAGACTTTGAATTACAGCGCTGAAATTAAAGTTTTCAGAGGATGGCTTGCAATCCGTGGATCTTCAAGCGTTCGCTTCGTCCCCAGCTGGGGTCCTTGTGCCCATCAGTGGCCATGACGCTCGGTATGACGAGCCCTACGATCACAAGGCGTTCCTGCCGAACCCCCTGCCAAGCCAGATCGACCTTGCGCAGGAGACGTTCCGGGATCTGACTGCATCTACGGCTGCGGTCGCGAGACTTGACCAGGCGGCGATCCGGCTTCCCAACCCCATGCTCTTGGCGAGACCGGCGATCCGGCGGGAGGCTGTCAGCACCTCAGCTCTTGAGGGCACGTACGCCGCCTTGGATGACGTGCTAGAGGCTGACTTCCTAGAGGCGGGTGAGGTCTCTGCGTCAGTCGCCGAGGTCGTCAATTACGTGCGTGCTGCTGAGATGGCGTATGAGTGGATCAAGGAACGACCGATCACCATTGGCATGCTTCGGCAGCTTCAGAAGGTTCTCGTGAAGGGGACCCGTGCTGACACGGCTGACGCGGGAGATGTCAGGAGTATCCAGGTCTTCATCGGACTCAGCGCAGGCCGAGTCACGGAAGCTCGCTTCGTGCCTCCACCGCCAGGGGACCAGTTGAGGGCGGGTTTTGAGGCGTGGGAGAACTGGATCAACACCAAGGATGACCTTCCGCTGATTGCAAAGATGGCGCTGGGTCATTACCAGTTTGAGACGTTGCACCCGTTTAACGACGGTAATGGGCGCCTTGGGCGTTTGGTCTGCGTGCTCCAGTTGGCGACGGAAGGTGAGTTGCGAGTCCCCGTTCTGAATCTCTCGCCCTGGCTTGAGGTGCGAAGGCGGGAGTACCAGGACCACCTCCTTGAGATCAGCATGACGGGCAGGTTCGATCAGTGGATAAGGTTCTTCTCGGAGGCTGTACGAGCGCAGGCTGTCCTGGCAGTGGAGCGCATCGATGCGCTACTTGACTGGAAGGAGCATGCGCTTGACCGACTTCGAGAGGCCAACGTACGTGGGGTGGCTGCCCGGATCGTGGAGGATCTCATCGGCTACCCGATGATCACGCCCACGACTGCATCCCAGATGTACAGCGTGTCTTATCCGGCTGTGAATACTGCCATCCGTCGGCTGGAGGGCCTAGGCATCCTCCAGGAGCGGACAGGGCGGCGCTATGCTCGCGTCTTCGCTGCGAAAGACGTACTTCGGATCATTGATGCGCGATAGCCCGGCGGCTTTCAATGGGCGTGGGCAGATGGTGGGCGGCTGACTGGTTGACGCCGGCCCGAGGGTAGTGGAACACCAGGTTCTGGGCCTGCGGTGGTCATGATCGCGGACGCCCTGTAAATCCGTCGCGAAAGCTTCAGAGGTTCGAATCCTCTACCCGCCACCAGGTGCAGACACGGCCCCTGACCAGCAGAGATGCTGATCAGGGGCCGTTGTCGTTGTCTCGTCGCCAACTGCGTTGACGGCGAGGACGCCATGAACGGCAAGGTCTGCCGTGCACTCGATGAGCGCCCTTTTCAGCTGCCGATCTTGGTCGTGGTGTCACCGACGAGATGGCGAGCGTCGGCGATGGCGTCGCGTCGACGTCCGCTGTCGTTGTGCTGGTCTGCTTGTGCCCGTTATAGGCGGCGTCAACGTAGTCGTTGCGTTGGTTGGCGAGATGCCGGCGAGGATCGCGAGGGTCGGACCTTCCACACCCGCTATCAGGCGGTCGCCTGCGGCCGAGATCGCGTCGGCCGCCGTGCTCGGTCTGGCGCTCCACGGGCTGCGGGTCATGCTCCGGGCGTTGCGGTGGATCCTGTCGGTGGGTCTGCCGCCAGGTTGGCGCTCGAGTTCGTGGCGGATTTGACCTACGTCAGAACACGCTCTATCTGCTGTCATCGATGCCAAGTGCGATGTTAGCTGCGCATCCGCTGCTCGTGGTCAGCGCCCATGTTGCTCTCCGCCCACTGAAATGAACCCGACGAAGGGCTGGCGGGATGGCGAGGAGCCGGTATGGTGGTCGATGGCCGGATGGAGGCGCGAGTTTGTCGCGGGCTGTTGAGGTGTTGCTGAGGGTGACCGCCAAGCCGGATGTGGCGAGTGTCTACAGCTGGACCCGAATTGCGTTGAAGGTCGTATTCAACGCTGCGTGAAGCGGTGAACCACCCCGCAAGCTTGTGATCTGGTCCAGTGCGTTGGGGGCGGTAGGCCGAACGGCGGGAAGTAACAGACGGTGGGGCCAGTCGGGCGACCACCACTTCTCTGGCTGCCCGCGCTGTGGCACGATCGTGGAACCTCCATCAACGCTGTACATCTCCCGACAGGAGCGATCATGTCTGGTCGAAGGCTAGGCCGACTCGGTGGGTCTCTCCTCCTTGTTCTCGCTGCCGCCGCCATCGTCGCCTTCCCCGCCGGCCTCTTCGACAGCAGTGCCAGCGGAGCTCAGGCCATCGATCTCATCTGGACTGTCGTTCCGGAGAACACTGTCTTCGGCAGTGGTCGCTGACTGGTTCAGCTCATCCCCACTCAAGAGCGGTAAACCGCAGGCGCCGTAGGGAGCGGTATGGCTCCGCGTGATCGATCGCGACGTCGTTCGGCGGATCGTGCCTGGTTCATCACCGCGCCGCTGGTGTTCTTCGCAGCGATCTGTTCCATGGTCACGGGGCTGGTGTCGTCCCAGCCTCTCGGTGAATGGCTTCTCGCGCTCCTGTTGCTGGTCGCCATGGCCGCCGTTGGCATGCCGGTCCTCAACTTTGTCGTCCGGCGGCAGTCGTTCGGCATGACCCTGACCGAGATTCCGCTGGTGCTGGCGCTCTTTCTGCTGCCACCGCTGACCGTCGTCGCCATCTACACGGTGGCGTCGATGCTCACGCAGACGCGGCACCGGTTCGCGCCCGTCAAGTTCTGGTTCAACGTGGCCAAGGCGGCCGCCGGGACCTCTCTCGCCGTCCTCCTCCTTCAGGCGCTACCGCCCTCGAAGGAGGTGGACGACCCCGGCACCTGGCTGAGTCTTTTCGCGGCCGTAACCGCGGTGATTCTCGTCAGCCTTGCGGGCATCGTCGGCGTGCACACCCTCCTACAGGGCTGGCAGGCGGGACGGGACTCTCTGCGTACCGCACGCCCCGCCCTGCTCACTGCGGCGATCAACGTCTCGCTCGGTCTGATCATCCTGATCGCCGTCACGACCACCTGGTGGTCGTTGGTGCTGCTGGTCGCACTCGGTGTGGCCCTGGTCCTGGTCTACCGCTCCTACGCGGAGTTCTTCCGGCAACACCGGACGCTGGCCGCGATGTACGACCTGACCCGCGCAATCGGGGAGCGCGGCCAGGACGGGACGCTCGTCGACGCTCTCCTGGGTCGGGTCCGGGCCCTGATGCAGGCCGAGTACGCGACTCTGTGGCTGCCGGCCCTGGGCCGCCACCCCGAGGTGTTGCTCACCGCCAGGGTTGACGATTCGGGTCTGCTCGACGTCGTACGGACGCCGGCTTCCCTCCGCCAGCGAGCCGCAGGTGAGGGGCGGACCATCGCGGTGGGGCGCGCCTTCGACGAAGAGTCGAACGAGCGCCAGGCCCTGAGCCACGGCAAGATCAAGGACGTCATCGTCGTGCCGCTCCGGTCCGGCCAGGCGGTCATCGGCACCCTGGAGGTCGCCAACCGGCTCAGCGACGTCGGTCACTTCACGCCCGGCGACATCCCCGTCTTCGAGACGGTTGCGGCGCACGCGGCCGTGGCCCTGGAGAATTCGCGGCTGGTCGACCGGCTCCGGCACGACGCGCACCACGACACGTTGACCCGACTGCCCAACCGGCGACGGATCACCGGAGCACTGGACGAGTCGGTCAAGATCCGCGCGCCGGGCGAGGTGGTGGCGCTGCTGCTCTTCGACGTCGACGGGTTGCGCCAGGTCAACGAGTCCCTGGGGCACGCGGCCGGGGACAAGGTCCTCACCGAGGTCGCCAGTCGGTTGCGGGCCAGCGCGCCGTCGTCGGCTCTGGTTGGCCGTGCCGGCGGGGACGAGTTCCTGGTGACGCTGCGGTTGGAGAGTGCTGAGGCCGCGCTCGAGTTGGCCGCCCAACTGCGCGACCAGATCCGCGACGAGATGGTCTTCGACGCGCTCACCCTCGACGTGGACACCGCCGTCGGGGTGGCCGTACACCCGGATCACGGCAGCGACGCGGCGACCCTGCTGCTTCGGGTCGACCTCGCCGCCACCGCGGCCAAGTCGGTGCCGGGCAGCGTGCAGCTGTTCAATCCCGCGCTGGAGTCCCGTTCACTGCGCCGGTTGGGTCTGGCCGGCGATCTGCGCCGGGCACTGGACCAGGACGAGCTGGAGGTCTACTTCCAGCCCAAGGTGACTCTGCGGGACCGGCGCCTGGTGGGTGTGGAGTGTCTGGCCCGCTGGGAGCACCCGGCGCACGGCACGGTCGCGCCCGAGGATTTCGTGGCGGTGGCCGAGCACACCGGTCAGTTGAGCCGACTCACCGAGGTGGTGCTCCGGGAGGGCCTTCGGCGCAGCCGGGACTGGGCGCTGGCCGACCAGCCGCTGCCCATCGCGGTCAACCTCTCGGCCCGTACGCTCATCGACCGGGACTTCCCGGACCGGGTCCAGGAGTTGTTGACCGAGTACAAGGTGCCGGCGCAGCGCCTCACCCTGGAGATCACCGAGTCGGGGGTGCTGGACGGCACGGACCGGCCGATCCCCACCCTGCAACGGCTGCGGGATCTCGGCGTACGACTGTCGGTGGACGACTTCGGCACTGGTGACTCGTCTCTGGCGCACCTGCGCCGGCTGCCGGTGCACGAGGTGAAGGTGGACCGCTCCTTCGTGCAGGGCATGGCGACCGACCCGGGGGACCTGGCGATCGTCAACGCGGTGGTCACCCTCTCCCAGCAGTTCGGCCTGGCGGTGGTGGCCGAGGGGGTGGAGAGCGAGTTGACCCTGGAGCTTCTGCAGGACATCGGCTGCGAGATCGGGCAGGGTTTCCTGTTCAGCCGGCCGCTGCCGTACGAGCGGTTGGCTGCCTGGTTCGGCGCCCAGGTCGAGCCGGAGACGGCCACGAACGGAGAGCTGCCCCGCCTGCGTGTTGTGCCCTGAACAGGGCGCGGACGATCACCGGGGATCCGATTTCACCTGTCGAGCCGGGCCGTGTACTCTTACTCCTGCGCGCCCCACGGGGAGATCGCGCAGGCCCCCTTAGCTCAGTCGGCAGAGCGTCTCCATGGTAAGGAGAAGGTCTACGGTTCGATTCCGTAAGGGGGCTCGAGGGTTCAGCTGGACCCATCGCAGCGGTGTAGCTCAGATGGTAGAGCAAGCGGCTCATAATCGCTGTGTCGCCGGTTCAAGTCCGGCCACCGCTACTCTCGTCTTCCGGGCTCGTTGCCGGTGGTCGTAAGAATGGGCGCTTCTGGCGCCCACTTTGCATGTCCGCGCTGTCAGCGTCTAGGCTGGCGCGTCGTAGTTGTTTCCGTTAGCGAGGAAGGCACTCCGCCGTGGCGAAGGCTACCGATGTCCGGCCGAAGATCACTTTGGCGTGTGTGGAGTGCAAGGAGCGCAACTACATCACGCGCAAGAACCGGCGCAACGACCCCGACCGCATCGAGCTGAAGAAGTTCTGCCCGCGTGACGGTCGGCACACGGTCCACCGCGAGACCCGCTGACTGCTGGCCGGCCTCAGGGCCGGCCGTTGTCGAAGCTTTCCGATCGCCGATCTGACCGGTTTGGTGCGGCTCCGCCGCCGCCTACCGATCAGGTCGGCGATTGGGCTTTCCGTGTAGGTTCGCGGCATGCCTCTGGACCCTTCCTTCGTCGGCCGGACGTATCCGCCGACCGCCCCCTACCAGGTGGGCCGAGAAAAGATCCGCGAGTTCGCCAGCGCCATCGGCGCCACCGACCCGGCCCACCACGACCCGGAGGCCGCGCGGGCGCTGGGCCACACCGACGTGGTGGCCCCGCCGACCTTTCCGGTGATCGTGACGATGGCCGCGAGCAGCCAGATCATCGAGGACCCGGCCCTGGGTGTCGACTACAGCCGCCTGGTGCACGGCGACCAGCGGTTCGCGTACACCCGGCCGGTGGTCGCCGGCGACGAGCTGGTCTGCACCAACACCATCGAGGACGTCAGCACCAGGGGTGGGCACGGCTTCCTGACCACGCGCACCGACGTGAGCACCGTCGGCGGGGAACCAGTGGTCGCGGTCTGGGCCAGGTATGTCATTCGCGGGGAGGCGTGAGATGGAGTTGCCAGCTCAGACGTTTCAGGTGACCCGCGCGGACCTGGTCCGCTACGCCGGCGCCTCGGGCGACTTCAACCCGATCCACTGGAGCGACCGGGTGGCCACCAAGGTGGGCCTGCCCGGGGTGATCGCCCACGGCATGTTCACCATGGCGCTGGTCGGTCGGGCGGTCACCGAGTGGGCCGGGTCGCCGGACGCGGTGGTCGAGTACGGCGTGCGTTTCACCCGGCCGGTGGTGGTCCCCGACGATGACCAGGGGACCGAGATCGAGGTGACCGCGCGGGTCCGCGAGGTGACCGAGGACGGTCTCACCCGACTCGAGGTGACCGCCACCTGCCTGGGTGAGAAGGTGCTGTCGCAGGCGCGGGCGACCATCCGGACGGCACGCTGAATCGAGCCCGCCACGCGTGGCGGAGAGACCGGTTGGGAAAGTCGGGCGGCTACCCGTACACTGGTCCGCCGTGGGGCAAGTGACCCCTGCTCGGTCGTCTGTGGCCGGGTGGGGCGAGTGTTGCCACATAGGGGTGTAGCTCAATTGGCAGAGCAGCGGTCTCCAAAACCGCAGGCTGCAGGTTCAAGTCCTGTCACCCCTGCGCCTCAGGCCTGACCGTTCCCGTGGGTCGCGCCGCCACTTGGCGGCGTCCGGCCCGTGGTGGTGGCATCGGCGGGGTGGCTCCGAGGCAATCGGGGCCCTCCGGGTGATCCACCGGCCGCGGCCCGTCGCGGGACGGTTGGGTCCGGCCGGCGTGACCAGCGCCGCGTACGCCACTCGGCGTGCGACCCCAGATTCCGCGACGGAGGGCGAAGTGGCCGACAACAAGCGGCGCGACGACGACGGCGACGATCGTCTGGACGACGAGATCGTCGACGACGTGGCCGACGACGACGCCTCCGGCGCGGACGAGCCGGTTTCCCGGGGAGGCACCGCCACGCGGTCGCGTGCCCGGGCGGAGTCGGCGGACAGCCGGCCGACCACGCGGTCGGAAACGGGTCGGGTGGGCGTCTTCGGCCGCATCGCCCGGTTCTTCCGCGAGGTCGTAGCTGAACTGCGTAAGGTCATCTGGCCGACCCGCAAGGAGTTGCTGACCTACACCGCCGTGGTGGTGGCGTTCGTCGCGGTGATGCTGACGATCGTGGGTGTGCTGGACTTCGGCTTCGCCAAGGTCGTGTTGTTTGTCTTTGGCAACTCGGACTGACCGGCTGCCTCCAGCCATAGTGACGGAAGTGAGCGAGCGTGCCTGAGTACGACGAGACCGCCGGACCGGTGGACGAGCAGTCCACGGTCGCGACGGCGGCTGGTGACGAGTCGGTCGAGGCCGCCAGCGAGCCGGAGTTCCCTACTACCGAGCCCGCACCGGACGAGGACTACGACCCTGTCGCGGAGCTGAGGCAGAAGCTGCGCTACGCGCCGGGTGACTGGTACGTGGTGCACTCGTACGCCGGCTACGAGAACAAGGTCAAGACCAACCTCGAGACCCGGATCACGAGCCTCGACATGGAGGAGTTCATCTACCAGGTCGAGGTGCCGACCCGGGAAGAGGTCGAGGTCAAGAACGGTAAGCGTTCGCAGATCCAGGCCAAGGTCTTCCCGGGTTACATCCTGGTCCGGATGGAGCTGACCGCCGAGTCCTACTCCTGTGTCCGGAACACCCCGGGTGTGACCGGCTTCGTCGGCGCGACCGACCGGGCAGACCGGCCTGCTCCGCTCTCGCTCGACGAGGTGCTGAAGTGGCTGGCGCCGGCTGTCGAGACCGAGCAGAAGAAGTCGAAGCCGGAGATCAAGGTCCTCGACTTCGAGGTGGGCGATTCCGTCACCGTCACCGACGGCGCGTTCGCGTCGCTGCCGGCCACGATCAGCGAGATCAACGCCGACCAGCAGAAGCTCAAGGTGCTGGTGTCGATCTTCGGTCGTGAGACTCCGGTGGAGCTCAACTTCAACCAGGTCGCCAAGATCTGATTGGTCGTCGGCGGCGGGCCCGGCCCGCCGCCGACGTCGGCGTACGCGCTCTCGCTCGACCTCGGCGGACGAGTGGGCTGCGGCCTGCGCTACTCTTGAATGTCGCCGCTGTCGCACCGCGCTGACCGTGCGCGCCCGAGGGCGGCGACAGCCGCATTTTCCCAGCTCCAAGCCCCAGGAAGTGACATGCCTCCGAAGAAGAAGCTCGTCAAGACGTTCACGCTTCAGTTGCCGGCGGGCCAGGCCACGCCGGCGCCGCCGGTCGGCCCCGCGCTCGGCCAGCACGGCGTGAACATCATGGAGTTCTGCAAGTCCTACAACGCGCAGACCGAGTCTCAGCGGGGCGACATCGTCCCCGCCGAGATCAGCGTGTTCGAGGACCGGTCCTTCACGTTCGTGCTGAAGACCCCGCCCGCTGCCCGGCTGCTGATCAAGGCTGCCGGTGTGCAGAAGGGTTCGGGTGTTCCGCAGTCCGAGAAGGTCGGCTCGGTCAGCCGCGCCCAGCTGCGTGAGATCGCCGAGAAGAAGATGGCCGACCTCAACGCCAACGACATCGCCCAGGCCGAGAAGATCATCGCCGGCACCGCCCGGTCGATGGGCATCACCGTCAACGACTGACGTAGGCCCCGGCCTTCGATCCGACCGTGGGAGGGCTCGCGCCGAGCGGCCCGCCAGAGACCACAGGAGTAATCAGCAATGCAGCGCAGCAAGAGCTACCGCAAGGCCGCCGATGTCATCGACCGGTCGAAGCTCTACACCCCCACCGAGGCCGTGAAGCTGGCCAAGGAGACCACCAACGTCAAGTTCGACGCCACGGTCGAGGTCGCCATGCGCCTCGGCGTCGACCCCCGCAAGGCGGACCAAATGGTCCGCGGCGTGGTCAACCTGCCGCACGGCACCGGTAAGACCGCCCGCGTGATCGTGTTCGCCAGCGGCGCGAAGGCCGAAGAGGCCGCCGCCGCGGGTGCGGACGAGGTGGGCACCGATGAGCTGGTCGCCCGCATCCAGGGTGGTTGGCTCGACTTCGACGCGGCGATCGCCACGCCGGACCAGATGGCCAAGATCGGCCGGATCGCGCGGATCCTGGGCCCGCGCGGTCTCATGCCGAACCCGAAGACCGGCACGGTGACCATGGACGTCACCAAGGCGGTGCAGGACATCAAGGGCGGCAAGATCACCTTCCGGGTGGACAAGCACTCCAACCTGCACCTGATCATCGGCAAGGCCTCCTTCACGGAGACCCAGCTGGTGGACAACTACGCTGCGGTGCTCGACGAGGTGCTGCGTGCCAAGCCGTCCGCGGCCAAGGGCAAGTACCTCCGCAAGGTCATCCTGACCACCACGATGGGCCCGGGCGTCCCGGTCGACCCGAATCTGGTGAAGAACCTTCGGGAGGACCAGGCCGACGCCTGAGTCGACAGATCGCTCCGCCGGGGCGCCGCCACGACAGTGGCGGCGCCCCGGCGCGTTCCAGGTGTGGCAGGCTCGACGCCATGCGCCTGGAGAACGTCTGGTTGCGGTACCACCGGCGCGGGCCGTGGGTGCTGCAAGGCATCGACGTGCGGATCGGTCCCGGCGAGGTGGCGATCGTGCTGGGCCGCAACGGGGTGGGCAAGTCGACACTGCTCCAGGTGGCCGCGGGGGTCCTCCGCCCGGGCCGGGGCCGGGTCACCGACCGGCCGGCGCGGGTGGGCTGGGTGCCGGAGCGTTTCCCCACGGACCAACCGTTCACGGTGGCCCGCTATCTGACCGGGATGGCCCGGGTGGCGGGTCTGGGCAGGGCTGCGGCCGACGAGGCCGTGACCTCCTGGACGGACCGGCTCGGGCTGTCCGCCTTCCGCTCGGTCCGGCTGCCGGAGCTGTCCAAGGGCACCGCGCAGAAGGTCGGCCTGGCCCAGGCGCTGCTGCGCCCACCGGGCCTGCTGGTGCTCGACGAGCCGTGGGAGGGGCTGGACGCCGCCACCCGAGAGTTGGTGCCCGAGCTGATCGCCGAGGTGCTCGCCGCCGACGGGTCCGTCCTGGTCAGCGACCACCGCGGCGAGACGGTCCGGCTCCCGGCCGCGCGCCGCTGGTTGGTGGCCGACGGCTCGCTCTCCGAGGAGACGTCGTCGCCGGACGAGACGATCGCGGTGGTCGAGGTAGCGGTGCCGGCCGCGCGGGTTGCCGGCACCGTCGCCCGGGTGCGCGCCGAGGGCCACCACGTGCTGCGGGTACGCTCCGACGCCTCCACCGCCGCGTCCCAGGCCCTACCCGTCGAGCCGCTCCGACCCGCCGAGCCGTCGCTGAAGATGGCCGGGGAGGTGACAGCGGAGCAGCCGGAGGCCGCTGACGCCGCTGTCGAGTCGGCAGCGGGGGAGACCCGGTGAGCGCCCTGGTCCGGATGCGGTTGGCCGGTTTACTGCGAACTGGCCGGGCGTTGGCGCCGTTGCTCGCCGGCCTGATCACGCTCGGCACCCTCTACGGCGGTGGCCGAGCCCAGCCGGCGGAGGCGTACGGGGTCTCCGCGGTCGTGCTCTTTCCGGTGCTCGCCTGGCAGACCAAGATCCTGTTGGACGTCGAGCCGGACGTGCAGCGTCGACTGGCGCAGGTGACGGTCGGAGTGGCCCGTGAGCGGTTGGCCGGGCTGCTCGCCGCCGCGGTGGCGGCGCTGGCGACGGTGACCGTCGCGCTGCTCTTTCCGTGGCTGGTCGGCGGGGTGTCCGGCCCGGTCGACCCGGGGGACCGGTCGATTCCGGTCGGGCTGGCGCTGGGATTGTGGGCGCACGTGCTGGTCGTACCCGCTGCGGTTGCTCTTGGGGCGCTGGCCAGCCGGGCGTCGGTGGGCGGCGCCGGGTACGGCGTCGCGGTGTTGGCCCTCGGCGGGGTCGGCGCGGTGGTGTTCGGCCTGACCGGCTCGGTCGCCCCCTGGCTGGCACCGCCGATCATGGCGGCCGCTCGCACCACCGCCGGCGACGCCGCCGCGCTGACAGTGCTGGGGCTGAGCGGGTGGGCGTTGGCCTGGAGCGCCGCTGTCGTCGGCGGCTACCTGTGGCGTCGGCGGGCCCAGGGCTGACCGGCACTGGCGTGGGTGACGCGGCTCACCGGGCGCGATTTGGCGCTGCTGGTCGGGGCGCGTACTCTTCAACCGTCATCCGTGTTCTCATGGATGAGGAACCACCCAGAGACCGCTGGTCACCGTGTTTCGGCACGGTCGAAGGTCCCGCGACAACGGGCGACCCGCGTAGGGCGGCAAGCGTAACTCGGCAGTGAGCATGGTCCGCCGACCATGACGATCCGCCGGCCCTCGCCCCGTGCGCCCTGCGCCGGGGCTTTTTCGTTGTCGCGCTGCCTCCGCCCCCGTTCCGGCTTCGGCCGAGACGGGGACCAGCCTCGAGTAACGAGAGAGGAGGGACATGGCGGACAAGCCGATCCGGGCCGACAAGGCCACGGCCGTCGCTGAGCTGACCGAGAGCTTCCGCAGCTCGGGCGCCACCGTGCTGACCGAGTACCGCGGTCTGACGGTTTCCCAGCTCACCCAGCTTCGGCGCTCGCTCGGCGCCGATACCAGCTACACGGTCGCGAAGAACACGCTGGCCAAGCGTGCTGCGACGGACGCGGGCATCACCGGCCTCGACGAGCTGTTCACCGGTCCTACCGCGCTGACTTTCGTTTCGGGCGACGTCGTCGAGGCGGCGAAGGGGCTTCGCGACTTCGCGAAGGCCAACCCGAAGCTCGTCATCAAGGGCGGTGTCTTCGAGGGCAAGGCCATCACCGCGGCCGAGGTCACGAAGCTCGCCGACCTTGAGTCCCGCGAGGTGCTGCTGGCCAAGCTGGCCGGCGCGATGAAGGGCAACCTGAGCAAGGCCGCGGCCCTGTTCCAGGCCCCGCTGTCGAAGACCGCCCGTCTGGCGGCTGCACTGCAGGACAAGCGCGAGAAGGAGGGCGCCGAGGCGGCCTGAGGCCCCCACGGCGCACCAGTTCTTACTTAACAGAATCAGGAAAGGACGCCAGATATGGCGAAGCTCAGCACCGACGAGCTGCTCGACGCGTTCAAGGAGATGACGCTGATCGAGCTCTCTGAGTTCGTGAAGCAGTTCGAGACGACCTTCGAGGTCACCGCTGCCGCTCCGGTCGCGATCGCCCAGGGTGGTGGCGGCGGCGCCGCTGCGGCCGAGGCCGAGCCGGAGCAGGACGAGTTCGACGTCATCCTCGAGGCTGACGGTGGCAAGAAGATCCAGGTCATCAAGGTCGTGCGTGAGCTGACCGGCCTGGGCCTCAAGGAGGCCAAGGACGCGGTCGAGTCCGCGCCGAAGGCCATCCTGGAGAAGGTCAACAAGGAGACCGCCGACAAGGCGAAGGCCAAGCTCGAGGGTGAGGGCGCCAAGGTCACCCTCAAGTGACCTGACGTTCCACCAACGCGTACCCGGCTCGTGAGCTGGGACACCATCGCGTAGCGGCGGGCGGTGATCCGACACGGATCACCGCCCGCCGTTTTGGTGGATCTGGCTGCGACCGGTCCTGAGCTGGGCGCCGACCATGGGTACCCTTGACCCGAACGAGCGTGGCGGGTCGCCCTCCAGTGGGAAACAGGGGACAACCCGGATACCGGCCCTTGACGCGGCCCGGGGCTGCCAGGCACGCTGACACCAGCAAGACACCGCGCTTGCGACGGCCACGACGTGGGTATGACAGCGACGGCACCATCAGCCGCTGTAACCCGAGCGGCCCAGTGGGGAGTTGCGTTCTGAGCGGCCCGGCAGACCCCGGTTGACGGGGGCCGAGGCGCGCTCCGCAAACAACCTGCGGGGTGGGCTGGACAGCGGTTAGCCTCTCGGCTACACTGCTAGTTTGCGCTGCCTTCCGACTTGACCCCTGCTCGGAAATGTCCGTTTACGGATATTTCTGGTGGGGTCATTGGAGTGCACGCGTACCAGCCGTTCTGCAGCACCGGTCCTCGGAAGGACGCATCTTGGCAGCTTCCCGCCCTGCGAAGACCAGTCGTACGTCGAGCGCATTCGCTCCCCGCCGAGTTTCATTCGGCAGGATCACCGAACACCTCGAGGTCCCCAACCTCCTTGCCATTCAGAACGAGTCCTTCGACTGGCTCGTCGGCAACGAGGCTTGGCAGGGCCGGTCGGCGGACGACCCGCACGCACGATCGGGTCTCGCGGAGATCCTTGAAGAGATCAGTCCCATTGAGGACTTCTCCGGCACCATGTCGCTCTCCTTCTCAGCGCCGCGCTTCGACGAGGTCAAGGCCTCGATCGAGGAGTGCAAGGAGAAGGACCTGACCTACTGCGCTCCGCTCTTCGTGACCGCGGAGTTCACCAACAACACCACTGGCGAGATCAAGAGCCAGACGGTGTTCATGGGTGACTTCCCGATGATGACGCCCAAGGGCACCTTCGTCATCAACGGCACCGAGCGCGTCGTGGTCAGCCAGCTCGTCCGGTCTCCGGGCGTGTACTTCGACAAGCAGCCGGACAAGACCTCCGACCGCGACCTCTCCAGCGTCAAGGTCATCCCGAGTCGGGGTGCCTGGCTGGAGTTCGACATCGATAAGCGCGACACGGTCGGCGTACGCATCGACCGCAAGCGTCGGCAGGCCGTCACCGTCCTGCTCAAGGCCATCGGATGGTCGGCCGAGCGGATCCGTGAGAAGTTCGGCTGGTCCGAGCTGATGATGACCACGCTCGAGAAGGACCACATCGCCGGCGCCGACGAGGCTCTGCTCGACATCTACCGCAAGCTGCGCCCTGGCGAGCCGCCGACGCGCGAGAACGCCCAGACCCTGCTCGACAACCTCTTCTTCAACCCGAAGAGGTACGACGTCGCCAAGGTCGGGCGCTACAAGTTCAACAAGAAGCTGGAAGTTGGCGTGCCGATCACCACCGGCACGCTGACCGAGGACGACATCGTCGCCACCGTGGAGTACCTGTGCCGGCTGCACGCCGGTGAGGACGGCTACGAGGCCGACGACATCGACCACTTCGGCAACCGGCGCCTCCGTACCGTGGGCGAGCTGATCCAGAACCAGGTTCGGGTCGGCCTGTCCCGGATGGAGCGGGTCGTCCGCGAGCGGATGACCACGCAGGACGTCGAGGCGATCACCCCGCAGACCCTGATCAACATCCGCCCGGTGGTGGCGGCGATCAAGGAGTTCTTCGGGACGTCCCAGCTGTCCCAGTTCATGGACCAGACCAACCCGCTGGCGGGCCTGACCCACCGGCGTCGGCTGAGCGCGCTCGGCCCGGGTGGTCTGTCCCGGGAGCGGGCCGGCTTCGAGGTCCGCGACGTGCACCCGTCCCACTACGGCCGGATGTGCCCGATCGAGACGCCGGAAGGCCCGAACATCGGCCTGATCGGCGCGCTGTCCACCTTCGCCCGGGTCAACCCGTTCGGCTTCATCGAGACGCCGTACCGGAAGGTCGTCGAGGGTCGGGTCACCGACCAGATCGACTACCTGACCGCGGACGAGGAGGACCGGTTCGTCAAGGCCCAGGCCAACGCGCGCCTGAAGGCTGACGGCACGTTCGCCGAGGACCGGGTGCTCTGCCGTCGTAAGGGCGGCGAGACCGAGGACGTCGTCCCCGGTGCCGTCGACTACATGGACGTCTCGCCCCGGCAGATGACCTCGGTCGCGACCGCCATGATCCCGTTCCTCGAGCACGACGACGCCAACCGGGCACTGATGGGCGCGAACATGCAGCGCCAGGCGGTGCCGCTGGTCAAGGCCGAGGCGCCGCTCGTGGGTACGGGCATGGAGTACCGGGCCGCTGTCGACGCTGGCGACGTGGTGGTCGCCGAGGTCGGCGGTGTGATCGAGGATCTCTGCGCCGACTACGTCACCATCCACCAGGATGACGGCCACCGCCGGACGTACCTGCTGCACAAGTTCCGCCGCTCCAACGCCGGCTCTTGTGTCAACCAGAAGCCGGTCGTCTTCGAGGGCGACCGCGTCGAGGCCGGTCAGGTCATCGCCGACGGTCCGTGCACCGACGAGGGCGAGATGGCACTCGGACGCAACCTGCTGGTGGCGTTCATGTGCTGGGAGGGCCACAACTACGAGGACGCGATCATCCTGTCGCAGCGCCTCGTGCAGCAGGACGTGCTCACCTCGATCCACATCGAGGAGCACGAGGTCGACGCCCGGGACACCAAGCTCGGTCCGGAGGAGATCACCCGCGACATCCCGAACGTCAGCGAGGAAATGCTCGCTGACCTCGACGAGCGCGGCATCATCCGGATCGGCGCCGAGGTCGTCCCCGGTGACATCCTGGTCGGCAAGGTCACGCCCAAGGGTGAGACCGAGCTGACCCCGGAGGAGCGGCTGCTCCGCGCGATCTTCGGTGAGAAGGCGCGTGAGGTTCGGGACACCTCGCTGAAGGTGCCGCACGGCGAGACCGGCACGGTCATCGGTGTGCGCACGTTCTCCCGCGAGGACGGCGACGAGTTGCCGCCGGGTGTCAACGAGCTGGTCCGGGTCTACGTCGCCCAGAAGCGCAAGATCCAGGACGGCGACAAGCTCGCCGGCCGGCACGGCAACAAGGGTGTCATCTCGAAGATCCTGCCGATCGAGGACATGCCGTTCCTTGAGGACGGCACCCCGGTCGACATCGTGCTCAACCCGCTCGGTGTGCCGAGCCGGATGAACATCGGCCAGGTGCTGGAGACCCACCTCGGTTGGGTCGCCAAGACCGGTTGGAAGGTCGAGGGTGACGACGCCGACTGGAAGCGTCAGCTGCGCTCGATCGACGCGCACGAGTCCGAGGGCGACACCAACGTGGCCACCCCGGTCTTCGATGGTGCTCGCGAGGAGGAGATCTCCGGTCTGCTCGAGTCGACCCTGCCCAACCGGGACGGCAAGCAGCTGATCGGTCGTACCGGCAAGGCGCAGCTGTTCGACGGTCGTTCCGGTGAGCCGCTGCCGGACCCGATCGCGGTCGGCTACGTCTACATCCTGAAGCTCAACCACCTGGTCGACGACAAGATCCACGCTCGTTCGACCGGCCCGTACTCGATGATCACGCAGCAGCCGCTGGGTGGTAAGGCGCAGTTCGGTGGTCAGCGTTTCGGTGAGATGGAGTGCTGGGCGATGCAGGCGTACGGCGCTGCCTACGCCCTGCAGGAGCTGCTCACGATCAAGTCCGACGACGTGCTCGGCCGAGTGAAGGTCTACGAGGCCATCGTCAAGGGCGAGAACATCCCGGAGCCGGGCATCCCGGAGTCGTTCAAGGTGCTGCTCAAGGAGCTGCAGTCGCTGTGCCTCAACGTCGAGGTGCTCTCCAGCGACGGTGTGGCCCTGGAAATGCGCGAGACCGACGACGAGGTGTTCCGGGCCGCTGAGGAGCTGGGCATCGACCTGTCCCGGCGCGAGCCGAGCTCGGTCGAAGAGGTCTGAGGTGAGCGGTCGGGGGCCGGCTCGCCGGCCCCCGACCCCACCCGAGAATTAGCAGTACAGACGACGACATAGGGGACATAGTGCTCGACGTCAACTTCTTCGACGAGCTGCGCATTGGTCTCGCCACCGCCGACGACATCCGTCAGTGGTCGCACGGCGAGGTCAAGAAGCCTGAGACGATCAACTACCGCACCCTGAAGCCGGAAAAGGACGGGCTCTTCTGCGAGAAGATCTTCGGTCCGCAGCGGGACTGGGAGTGCTACTGCGGTAAGTACAAGCGCGTCCGGTTCAAGGGCATCATCTGTGAGCGCTGCGGCGTCGAGGTGACTCGCTCCAAGGTCCGCCGTGAGCGGATGGGGCACATCGAGCTCGCCGCTCCGGTGACCCACATCTGGTACTTCAAGGGCGTTCCGAGCCGGCTGGGTTACCTGCTGGACCTCGCTCCCAAGGACCTCGAGAAGATCATCTACTTCGCCTCGTACGTCGTGACGAGCGTGGACGCGGAGTCGCGTCACCGCGACCTCTCGACGATCGAGAACGAGATCCTGGCCGAGAAGCGGCAGTCCGAGAACAGCCGCGACTCGGAGATCGAGAAGCGGGCCGCCAAGCTCGAGGCCGACCTGGCCGAGCTGGAGGCCGAGGGTGCCAAGGCGGACGTCCGGCGCAAGGTCAAGGAGGGCGGAGAGCGCGAGATGCGCCAGATCCGCGACCGGGCCCAGCGCGAGATCGACCGCCTGGACGAGGTGCTGGACACCTTCCGCAAGCTGGAGCCGAAGCAGCTGGTCACCGACGAGCTGCTCTACCGCGAGCTGCGCGACCGGTTCGGTGAGTACTTCACCGGTTCCATGGGCGCCGAGGCGATCAAGGCGCTGGTCCAGAACATGGACCTCGACGCCGAGGCCGAGAGCCTGCGGGAGACCATCCGGTCCGGCAAGGGCCAGCGGAAGATCCGGGCGCTCAAGCGACTCAAGGTCGTCGCGGCGTTCCTGAACACCCGCAACTCGCCGCTCGGCATGGTGCTGGACTGCGTCCCGGTCATCCCGCCGGACCTGCGCCCGATGGTGCAGCTCGACGGTGGCCGCTTCGCGACCTCGGACCTGAACGACCTGTACCGCCGCGTGATCAACCGGAACAACCGCCTCAAGCGACTGATCGACCTCGGCGCGCCCGAGATCATCGTCAACAACGAGAAGCGGATGCTCCAGGAGGCCGTCGACGCGCTGTTCGACAACGGCCGTCGCGGCCGGCCGGTCACCGGCCCGGGTAACCGCCCGCTCAAGTCGCTGTCCGACATGCTCAAGGGCAAGCAGGGCCGGTTCCGCCAGAACCTGCTGGGCAAGCGCGTCGACTACTCCGGCCGTTCGGTCATCGTGGTCGGCCCGAAGCTCAAGCTGCACCAGTGCGGTCTGCCCAAGCAGATGGCGCTGGAGCTGTTCAAGCCGTTCGTGATGAAGCGGCTGGTCGACCTCAACCACGCGCAGAACATCAAGTCCGCCAAGCGGATGGTCGAGCGTCAGCGCCCGGTCGTGTGGGACGTGCTGGAAGAGGTCATCGGCGAGCACCCGGTGCTGCTCAACCGGGCGCCGACCCTGCACCGTCTGGGCATCCAGGCCTTCGAGCCGCAGCTGGTCGAGGGCAAGGCGATCCAGATCCACCCGCTGGTCTGCACGGCGTTCAACGCCGACTTCGACGGTGACCAGATGGCGGTGCACGTGCCGCTGTCCGCCGAGGCCCAGGCCGAGGCGCGGATCCTGATGCTGTCGTCGAACAACATCCTCAAGCCGGCCGACGGTAAGCCGGTCACCATGCCTACCCAGGACATGGTCATCGGTCTGTACCACCTCACCCACCTCACCGCCGGTGAGAAGGGCGAGGGTCGGGCGTTCAGCTCGGACGCCGAGGCGCGGATGGCCTTCGACAACGGCGAGCTGCACCTGCAGGCGCCGGTGAAGATCCGCCTGCGCGGCGTGGTCGGTGTCGACAACGGCAACGGCTCCGAGGCGTGGAGCGCCCCGGAGGGCTGGGTCGAGGGTGACCCGCTGACCGTGGAGACCACCCTGGGTCGGGTGCTGTTCAACGAGACGCTGCCGCAGGGCTACCGCTTCGTGAACTACGAGATCCGCAAGGGTCAGCTCTCCGCGATCGTCAACGACCTCGCCGAGCGCTTCCCCAAGGTGGCGCTGGCCGCCACCCTGGACGGGCTCAAGGAGGCCGGTTTCCACTGGGCCACCTGGTCCGGCGTGACGATCGGCATGGAGGACGTCATCGCTCCGCCGCGCAAGGCGGAGATCCTGGCGAAGTACGAGAAGGACGCCGACCAGATCGACAAGCAGTACCAGCGTGGTCTGATGACCGCCGAGGAGCGTCGCGGCGAGCTGATCGAGATCTGGACCAAGGCGACCAACGAGGTCGCCAAGGAGATGGACACCGCGCTGCCGCAGGAGAACCCGCTGTGGAAGATGATCAACTCGGGTGCTCGCGGTAACCTGCTCCAGCTCCGGCAGATCGCGGCGATCCGTGGTCTGGTGGCCAACCCCAAGGGCGAGATCATCCCGCGGCCGATCAAGGCCAGCTACCGGGAGGGTCTGTCCGTGCTGGAGTACTTCATCTCCACGCACGGTGCCCGTAAGGGTCTCGCCGACACCGCGCTGCGGACCGCCGACTCGGGTTACCTGACCCGTCGTCTGGTGGACGTCTCGCAGGACGTCATCATCCGCGAAGAGGACTGCGGCACCGACCGGGCGATCCCGATGCAGATCGGCGAGAAGCTGGACGGCAAGCTCGTCGTCCACACCCACGCCGAGACCAGCGTGCACGCCCGGACCCTCGCCGACGACATCAAGGGGCCGGACGGCACCGTGGTGGCGGAGCGCGGTCAGGACATCAACTCCATCGGGGTCGACAAGATCGTCGCCGCTGGTGTGGAGACGGTCCGGGTGCGCAGCGTGCTCACCTGCGAGTCGAAGCTGGGCGTCTGCGCGGCCTGCTACGGCCGGTCGCTGCCGACCGGTAAGTCGGTCGACATCGGCGAGGCGGTCGGCATCATCGCCGCCCAGTCCATCGGTGAGCCCGGTACGCAGCTGACGATGCGTACCTTCCACACCGGTGGTGTCGCGGGTGAGGACATCACCCAGGGTCTGCCGCGTGTTCAGGAAATCTTCGAGGCTCGGGTCCCGAAGGGTAAGGCGCCCATCGCCGACACCCCCGGTAAGATCCGGATCGAGGACGGCGAGCGCTCGCGCAAGATCATCGTGGTGCCGGACGACGGCAGCGAAGAGATCGTCTACGACAAGATCTCGAAGCGGGTCAAGCTCCGTACCCACGACGGCGGTCACGTCGCGGTCGGCGAGAAGCTGACCGAGGGCACCATCGACCCGCACGAGTTGCTGCGGATCATGGGTCCGCGGGCGGTCCAGGTCCACCTGACCAGTGAGGTCCAGGAGGTCTACCGCTCGCAGGGTGTGCTCATCCACGACAAGCACATCGAGATCATCATCCGCCAGATGCTCAAGCGGGTGACGGTCATCGACTCCGGCTCGACCGAGTTCCTGCCGGGTGTGCTCGTCGACCGGGCGCTGTTCGAGTCGGAGAACCGCCGGCTCGTCTCGGAGGGCGGCGAGCCCGCCGCTGGTCGTCCGGTGCTGATGGGTATCACCAAGGCATCGCTGGCCACCGACTCCTGGCTCTCGGCGGCCTCCTTCCAGGAGACCACCCGGGTGCTGACCGACGCTGCGATCAACTCGCGCAGCGACTCCCTGGTCGGCCTCAAGGAGAACGTGATCATCGGAAAGCTCATCCCGGCCGGTACGGGCATCAGCAAGTACCGCAACGTCCGGGTCGAGCCGACCGAGGAGGCCAAGGCCAAGGTCTACTCGATGACCGGTTACCCGGAGACCGACTACGGGTTCGGGCCGGCCAGCGGGCAGGCCGTGCCGCTGGACGACTTCGACTTCGGGTCGTACCGCTAAGCACCAGTAACACGACGAGGCCCCCGGTGAAAGCCGGGGGCCTCGTCGTGTGCGTGCCGACCCACCCCTGGGCCGGGTTCGGCATGATGGGGGGATGACGACCGCACCCGGGCAGGTGTCCGTCGCCCAGCAGGGCGTGCGCCACCCGCTGGACCCGGACCCGGCCCGCGCCACGAAGGCACGGGCGGTCTTCGCGCTGGGCCTGCTCGGCATGTTGACCGGGCTGTTCATCGGTGGCGTGGTGCCGGCCACGGTGGCCCTGCAACTGGCACGGCAGGCGCGCCGGGAGGCGTACGCCTCGGGGGGGTTCCTGACCGGCGGCGTCTGGCTGCGACGGGGGGAGTGGATGGCCTGGACCGGCCTGGTGCTGGTCGCGGTCAGTGTGGTGGCCGCGGTGGTCATCGGGGTGGTCCGGTTGGCCGGCGCCCCGTTCGGCCACGACTACCCGGCGAACATGGACTGAGCCACCGGTGGCCGCGCCCGGCGCGGGCGGCGGTGCTCGCGGCGGTAGCCTGGCCGGTGTCCGCCGTGTGTCGGTGGCGGCCTTTCGACAGGAGGACCTCGTGACGGAACCGGCGCGGCCCCCTGCGGACGAACCGGCCGGCCCGCCGGACCCTCCGGCTCCGCCATCCGAGCCGAGCGACTGGGCGCGACCCGGCCCGAGCGGCGAGCCGCACCCACCGGCGTCCATCCCGGGCCCGCCACCCCCTGCGGCACCACCCCCCGGTTGGGGTCCGAACGGCTGGGGCGCGACCCCGACGCCCGGCTCCGACCAGCCTTACCCGGTCTCCAGCGCCCCGACCTCGACGCCGCAGGACTGGGGCCCGCCCACCTCCGGGCCGGGTGTGCCGCCCGGCTGGGGCCCGCCGGCGGCCGGTTCGGGAGTGCCCTACGGCTGGGGTCCGTCCTCGTCTGCGCCGAGCGTGCCGGCCGGGTGGGGTCCGTCGTCCGCTGCGCCGTCTGCGCCGCCTGGGTGGGGCCCGTCCCCGTCTGGGCCGGCTGCGCCGTACGGCTGGGGCCCGCCGTCGTCCGGGCACGGGGCGCCGCCCGGCTGGGGCCCGCCGCCGGGGCACGGCCCGGGGTGGGGTGGCCCTCCGGGGCGTTCGGTGCCGCCGCCCACCGACGACCAACGCCGGCCGCCGAAGCGGGTGGAGGGGGTTTCGGGTACGCCGTTCGGCGTCGTGCACCTGGACGTGGCACCGGTCACCTCTGGGCTGGCCATCGGGGCGCTGGCGGCGGGGATCGCCTCACTTCTGGTCTCACTTCTGGTGATCTGCTTCGGAGTGGCCTTCAAGAACGACGGCGGGGCCTGGGCCTCCGGGGCGTTCGCCGCGCTGGGTGTGCTGGCCGGCGGGGCGGCCGTCGTCGTCGGGCTGCTCGGCCGGCGGCAGATCCGGCGGCCGACCGCGCCCTCCGCGGTCCAGTTCACCGGCCGCGGGCTGGCGATGGCCGGGATCAGCTGCGGCGCGGCGGGAGCACTGCTCAGCCTGCTGGGCCTGGGTCTTGCCCTGCTTCTGACCCTGACGTGAGAGTCATCACCGAGAGATCCGGCACCTGACGGGGGTTTTCCGCGGAAGGCTTGCGGTCACCCCGGGGGCGATGGGTGCTTCTGCGGGGAAGCCGTTACACTTGTGTTCGTAGGTGCCCATCGCGGGCGACGAGGCAGGACGAGATCCGGCCGGCGGGTGTGAGACGGTCGCCGGGCCATTCCGTTTTGACCTGGGCGGTTGTGGTAGGTACTCTTTCCCCTTGTGCCCGGGCATGCCCGGGCAACTCGTGCGTGCGCTGTTTCCGGCTTACGGACGGCGGCACGACAAGCCAAAGATCCGGGGCGGGGCGACCCGCGCGCCGGTGACAAAACCCGGTACGAACGCGAGAGCGTCCGCAACGGGGCCGTGACGAGGGCGACACGCCCGACCGCGGGTGCCGGGGTCTCCGCAAGGCGGCCCTGGTCGGAATGTAGGAGAGCCGGTCATCAGGCCGGCTAACGAGCAGACGGCGCGGCCGCGGATGCGGCCGAAGGGAGCGGAGAAACCCGGTGCCCACGATCCAGCAGCTGGTCCGAAAGGGCCGCCAGGCGAAGACGACCAAGACCAAGACCCCGGCGCTGAAGGGTTCCCCTCAGCGGCGCGGCGTGTGCACTCGCGTGTACACCACCACCCCGAAGAAGCCGAACTCGGCGCTGCGCAAGGTCGCTCGCGTGAAGCTCAGCAGCCAGATCGAGGTGACCGCCTACATCCCCGGCGTCGGTCACAACCTGCAGGAGCACTCGATCGTGCTCGTCCGCGGTGGCCGGGTGAAGGACCTCCCCGGCGTGCGTTACAAGATCGTTCGCGGCTCGCTGGACACCCAGGGTGTCCGCAACCGCAAGCAGGCGCGCAGCCGTTACGGCGCGAAGAAGGAGAAGAGCTGACATGCCGCGTAAGGGACCCGCTCCGCGGCGGCCACTGGTCGCTGACCCGGTGTACAACTCGCCGCTGGTCACCCAGCTGGTGAACAAGATCCTGCTCCGCGGCAAGCGTCAGCTCGCCGAGTCCATCGTGTACGCGGCCCTCGAGGGCTGCCGCGAGAAGTCCGGCACCGACCCGGTCGTCACCCTCAAGCGGGCGATGGACAACGTCAAGCCGACCCTCGAGGTGCGCAGCCGTCGTGTCGGTGGCGCCACCTACCAGGTTCCGGTCGAGGTCCGCCCGACCCGGGCGACCACCCTGGGCCTGCGCTGGCTGGTCACGTACTCCCGCGCCCGCCGCGAGAAGACCATGGTCGAGCGGCTGATGAACGAGCTGCTGGACGCGAGCAACGGCCTCGGTGCCGCCGTCAAGCGGCGCGAGGACACGCACAAGATGGCCGAGTCGAACAAGGCCTTCGCGCACTACCGCTGGTAACACCCTGGTTCCGGCGCCTCCGGGCGCCGGAACCGCCACCAGTTGAGTCGAGACGACGATAAGTAGGGATTGAAGTGGCCGCCGCAGACGCGCTCGCCAAGGTACGCAACATCGGCATCATGGCGCACATCGATGCCGGTAAGACCACGACCACCGAGCGAATCCTGTTCTACACCGGCATCACGTACAAGATCGGTGAGGTCCACGAGGGCGCTGCCGTCATGGACTGGATGGAGCAGGAGCAGGAGCGTGGTATCACCATCACCTCCGCTGCTACCAAGTGTGAGTGGAAAGACCACACGATCCAGATCATCGACACGCCTGGCCACGTCGACTTCACGGTCGAGGTCGAGCGGTCGTTGCGGGTCCTGGATGGTGCGGTAGCGGTCTACGACGGTGTCGCCGGCGTGGAACCGCAGACGGAGAACGTCTGGCGGCAGGCCGACAAGTACAACGTCCCGCGTATGTGCTTCGTCAACAAGCTCGACCGGACCGGCGCCGACTTCTTCCGCTGCGTGCAGATGATGATCGACCGGCTGAACGCCACCCCGCTGGTGCTCCAGATCCCGATCGGGCTCGAGGGTGACCACATCGGTGTCGTCGACCTGATCGGCATGCGCGCGCTCACCTGGCGCGGGGAGACCCAGAAGGGTGAGGACTACGCGGTTGAGGAGATCCCGGCCGAGCTGGCCGACTCCGCGGCCGAGTGGCGCGAGAAGCTGATGGAGACCCTCGCCGACGTCGACGACGCGGTGATGGAGAAGTACCTGGAGGGCGATGAGATCTCCGCCGAGGAGATCAAGGCCGCCATCCGGCGTGCCACCATCGCCGGCAAGGCCAACCCGGTGCTCTGCGGCTCGGCGTTCAAGAACAAGGGCGTTCAGCCCATGCTCGACGCCGTGGTCGACTTCCTGCCGTCGCCGCTGGACGTTCCGGCGATCGAGGGTACGGCCACCGACGGCGAGACCCCGCTGCTGCGGAAGCCGTCCAACTCGGAGCCCTTCTCCGGCCTGGCCTTCAAGATCCAGACGGACAAGCACCTGGGCAAGCTCACCTACGTGCGGGTCTACTCCGGCACGCTCGATTCCGGTTCCCAGGTGGTCAACTCCACCAAGGACCGCAAGGAGCGGATCGGCAAGATCTACCAGATGCACGCCAACAAGCGGGAAGAGCGTCCGTCGGCGCAGGCCGGCGACATCATCGCCGTGCAGGGTCTCAAGCAGACCACCACCGGCGACACTCTCTCCGACCCGGCGAACCCGGTCATCCTGGAGTCCATGACCTTCCCGGAGCCGGTCATCTCGGTGGCGATCGAGCCGAAGACCAAGTCCGACCAGGAGAAGCTGGGCACGGCCATCCAGCGCCTGGCCGAGGAGGACCCGACCTTCCGCGTCCAGCTGGACGAGGAGACCGGTCAGACGGTCATCTCCGGCATGGGTGAGCTGCACCTGGACATCCTGGTCGACCGGATGCGCCGCGAGTTCAACGTCGAGGCGAACGTCGGCAAGCCGCAGGTGGCGTACCGCGAGACCATCCGCCGCAAGGTGGAGAAGGTCGAGTACACCCACAAGAAGCAGACCGGTGGTTCCGGCCAGTACGCCCGCGTGATCGTGAGCGTCGAGCCGCTTCCGCTGGACAACGACTCGCCGACCTACGAGTTCGCCAACGCCGTCAGCGGCGGCCGCATCCCCCGGGAGTTCATCCCCTCGGTGGACGCCGGTGCGCAGGACGCGCTGCAGTACGGCATCCTGGCGGGCTTCCCGCTGGTCGGCGTGAAGCTGACCCTGCTGGACGGCCAGTACCACGAGGTCGACTCGTCGGAAATGGCATTCAAGATCGCCGGCTCGATGGTGATGAAGGACGCGGCCCGCAAGGCCGATCCGGCACTGCTCGAGCCGATGATGGCCGTTGAAGTCACCACTCCTGAGGAGAACATGGGTGACGTCATCGGTGACCTCAACTCCCGCCGCGGCATCATCCAGGCGATGGAGGAGCGCAGCGGCGCCCGCATCGTCCGGGCCCTGGTGCCGTTGTCGGAGATGTTCGGCTACGTCGGCGACCTGCGGTCGAAGACCCAGGGCCGGGCTAGCTACAGCATGCAGTTCGACTCCTACGCCGAGGTTCCGCAGAGCGTCGCGAAGGAGATCATCGCCAAGGCAACGGGCGAGTAGCGCTCTGAGCAGGTGATTCGTGGTTGGTCGCGGGAGGGTTCACCCGCCCGCGGCCACCACGATCGGATCGCGTGAGACCGGGCCTGTAGGCTTCATCGCCGCAGAACCCACAAAGGCTCTCCGGCCGTCAGGCCGGAAAGGCTGTCGACAGAGTCCTAAGCGCCGACCGGCGCGCCGGGCGTACGAACCAAGAAGTCCACAGGAGGACACCAGTGGCGAAGGCTAAGTTCGAGCGGACTAAGCCGCACGTCAACATCGGCACCATTGGTCACATCGACCACGGTAAGACGACGCTGACGGCGGCCATCACCAAGGTCCTGCACGACCAGTACCCGGACCTGAACCCCTACACGCCGTTCGACGAGATCGACAAGGCGCCGGAGGAGAAGGCCCGCGGCATCACGATCTCGATCGCGCACGTCGAGTACCAGACCGAGTCGCGGCACTACGCGCACGTCGACTGCCCTGGGCACGCCGACTACATCAAGAACATGATCACCGGTGCCGCGCAGATGGACGGCGCGATCCTGGTGGTCGCGGCGACCGACGGCCCGATGCCGCAGACCCGCGAGCACGTGCTGCTGGCCCGTCAGGTCGGTGTGCCGTACATCGTCGTGGCGCTCAACAAGAGCGACATGGTCGATGACGAGGAGCTCCTGGAGCTCGTCGAGCTCGAGGTCCGTGAGCTGCTCTCCTCGCAGGAGTACCCGGGTGACGACCTGCCGGTCGTTCGGGTTTCGGCGCTGAAGGCCCTCGAGGGTGACCCCGAGTGGACCGGCAAGCTGCTGGACCTGATGACCGCTGTCGACACCTCGATCCCGCAGCCGGAGCGCGAGGTCGACAAGCCGTTCCTGATGCCGGTTGAGGACGTCTTCACGATCACCGGTCGTGGCACCGTCGTCACCGGTCGCGTGGAGCGCGGCGTTCTCCTGCCGAACGAGGATGTCGAGCTCGTCGGTATCAAGGAGAAGAGCTTCAAGACCAAGGTCACCGCGATCGAGATGTTCCGGAAGACCCTGGACGACGCCCGCGCAGGCGAGAACGTCGGCCTGCTGCTGCGTGGTACCAAGCGCGACGAGGTCGAGCGCGGCATGGTCGTCGTGAAGCCGGGCTCGAACACCCCGCACACGGAGTTCGAGGCGACGGTCTACATCCTCTCCAAGGAGGAGGGTGGCCGTCACACCCCGTTCTTCCAGAACTACCGTCCGCAGTTCTACTTCCGGACCACTGACGTCACCGGTGTCGTCACCCTCCCCGAGGGCACCGAGATGGTCATGCCGGGTGACAACACGTCCATGTCGGTGAAGCTGATCCAGCCCATCGCCATGGAGGAGAACCTCAAGTTCGCGATCCGCGAGGGTGGCCGCACCGTCGGCGCCGGGTTCGTCACCAAGATTAACAAGTGAACTAGGTAACCCCGATTAGACCCGCCGCCGGTCGTGCGGCATACTAGTCAGGTTGCGTAACGACAGTTCGTCGCCTGTGTTCGGCTTTCGCTGAACCTCCGGGTGGCGAGGCAGTCGAGCGTAGGGTGGTTGGCGGCCCAGTCGCCAACCACCCTCGCACGGCGTTCAGGTCGCGGTAATGCGATCGGCGCCTTGACCCCCCGTGCGGTCGGCACCACTCCGGTACCTAGGGGCGGAGCTCGGCCCGAGGGCGCGACACGCCCGACCGCGGGGGTCGGCGAAGTGGGCCTGTGCCAGCCGGTACAGGCGCCCGCAACACAGCGGCATCGAGAGAAGGAACAGAAGCCACCATGGCGGGACAGAAGATCCGCATCCGGCTCAAGGCCTATGACCACGAGGTCGTCGACTCCTCGGCTCGGAAGATCGTCGAGACGGTGACGCGCACCGGGGCGCAGGTCGCGGGCCCGGTGCCGCTGCCCACGGAGATCAACCGTTTCTGCGTTATCCGCTCGCCGCACAAGTACAAGGACTCGCGCGAGCACTTCGAGATGCGCACGCACAAGCGGCTGATCGACATCATCGACCCGACCCCGAAGACGGTCGACTCGCTCATGCGCCTCGACCTGCCGGCTGGCGTCGACATCGAGATCAAGCTGTAGGGACCGGACAAATGGACAGGCAAGTCAAGGGGATCCTGGGCGCCAAGCTCGGCATGACCCAGGTCTGGGAGAACAACCGTGTTGTTCCCGTGACCGTGGTCGAGGCCGGCCCGTGCGTCATCAGCCAGGTTCGTAGCGCCGAGAAGGACGGTTACTCCGCGGTCCAGCTCGCGTACGGCACCATCGACCCGCGCAAGGTCAAGAAGCCGATCAGCGGGCACTACGCCAAGGCGGACGTGGCGCCGCGCCGGCACATCGTCGAGCTGCGCACCACTGACGCTGGGGAATACTCGCTCGGCCAGGAAGTCACTGTCGAGGAGTTCCCGGCCGGCGTCACCATCGACGTCACCGGCAAGACCAAGGGCAAGGGCTACGCCGGCCCGATGAAGCGGCACGGCTTCCACGGCCTGGGCGCCGGGCACGGCGTCGAGCGCAAGCACCGCTCGCCCGGCTCCATCGGCGCCTGCGCCACTCCGGGTCGTGTCTTCAAGGGCACCCGGATGGCCGGCCGTATGGGTGGCGTTCGGTACACCGTGCAGAACCTCACCGTCCAGGCGGTCGACACCGAGAACAACCTGCTGCTCGTCCGGGGTGCCATTCCTGGTCCCAAGGGCGCGCTCGTTCTGGTCCGTACCGCGGCCAAGAGCAAGGTGAAGAAGGGCGGTGCGGCCAAGTGACCACCGTTGACGTGCGCACCGTCGAAGGCACCACCAGCGGCTCCGTGGAGCTGCCGGAGGACATCTTCGACGTGCAGGCCAACGTCGCGCTGATGCACCAGGTCGTGGTGGCCCAGCTCGCGGCGGCCCGACAGGGCACGCACAAGGCCAAGACCCGCGGCGAGGTCGCCGGTGGCGGCAAGAAGCCGTACAAGCAGAAGGGCACCGGTCGCGCCCGGCAGGGCTCGATCCGCGCGCCGCAGTTCGCCGGCGGTGGCGTCGTGCACGGTCCCGTGCCGCGCGACTACAGCCAGCGGACCCCGAAGAAGATGAAGGCCGCCGCTCTGCGGGGTGCCCTCTCCGACCGGGCCCGCGCCGGGCAGGTGCACGTCGTCGAGGCGTTCGTCTCGGGCGAGAAGCCGTCGACCAAGGCGGCCCTGGCCACGCTGACCAAGCTCACCGAGGCCCGTCGGGTCCTGGTCGTGCTGAGCAGCACCGACGAGCTGAACTGGGTGTCGCTGCGCAATGAGCCGCGCGTGCACCTGATCGAGTCCGGCCAGCTGAACACGTACGACGTGCTCGTGGCCGACGACGTGGTCTTCACCAAGGACGCCCTGGACGAGTTCCTGGGCGTGCCCGCCGAGACCACCGAGGAGGGTGGCAAGTGAGCACGATCGCCGACCCGCGCGACATCATCGTGGCGCCGGTCGTCTCGGAGAAGAGCTACAGCGAGCTGAACCGGAACTGGTACACCTTCCTGGTGCACCCGGACGCGAACAAGACCGAGATCAAGATCGCTATCCAGCAGATCTTCAACGTCCGCGTCCTGACGGTCAACACGCTCAACCGCCAGGGTAAGCGCAAGCGCACCAAGACCGGCTTCGGTCAGCGCAAGGCGACCAAGCGGGCGATCGTGAAGCTGGCTGACGGTGACCGCATCGAGGCCTTCGGCGGCCCGGTCAGCTGAGGGGTGTAGACAATGGCTATCCGTAAGTACAAGCCGACGACGCCGGGCCGACGTGGCTCGAGTGTCGCTGACTTCGCCGAGATCACCCGGTCCACGCCGGAAAAGTCGCTGCTCGCTCCGTTGCCGAAGAAGGGCGGGCGTAACGCCCACGGCCGGATCACCACGCGGCACCACGGTGGCGGTCACAAGCGTCAGTACCGTCTGATCGACTTCAAGCGGGTCGACAAGGACGGCGTGCCGGCGAAGGTCGCTCACATCGAGTACGACCCGAACCGCACGGCGCGCATCGCGCTGCTGCACTACGCCGACGGCGAGAAGCGGTACATCATCGCGCCGAAGGACATGAAGCAGGGCGACCGCGTCGAGTCCGGCCCGGGCGCCGACATCAAGCCGGGTAACAACCTGCCGCTGCGCAACATCCCGGTCGGTACCACGATCCACAACGTGGAGCTGCGTCCGGGTGGCGGGGCCAAGCTGGCCCGTTCCGCCGGCGTCGGCATCCAGCTGCTCGGCCGCGAGGGCGCGTACGCGACCCTGCGTATGCCGTCCGGCGAGATCCGGCGGGTGGACGTGCGCTGCCGCGCAAGCGTCGGCGAGATCGGCAACGCCGACCAGTCGAACATCAACTGGGGTAAGGCCGGCCGGATGCGGTGGAAGGGCAAGCGCCCGACCGTCCGTGGTGTCGCCATGAACCCGGTCGACCACCCGCACGGTGGTGGTGAGGGTAAGACCTCCGGTGGTCGCCACCCGGTCAACCCGCAGGGTAAGCCCGAGGGCCGCACCCGCCGTAAGGGCCAGCCGAGTGACCGGCTGATCGTCCGCCGCCGCTACGCCACGCGTAAGCGCGGCTGAGGGAGATAAGACATGCCTCGCAGCCTGAAGAAGGGCCCGTTCGTCGACGACCACCTGCTCAAGAAGGTGGAAGTTCAGAACGACAAGGGCTCCAAGAACGTGATCAAGACCTGGTCGCGGCGCTCGACGATCATCCCCGAGATGCTGGGGCACACGATCGCCGTTCATGACGGACGCAAGCACGTCCCGGTGTTCGTGACCGAGGCGATGGTCGGGCACAAGCTCGGCGAGTTCGCGCTGACCCGCACGTTCAAGGGTCACGAGAAGGACGACCGGAAGAGCCGTCGGCGCTGACGCCGCGGGCATACGGATAGAGGGAACAAGGGGTTACAGCGATGCCAGGAAAGGGCGACGCTCCGGTGCTTCCGGGCGCGCGGGCGGTTGCGCGGCACGTGCGCATCTCGCCGATGAAGGCGCGCCGGGTGGTCAACCTCGTCCGCGGCCTGCCCGCGAAGGAGGCGCTCACGGTGCTGCAGTTCGCGCCGCAGGCTGCGAGCGAGCAGGTGTACAAGGTGCTCGCTAGCGCGATCGCCAACGCGGAGAACAACGAGCGGCTGGACCCCGACGCGCTGCTCGTCAGCGAGGCCTTCGTGGACGAGGGCCCGACGATGAAGCGGTTCCAGCCGCGGGCGCAGGGTCGGGCGTACCGAATCCGCAAGCGCACCTGCCACATCACTGTGGCGGTCGAAGCGGTCGCGCCGGCAGCGCCGAGGAAGGCCGCGGCGAAGAAGGCCGCCCCGGCCACGGAGGCCGCACCGGCCGAAGCGCAGAGCAAGACGGAGGACGCCGAGTAATGGGTCAGAAGGTTCACCCCACTGGGTTCCGGCTCGGCATCTCGACCGACTGGAAGTCCCGCTGGTTCGCGGACAAGCTCTACAAGGACTACATCGGCGAGGATGTCAAGATCCGCCGCATGATGTCCAAGGGCCTCGAGCGTGCCGGGATTTCCAAGGTCGACATCGAGCGCACCCGCGACCGGGTCCGGGTCGACATCCACACCGCCCGGCCGGGCATCGTCATCGGCCGTAAGGGTGCGGAGGCCGACCGGATCCGCGGCGAGCTTGAGAAGCTCACCGGCAAGCAGGTTCAGCTGAACATCATCGAGGTGAAGAACCCCGAGTCGGACGCTCAGCTGGTCGCGCAGGGCGTGGCCGAGCAGTTGTCCAGCCGGGTCAGCTTCCGTCGGGCGATGCGCAAGGCCATGCAGTCGGCGATGAAGAACCCGGTCTGCAAGGGCATCCGGGTTCAGGTCTCGGGTCGCCTCGGCGGCGCCGAGATGAGCCGGACCGAGTTCTACCGTGAGGGCCGGGTTCCGCTGCACACGCTGCGGGCCAACATCGAGTACGGCTTCTTCGAGGCCCGTACGACGTTCGGTCGGATCGGTGTGAAGGTCTGGATCTACAAGGGCGACGCCGTCCCGGGCCGGGAAGCTCCGGCCGAGGCCGGTCCGTCCCGCCCGCGTCGTGGTGAGCGCGGCGACCGTCCCGAGCGTCCGCGCCGTGGCCGGTCGGGTTCGTCCGGCACCACGGCTGGTGGCACCGAGGCCGGTCGGGCTGCTGCGACCACCATCGCGCAGCAGGCCGAGACGCCGAGCGGCGAGCCGGTCGACAGCGCAGCTGTCGCCGCCACTGCTGCTCCGGCAGAAACGCAGCAGGAGGGCTGACAGATGCTGATGCCGCGCAAGCCCCCGAAGGGCTTCCGCAAGCCGCACCACCCGGACCGCAGTGGCGCGTCCAAGGGTGGTAACCGGGTGGTGTTCGGCGAGTTCGGGATCCAGGCTCTCGAGCCGGCGTACGTGACGAACCGGCAGATCGAGTCGGCACGTATCGCGATGACTCGCCACATCAAGCGTGGTGGCAAGGTCTGGATCACGATCTTCCCGGACCAGGCCCTCACCAAGAAGCCTGCCGAGACCCGGATGGGTTCCGGTAAGGGTTCGCCGGAGTGGTGGGTTGCCAACGTCAAGCCGGGGCGGGTTCTCTTCGAGATGTCCTTCCCCAACGAGCAGACCGCGCGAGAGGCCATGCGTCGCGCGATCCACAAGCTCCCGATGAAGTGCCGCATTGTTACGCGCGAAGTGGGTGAATCCTGATGGCAGCGGGCGTTAAGGCGACCGAGCTGCGTGAGCTCTCCGAAGAGGAGCTGGTCACGAAGCTGCGGGAGGCCAAGGCGGAGCTGTTCAACCTCCGCGTGCAGGCCGCAACCGGGCAGCTGGACAACAACCGGCGGTTGCAGGTCATCCGTCGGGAGATCGCCCGGATCTACACGATCATGCGTGAGCGCGAGCTGGGGCTCTCGGCCGCGCCGACTGAGGTGACTGCATCATGACCGAAGAGACCGCCACCGCCGCCGCGCGGTCGCGCCGCAAGGTCCGCGAGGGCCTGGTGATCAGCGACAAGATGGACAAGACCGTCGTTGTCGAGGTCGAGGACCGGGTTCGGCACGCGCTGTACGGCAAGATCATGCGCCGTACGGCCAAGCTGAAGGTGCACGACGAGCAGAACGCCGCTGGCACCGGTGACCGGGTTCTCATCATGGAGACCCGGCCGCTGAGCGCCACCAAGCGTTGGCGGATCGTGGAGATCCTGGAAAAGGCCAAGTAGCGAAGGCTCGAGCTCGCCCGGCGTTGCGTCGGGCGTAGGTTCCGCCAGGCTCCGGCCGCTACGGCGGCCGGAGAACCGGCAGACATAGGAGATAGACGTGATTCAGCAGGAGTCGCGACTGCGCGTCGCCGACAACACGGGTGCTCGGGAGATCCTGTGCATCCGGGTTCTCGGCGGCTCGGGTCGGCGCTACGCGAGTATCGGCGACGTCATCGTGGCCACGGTCAAGGACGCGATCCCGGGTGCCGGTGTGAAGAAGGGCGACGTCGTCAAGGCTGTCGTCGTTCGCACGGCCAAGGAGAGGCGGCGTCCGGACGGCTCGTACATCCGCTTCGACGAGAACGCCGCCGTCATCATCAAGGACGGCGGGGACCCGCGTGGAACCCGTATCTTCGGCCCGGTGGGCCGGGAGCTGCGGGACAAGCGGTTCATGAAGATTATTTCCCTCGCGCCGGAGGTGTTGTGACCGTGAAGGTCAAGAAGGGCGACACGGTCGTCGTCATCGCCGGCAAGGACAAGGGTGCCAAGGGCAAGGTCATTCAGGCCTACCCGCGGCAGGACAAGGTCCTGGTCGAGGGCGTGAACCGGGTCAAGAAGCACACCCGCATCAGCACGACCCAGCGTGGCGCCAAGACCGGCGGCATCGTCACTCAGGAGGCCCCGATCCACGTCTCGAACGTGCAGGTCCTGGACTCCGACGGCAAGCCGACCCGCGTCGGTTACCGGATCGACGACAACGGCCAGAAGGTCCGCATCGCGCGTAGCACCGGTAAGGACCTGTGATGACCACGGCTACCGAAAAGACCCTGCCGCGCCTCAAGGAGCGGTACCGCAACGAGATCGTGGCCCAGCTGCGTGAGCAGCGCAGCTACGGCAACCCCATGCAGGTGCCGCGGCTGGTCAAGATCGTCGTCAACATGGGTGTCGGCGAGGCTGCTCGCGACGCCAAGTTGATCGACGGCGCGGTCCGCGACCTCGCCACGATCACCGGCCAGAAGCCGCAGGTGCGGCGGGCGACCAAGTCCATCGCGCAGTTCAAGCTCCGCGAGGGCATGCCGATCGGCGCGAAGGTCACCCTTCGTGGCGACCGGATGTGGGAGTTCATGGACCGGTTGCTCTCCATCGCGCTGCCGCGTATCCGCGACTTCCGCGGTCTGGACGGGCGCAAGCTGGACGGGCACGGCAACTACACGTTCGGTCTGACCGAGCAGTCGGTGTTCCACGAGATCGACCAGGACCGGATCGATCGCCAGCGGGGCATGGACATCACGGTGGTCACGACCGCCACGACCGACGACGAGGGCCGGGCGCTGCTCAAGCTCCTGGGCTTCCCGTTCAAGGAGAACTGAGATGGCCAAGAAGGCGCTGATCATCAAGGCGGCCGCGAAGCCGAAGTTCTCGGTTCGCGCGTACACCCGCTGCCAGCGGTGCGGGCGTCCGAAGGCGGTCTACCGCAAGTTCGGGCTCTGCCGGGTCTGCATCCGGGAGATGGCTCACCGCGGTGAGCTGCCGGGCGTGTCCAAGGCTTCCTGGTAAGGGCGACCGCGTCCCGGCCGTCGGCCGGGAACTCCTGCACCGATTAGGTATTGCTCTTCGCCGTAGGCCCGGGGCTGATGCCCCGGGAACCCCGGCGAGAAAGGCTGACGAAATCCATGACGATGACCGACCCGATCGCAGACATGCTCACGCGTCTGCGTAACGCCAACCAGGCGTACCACGATCAGGTGAAGATGCCCTACTCCAAGATCAAGGCGAACATCGCCGAGGTCCTGAAGGCCGAGGGTTACATCGCCACCTGGTCGGTCGAGGAGCCCGAGGAGGGCGCCGTCGGCAAGCGACTGGTCGTCGAGCTGAAGTACGGCCAGAACCGCGAGCGGAGCCTGGCCGGCATCAAGCGCGTGTCCAAGCCCGGTCTCCGGGTGTACGCCAAGTCGGACGGGCTCCCGCGGGTGCTCGGTGGGCTGGGCGTGGCGATCATTTCGACGTCCCAGGGGCTGCTGACCGACCGGCAGGCCCGCAAGCGGAGTGTTGGCGGGGAAGTCCTCGCCTTCGTCTGGTAACGGGAGACAGGTAGAAATGTCGCGAATTGGACGTAAGTCGATCCCGGTGCCAGCCGGCGTCGACATCACGATCGACGGGCAGACCGTCAAGGTCAAGGGCCCCAAGGGCCAGCTCCAGCACACCCTCGCCGAGCCGATCACGATCGAGCGGGCCGAGGATGGGCAGCTGAGCGTCAACCGGCCGAACGACGAGCGCAAGGCCAAGGAACTCCACGGCCTGAGCCGTACGCTGGTTGCGAACATGATCGTCGGGGTCACCGAGGGCTACCGCAAGAGCCTGGAGATCGCCGGCACCGGTTACCGGGTCACCGCCAAGGGTTCGGATCTCGAGTTCGCGCTCGGGTTCTCGCACCCGGTGGTCGTCCCCGCCCCGGCGGGCATCACCTTCACGGTGGAGCGGCCGACCCTGTTCCACGTGGCTGGCATCGACAAGCAGCAGGTCGGTGAGGTCGCCGCCAACATCCGGAAGATCCGCCCGCCGGAGCCCTACAAGGGCAAGGGCGTCAAGTACCAGGGCGAGGTCATCCGCCGCAAGGCTGGAAAGGCAGGTAAGAAGTGAGCGCCACGCTGCTCAAGCGCCGCCGCGGTGTCGCCGCCAAGCGCGCCGTTGGGCGTGCGCGTCGACACTTCCGCGTCCGCAAGAACGTCAGCGGTACGGCCGAGCGTCCGCGCCTGGTCGTCACCCGCTCGCTGCGGCACATGGTCGCCCAGGTCGTCGACGACACCAAGGGTCACACCCTGGCGTCGGCGTCGACCCTGGACGCCTCGCTGCGCGGTGCGGAGGGCGACAAGAGCGCCCTGGCTGGCAAGGTGGGCGCGCTGCTCGCCGAGCGGGCCAAGGCCGCCGGCGTCTCCAAGGTCGTCTTCGACCGCGGCGGCAACCGGTACGCGGGGCGAGTCGCCGCGCTTGCCGACGCCGCCCGCGAAGCCGGGCTCGAGTTCTAACAACCCCGTCACGAGAGAGAAGGAAGGCTGCTGATGCCAGGTCAACAGCGCCGTGGCGGCGGGTCCGGTGGCAACGAGGGTGGTCGCCGCGACAACCGCCGTGAGGGCGGCCGCGGAAACGCGCCCGTCGAGAAGACCCCGCACCTCGAGCGGGTCGTCGCGATCAACCGCGTCGCCAAGGTCGTGAAGGGTGGTCGTCGCTTCAGCTTCACCGCCCTGGTGATCGTGGGCGACGGCGACGGCACGGTCGGCGTGGGCTACGGAAAGGCCAAGGAGGTGCCCGCGGCCATCGCCAAGGGTGTCGAGGAGGCCAAGAAGCACTTCTTCAAGGTCCCGCGGATCGGCCAGTCGATCCCGCACCCGGTGACGGGTGAGGACGCCGCTGGTGTGGTGCTGCTCAAGCCGGCCTCGGCCGGTACGGGTGTCATCGCCGGTGGGCCGGTGCGTGCCGTGCTGGAGTGTGCCGGGATCCACGACGTGCTCTCCAAGAGCCTCGGTTCGTCGAACCCGATCAACATCGTGCACGCCACCGTGGCGGCCCTGAAGGGGCTTGAGTCCCCCGAGCAGGTCGCGGCGCGTCGTGGTCTGCCGGTGGAGGACGTCGCGCCGGCGGCCATGCTGGCGTCGCGTGCGGGGGTGGCGCACTGATGGCACGCCTGAAGGTCACCCAGCTCCGGTCCGGTATCGGGACCAAGCACAACCAGCGTGAGTCGCTGCGTTCGCTCGGTCTCAAGCGGATCAACGACGTGGTGGTCAAGGAGGACCGGCCCGAGATCCGCGGCATGATCTTCACTGTGAGCCACCTCGTGAAGGTCGAGGAGGTCGAGTAATGACGATCAAGGTGCATCACCTGCGCCCGGCGCCCGGTTCCAAGACCGCGAAGACCCGTGTGGGTCGCGGTGAGGGTTCCAAGGGCAAGACCGCTGGTCGCGGTACCAAGGGTTCCAAGGCCCGCAAGAACATCTCGGCGGCGTTCGAGGGTGGGCAGATGCCCATCCACATGCGCCTGCCGAAGATGAAGGGCTTCAAGAACAAGTTCAAGGTGGTCTTCCAGGTGGTCAACCTGGACCGACTCGCTGAGCTGTTCCCGAATGGTGGTCAGGTCGGCCCGCTGGAGCTCGTCGAGTCCGGCGCGGTCCGCAAGGGTCACCCGGTCAAGGTCCTCGGCACCGGGGACCTCGGCGGTGTGGCGCTCCAGGTGTCCGCGCACGCGTTCAGTGCGTCGGCCAAGGAGAAGATCGCTGCCGCCGGTGGCTCCGTCACCGAGCTGTAAGGCGTACGACCATGGCGCCCGTCCAGTTGAGAGCAACTGGCGGGCGCCATGGTCTACCTGGGACCTGAGCGCCCGGTAACATCGGAATCGATTTATGTAGTCGGGCGCATCTGCCCGGACCGGGGTGAGGCTGTTAGAGTCCCATCCCAGCCATGGATTGCGGGCACTCGCCCGTGATCCACCCCGACCCGCCAGGGATCACCGGCGGCCCGCCTCGCGCAGGAGGAAGAAGTTGCTGTCCGCCTTTCTCAGTGCGTTCCGTACGCCTGACCTGCGCAAGAAGCTGCTGTTCACAGTAGGCATCATCGCGGTCTACCGGCTGGGTGCAACGCTCCCCAGCCCGGGCGTCTCGTACGGCAACGTGCAGAAGTGCCTCGACACCATCCAGGGTGACACCACCGGGGTGGTGAACCTTCTCAACCTCTTCTCCGGCGGAGCGCTGCTGCAGCTCTCGGTCTTCGCGCTGGGCATCATGCCCTACATCACCGCGTCGATCATCCTGCAGCTGCTGACCGTCGTGATCCCCCGCCTGGAGCAGCTCCGCAAGGAGGGCCAGGCCGGTCAGGCGAAGATCACCCAGTACACCCGCTACCTGACTCTCGGTCTCGGTGTGCTGCAGGCCTCGGCGTTCGTGGCGCTGGCCCGCTCGGGCCAGCTGTTCCAGAACCGCTGCGACCAGTTCCCGATCATCCCCACCGGCACCGGCATCCCGGACTGGCTGACCCTGACCATCCTGGTGATGACGATGACCGCCGGCACCGGCATGGTCATGTGGCTCGGTGAGCTGATCACCGACCGCGGCGTCGGCAACGGCATGTCCGTCCTGATCTTCACCTCGATCGCGGCGCGGCTGCCCAGCGAGGGCTGGCAGATCAAGACCAGCAAGGGCTGGGACATGTTCGCCCTGGTCATCGCGCTGGTCCTGGTGGTCATCACCGCTGTCACCTTCATCGAGCAGGCGCAGCGCCGGATCCCGGTGCAGTACGCCAAGCGGATGATCGGCCGGCGGATGTACGGCGGCACCTCGACCTACATCCCGCTCAAGGTCAACCAGGCGGGTGTGATCCCGGTCATCTTCGGCTCGTCGCTGCTCTACCTGCCGCAGTTGGCGCTGCAGTTCTTCGACCAGACCGACCCGGGCAAGACCCAGTCGTGGATCCAGAACAACCTGGTCAACCCGAGCAGCCCGATCTACATCTCGGTCTACTTCCTGATGATCATCTTCTTCACGTACTTCTACGTCTCGATCACGTTCAATCCGACCGAGGTCGCGGACAACATGAAGAAGTACGGCGGGTTCGTGCCGGGCATCCGCCCGGGCAAGCCGACCGCCGACTACCTGGACTTCATCCTCAGCCGGATCACCCTGCCGGGCGCGCTCTACCTCGGCGTCATCTCGATCCTGCCGAACTTCTTCTTCATCTGGCTGGACAACCAGCAGTACCAGAACTTCCCGTTCGGCGGCACCGCTGTGCTCATCATGGTCGGCGTCGGTCTGGAGACCGTGAAGCAGATCGAGAGCCAACTCATGCAGCGGAACTACGAAGGGTTCCTGCGGTAGATGAGACTCGTTCTGGTTGGCCCGCCGGGCGCGGGCAAGGGCACGCAGGCCGAGTTCATCGCCGCGCACCTCTCGGTGCCGAAGATTTCGACCGGAGACATCTTCCGGTCGAACGTCACCCAGGGCACGCCGCTCGGTGTCGAGGCGAAGCGGTACATGGATGCGGGCGAGCTGGTTCCGGACGAGGTCACCATCAACATGGTCCGGGACCGGCTGGCCGAGCCCGACGCCAGCGAGGGTTTCCTGCTCGACGGCTTCCCGCGGACGACTCCGCAGGCGGCCGCTCTGGACAAGCTCCTGGCCGATCTGGGCACCGCCCTGGATCTGGTCCTGGAGCTGGTCGTCGACGACGACGAGGTGATCCGGCGGCTCTCCGGCAGGCGTACGTGCCGGGGCTGCGGCAAGATCTGGCACGTCGAGTTCGACGCCACCACCCGGCCCGGCATCTGTGACCGGTGCGGCGCCGAGCTGTTCCAGCGCGACGACGACAAGCCGGAGACGATCGCCACGCGGCTCCGCGAATACAGCGAGAAGACCGCACCCCTGGTCGACTACTACGGCGCTCAGGGCAAGCTGGTCGGGATCGACGCCACCGGGCCGGTGGAGGACGTCACCACCCGGGCCATCGACGCGTTGCGGTCGTACGGCGGCTGAGGTCCGGCCGGGCCACGGCGGATAGAGTGCGAACAGCGGGGTACGCGTTATGTGCCCCGCTGTTCGGCAACGAAAGGTAACCGCTCCATGCGTCGTCCCCAGCTGGACATCCAGCTGAAGACCCCTGACCAGATCGAGAAGATGCGGGCCGCCGGGCTGGTGGTGGCCGAGGCGCTGCGTCGGATGCGGGAGGCTGTCGCCCCCGGTGTGAGCACCGCCGATCTGGACGCCATCGCCGAGGCGACCATCCGCGAGGCGGGCGGCGTGCCGTCGTTCAAGGGCTACCACGGTTTCCCGGCGTCGATCTGCTCCTCGGTCAACGAGCAGATCGTGCACGCCATCCCGTCGCCCGAGCAGGTGCTCCGGGCCGGTGACCTGATCTCCATCGACTGCGGCGCGGTGCTGGACGGGTGGCACGGCGACTCCGCGATCACGGTCGGGGTCGGTGACGTCGACCCGGCGCTGCTGAAGATGGCCGAGGTCGCCGAGGACGCGATGTGGGCCGGCATCGCCGCCGCCGCGCGTGGCGCGGCCAGCGGCAGGGGCCGCCTCACCGACATCTCGCACGCGGTGGAGACCGCTGTCCGCAAGGGCGGCCGGTACGGCATCGTCGACGGCTACGGCGGGCACGGCATCGGCACCGAGATGCACCAGGACCCCCACGTGCTCAACCACGGTCGGCCGGGCAAGGGTCCGCGACTGGTCCCCGGGATGGCCTTGGCCATCGAGCCGATGATCACCATGGCGTCCCCGCGTACCGCCGAGTTGGCCGACGGGTGGACGGTCGTCACCCGGGACGGCTCGGTGGCCGCGCACGTCGAGCACTCGATGGCGCTGCTGCCGGACGGCGTCTGGGTGCTCACCGCGTTCGACGGTGGCCGGGCCCGCCTGGGCGACCTGGTAACGGCACGCCAACCCGCGGCCACCAAAACCCCCTGACCCCGCTGATCATGAAGTTGTTGCCCTGACACGCCGGTGAGGCGGGCAACAACTTCATGATCGACCGATGTTCGGGGTCGGGCGGGAGTGGCGCGACGGTGGCATGCTTGCCGGCATGGACGGGCGCGACGGGATGCGAGCCGCGGACTCGGACCGTACGGCGGTGGCCGACCGGTTGCGGGTCGCCCTCGACGAGGGCCGACTGGATCTGCACGAGTACGACGAGCGGTTGCAGCGCGCCTACGCGGCACGCACGTACGCCGACCTTGAGGCGCTGCTCACCGACCTGCCGCCGGTGACGCCGGCGCAGCGGTCGGGCCTGGCGCCGGTTGCCGGGCCGACGGTGAGCCTGCCGGGCGACCAGCTCGATCCGGCCTTCAGCAGGGGCGTCACCGCCCGTTGGCTGGCTGAGGTGTGGTCCCCGTACCTGTGGGTGATCCCCATCGTGGTGACCATCTGGGCGGTGACGTCGGTGCTCAGCCAGGACCTGCTCTACTTCTGGCCGGCCTGGGTGGCGGGGCCGTGGGGTGCGGTGCTGGTGGTCCGCACTGCCAGCGGGCTGGCCACCAAGGAGCCCCAACGCCAGGCCGTCAAGCGCCAACGCCGCCGAGACCGCAAGCAGGCAGAGCGCGCCCTCAAACCGGACGACGACGCACCAACCTCCTGAACCCCACCACCTCCCCGGGCCTACCCCCCACCCCGCCTGTTGATCATGAAGTTGTCGCCACCGTCCCCGGCGTGTTCTGACAACAACTTCATGATCAACGGCGCTGGAGATGAGGCCGTTCGGGGCGACGCGCGGGTTGGTGGGTGGTCGGTTTGGCGGGGGAGTGCAGGCCGGCGTACACTTTCAGATCGGCGCACAGCGTCCACTCCGGCATGCCCACCCTGCGCTTCGGTGGGAGCTGGAGCCGCGGCTGGCGCGGGCTTCTGATTCTGATCAGATTTCCGTGTAAGACGTTGTGGGCCGCCCGGAGCAATCGACGTCAGGACAGCGGAGGACATGCCGAAAAAAGACGGAGCCATTGAGATCGAGGGTCGGGTCATCGAGCCCCTGCCGAACGCCATGTTCCGGGTGGAGCTCGCGAACGGCCACAAGGTGTTGGCTCACATCAGCGGCAAGATGCGGCAGCACTACATCCGCATCCTTCCGGAGGACCGGGTCGTCGTCGAACTTTCGCCGTACGACCTGACCCGCGGGCGCATCGTCTACCGCTACAAGTAGTCCTGACGACGGCCGGGAAGTCCCGTGTCCGTCTTCGACGTCCGATGTCGCGTAGAGCGCGTCCCCGGGCCAGATGGGAAGTAAGGCAACCGTGAAGGTCAAGCCGAGCGTCAAGAGGATCTGCCAGAAGTGCCGGGTTATCCGCCGGCACGGCCGGGTCATGGTCATCTGCAGCGACCCGCGCCACAAGCAGCGCCAGGGCTGACTCAGCCCGTCCGGCCGGAGCACGGCCGGGTGGCGTTGGTCCAGGTGGATCCCCAGCGACACACACATCACACATGCTCGTCCCAGCCGCGAGCGGTACGCCAGACGTACCTCTGCGTGGTTGACCCCCGGTCGGAGGCCGGGGCCCGCTCGGGCAGCGACCGATCCCGGTCGCCGGCGCTCACTGCGTCGGAAGGACGGGACGGCCGGTAGCGGGGTGGGACGGGTCCACACCTCCGCCACACATCACGAGGAGTACGCCCGCACATGGCACGTCTAGTCGGCGTGGATCTCCCCCGCGAAAAGCGGTTGGAGATCGCGCTCACCTACATCTTCGGGGTCGGTCGCACCCGTGCCCTGGAGACACTCGCCGCCACCGGCATCTCGCCGGACAAGCGCGCTCGGGACCTCACGGACGAGGAGCTCGTGCAGCTCCGCGACCACATCGAGGGCAACTACAAGGTTGAAGGCGACCTGCGCCGCGAGGTCGCCGCTGACATCCGCCGCAAGGTTGAGATCGGCTGCTACGCCGGCATCCGGCACCGCCGGGGCCTGCCCGTGCGTGGCCAGCGGACCAAGACCAACGCCCGGACCCGCAAGGGCCCGAAGCGGACCGTCGCCGGCAAGAAGAAGCCCGGCAAGAAGTAGTTCTTGACCGGATGACGGGGTCGGCCGCCGCCGAGGTGGGTCAGGCCGCAACCCAATCCGGAAAGTCAACTAGGAGCGCACAGACTTATGCCACCGAAGGCTCGTGCCGGAGCCGCTGTAAAGAAGGTCCGGCGCAAGGAACGCAAGAACGTCGCCCACGGGCAGGCGCACATCAAGAGCACGTTCAACAACACCATCGTGTCCATCACGGACCCGACCGGTGCGGTCATCTCCTGGGCCTCCGCTGGCCAGGTCGGCTTCAAGGGCTCCCGCAAGTCGACTCCGTTCGCTGCGCAGCTGGCCGCCGAGGCTGCCGCGCGTCGCGCCATGGAGCACGGCATGCGCAAGGTCGACGTGTTCGTCAAGGGCCCCGGCTCCGGCCGGGAAACCGCCATCCGTTCGCTGCAGGCCGTGGGCCTCGAGGTCGGGCAGATCGCCGACGTCACCCCGCAGCCGCACAACGGATGTCGTCCGCCGAAGCGTCGCCGGGTCTGAGAGGTAGAGAGAGATGGCTCGTTACACCGGTGCAGACTGCCGCCGTTGCCGGCGGGAGAAGATGAAGCTGTTCCTCAAGGGCAGCAAGTGCGATGGTCCGAAGTGCCCGTTCGAGTCCCGGCCGTTCCCGCCCGGGCAGCACGGCCGCGGCCGCACCAAGGAGACGGAGTACCTGCTCCAGCTCCGCGAGAAGCAGAAGGCCCGCCGGGTTTACGGCGTGCTGGAGAAGCAGTTCCGCGGTTACTACGAGGAAGCCGTTGGCAAGCAGGCCAAGACCGGTGAGGTCCTCCTGCAGATCCTCGAGTCGCGGCTGGACAACGTCGTTTACCGGGCCGGCTACGCCCACTCGCGGGACATGGCCCGCCAGCTGGTCAAGCACGGTCACTTCACGGTGAACGGCAAGAAGGTCGACATCCCGTCGTACCGCGTCAAGGAGCACGACATCATCGAGGTTCGGGGCAAGAGCAAGGAGCTCACCCCGTTCATCGTCGCGCAGGCTCAGGCCGGCTCGAAGACGGTTCCGGCGTGGCTTGAGGCCATCCCGAGCCAGATGAAGGTGCTCGTGCACTCCCTCCCGGCCCGGCAGGTCATCGACACGCAGGTCCAGGAGCAGTTGATCGTCGAGCTCTACTCCAAGTAGTCCGAGCTCGTTCGGTGGCCCGCCCTTCGGGGCGGGCCACCGCAACAGGTTGTGTCGTGGGCGTCAAATAGCGGGCGCCCCGGAAGAGAAGAGAAAAGATGCTCATCAGCCAGCGACCCTCCCTCTCCGAGGAGTCGATCAACGAGACCCGGTCCCGGTTCGCCATCGAGCCGCTGGAGCCGGGCTTCGGCTACACCCTGGGTAACTCGCTGCGGCGTACGCTGCTGTCGTCGATCCCGGGCGCGGCCGTCACCTCGATCAAGATCGACGGTGTGCTGCACGAGTTCACCACGATCCCCGGTGTCAAGGAGGACGTGGTCGAGCTCGTCATGAACATCAAGGAGCTGTGCGTCAGCTCCGAGCACGACGAGCCGGTCAGCATGTACCTGCGCAAGCAGGGCCCGGGCGACGTGACCGCGGGCGACATCCAGCCCCCGGCCGGCGTCTCGGTGCACAACCCGGATCTCAAGCTCGCCACCCTGAACGGCAAGGGCCGGCTCGACATGGAGCTGACCGTCGAGCGGGGCCGGGGCTACGTGACGGCGGCGCAGAACAAGCAGTCCGGCGCCGAGATCGGCCGGATCCCGGTCGACTCGATCTACTCGCCGGTGCTGAAGGTGACCTACCGCGTCGAGGCGACCCGTGTCGAGCAGCGCACCGACTTCGACCGGCTGATCATCGACGTCGAGACCAAGCCGTCGATGGGTCCGCGTACCGCGCTGGCCTCCGCCGGTTCGACGCTGGTGGAGCTGTTCGGGCTCGCCCGGGAGCTGGACGAGACCGCCGAGGGCATCGACATCGGGCCGTCCCCGCAGGACGCCCAGCTGGCGGCGGACCTCGCTCTGCCGATCGAGGAGCTGGACCTCACCGTCCGCTCCTACAACTGCCTCAAGCGCGAGGGCATCAACTCCGTTGGTGAGCTCATCGGGCGTACCGAGGCCGACCTCCTCGACATTCGCAACTTCGGTCAGAAGTCGATCGACGAGGTCAAGATGAAGCTCGCCGGGATGGGTCTCGGGCTGAAGGACTCGGCTCCGAACTTCGACCCGGCGCACGTCGTGGACACCTTCGGCGAGGCCGACTACGACACCGACGACTACCGCGAGACCGAGCAGCTCTAGTCCGCGCTGCCGCCACAACTGAGGAGCACCAAAAATGCCCACGCCCACCAAGGGCCCCCGCCTCGGCGGCAGCCCCTCGCACGAGCGGCTGATGCTGGCCAACCTGGCGACCGCGCTGTTCCAGCACGGGAAGATCCAGACCACCGAGACGAAGGCCCGGCGGCTGCGCCCGCTGGCCGAGCAGCTCATCACCAAGGCCAAGCGCGGTGACCTCGCCTCGCGGCGTCGGGTGCTGGGTGTCGTCAAGGACAAGGACGTGGTCTACGCCCTGTTCGACCAGATCGCACCCCGGTACTCCAACCGCCCCGGCGGTTACACCCGGATCGTGAAGACCGGTCCGCGCAAGGGTGACAACGCGCCGATGGCCATCATCGAGCTGGTGGAGGAGCTTCAGGTCGCCGAGCCGAAGGCGAACAAGAAGACCGCCGCCCGCAAGGCCGCGCAGCAGGACAAGGTCGAGGCGCTCGCCCCGGCCGACGAGGCCCCGAAGTCGGCTCCGGCCGACCAGGACTCCGAGGCGCCGGTGTCGGCGTCCGGTGACACCGACGCCGCCCGCGAGGACAGCGACGAGGCCACCGAGAACAAGGCCTGATCAAGGGCATTGTCGGGCCCGGCACCCCATCGGGGTGTCGGGCCCGACCCGTAACAGGAGGTACGAGGTGGACGAGCGGATCCGGCTGCGGCTGGACGTCTCGTACGACGGCACCGACTTCTCCGGCTGGGCAGCCCAGCCGACCAGGCGCACCGTCGCGGGGGTGCTCGTCGAGACCCTGGACCTGGTCCTCGGCGTCGGTACGGCCACCGGGCTGACGGTGGCCGGGCGGACCGACGCGGGAGTGCACGCCACGGGGCAGGTGTGCCATGTGGACCTGCCCGTGGACGTGTGGCGGCAGCACGAGGGACGGCTGCTGCGTCGCCTGGCCCGGCTGCTCCCCACCGACGTGCGGGTACGGGCGATGACCGAGGTGCCGGCCGACTTCGACGCCCGGTTCTCGGCCACCTTCCGGCGCTACGAGTACCGGGTCACCGATGCGCCCTTCGGTGCCGAGCCGTTGCGCCGCCACGAGGTGCTGGCCTGGCCGAAGCCGTTGGACCTGGCCGCACTGAACGCCGCCGCGACCGGGCTGGTGGGGGAGCACGACTTCGCCGCGTACTGCCGACGCAAGGAGCACGCCACCACGCTGCGCGAGGTGACCCGACTGGACTGGCGTCGCGACCCGGACGGCATCCTGGTCGCCACAGTGCAGGCCGACGCGTTCTGCCAGGCGATGGTGCGCAGCCTGGTGGGAGCCATGCTGGTGGCCGGGGACGGCCGCCGCCCGGTCGAGTGGCCGGGAACCCTGCTCACCCGGCGGGAGCGGTCCAGCGAGGTGACAGTCGCTCCCGCGCGCGGGCTGACCCTGGTCGCCGTCGGCTACCCGGCAGATCCGGCCGAGTACGCCCACCGTGCCACCCTCACCCGCCGGTTGCGGGTGCCGATCGAGGGTTGACCGTCCGCACTGTCACTCGCCCGGCAGGTCGCCCTGGTTGGCGTTGCTGCCGGTGGGTGCCGCCGTCGGTTGCGCGGCGGTGCCACCGTCGGCCCGGCTCTGCAGCACGCCCCGGCTGAGGTGCAGCTCGATCATGTCGAACAGGATCTCGCGGACCTTGGCGTCACCCGCCTTGACCGCCGCCCCGTCCTTGCGGACCACCAGCGCGTACGCCAGGTAGTGGCCACGGACCTGCCAGCCGACGCGTGCCGGAGCGCTGGCCAGGACTTCGGTGCCGTCGCCGTCGTCGGCGGTGAGGCCCCGGAAACGGCCCTGCCGCTCGTCGAGCAGTTGCCGGAGTCGGTCTCGGACTCGTTCCGCGGTGACCTTGTCGGTGAGGTTGAACAGGCCGGCGGTGACCAGGTGGCTGTCGTCGGGCGTACTCAGCGTGGCCCGGACGACCTGGTTGCAGCCGAGCCGGACCAGCAGGTCGGCGACCTCGTCGGTGGCGGCTACGGCGCAACTGCCGCTGGACTGTGTCTTGAGCACCTGGTAGCTCGGCTGGCCGTCGGTGAGCTTCAGCTCCTTGCCGGGGAAGAGTTCCTTGGCGGTGAGCGGGGCCTGGTCGGTGTCCCGGGAGTCGAGGGCCAGCCGTTCCGCGGGTGCCGACGTCGGGGCGGCGTTCGGCTGGTACGTCGGGTTGCTCTGCGGCTGCTCGCCGCGGTCGATGAGCAGCGCGGCGGCGCCGAGGCCGCAGAGGGCGAGCAGCACCAGGACGGCTGCGCCGCCGATCAGTACCTGCCACAGGCGGCCGCCGCCGCGCCGGGCGGGCGGCTCCGCCGACGTCGCCGAGGTGTAGATCTGGCTGCGCGGCGGGGCGGGCGGGATGTCGGCACGCGTCGGCAGTGGCCGCGGCGCATCGGCGCGGGCGGCCGGACCGGGCTGCGGCACATCGGCACGGGCCGGCACCGGTTGCGACGAGGGCAGCGAGAGCTGGTTCGGCCGGGGCAGCGACGGCGTGGGGAAGCGCGACGGAGAGGGCCCGGCCGCCGGGGGCGGACCGGCGCCGAGCACCGACAGATCGGACCCGGGCTCCGGGTACTCCTCGAAAGCGTCCTCATCGGACTGGTACCGATACACCATGTCGCCCAGAGTAGGAGTCATTGTCCCTTTAGGGGGTAATATCGGGGAAATGTGCGGGTGGGCCGTGTCGGGTCCGCCCCGGACCGGTGCGAGAATTGCCTGGTGACCGGCGACCACTACTTCACCGCTCAGCCCACCAGCGACGCCCCGGCGCGCGAGGTCGAGTTCTCCGTCGCCGACCGCGACTACCGGCTCACCTCGGCCGGCGGAGTCTTCTCCGCCAGCCGGCTCGACCCGGGCACCGCGGTGCTGCTGCGCAAGGCCGAACTGCCCGCCACCGACACCACCGGCGACCTGCTCGACCTCGGCTGCGGGTTCGGGCCGATCAGCTGCGTGCTGGCCGACCTCGCGCCCACCAGCACCATCTGGGCCGTCGACGTCAACGCCCGGGCCCGCGAGCTGACCGCCGCCAACGCGGCTCGGGTCGGCGCCGCCGACCGGGTGCGGGTCAGCGCGCCGGACGACGTTCCGGACGGCGTCCGCTTCGCCCAGATCTGGTCGAACCCGCCCATCCGGATCGGCAAGGACGGGCTGCACGACCTGTTGCTGCGCTGGCTGCCCCGACTCGCCCCGGACGGCGTCGGCTGGTTGGTCGTCGCCCGGCACCTCGGCGGCGACTCGCTGCAACGCTGGCTCACCGAGCAGAGCTGGCAGGTCGAGCGGTACGCCAGCCAAAAGGGCTTCCGGGTGCTTCGCGTCACCCGGTAATTGGATATACCCCCCGACCCTCGTTGGGGCAGGATCCCGGCGTGGGATACGTGGACGTGGCAGCGGTCGGGCACATCCTGCCCGACGGTCGGGAACTCTTCGCCGACGTGTCGTTCCGGGTCGGGGAGGGCAGCAAGGTCGCCCTGGTCGGGCCGAACGGCGCGGGAAAGACGACGCTGCTCAGGATGGTCGCCGGCGACCTGCCGGTGCGCAGCGGCGTTGTCGCAAGGGCCGGCGGGCTGGGCGTGATGCGCCAGTTCATCGGCATGATCGGTGACGAGTCGACCCTCGCCGACCTGGCGTTGTCGCTGGCCCCGCCGGCGCTTCGCGACGCCGGCCGGCGGCTCGGCGAGACCGAGGCGGCCATGCGGGCGGCCGAGGCCCACGGCAAGTTCAGCAACGCCGCGGGCAAGGCCCAGCTGGCGTACGCCGATGCGCTCGGCGCCTGGGGCGAGGCCGGCGGGTACGACGCCGAGGTGCTCTTCGACACCGTCGCGACCATCGTGCTCGGCCAGCCGTGGGACGCCGTTCGGGACCGGCCGGTGCGTACCCTCTCCGGCGGCCAGCAGAAGCGCTTCGCCCTGGAGTTGCTGCTGCGCGGCCCGGACGAGGTGCTGCTGCTCGACGAACCGGACAACTTCCTCGACGTGCCCGGCAAACGCTGGCTGGAGGCGCGACTGCGCGAGTCGACGAAGTCGGTGCTCTACGTCTCGCACGATCGTGAGCTGCTGGCCCAGAGCGCCGACCGGGTGGTCGCCGTCGAGGGTGGCAGCGCCTGGGTACACCCGGGCGGCTTCGCCAGCTGGCACGAGGCTCGGGTGACTCGGCACGCCCGCCTCGACGAGCTGCGTCGGCGCTGGGACGAGGAGCACCAGAAGCTGCGCGAGCTGATGCTGATGTACAAGCAGAAGGCCGCGTACAACGACGGGTTGGCGTCGCGTTACCAGGCCGCGCAGACCCGGTTGCGCAAGTTCGAGGAGGCCGGGCCGCCGCCCGTACCGCCGAAGGACCAGGACATCCGGATGCGGCTCAGCGGCGGGCGGACCGGCAAGCGCGCGGTCATCTGCGAGCAGCTGGAGCTCGACGGCCTGACATTCCCCTTCGACCTGGAGATCTGGTACGGCGACCGGGTGGCGGTGCTCGGTGCCAACGGCACCGGCAAGTCGCACTTCCTGCGGCTGTTGGCCCGCGGCGGCACCGACCCGGACCCGGCGAACGGGCCGGTCGACGGCGCGGGCGCGCTCGCCCCGGTGACGCACGAGGGCACGGCCCGCCTCGGTGCCCGGGTCCGCCCCGGGCACTTCTCCCAGACCCACGACCGGCCGGAGCTGATGTCGAAGACGCTTGTCGAGATCCTCTGGCGGGGCGACGAGCACCGCACCGGGATGGACCGGCACGCGGCGATGGGTGTGCTCAGTCGCTACGAGCTGGCCGCGCAGGGCGACCAGCGCTTCGGCACGCTTTCCGGCGGGCAGCAGGCCCGGTTCCTGGTGCTGCTGTTGGAGCTGTCCGGGGCGACCCTGCTGCTGCTCGACGAGCCCACCGACAACCTCGACCTGGCCAGCGCGGAAGCGCTCGAAGCGGGCCTGAACGCCTTCGCGGGGACGGTTATCGCGGTCACCCACGATCGCTGGTTCACCCGCTCGTTCGACCGGTTCGTGCTGTTCCGAGGCGACAGCGAGGTGGTGGAGACCCCGGAACCGGTCTGGGACGTCGGGTGATCGGTCCCCGGCGGCGGTGCGTCCGGCCGGCATAGGGTGATCTCGTGACTCAGATGACCTATCGCCGGCTGGGCGACTCCGGGCTCGTGGTGTCCGTGGTCGGGATCGGCTGCAACAACTTCGGCCGCAAGCTCGACCTCGACGGCACCCGGGCGGTGGTGGACGCCGCCCTGGACGCCGGGATCACCCTCTTCGACACCGCCGACATCTACGGCGAGCCGCAGGGCAGCTCCGAGGAGCTGCTCGGGCAGGCGCTCAAGGGGCGCCGGGACGACGTGGTGGTGGCCACCAAGTTCGGCATGGACATGAACGGCCTCAACGGGCCGGACTACGGTGCGCGAGGTGCGCGGCGCTACATCGCCCGCGCGGTGGAGGCGTCGCTGCGCCGGCTCGGCACCGACCACATCGACCTGTACCAGATGCACGAGCCCGACCCGGGCACCCCGATCGACGAGACCCTCGCCGCCCTGGACGACCTGGTCCGCGACGGCAAGGTGCGCTACCTGGGCAACTCCAACTTCACCGGCTGGCAGATCGCCGACGCGGACTGGGTCGCCTCGTCCAACGGGCGGTCCCGCTTCATCAGCGCCCAGAACCACTACAGCCTGGTGGAGCGCTCGGTGGAGGCCGAGGTGATCCCGGCGTGCGAGCGGTTCGGCCTCGGCATGCTGCCGTTCTTCCCGCTCGCCAACGGCCTGCTCACCGGCAAGTACAAGCGCGAGGCTCAGCCGCCGGCCGGCAGCCGGCTCTCCGGCGGTGGCCGGTACGCGGAGCGGCTCGCCGCTGCCGACTGGGACACCATCGAGGCGATCGAGGCGTACGCGGCCGAGCGGGGTCTGACGATGCTCCAGGTGGCGATCGGCGGCCTGGCCGCCCAGCCGGCGGTGACCTCGGTGATCGCCGGTGCCACCACGCCCGAGCAGGTGCGGGCCAACGCCGCGGCCGGCGTCTGGGAGCCCAGCGACGACGATCTGGCGGCGCTGCGCGCCGTCCTTTGAGTCGAACGAGATCGGGCCGGGCCGCTCGTCGCGGCCCGGCCCGGTCGTTGAACGCTGTCTGGTCAGTCGGTGCGGCGGCGGCCGAAGAGCATGGCCACCCCCATCGCCGCGGCGACGAGCACGAGACCGGCCGCCGCGAACGGCCACCAACCGGTGCCCGACCCGCCGTCCACCGGCTTGGTCACCGCGACCGGCGCGGGCGCCGGCGGTGATTGCGCCGCCTTCGCCTGGACCGTGGCGGTGGCCTTGCTCTGAAGTGGAGCGGGGGAGTTCACTGACACCTTCCACGTGCCGGTGGAGAGCACCGGGCCGCTGCTGTAGAAACCGTGCCCCTCGGGCTGCGGTTCGAGCTGCACCGGCCCGACCCGCTGCCCGTCCGGGCCGGTGGCGGTGAGGACCAACCGCACCACCTGCTCCAGCCGGCGGCCATCGGCGTAGGTGGCCTGGATGGTGACGCCCTGAGCCCCGTCGCCGGCCACGGTGAGTTTGAGCTTGTCGGCCTGCGCCGCCGGGGCGGCCTGAGCAGCCTGCGCCGCCGGGGCGGCGGCGGACAGGGTCAGGGCCAGTCCGACGAACACGGCGGCCAGCACCTTGCGGATACCCGTCACGGACATCTCCTCCCTACCGATGAGGGAGGCCCCTCCCCGACGCCGCAGCGCCGGGGAGGGGCCTCGTCGGATCAGAGCTGACGACCGGGTGCCAGCCGGGTGGCATCGCCACCGAGCCGCCCGGTGCCCTTGACCGAGTCGCCGTCGTTCGCCTTGACCCCGGCCTTGCTGGCCGCGCCGCCGAGCCGAACGATCATGGCGTCGGCGTCCCGGATCAGGACGTCTCGAACCTCCGCCTCGGGCACCAGCGTGGCATCGCTGGCGAGCGTCCGGAACGCGGTCAGCTGCCGGACGGCAGCCTTGTCGTCGCCGGCCGCCTCGGACGCGCGAACAGCGTCGAGCTTGTTCGACAGCTGCTTGTGCGCCTTGGTCGAGAGCCGCCCCGTCGCCTTGAACCGGTCCAGCAGACTCTGCATGTCCCGGAACGAGGTGGTGACGAAGAACCGGACCGTCGAGGTGGTCTTGTTGCCCGCCTTGTCGGTAGCGGTCACGGTCAGCTCGTGCAGGCCGAGCGACAGGTCGTACATGGCCTGCAGAGTGCCGCTGGTGTACGCCTGGCCGTCGAGCTGACCGACCACGCTCGCGATGCCCGAGGTCGGGTCGACGGCCTGCCAGGCCACCCGGACGTCCTGGCTGTCGCCGTAGAGCTGACCGTCGGCCAGCCCGGACACCAGCAGCGTCGGCTTGGTGCCGTCGATGCGCAGCACCGCCGACTTCAGCGTCTCGACGTTGCCCGCCTTGTCCGCCGAACGGAACAGCAGCTCGTGCTGCCCGTCACCGGTCACCTCGATCGGCGTCGAGTACGGCGCCCACGCGCCACCGTCCAGCGACCACTCCACCGTCTTGACGCCGGAACCGGCGTCGGTGGCGGCCAGCACGACCGGGATCGTCCCGTCGTGCCAACCGGCGTCGTTAGCCGGAGCGAACGTCGCCGAGGTCACCGGCGCGGTGGCGTCGATCTTGACCGAGACGGTCTTGGTCGCCTCCACGTTGCCGGCCTTGTCCGTCGAGCGGAACCGGAGCTCGTGCTCGCCGTCCCCGCTGACGGCCACCGGAGCGGTGTACGCCGTCCAGGTGGTGGCCCCGTCCAGCTGGTACTCCGTACCGGCGAGCCCGCTACCGCCGGCCTCGTCGGCACCGGTGAGCGTGATCGTCACCGGCCCGGTGTGCCACCCGTCGGTCGGGGTGCCGGAAACCGCCGAGGTGGTCACCGGCGCCGTCTCGTCGGCCACCTCCGTGCTGAGCCGGAAGTAGTCGAACGAGGCGGTCTTCGACGCCGTCTGGTTGGCGCCGAGGGTGAACAACCCGACCTTCGGGGTTGCCCCGACCGCGCTGTTGGTCAGCGTCTCCAACGCGGTCCAGGTCGTCCCGTCGGCCGAGTACGACGCGGTGAACGTGTCGCCCGTGCGGGCCAGCCGCAGGTGCCACACCGCCGAGGTCAGGTTGCCCGCCTCGGGCTGCGGGTTCTGGACCACCCCGGCGATCTCGCTGCGGAACTCGATCCGCCGCGTCACCGCCTGGCCGGCCTGGTTGTCCGCGATGAAGTCGAGCTTCACGTAGTTGTCGTCGTCCGCCTGCACGAGCAGACCGGCCTGCTGGTACTGCTCGTTCAGCAGGCTGCCGTCGACCTTCGTCTCCAGGGTCCAGTCGCCGGACGGCGCGGTCTGGAGGATGAAGTTCTTCGGCCCGGTGTTGTCGGTGCCGTAGATGTCACCGTTGGGCACGTCGATCCGCAGCGCGCCATCGGTGACCCGGTAACCGCTCGGGTCCTCCCGCGTCACTGCGTCCCACCGGCACTTGTCCAACGTGCTACCGGTGAACTCGTCCGACGGGTCGACCGGGCCGGCCGGAGCGTCCGGCGTGACCTGGAACGAGTCGAACGCGGCGTCGACAACCGGCGCCTCGGTGCCTCCGTTGAGCGCGAAGACCCCGATCCGCGGGTTGGTGATGCCCTCGAGCGCGGCCGAACGGCCGACCGGGGTGAAGGTCTGCCCGTCGGCCGAGACGGCCGCGGTCAGGTTCGTCCCGTCGCTGGTGATCCGCAGGTACACGGTGTCACCCGCCGGTGCGGCGGTCCTGTCGTCGGCCTCGTTGCGCGGCGTGCCGGCCGTCTCCCGAATGAACTCCACCGCCCGGCTGCCGTTGTACAGCAGGTCCAGCTTGGCGTAGTTGTCGTCGTCGCCGTACACCAGCAGGCCGGCCTGCTGGTAGTTGGCCGTCACCGGCAGGGTGACCTTGGTGGTCATCTCCCACGCGCCGGTCGGGGCCGCCTGGAGCACCAGGTTGGTGGCGTCGTTGCGAGCGCCGTAGAGGTCACCCACGCCGGTGGGCAGCCGCAGGGCACCGCCACTGAGCGAGTAGAGCTGGTTCTCCCGGACGACGCTGGTCCAGCGCTCCTTGTCGAGGCTGTTGCCGTTGAAGTCGTCCGAACGCGCCCCGAAGCAGGACGTGTCCGGCGCGTCGACCCGCACCGGCACCGTGGCGTACGACTTGGCGCCCTTGCTGTCGGTCACCGTGAGGGTGGCCGTGAAGGTGCCCGGGCTGGTGTAGGTGTGGCTGGCGTCCAGTGTGGTCGCCGAGCCTCCGTCACCGAAGTCCCAGGCGTACGTCAACGGGGTGTCGCCCTCGGCGTCGGTGGCCGTGCCGTCGAAGGCGACGGTGACCGGTGCGGTGCCGGTGGCCGGGGTGGCAGTGGCGCTGACCACCGGCGGCCCGTTCTCGGTGACACCGCGGCCGACGAAGTCCATCCAGTTGACGTTGAACAGCGAACCCGTTCCGCCGTTCGGATCGCGGGCCAGGAAGTACAGCGAGCCGCTCGCAGCGCCGGTGACCGGTGCGCTCACGTCCGTGTACGTCTGCCACGCGCCGGTCGACGGTACGACGGCCGTGGCGACCACCGGTCCGTCAACGGCACCCGCGCGCACCTCGATCCGACCACCAGCGGCGGCGGAGGCGGCCCGGAACCGGATCTCGGTGATGTTTGTCAGGTCCGCCGGGGCGACCGACCACCAGTCACCGTCCTCGATGAACGCGATGCTCTGGCCGCCACCGGCGGTGTCGGCGCCGGCCTCCCGCTGCACGCCGGGGTCTCCACCGCCGGTGCTCACCGGGGCACGCCCGGTGGCGGTGAAGTACTCGGCCTGCTTCTGCTTCGGCTGCAGAACCTCGATCTGCCGACCGGTCAGGGCACCGGCGCCGCCGGCACCACCCTCGTCGGTGTAGGTCGCCTCGAAGACCGCGAAGACGTTCGCCTCGGCGCCGTGCCCGGAGGCGAGCGACGTCTGGACGGTGCCGGTGCAGCCGGTGTGCTGCTCCAGCGGGTGGGCGTGCTCGTCGTGACCGAGCAGCACCTGAAGCTGCACCCGGTCACAGTCGATCTGCCCGTCCTCGGGGTCGGTCACCTTGATCGAGTAGCGGACCTGGTCACCCCAGTTGAAGAAACCGCCGTCCGGTGGGAACTCGATGGAGACCGTCGGGGCGGTGTTGCCCACGGTGACCGGCACGTTGGCCACCGCGGTCCGGCCCTTGGGGTTGGTGACGGTGAGCTGGGCGGTGTAGTTGCCCGCCGTGGCGTACGTGTGGGTCGGGTTGGCCTCGGTCGAGGTCTGCCCGTCGCCGAACGTCCAGGCGTAGGTGAGCGTGCCACCGTCCGGGTCCCGGGAGCCGGCGCTGGAGAAGGTCACCGTCAACGGCGCCGGACCCGAGGTCGGGTTGGCGGACGCCGCGGCGATCGGGGCGCGGTCACCGGCGGTGTAGTCGATCCGGTAGACGCCCGAGTTGTCGTTGTTGCCGCCGAAGCCGCTGCCCCACTCGATCAGGTACAGCGCCCCGTCCGGGCCGAACTCGAAGTCCATCGGCCGGACCATGCTCATGCCGGTGAGCAGCTGGTTGATGTCCACCAACGACTTGCCGTCGGGGGTCAGCTGCATGGTGTACATCTTGTTCTGGTTCCACTCGCCGAGCAGAGCCTTGCCGTCGTAGTACGCCGGCCACTTGCGGTTCGAGTTCAGGTCGGCGTCGTAGCGGTAGACCGGGCCGCCCATCGGGGCGCCGCCGCCACCGATCTCCGGGTAACGCGCGTCACCGGCGTACCCGTAGTCGACGGTCGCCGGGACCACCGGCGGGAGGTTGGTCAGGCCCGTGTTGTTTGGCGAGTTGTTCACCGGGGCGGCGCAGTCGAACTTCGGACCGCTCGGGCCGGACGGGAACGTGTAGTCGTTGTACGCCTCGTTCGTGCCCGTGCAGTACGGCCAGCCGTAGTTGCCCGGGGTGACGACGTTCCACTCGACCAGACCGCGGGGGCCCCGGTTCGGGTTGTCCGCGTTGGCGTCCGGTCCGTAGTCCGCGACGTACAGGGTGTTGGTCTTCGGGTCGGTGCCGATCCGGAACGGGTTGCGGAAGCCCATCGCGTAGATCTCGGGACGGGTCTTCTCGGTGCCCGCCGCGAAGAGGTTGCCCGCCGGAACGGTGTACGTCCCGTCGTCCTCCGGGTGGATCCGGATCACCTTGCCGCGCAGGTCGTTGGTGTTGCCGGAGGTGCGCTGCGCGTCGTAGTCCTGGCGCCCTGCCCGCTCGTCGATCGGCGTGTACGAGTTCGACTCGAACGGGTTGGTGTTGTCACCGGTGGCCAGGTACAGGTTGCCGTCGCCGTCGAAGGCCATGCTGCCGCCGGCGTGGCAGCAGGTGTTGCGCTGCGTGTCGACCCGCAGCACCTGCTTCTCGCTGGCCAGGTCGATGGTGTCGCCGGTCACCGTGAACCGGGACAGCAGGTTGCGGGTGACCCCGTCGTTCGGGGCGTAGTACAGGTACACCCAGTTGTTGGTGGCGAAGTCCGGGTCGAGCCGGATGCCGATGAGACCGTCCTCGTTACCGGTGAAGACGTCCAGGTCGACGGCGGTGACGGTGTTGCCGGTGTCCGGCTTCACGATCTGCACGCGACCGTCGCGCTCGATGTAGAAGACCCGCCCGTCGGGGGCGACATCCAGCTCCATCGGGTTGCTGGTGTTGCTGTCCAGCGTGACCTTCTCGAAGTTCGAGGTCTTCGAGGCGCCGCAGTCGGCGTTCTCGACGCCGGCCGCGGTGCGGATGCCGCCGAGCAGGTGGGAGAGGAACTCGGGCTCGGCGTACGACTCCCGGGTGTGCCCGCCGCCGGTGTACCAGGAGCGGCCACCGTCGTAGTCCTGACACCAGGCGATCGGGTGGTCCGCACCCATCGCGCCGGCACCGGCGGTGTAGCTCTTCTCGTCCAGGCTGGCCAGCACGTGCACGTCCGGCCGGGGGTTGGTCTGGTAGTTGTACCACTCGTCGAAGCGGGACCACCGGTCCGGCAACCCGGCCGTGGACGGGTGCGCGTGGTCCTCCACCTTGACAGTGGCCTGCTGGTTCTGCGGGTGGTTGGCGAAGTACGCGCCGACCAGGTCGCCGTACCAGGCCCAGCTGTACTCGGTGTCCGACGCGGCGTGGATGCCGACGTAGCCGCCGCCGGCCTTCACGTAGCGCTCGAACGCCGCCTGCTGGTCGGCGTTGAGCACGTCGCCGGTGGTGGAGAGCCAGATCACCGCCTTGTACTTCGCCAGGTTGGCGTCGTTGAATGCGGCGCCGTCCTCGGAGTTGTCCACGGTGAATCCGTTGTCGACGCCGAGCTGCTGGATGGCGGCGACGCCGGTGGGGATGGAGTCGTGCCGGAAGCCGGCGGTCTTGGAGAAGACGAGGACGGAGAAGGGATCGGCCGCGGCCTTTGGCGCCTTCGGCGCCACCTGGCTGACCGGGGCTGCGGCTTTCGCATCCCGTGGGGGAACCTGGGCGGCCGCCTGCGCGGGCGCGCCGAACAGGGTGGTCGAGGCCATGGCCAGGGAGATCAGGGTTGCGGTGATGGGTAAGCGGGCACGACGAGAACGGGACACGCCGCCTCCTGTGTCGTAGTGACAGAGCTCGCGGGAGTCGGCTCGCCGAAGGCCGTCCCTGATGGAGCCGGTGGTCACACCGTGTCAGGGTGCCCCCACCGACATTTTGTCGAATCGCTGAACAAATTAATTCGGCTGGCTCGATGTCGGGCAAGATGCGGACGGGTAACGGTTCTGCAACGGGGGGCGACATTCCGAACAGGACCGTATGAAGTGCCCCATTGGATCTCGCTCGTTTTGACGCGGCCCGCCGGCCGGCCACCGCCGACCCCGCGCCTTGGCAGGCCGGCGGATCTGTCGTACGGTGACACGCAAGTAACCCACGGGAGCCCGGTGCACCGGGCTGAGAGGGGGGCTGACAGCCCCCGACCGTCGAACCTGATCCGGGTAATGCCGGCGCAGGGAGGAGCGTTGCCGTGCCGTCCCTGGGGCGATTGCATCTCATCACCGACACCCGACCGGGTCGCGACCCACTCGCCGTGGTTCGCGCCGCCCTCACAGTGGCCCACGCCGATCTGGTGGTGCAGGTCCGGGTCGAGGATTCCGCCACCGACCGCGAGGCGTACGACCTGACCCGGCGGGTGCTCGCGCTCTGCGCGTCGTACCGGGCGACCTGCCTGGTCAACGACCGGTTGCACGTGGCGCTGGCGGTGGGCGCCGCCGGTGGGCACGTCGGCGCCGACGACCTGCCGGTCGCCGCCGCCCGCCGGGTGCTCGGCCCCACCGGTGTACTGGGCGCCACCGCTCGCGCGCCGGGCCCGGCGCGCGAGGCCGTCGCGGCGGGCGCCAGCTACCTGGGCGTCGGGCCGTGTCACACCACCAGCACCAAGACCGGCCTGCCGGACCCCATCGGGCCCGCCGGGGTGCGCGCCGTCGTCGACGCCGTCGACGTCCCGGTCATCGCGATCGGCGGAGTGACCGCCGCCCGGGTGCCGGCGCTGCGGGCCGCCGGGGCGTACGGAGTGGCGGTGGTCGGTGCCGTCTCCGCCGCCGCCGACCCGGCACGGGCAACCGCCGAGCTGATCGAGGCCCTGACGTGCTGACCGGCCGGTTCCCGTCACCGCCGTCGAGCGACCGGGTCCGGCCGGACGTGGCAGTGGTGGGTGCGGGGCCGATCGGGCTGGCGATCGCCTGGCGTTGCGCCGCGCGCGGGCTGCGGGTGGTGGTGCACGATCCGGCGCCCGGCTCGGGGGCGTCGGCGGTGGCAGCCGGCATGCTCTCCCCGGTCGCCGAGGCGTACTTCGGCGAGCGGCAGTTGACCGGGTTGCTGCTGGCGTCCGCCGCCCGCTGGCCGGCGTTCGCCGCCGAGTTGACCGAGACGACCGGAGTCGAGATCGGCTACCGGACCGATGGCACCCTGATGGTCGGGCTCACCGGCGACGACCTGGCCGAGGCGCGCCGGCTGTGGGCGTACCAGCAGGGGTTGGGCCTGCCCGTGACGCCGCTGCGCCCCAGCGAGCTGCGCGACCGCGAACCGGCGCTCGCCCCACGGGTGCGCGGCGGCGCGCTCGCGCCCACCGACCATCAGGTCGACCCCCGGCTGCTGGTGCCGGCGCTGCGCACGGCCGCGCAGCGGGCCGGCGCGGCGCTCGTGCCGCAGCCGGTCCGGAGTTTGTCCGATGTGGACGCACCGGTAACCGTTGTCGCCGCCGGCTGCGGGGCCGCCGCGCTCACCGGCCTGCCGGTGCGGCCGGTGAAGGGCCAGATCCTCCGGCTGCGCGCGCCCGACGGCGTCGCGCCGGGCTTCCGGCACGTGATCCGGGGGTACGCCGACGGCGAGCACGTCTACCTGGTGCCCCGCGCCGACGGTGAGGTAGTGCTCGGCGCGACTGTCGAGGAGCGCTCGGACACCACTGTCACCGCCGGCGCTGTGCAACGGCTGCTGCGCGCCGGGGTCGACCTGCTGCCCGAGCTGGCCGAGTACGACCTGGTCGAGGCGGTCGCCGGGCTGCGCCCGGGCACCCCGGACAACGCGCCGATCCTCGGGCCGCTGCCCGACCGACCGGACGTCCTGGCCGCCACCGGGCACCACCGGCACGGCATCGTGCTCACCCCGATCACCGCCGACCTGATCGCCGACCTGGTGCTCGGCGGCGTACCCGACCCGCTGCTCGCGCCCTTCCGGGCCGACCGCTTCGGCGGTGCCGCGGTGGCCGCGTCGGGCGGACCTGAACCGACGATGGAGGGGGACCTGTGGAGTTGACGGTGAACGGGGCCGGGCGCAGCGTCGCCGCCGGCGCGTCAGTGGCGGACCTGGTCCGCGACATCGTGCCGCACCCACGTGGGGTGGCGGTCGCTGTCAACGGCGAGGTGGTGCCCCGGACCGGCTGGCCGGCCCGGGCACTGCGCGACGGTGACCGCGTCGAGGTGCTCACCGCGGCGCAGGGCGGGTGAGCGGCGTGCCGTTCGAACTGGGTGGAGAGACCTTCACCTCACGGCTGATCCTCGGCACCGGCGGCGCCGCGAACCTGCACGTCCTGGAGCAGGCGATCCGGGCGTCCGGCACCGAGCTGGTCACCCTGGCGCTGCGCCGGGTGGGCACGGCGCCGGGCTCCACCGGTGGGCTGCTGGAACTGCTGGACCGGTGCGGCGTACGCCTGCTGCCGAACACCGCCGGCTGCCACACCGCCACCGAGGCGACAAAGGTGGCCCGGTTGGCCCGGGACGCGTTCGACACCGACTGGGTCAAGCTGGAGGTGATCGGCGACGAGCGGACGCTGCTGCCCGACGGGGTGGAGCTGCTCCGCGCCGCCGAGGAGTTGGTCGCCGACGGCTTCACGGTGCTGCCGTACACCAGCGACGACCCGGTGCTCGCCCGCCGCCTCGCCGACGTGGGCTGCGCCGCGGTGATGCCGGCCGGCTCCCCGATCGGCTCGGGGCTCGGCATCGGCAACCCGCACCACATTCGACTCATCCGGCAGGGCGTGGACGTGCCGGTGATCCTCGACGCCGGCATCGGCACCGCGTCCGACGCGGCGCTGGCCATGGAGCTGGGCTGTGACGGGGTGCTGCTGGCGAGCGCTGTCACCCGGGCGGCCGACCCGGTGGCGATGGCCACCGCGATGCGGTACGCGGTGGAGGCGGGCCGGCTGGCGGCCCAGGCCGGCCGGATCGAGCGCCGCTTCCACGCGCTCGCCTCCACCCCCGACGAGGGAAGACCCGAGCTGTGACCGGCTTGGTGCCGCCCACGGATCTTGGAAGCAATCTGCCCCTGGAGGGGCCTGTTCTTTCCAAGATCCCGTCGGGGGTTGTCGTCCTGACCGATCGGCTGGCCGCTTCCCGGGGGCTTGAGCGGGTTATCGCGGGAGCCGTTGCCGGGGGAGTGCGCTGGGTGGTGCTGCGGGAGAAGGACCTGCCCCGCGCCGAACGCGCCGCCCTCGCCGCCGACCTGCGCGCGATCCTCGCCGACGTCGGCGGAACCCTCATCGTGGCCGGCCCCGACCCGCTCGGCGGCGACGCCGTGCACCTGCCCGCCGCCGGCCCGTACCCGCCACCGACCCACCCTATGGTCGGCCGCTCCTGCCACGACGCAACCGAGCTGAACCGCCTGACCACCGAGCACTACGCCACCATCTCCCCAATCTGGCCCACAAAGACAAAACCGGGCTACGGCCCACCATTGGGTGTTGCGGGGTTGGGCAGCCTGGTCCGCGCCAGCCCGGTGCCCCTGCTCGCCCTCGGCGGAGTCGAGACACCAGAACAGGTAACCGCCTGCGTCAAGGCGGGAGCCGTCGGGGTAGCGGTGCTCGGCGCGATTATGCGGGCCACAAACCCGGCCGAGACAGCGACGAGTCTGACCAGCGCCTTCAAAAAGGCGGTCACCCCCAAGCTCTCAAAACCCGGCACGGGGTCACCCAGGTCCCCAACCGCAACCAAAGACGAGGGAAAATGACCCCGCGAACACTGCTGACCATCGCCGGCTCGGACTCCGGCGGCGGCGCAGGCATCCAGGCCGACCTCAAGGTCTTCGCCGCGCTGGGCGCGTACGGCACCAGCGTCCTCACGGCGGTCACCGCGCAGAACACCCGGGGTGTCGACGCGGTGCTGCCGCTGCCCCCGCGCACTGTCACCGAGCAGCTGGAAAGCGTGCTCACGGATTTCACAGTGTGCGCCGTGAAGACCGGGATGCTCGGCACCCCGGCGATCGCGGACGTGGTGGCCGAGGCCGCCCGGGACGGCCGGCTGCCTCAACTCGTCGTCGACCCGGTGCTCGTCGCCACGAGCGGTCACCGGCTCGGCGTGGTGGGTGCGGTGGAGCGGCTGCTGCCGTACGCCACTGTGGCGACCCCGAACTGCGCGGAGGCCGCGGCGATCACCGGACGCCCGGTGGACGACGTGGCCGCGATGGTCGTGGCCGCCGAGGCCCTGGTGGCCGGTGGCCCGGAGTTCGTGGTGGTCACGGGCGGTGACCTGGACGGGGGCGAGGCGGTCGACGTGCTGCACGGCGGCGGAGTCACCACAGTGTTGCGCGCACCCCGGGTGACCACCCGGCACACCCACGGCACCGGGTGCTCGTTCTCGGCGGCGATCGCGGTGCGGCTCGGTATGGGTGACCCGGTGCCGGCCGCCGTGGGGGCCGCCAAGGAGTACGTGCTCCGTGCGCTGACCGGCGCGCGGGGCTGGGAGCTGGGCGCGGGACGTGGGCCGCTGAACCACTTCGGCTGGTCCGCTTGATCACCAGGGAGGCTGTCATGCACGCACGAGGCAAGGTGTACGTCGAGGGTTCGCGGCCGGATGTCCGGGTGCCGTTCGCGGAGGTGGGGCTGACCGGGGACCTGCCGCCGGTGCGGCTCTACGACACGTCCGGTCCTGGTTCGGACCCGGAGGTGGGGCTGCCGCCGCTGCGCGGGCCGTGGATCGCCGAGCGGGGTGACGTGGCCCCGGTGCGGGGTGCGGGCACGCCACTCGCCGGGGTGGACGGTCGTCGGCCCACCCAGCTCGCGTACGCGCGGGCCGGTGTGGTGACGCCGGAGATGGAGTTCGTGGCGATCCGGGAGAACGTCGAACCGGAACTCGTGCGGGCCGAGATCGCCGCCGGTCGGGCGGTGCTCCCACTCAACGTCAACCACCCGGAGTGCGAGCCGGCGATCATCGGTAAGGCGTTCCTGGTCAAGGTGAACGCCAACATCGGCACCTCGGCGGTCAGCTCGTCGGTCGCGGAGGAGGTGGAGAAGCTGACCTGGGCCACCCGCTGGGGCGCGGACACCGTGATGGACCTGTCCACGGGCAAGCGGATCCACGAGACCCGTGAGGCGATCGTGCGGAACTCGCCGGTGCCGATCGGAACGGTGCCGATCTACCAGGCGTTGGAGAAGGTCGGCGGCGACCCGGTGAAGTTGAGCTGGGAGGTGTTCCGGGAAACCGTGATCGAGCAGGCCGAGCAGGGCGTGGACTACATGACTGTGCACGCCGGGGTGCTCCTGCCGTACGTGCCGCTGGCAGTGGACCGGGTGACCGGGATCGTGTCCCGCGGCGGTTCGATCATGGCGGCGTGGTGCCTGGCGCACCACGAGGAGAACTTCCTCTACACCAACTTCGAGGAACTGTGCGCGCTGCTCGCGCGCTACGACGTGACGTTCTCCCTCGGCGACGGGCTGCGCCCCGGGTCGATCGCCGACGCCAACGACGAGGCGCAGTTCGCCGAGCTGCGCACCCTCGGTGAGCTGACGAAGATCGCGTGGGCGTACGACGTCCAGGTGATGATCGAGGGCCCCGGTCACGTACCGATGCACAAGATCAAGGAGAACGTGGACCTTCAGCAGGAGTGGTGCCACGAGGCGCCCTTCTACACGCTCGGTCCGCTGACCACCGACATCGCGCCCGCGTACGACCACATCACCTCGGCGATCGGCGCCGCGATGATCGGCATGTTCGGCACCGCGATGCTCTGCTACGTCACGCCGAAGGAGCACCTCGGCCTGCCGGACCGGGACGACGTGAAGGCGGGCGTGATCGCGTACAAGATCGCGGCACACGCGGCGGACCTGGCCAAGGGGCACCCCGGCGCGCAGGCCTGGGACGACGCCCTGTCGAAGGCGCGGTTCGAGTTCCGCTGGGAGGATCAGTTCAACCTCTCGCTGGACCCGGAGACGGCGCGCTCGTACCACGACGCGACCCTGCCCGCGGAGCCGGCGAAGACCGCGCACTTCTGCTCGATGTGTGGCCCGAAGTTCTGCTCCATGAAGATCACCCAAGAGCTCAAGGAGTACGCCGCGCGCGGCATGAAGGACAAGTCGGAGGAGTTCGTCTCCGGCGGGAGCCGGGTCTACCTACCGCTCGCCTGACCCTTCCAGGCTGGGCCGTCCCGGCGTTGTGAGCGACGCCGGGACGGTCCGCGTGGGCCGGTGCAGGGGGTGTCGACAAAGCGACCGGTCGGGTGTGTCGGTGCGCTGGGTGGTGGAGTCAGTCGCGGTGGGTCATTCGCGGTGGTGTCGACCGGTGGAGCGCAACGACCGGCGGCCGTTCTCCTGCTCGGGCTCGTTGTCCGACACCGGCTTGCTCAGACCGGCGACCCAGTCGACGAATTCCTCGTCCTGGGACGCCAGCGGCTCGGCTTCGTCCGACGTCTTCGGGCTCTCCTCGTCGGCGTGGGACCGGTTGCGGCGGAACAGCCCCCCGAGCCGCCCTCGCCGGGAGGGCTGCTCTGCCACCTTCGGACCCGTCGGCGTTGCCGACGTGGTGTCGGTAGGCGTCAGATCGCCGGTACCGGCGGCGCTGTCGCTGGTGGCGGCGGCACCGGAGGGCGCGCCCACCGTGCCCGGGAACTCCGTCGGAGCCGGGTTTCCGACCGGAGTGGTCGTCTCGCCGGCTTCGGTCGGCCCTGTCCGTGCCGTCGAGCTGTCCTGCGATTCCGCCGACCCGCGGCGCCGCGAGGTGTCGAACGCGTTCCAGGTGCCGGCCCTGCTCAGATCCGGTAATGGTGCCCGATGCCGGGACCTGGGCGTCGGCCCGGTCGGCGCGTCGGGCCTGCTCGACCCATCCGATGCCGTCGCCTCCGGCTCGGAGGCTTGCGGTGGCACCGTCCACGTCGAGGTGACCGGCCAGGCCGACGGTGCGGGCGTCCACCGGTCCGTGTCCGGGTCATTGGCGGCGGTTGCCCCGAACAACCCGGCGGCGGGAACGTCCTCGGCGGTGGGCCGCGCGCTGTCGGTGTCACGAGCCTCGGCTGTTGCGGAATCGCTGGTCGGGGAGGTCATGTCGGCCGGTGCTACCTTGCTGCCCGTGTCGGCCCTCGGGGCGAGCGGGTTGGCTTCCGCGCCAACCTGGCCGGCCGCGGTGCTCGCCGCCGCCGCTGCTCGCGTCGCGCCGGTTGCGGTGGCCGGTGCTGGTGTCGTCCCGGCTCCGGCTCCGGTGGTCGGGGTCTGGGTGGCGACGGTTGACGTGGTGGGGGACTCCGGGCTGGCGGGCACCTGTGTCGCGCCGGTTTTGGCGGTCGTCGAGGCGGCCGGTGCTCGCTTCGAGCCGGTGGCGGGTGCTCGCTTCGCGCCGGTAGCGGTGGTCCGGGCTGCTGCCGTGCCAGAGGCAGCAGCCGAGGTGACCTCGGAGGTCGAACTTGACCGCTCACCCGGGCTTCCCCGGCTGGGTGCCGGAGCGTCGGTGGCCGCGTCGGAGGCGGTGCTGTCGGCGGAACTGCCCGGCCGGGTGCCCTTCGCGGCGCGGCCGGTGGTCGTCTCGCTGGTGGTTGCGTCGGTGGTAGTCCCGCGAGTGGTCGTCTCGCTGGTGGTTGCCGAACCGGCAGGGGACGTGTCGTCAGCCACGTCGGAGGCGGTGGCGTCCGGGTTGGCTTTCGACTTACGGCCGCGTCGCGGCTTGATCGTCAGCGGCGCCTCGGGCGTGCCGTGGTCGGCCGTACCAGCGCTGCTCGCCTCCGTGCCGGTCGTGCCGGAACCGGGTGCGCCGGTGCCACTCGGGGTGGCGGCGGACTTGCGGGTGAGGCGCCCACCGGTCGGCCTGCCGCTGGTCGCCGCGCTGCCGCTCGTGTCCGTCGCGGTGCTGCCGCTCGTGTCCGTCGCGGTGCTGCCGCTCGTGTCCGTCGCGGTGCTGCCGCTCGTGTCCGTCGCGGTGCTGCCGCTCGTGTCCGTCGCGGTGCTGCCGGTCGGCTCGGCGACCGCGCGGCCGCCCGTCGGGGTCGCGGCGGCGGCGCGTCCGGCCGTGGTGCCGGCCGTTGTGCCGGTCGCGGTGACACCGGTGTCGATGCTGACCTCGGTGACGTCGGAGGGCTCGGGAGTGTCCAGGACCTCATCCTGGCGCGGGGGCGTCTGCCCTGCGGCGGTGAACTCACCGGTCGGCGCGGTCAGCCAGGCGGCGGGCTGAGTGGGAGCGGCGGGAGTCGGTGCGGCAGGAGTCGCAGTGGCGGGGCCCGGGCCGTGCTGTCCGCTCGCGGTGGTCTCCGGCCAGTCCCAGTGGGCCGGGACGGTGCGTACGGCATCGGGGTCGCCCGTCGCCCCCGGACCCGCAACGACGCCGGCGGGCTTCGTGCTGGTGGCCAGCTCGGCGTTTGTCGTCTCCGTGTCGGTGCGCTCGGCGCTGTCCCGGTCGTTCGCCGCGCTGTCCCGGTCGTTCGCCGCGCCGGGCAGTGCCGGGCCGGCGGGCAGCGGGCGCAGGATGGCGGTGGGCTCGATCGCCTGCGGATCGGCGGTACGAGTGCCCGTCGGCCAGCGCAGCAGCGCGGCGGCGGCCGCGCCGAGCGCTCCGGCGAGGATCGCGATCAACGAGCCGTAGTAGGGGGCGGTCTGGTAGCGGTCCACCGCGTCACCCGGACCGGCGGTCAGGTAGGCGAACGCCACCAGCACCGGACCGGCCAGCCCGGTGGCCCCGCTGACCAGTGGAGCCTGGCCCCGCCAGCGAGCCAGCCCGGCGGTCGCCGCGCCGGCCAGCAGCGCCACGATGGGCAGCAGGAGCAGCGCCAGCCGTTGTGCGGCGGCGTCGTCGAGCCAGCTCGGCTCCAGTACGCCGAGCCGGACGGTCGGCAGTGGGCCGGCCGTGCCGAGCGACGGCAGGACGGAGATCAGCGCCAGCAGCCAGACCACGCCGGCCACGGCCGCCATGTTCCATCCCAGCTCGGGCCGGAACAGGACGGCGATCGCCGCGCCCGCCCCGATCACCGCACCGACCATGGCGCAGATGCCCACCGCCCAGACCGGGTCAACGGAGATCAGCTCCGCGGCGCGGGCGGGCTGCATGCAGAGCGGGGCGATGACTGTGGCGCCGAGCGCTGCCGCGCCGCCGACGGCCAACTGCCGGCCGGTGCCGGCCGCCGGGGCGTCGCGGCGAGCGAGGCGTCCGGTCAGGACGGCGCCGGCGACGGCTGCGTTCGCGGCGAACCAGCCCACCCAGACGAGCTGGGCCGGCCACTGGTTGACTGTCGTACCGGTGAATGCGCCGGTCAGGCGGACGATGCCGAAACCGTACGCGACGCCGAGCTGGCCGGCTCCGGCCAGCACGCTCACCCCGAGCGCCGTGAGCAGCAGTCTGCCCCAGGTCCGAAAGGCCATGTCCGGCACGTTACGCACCTGGTACACCCGATCGCCACCGGCGCGCCGCGAGGCACGCCGGTGGCCATCGGCGGGTCTACTTGAGTTCGACCAGCCGTGCGAGGTAAGTCGTATCCCCGACATTGGTCAGCATGTGCACCGCGCCCGGGTCCCGGTAGACGACCCCGCCGGTGGGCTCGTCGGCGTCGATCCGGGTGCCGTCGATGGTCTGTACGACGTTCTTGGCGCCCTCGATCGCCACCACCAGGTAGGGGTGGTCGTGCCGGTGCAGCGGTTGCCGCTCGCCCGGCTCGAGGCGGATGTGCCAGACCCGGACCCGGTCGTTCTCGTACACGATCTCCTGACCCACCGGTCCGAGTTCGGTTCCGTCGATCACGTCGGTCATCGTGCTCCGTCCAGTTGGGGCAGCACCTCGGCGGCGATCAGCTCGAGGTGGTCGAGATCATCGAAGTCGATCAGGCGCAGGTGGACCCGGGTGGTGCCGATCGCGGCGAACTCGCCGAGTCGCTGCGCGAGCTGCGCGGGGGAGCCGACCACCGGGTCCTCCGGTGGCAGCGCGCTCTTCTCGTGCAGGGGCGCGGCCCGACGCTGGGCCTCCGCGTCGGTCCGGCCGATGGCGACGACGATCCCGGCGGACAGCACCAACGGGGCGCGCCCGGACTCCGTCCGTCCGGTGCGCTCACACGTCTCGCGCACTCGGTCGTACGCCTCTGCGGTGGCGGCCACGGACTTGAACGGCATGTTGAACTCGTCGGCGTACCGGGCGGCCAGTTCGGGTGTGCGCTTGGGGCCACGCCCGCCCACGATGATCGGCGGGCCGGGCACCTGCACCGGCTTGGGCAGGGCGGGAGCGTCCACCAGCCGGTAGTGGTCGCCGGTGAAGCTGTACGTCTCGCCGGGCGGGGTTGCCCACAACCCGGTGATCACCTCGAGCTGCTCGGCCAGCCGGTCGAAGCGCTCGCCGACCGCCGGGAACGGGATTCCGTACGAGGTGTGCTCACGCTCGTACCAGCCGGCGCCGATGCCGAGGTCGACCCGGCCACCGCTCATCTGGTCGACCTGCGCGACCATCACCGCGAGAGGGCCGGGCAGGCGGAACGTGGCCGACGTCACCAGGGTGCCGAGTCGAATCCGCTCGGTTTCCCGGGCCAGCGCGGCGAGGGTCAGCCAGGCGTCCGTGGGGCCGGGCAGGCCCGGGTCGGCGCCCATCGACTGGTAGTGGTCGGCGCGGAGAAAGCCCTCGTAGCCGCAGGCCTCGACCAGCCGCGCGAACCGGAGCTGGGTGTCGTAGCTGGCACCACGGTTCGGCTCGGTGAAGACCGACACCCGCATGGTCAGTGTCCTTCCGCGCCGGCGGTGGCCGGCTGTTCGCGTTCCATCAGCAGTTCGTGCAGGTCGGCGCTGACCTGGGCGACGTCGGCCAGGTGGGCGTTGCGGCCCAGGGTGCGGGGCCGGGGGATGGTCACGTCGACGACCTTGCGGATCCGGCCGGGGCGGGGGCTCAGCACGACCACCCGGTCGGCGAGCAGCACCGCCTCGTCGATCGAGTGGGTGACGAAGACGATGGTCGGCTTGTTCTCCATGTGCACCCGCTGGAGTTCGCCGGAGAGTTCCTCGCGGGTGAGCGCGTCCAGCGCGGAGAACGGCTCGTCCATCAGCATCACCCGGGGCTCACCGATCAACGACCGGCACAGCGACACCCGCTGCTGCATGCCGCCGGAGAGTTCGTGCGGCAACCGCTTCTCGAAGCCGGCCAACCCGGCCACGTCGAGCAGTTGCCGGGCCCGCTCCCGGTGCTTGGCGCGGTTCCAGCCGAAGATCTCCACGGGCAGCAGGACGTTGTCCAGCACGGTGCGCCAGGGCAGCAGCGCCGGCTTCTGGAACAGCATGGCGATGTCCTGGCGGGGGCGGGCGATCGGCGTACCGGCGACGGTGATCTCACCGGCACTCAGCGGGAGCAGCCCGGCGATGAGCCGCAGCAGTGTGGACTTGCCGCAGCCGGAGCGGCCGAGCACGGCGACGAACTCGCCCTCGGCGACGTCGAGGTTGATGCCGCGCAGCGCCTCCACCCGGCCGGACCGGCCCTCGAAGGTACGGGACACCCCGGACAGTCGGATCATCTCCGGCGTACCTCCGCTGAGTGGACGGTCAGGAATCCGACAAAGGCTAACTGCTCCGTTGAGGTATGACACCGGCTGGGGTGGTCGTCAGGTTGTATCCGTTCCGCAACCCGATACGCCTGGCGTCGCAACTGTGGGTTTCTCGTACGCTGTGCCCGCGAAGAGTCCCCCCACGACGGCGGCGCCCGGCTTCCACCCCTCCCGCCGGCCCGTCGCGACAACCCCCTCCGGTGGCCTGCCGGCCCCGGTCGGAAAGGACATGGTGCACTGATGAGAAGGCTGACCCGTACGGTCGCTACGGCCGCGCTGGCCACCGCCCTCGCCCTTGTCTCCGCCTGCAGCAGCGGGTCGGATTCGGCCGACGATGCCAAGGGCGGCGACGGCAAGACGCTGGAGAAGGTGACCTACCTCACCTCGTTCGGTAACTTCGGCCGTGACTCCTACGCCTGGGTGGCGAAGGACAAGGGCTTCTTCAAGGAAGCCGGCTTCGACGTCGAGATCAAGGCTGGCCAGGGCACCGGTGGCGTGATCCAGACCGTCGTCGGCGGCCAGGCCGACTTCGGCCCGATCGACCTCACCGGCGGTCTGCTCCAGCTCGGCAACGGCCAGGCGAAGGACTTCACCGCGGTGGCCGCGATCCAGCAGCGCACCATGGCGGGCATCGCCACCGTCGAGGGCAAGAACATCAGCTCGCCGAAGGACCTGGAGGGCAAGAAGCTCGCCGACACCCCCGGGTCCGTGGTCCGCAACCTCTTCCCGACGTACGCCCGGCTCGCCGGGGTGGACGCGACCAAGGTGACCTGGGTCAACGGTGAGGCGCAGAACCTGATCGGCACGCTGGCCTCCGGCTCGGTGGACGGCATCGGTCAGTTCGTCGTCGGTCAGCCGACCATCGAGGCGGTGGCCAAGAAGAAGGCCGTCATGCTGCCGTACAGCAACGTGATGCAGGACCTCTACGGCAACGTGCTGATCACTTCCTCGAAGATCGCCAAGGAGAAGCCCGAGATGGTGAAGAAGTTCACCGCGGCGCTGCTCAAGGGCCTGGAGTACAGCCTGGCGAACTCCAAGGAGGCCGCCGACATCCTGAAGAAGAACGTCGACGCCACCAACCCGGTCTCGGCCGCCGCGGAGCTGGAGCTGATGGCCGCGTACGTCCGTTCCGGCAACACCGGCACCGCGATCGGCACCCTGGACAGCGGTCGGGTCGCCAAGAGCATCGCCATCCTGCAGGGCGCCGGCGCGCTGAAGCAGAACATCACCCCCGAGCAGATCATCGACTTCAGCCTCGCGCCGAAGGCCTGATCGTCCGGTCGTCAGCAGGGGGTACGTCCCGCCGATCCCGGTGGGACGTACCCCCGTCGCTCGTCGGCCCCCGGCGGGCCGTGGGATTTCGAGGAGGACAGAGATGACCGACGTCCGGTCAGCGGACCCGGCGGTGGCGGAACCCGCGCCGCCGAGTGCCGGCCCCGACGCGGGGCGCGCGGGTCGAGGTGCCGGTCTTCGGGCCGGGGCTGGAGCGGCGCTGCCCGCGGTCGGCATCCTGGTCGCGCTGGCGGCGTGGTGGCTGATCGCCCGGCTGGAGCTGGTCCACCCTGTCGCCCTGCCGCCGCCCGGCGACGTGCTCAGCGCGTTCGTCGAGAAGCCCGTCCAGATGCTGGAGCACACCTGGGACACCACGCTGGAGATCCTGATCGGCTTCGCCCTCTCGGTGGCCGCAGGTGTGCTGATCGGACTCTCCCTGGCCAGCTCCCGCACTGTGGAGCGGATGTTCACGCCGCTGCTGGTCGCGGTGAACGCGGTGCCGAAGATCACGCTGGGCCCGCTGCTGGTGGTGGCGCTCGGCTGGGGCCAGAAGCCGATCCTGACCATGGTGTTCCTGCTCTGCTTCTTCCCGATCGTGCTCTCCACCGCGACCGGGTTGACCACCACGCCGGCCGACCTGGCCGAACTGGTGCGGTCCTGGAACGCCTCCCGCTGGCAGGCGTTCCGCAAGGTGCGTTTCCCGGCCGCGCTGCCGCAGATCTTCGTCGGGCTCAAGGTGGCCATGCCACTGGCCGCGATCGGCGCGGTGATCGGTGAGTTCCAGGCCGGCGAGAGCGGCCTCGGCTATGTCATCACGCAGTACGCCGGCATTGGCGACGCCGCCACCGCCTGGGCGGCGATCATGCTGGTGGCGCTGGTGAGCATCCTGCTCTACTCGGCGCTCCTGCTGATCGAGCGGTTCGCCCTCCCCTGGGTACGAGAAACCACCAGCAGCCGCTAACCCAGCAGAACTAGGAAACGTGAAGGGCCGGCCTCCCACTCAGGAGGCCGGCCCTTTCCATCGACGCTGCTGGCACAAAGGGTGTGGCCTACCGGGCCCGGCGGAGGGATCAAGCCTGACCGCCCGGAGCCGGGCACGGTCGGCCACACCCCCCCACCCCGCACCCCGACGCACCGGCCAGATGAAAGGCCCCAGCGTCTACCCCGCCAACCGCCAACGACCATTGCGGGCGACAAGCGTGGTGAGCGCCTGCGGCATCAGGCCGCTGTGGTTGTCCGGCGTCATGCGGATCGGGCCGGAGAGGCCGTCCATCTGGGACGTCTCCAGCACGTCCCGGATGCCGTTGCGGTCCACCTTCCCGATCTCACCACCGGCGCGCAGTTCGGCGTCGGCGATCAGCTGGACGGCGTCCGCGGCGAACGACGAGGACCCGTTGTAGCCACCGAAGCGGGCGGTGTAGTCCTGGAACCACTGCCGCCGCGCCGCCTTGGCCGGCGTGGTCGCGATCACGTCGTCGATCACCATGGTCTGCGTGAAGATCAGCGTGGCCTTCTCGGTCGCCTTGGCCGCCGCCCCGAGGAAGAGGTCCCCGGCCGCTGCCGCGTCGAAGTAGATCGACCCACGGAAGATGGTCTGCTGCACGCTGGTGGCGGCCAGTGTCGCCTGCTCCGGCGGGGTCCAGAAGACCATCGCGTCGGGCTTGCCCGACGCGAGCTGCTGGACCTGCTGGCTGACGTCGGTGTCGGTGGTCTTGATCCGCTGCTGTCGGAGCGTGATCCTGGCCTTGTCCAGCTCGCTCTTGAGCGCGGTCGCGCCCTCCTGGCCGTAGTCGTCGTCGCTGACCAGCATCCCCACCTTCCGGATGTTGTTGCGGCGTAGCTCAGCGGTCAGGGCGGCGGCGCTGTCCGGGGCGTTGGGGCCCAGCTTGAACACGTAGCGCCGTTCAGCGGCCGGCGCGGCGATCGCGCCGGAAGCGGCTAGCGCAATGGTGGGAATCCGCTTCTCGTTGATGGTCCCGACCGCTCCGACCGCGCATTCGTTGCAGCCGCCCATGATGATGGCGCTGACCTTCGAATCGCTGCTGAAGTCGACGATGTTGCGAAGTGACTCGGCCGAGTCGGAACGGTTGTCCTTCACCTTCAGGTCGATCTTCCGGCCGTTCAGTGCACCGGAGGCGTTCAACTGATCGACCTTGAGTTTGAGGGCGCGCTGGTATGTCCGGCCAACAGTGGCTGCGGCGCCGGAGAGTTCGAGATCGGCAGCGATCACGATCGGACTCGTGTCCTGTTCCGCCTCGCCAAACTGGCAGCCGGTGAGCGTGGTGGCCACTACGGCCGATGCGAGCGCCGCGATGGTCGCGGAGCGGATGGGGCTCAACTCAGTCCTCCAGGTGCGGGCGCGGGCGCTGCCCGGTCACCGCCGCTAATCCGTCCTCAGTGGAGGACGGGATCTCCTCTGCCGTACGGTGTGCGCGAAGCCTGCAAAACCTTGCCAATGGCCGGCGCTGTGGTCAAGCGCGGACCCCGGCAGCATTTTCGGGACGGCCATCCCACATGCTGGGGTAACGCAATGTTTGCAAAAGCTCACTTTGCATACACGCGTGACCACTCTGGAGTTACATGCCCTGTTCAGGGGCTTGCGGAAATGAAGGTATCAGTTGCCCGGATCACGGGATGCGCTCCGTCCGACCGTTTCCTACCTCACTGCGGCTTCCCAAACACGATCATCTCTGATGAAATCGCGGCCGTGCCGCGCGTGGTCCCCTCCGCTTACGGCATGGCTCGGCGGCTCAGGCGGGGAAGAAACGACGGAGGCGATGTCGTGAGCACCGGACCGACGACCCTGCCCACGCTCGGCGATAGCGGTCGGCCTGCGCGCCGACGGATGCCGAGACTGCGTGACGCCCGGATCCGGTCCAAGTTGGCGTTGATTCTGGTCGTCCCGGTGGCGGCGGTGATCGCGCTGGCCACGGTCCGCCTGATCTCCGTCGGCGAGGGCGCGTTCGACGCCACCCGGGCCCGGTCACTGACAGCCCTCTCCGTCGACGTCAGCGCCCTCACCCAGGACCTCCAGGCCGAACGAATGGCAGCGGCCGCCTACCTGGCCGCTCCGCAGCAGCCGGCCGACGCGTACAACCTGCGGGTCCGCCAGACGCAGCAGCAGGTGGACGAGTACCGCGCCGAGCGGGGCCGGATCGGCGACGTGCCGGCCGCCCTGCGGGACCGGCTGGCCGCCATCGACGATCACCTGGCCACCCTGGACGGCACCCGTCAGGAGGTGCTGGACCGCCGGCAGATGGCGGTCGCCGAGGCGGTGCTCCGCTACGGAGTCATTCTCACCGACCTGGTCTCGTACGGTGACGGCCTGGCCCAGCTGCCCGGCGCCGAGAGCCTGGCGGACAGCCGCCGCGCGGTCGCCGCCTTCGCCCGCGCCAAGGCTTCCGTCGCCGAGGAACAGGCCGTCGCCTTCACCGCGTTGACGGCCGGCCAGCTCGACTCGGAGCAGTTCTCCTCCTTCGTGGCAACGTTGACGGGTCAGCAGGAGGCCCTGGTCGCCTTCTCGCTGGCCGCCGACCCGGTGCAGCGCGCCCTGGTCGACAGCACCGTCTCCGGCGACGCGGTCGGCCTGGCCGACCGGGTGGCCGCCGACATCACCCGCTCGGTCGGGCAGCGCCCGCTGGTCACCGCACAGGACGCCACGGCGGCGATCGGCGCCGTGAACGACCTGATGCGCTGGGCCGAGATCCAACTGCAGGACCGACTGCTCCAGCAGGCCGACCAGGCCCGCTCGGACGTCATCCGGCAGGCAGTGGTCGAGTCGATCCTGGTGCTGCTGACCCTGATCATCGCCGTGTCGCTGGCCGTGGTGCTGGCCCGCTCGCTCAACCACTCGCTGCGCCGACTGCGTGAGGGTGCCCTCTCGGTGGCCAACCACGACCTGCCCGACGCCGTGCAGCGGCTGCAGAACATGGGCAGTGTGGGTGACGGCGGGGTGGACGAGATCGTCCGCCAGGTCCGGGACCCCATCCAGCTGAACACCCGCGACGAGGTCGGTCAGGTGGCGCTGGCCTTCAACGTCGTACACCGGGAGGCGGTGCGGGTCGCCGCCGAGCAGGCGGCACTGCGTACCAGCGTCTCGGCGATGTTCCTCAACCTGGCCCGCCGTAGTCAGACCCTGGTCGACCGGATGATCGGCGAGCTGGACGCGATCGAGCGCGGCGAGGAGGACCCGAAGCGGCTGGCGCAGCTTTTCGAACTGGACCACCTGGCCACTCGAATGCGCCGCAACGACGAGAATCTGCTGGTCCTGGCCGGCGCCGACTCCGCCGCACCGCGTCACGACAACGCGCTGGTGGTGGATGTGCTGCGCGCCGCCCAGTCCGAGGTGGAGCTCTACAACCGCATCGAGTTCGGCACCGTGGACACCGACATCGAGGTGGCCGCGCACGCGGTCAACGACGTGGTACGCCTCGTCGCCGAGCTGCTCGACAACGCCACCCGGTTCTCGCCACCGAACACCACTGTGGTCGCCGACGGTCGCCGGATCCGCGACTACGTGCTGATCCAGATCGAGGACCGCGGGCTTGGCCTCACCGACGACCAGCTCGACTCGCTCAACCGGCGGCTGGCCGCCCCACCGAGCGTGGACGTCGCCGCGTTCCGACTGATGGGTCTGGCCGTGGTGAGCCGACTCGCCTCCCGCTACGGCATCCGGGTCGAGTTGCGCCGCAACGTCGAGGGCGGCACCGTCGCCCAGGTGACGTTGCCCGCCGCCACAGTGGTGCTGCCCAGCAACCGGGGCCGCGAGCAGGTGCTCACCCGCCCGCGTCAGCCGATGGCCGTGGAGCAGGCGCCGCTCACCCCGGCCGGCCACGCCGAGCAGTTCGCCGGTGCCGCGACGACCGCGGCGACGTTGCCCGACCAGTGGCGGACCAGCCCGCCGGCACCCGCCCAGTGGCAGTCGCCGCTGGACTCGCGGGACACCACCCCGGCCGTACAGGCGGGTGGCTACACCGGCCCGCGCTCGACGATGCCGCCGGCCCCCGCCGCCCCCGCACCCGCCGCCCCGCTCCCGCCGGCCCGGCCGGCCTACAGCAACGGCGCGGGCGCCTCGCTGGGCAGCCCGACAGTGGCCTACCCGACCGTCGACCCGCTGCCCCGGCGTGGCACCACCCCGGACACCCCGGAGACCGCTGATGGGCGTGGCGCCCACGGCCTCCCGGTCGGGCCGGTCGCCGGGCCGGGCGCTGTGGCACCGCCGGCCGTTCCGTCGGTGCCCGCCGCACCGGTCAGCACCCGGCCCGACTTCCCGGCCGAGGCCCCGATCTTCCGGG
>NZ_JAGPXY010000219.1 GCF_018070325.1 Micromonospora sp. H61
GCCTGCACCAGCGCTGGACCGCCTACCAGGACCTGCCCGAACTCACCAACCACTGGTACTGGCGCCCGGGCTGGCGGGCCGACCGCCAGTTCTACACCTGGCACCTCACCTTCGAACATCAACCTGAACTCCATCACCTCGTCACCGACCTGCAACGGCAACTCGCTCTGCCCGGACTGGACTTGGTGCCGCTCGACGGGCTCCACCTGACCATGCAAGGTCTCGGCTTCACCGACGAGGTCACCAACACCGACGTCGCAGCGGTAGTTGCCGAGACTCGCCGACGCTGCGCCGGCCTGCCGCCGCTGGAGTTGTCGCTTGGGCCGGTCGACCCCGACGCCGAAGGAATCGGCTTGCTCGTCCGTCCCTGGGACCGCGTCGAACACCTCCGCGCGACCATCCGAGGTGCCATCGGCGCGGTATGGCAGACCGTGCCGGAGGCCTCAGATGGATTCCGGCCACATGTGACGATCGCCTATAGCGGCGTTCAGGCACCGACCGGACCAATCCGCACCCGCCTTAACGCCCTCCGTTACCAGCCACCCGCCTGGGTGACCATCCGACAAGCAACGTTGATCGCGCTACGTCGAGAACACCGCAGTTACCGGTGGACAACGGTGGCGACTACGCCCTTTGGCGCGTGAGGCGGTCGACGCGGGCGGCGAGAAGCCGTGGCGGCACGAGGGTGGTGAAGTCGAGCCGGGACAGGTCGGACCCGGCGGCAGTAGAGGAGACGAAGCAGTGGGCGCAGTGCAGGTTGCACCGTTCGGGTGACCTGCACCAACGCCTTGCGCCCGTCGCCTCCGGCGGAGGTGCGGAAGTAGCAGGACGAGGCGTGGGTGTCGACGAGGCGCTTCACGAGGATCTTCCTGCAGTAGGTGATGGGCGGCTGGCGCTGATAGTCGACGGTGTTCCGAGCAGTTCCAGTGCGCCCTGGAGTTGCCGGAGAACGACTTGGGTGTGGCGCCGATCGGAGAAGGCAGGGTGGTGGCCAGCGGCGGCGGTAGTCAGCAGCCACCAGGCTGCCCACACCCGGTGCCAGCCCAGCGCCCATCGGGCAGCGGGTAACCGGCCCCGGTCGGCTTCGGCATCGGGGTGGCCGCCCGCTGCGACGTAGGCGTGTATGAGTTTGGTGAGGAGTCGGGGTTCGGTGAGTGTGCGGGTGAGGAGTCGGGGTTCGGTGAGTGTGCGGGTGCCGAACCAGGTGGCTAGGTCGAATAGGCCGGGTCCGGTGAATGCCTTGGCCCAGTCGACGAGGCGGCGCCCCGTGCGGCTGACGTGCAGCG
>NZ_JAGPXY010000220.1 GCF_018070325.1 Micromonospora sp. H61
CTGCGCGGCGAGCCACAGCACCTCCGCGAGGGCGGTGGCGTCGAGCGATTCGTCGAGGCGCTTGAGCCACGCGGTCGCCGGCCGGACATCAGGCATCGGACAGGCTCCGCAGCACTGTCCGCTCGATGTCGTGCCGCTGTTCCTCCTCCGGTGCCCGGCCGCCGGTGAGCAGGAACACCGCGTTCAGTAGCTGGTCGATGGCGAGCTGGTCGCCGCCGTTGAGGCGATCGAGGAAGGCGCGGACGAGTTCCTGCGCCCCGGTGCGCCCAGCGGCCTCCATACCGAGATGCGCGGCGACGATGCGGGACAGCGTCTCCTCGCTCGGCGCGGGCATGGTGAAGCGTACGCACCGGCGCAGGAACGCCGCCGGGAACTCGCGCTCGCCGTTGCTGGTCATGACGATGAAGGGGAAGTTGCGGCACTGCACTCGGCCGCGGAGGATGGCGCGTCGGGCGGCGCCGTCCCACTCCCTCACCTCCACAGTGTCGGCCTCGAACCGGGCGAGCTCCGGCATGTCGAACTCGCCGCGCTCGAGCACGTTGAGCAGGTCGCTGGGCAGGTCCAGATCGCCCTTGTCGACCTCGTCGATGAGCAGGGCTCGTGGCGCGCCGACGTCGCACAGCGCGGTGCCGAGCGGGCCCAGCCGGACGAAGTGGCCGATGTCGTCCGACGGCTGGCCAAGCTGCTGCGCGTGGATTCGGCCCAGGACGTCGTACTGGTAGAGGGCCTCACTCACCGTGCTGCGTGAGGTGATGTGCCAGCGCAACACCGCACCCAGCCCCAGCTCGGTGGCCACCGACTCGATAACGGTGGACTTGCCGGAGCCGGCCGGCCCGGTGATCAGCAGTGGGCGGCGCAGGCAGAGTGCAGCGTTGACCGCGTCGGTCAGATCCGGCGTCGCCTCGAACGGCACGGCGGACGACGGACGAGGGAAGACCCGCCACGGCGGCGGCGCGGGCAGGTCGACCGTGCGGGGGATCCCGTCGCCCCGGTAGAGCGGCTCCCAGCTCATGATGTGTACTCCTCGGCTTCGGTCAGCGGCGCGTACTGGAACCGGCGGCAGAACCGCAGCCAGCGGTTGTCGTCCCAGATGGCGCGGAGATGGGCGGTATCGTCGGTCGGGTCGCCGCGCCGCAGCCGCCGGTACAGCTCAGGGAAGGCGTCGGGCAGATCCTCCCAGGCCAGCGCGAGGCAGGCTCGTCGATCGGGCGTCAGCTCGGGCAGAGTCTGCGGCCACAGGACGATCGGCGCGTAGC
>NZ_JAGPXY010000221.1 GCF_018070325.1 Micromonospora sp. H61
GAGCCCGCCCGATCAACGTCCAGGTGTCGTCGTCGGCATCGGAGAGTTCTCGGCGATCGTGCTGCGGTGGTTTCCGGCCCGACTCACCGTGGGCGGCTGATGGCGACGATTCAGAGCCCCTCAGTAGGCGTTGACCGGCAAGTTCAAACGAGGCGTAATTCTCATCGCCGTGATCCCACCGCGTCTTCTGCCGTACCCGCGTGATGATGCCGCCAAGCGCCCCCGGCCTGTCCGACGATTGGTCGGTGTCAGTGCAAAATCGTAGTTGCTGCCGTAGTACGAGCGTCACCGGGTGGTCATCGCCAAGCTCATGTGCACAAGCCGCGGCCGATGCCGCGAGTCCTGACGCGGCAAGGTCTAGCGCGGGTTCGTCGGCCGTTCGCAGGGCCAGCTCAAACCGTGCACACGCCAGGTTTGCGGCGCTTGTGAGTGCTTGCTCATGGGTCGACCCTAGGAGCGTCGACTGCCGCTCCACGAGCTGCTCCAACCGTCGGAGGCACTTAGCGAACGACGACGAGGATTGACGGAGGCGGGCAACTTCAAGGTCTACAATGACCACATTCGCCTGGAACGCTAGCGTTCGCGGATCGTCTGGGCCGAGTGTGTCGCGAAGCCGGTCGGCGAGCTCCGCGAGCCGAGGCCTGACCCACTGCATGTCCTCCGCATCCCCGAGTCGCGCAAGCTCGAACTCACCGACTGCCGCGTTGGCGCTGGCCGTAAGCTTTCGCGAGTCGTTGACGGTGTAGATTGAGCCGATTATTTGGGCGAGCAGTTCAAGCGTGTCACGGCTACGCCGCACTAGATCTAGATCATCGTTGAGTCGCCCTGCCTCGAGCCCGATCCGCGCCACCTCCGCCGCTGCGACTGCGTCGAAATTTAGTATCTCGCCAGCCCGAACATCACCGACGATCTGGTCAAGCGCCCGCGTGATGCCCGGACCGTCGATCGCTCCGGCAGCAAGCGACCCTCGCGTAATCGACTCCCACAACTGCAAGGAGGTAGAAGCAGACACCTCCTGGGAATATCGACTGGACCGCTCAAGCCAGCGGGCTGCGGCGGCCATGTCGCCCTTCATGCGGTGAGCGGTGGCGAGATTGACGGCGATAGTGCGAAGTACGTCGGCCCCGCAAATGCTGGCCTCGAGAAAGGCATCCTCGAGCTGGTGAATCCCTTCGCTCAGATCGCCGTTTCGGATGAGCATGAGAGCGTGTACATTGTGGGCTTCGGCTGCGAGGGCAAGGCCGC